>JAXMHJ010000074.1:0-24782 GCA_046346795.1 Kiritimatiellia bacterium
CCACCAGGAAGCCCTTCAACGACCTGCGCGTGCGCAAGGCCTTCTCGCTCGCCATCAACCGCCAGGCCATCTGCGACCGCATCCTCAAGGGCGGGCAGACCCCGGCCCTCTACCTCACCCCGCCCGACACCGCCGGCTTCACCAGCCGCTCCGCGCTCGCCGGCACGCTGGACGAGGCCCGCAAGCTCCTGGCCGACGCGGGCTATCCCGGCGGGCGGGGCTTTCCCGACGTGGACCTGCTCTACAACACCTCCGACAACCAGCGCATCATGGCCGAGATCGTCCAGCAGATGTGGAACCGCGAACTCGGCGTGAAGGTCAACCTGGTCAACCAGGAATGGAAGGTCTACATGGACACCCGGCGCAAACTGGACTTCGGCATCTGCCGCGCCGGCTGGACGGCGGACTACAACGACCCCATGAGCTTCCTCGACCTCTTCGTCACCGGCGGCGGCAACAACAACACCGGCTGGAGCAGCGCCGCCTATGACGCCGCCATCGCCGAGGCCGGCCGCACCACCGGCGAGCCCCGCATGGAGGCCTTCCAGCGCGCCGAGGCCCTGCTCGCCGCCGAGCTGCCCATCCTCACCCTCTACCACTACCGCACCGTCAACCTGGTGCACCCGCGCGTGCAGGGCTGGAACCCCACCAACCTCGACCACCACCCGTACAAGCACGTCTCGCTCAAGGCGGACTGACCCCGGATGCTGAAGTTCATCCTACGCCGCCTCTTCCTGGAGGCCCTGCCGACCCTCTTCGTCATCGCGACGCTCACCTTCTTCATGGTGCGCCTCGCCCCCGGCGGGCCCTTCAGCAAGGAAAAGGCGGTCAGCGAGGAGGTGCAGAAGCGGCTCGACGCCTACTACGGTTTGGACAAGCCCCTGGTCGTGCAATACGGCCGCTACCTCGCCAACGTCGCCCGCGGCGACCTCGGTCCGTCGTTCAAGCACACCACCGAGACCGTCAACTCCCTCATCGCCGGGGCCTTCCCCGTCTCGCTCGAACTCGGCCTGTGGGCGCTGCTCTTCGCGATCGTCTTCGGCCTCGGCGCGGGCGTCATCGCGTCGCTGCGCCCCAACACCTGGACCGACGCCGTGCCCATGACCTTCGCCATGGCCGGCATCTGCATCTCCAGCTTCGTGCTCGGCCCGATCCTCCTGCTCGTCTTCGGCCTCAACCTCGGCTGGTTCAACGTGGCCGGCTGGAACACCGCCGGCGACCGCGTCCTGCCCGCCATCACCCTCGGCGCCGGTTACGCGGCCTACCTCGCACGCCTCACCCGGGCCGGCATGCGCGACGTGCTCTCGCAGGACTTCATCCGCACCGCGAAGGCCAAGGGCCTCTCGCCCGCGCGCATCATCCTCGTGCACGCGCTCAAGGGCGGGCTGCTGCCGGCTGTCAGCTTTCTCGGCCCCGCCACCGCCGGCCTCATCACCGGCACCTTCGTCACCGAGAGCATCTTCCAGATCCCCGGCCTCGGGCAGATCATCGTCAACGCCGCCTTCAACCGCGACTACTTCCTCATCCTCGGCGCCGTGCTCTTCATCGGCTTCATCATGATCGTGATGAACCTGCTGGTCGACGTCGTGCAGGCCCTCATGAACCCCCGTCTGAGGCTCGGCGAATGAGCGTCCCCTCCCTCGAAGACCTCGAAAAGGGCTCGTCGCTCGGACACGATGCCTGGCTGCGGCTGCGCAAGAACCGCCTCGCCGTGGTCGGCGGACTGCTGCTCATCCTCATCGCGCTGTTCTGCCTCGTCGGCCCCGCCTTCTCCCCCTACGGCTACGAGGAGGACGACATCATGACCGGCGCCGTCCCGCCCTCGGCGCAGCACTGGATGGGCACCGACTACAACGGGCGCGACCTCTGCACCCGCGTGATGGTCGGCGGGCGCGTCTCCTTCGCCGTCGGCCTCTCCGCCACCGCCGTCTCCCTCCTCATCGGCGTGCTCTACGGCGCCGTCGCCGGCTACCTCGGGGGGCGCACCGACATGGTCATGATGCGCATCGTCGACATCCTCTACGCGCTGCCCTTCACCATCTTCGTCATCCTCCTGCTCACCCTCTTCGGCCGCAACTTCGTGCTGCTTTTCTTCGCCATCGGCGCGGTGGAATGGCTGACCATGGCCCGCATCGTGCGCGCGCAGGTCATGGGCCTCAAGCGGCAGGAGTTCATCGAGGCCTGCGTGGCGATCGGCATGCCCCGCCGCCGCATCATCCTGCGCCACCTGGTGCCCAACTGCCTCGGGCCGGTCGTCGTGTACGTCACCCTCACCGTGCCCAGCGTGATGCTGCTGGAGGCCTTCCTCAGCTTCCTCGGCCTCGGCGTGCAGCCGCCCATGAGCTCGTGGGGCATCCTCATCGGCGACGGCGCCAAGGCCATGGAGGTCGCCCCCTGGCAGCTCCTCTTCCCGGGGCTGTTCTTCTCGCTGACCATCTTCTCGCTCAACGCCCTGGGGGACGGCCTGCGCGACGCGCTCGACGTCCGGGGGGCGAAGGACTGACATGGCCCTGCTCGACGTCCGCGATCTCTCGGTCGGCTTCCACACCCGCCACGGCGTGGTGAAGGCGGTCAACGGCGTGTCCTTCTCGCTCGAACCCGGCGGCGCCCTCGGCATCGTCGGCGAATCCGGCTCCGGCAAGTCCGTCACCTGCATGTCCCTGCTCGGCCTGCTGCCGACGCCGCCGGCGCGCATCGAGTCGGGCGTGGCCGAATTCGACGGGAAGGACCTGCTGCGGCTGCGCCCCGCCGCGCTGCGCGCCGTGCGCGGACGCGACATCGCGATGATCTTCCAGGACCCGATGACCTCGCTCAACCCCTACCTGCGCGTCTCCACGCAGCTCATCGAGCCCCTGCGCGTCCACCTGCGTCTGTCCAGGGCCGAGGCCCTCAAGCGCGCCGCCGCCGCCCTCGGCGAGGTCGGCATCGCCGATCCCGAGGCGCGCATGAACCAGTACCCGCACGAATTCTCCGGCGGCATGCGCCAGCGCGTGATGATCGCCATGGCCATGATCACCCGCCCGCGCCTGCTGATCGCCGACGAGCCCACCACCGCCCTCGACGTCACCGTGCAGGCGCAGATCCTCGACCTCATCCGCACCCTCCGCCGCGACCACGGCACCGCCGTCATCTTCATCACCCACGACCTCGCCGTCATCAGCGGCATCGCCGATTCCGTGATGGTCATGTACGCCGGCCGGGCGGTCGAGTCCGCGCCCGTGCCCGCCATCTTCCACACGCCGATGCATCCCTACACCGCCGCCCTCCTGCGGTCGGTCCCGGCCGCCCACCAACCCGGCGAGCCGCTGCACTCCATCGCCGGCCTGCCGCCCGACCCGCTGCGGCTTCCGCCCGGCTGCCCCTTCGCCCCGCGCTGCCCGCTCGCGGCGGAGCGCTGCGCGACCGTCCCGGCCGTGCTGGGCGACGTCGCCCCCGGCCGCCGCAGCGCCTGCGTGCGCGTACGAGAGGAGGCCGTCGATGTCCGACGCCTTGCTTGAGCTGCGCGACCTGCGCGTCGTCTTTTCCCGCCGGCGCGGCCTCTTCAAGCCGCCGCTGGTCACCCGCGCCGTGGACGGCGTCTCCCTCTCCGTCCGGCGCGGAACCGTCTTCGGCCTCGTCGGCGAATCCGGCTGCGGCAAGACCACCATCTCCCGCGCCATCCTCGGCCTGGTCCCCGCGGCCTCCGGCGCCATCGTCTTTGACGGCGTCGACTACGCCGGAAAGGACACCGCCGGACTCCGCCCCCTGCGCCGCCGCGTCCAGATGGTCTTCCAGGATCCCTTTGCGTCGCTCAACCCCCGCATGACCGTCGCCCGGATCCTGGCCGAGCCCCTGCACGTCCACCGCCCGATGCCCGCGGCGGAGCGCACCGCCCTGATCGCCCGCATGCTCGACCGTGTCGGTCTTTCCGCCCGCATTCTACGCCGCTATCCCCACGAGTTTTCCGGCGGCCAGCGCCAGCGTCTCGCCATTGCCCGCGCCCTCATTCTCGAGCCCGATCTCCTCATCGCCGACGAACCCGTCTCCGCCCTCGACGTCTCGATCCAGGCCCAGGTGCTCAATCTGCTCGCCGATCTCCGCCGCGACATGGGTCTGACCATGCTCTTCATCTCCCACGATCTCGCCGTCGTCCGCCACATCGCCGGTCATGTCGCGGTCATGCAGGCCGGGAAGGTCGTCGAGGAAGGCCCCGCCGAAACCCTCTTCGCCTCCCCCCGCCATCCCTACACCCAGACCCTGCTCGCAGCCTCCCCCCGCCTTCCCGCGCCCTGAATACAATTTTTATAAGGAAGGCTGGAAGGCCGGAAAAGACGGCGAATAAATAAGGTTTCACGCCCAGCCGCGGTAGCGGCTTCAAGACGCAAAGACGCCAAGAAGATGTCTCTCGCAGAGATCGCAAAGATCGCGGAGACGTCCTTTCTCCGGTCGTTCGCCAATCGAAATTCGACATTCTACATTCCCCAGGCCACGGAGCTTGCGGCTGCGCCAAATCCAAGCGGGTTGTCAAAGCCTTGACGGGGCGCGTTTTGACCCGGATCGGCGTTGGGGTGGATGCATGTGTCGCCCTTTCAGGGCTCGGGCCGTCGGGGAATGGCGGACCCAGGGCGGCGTTCGCCGGCCGGCTCACTTGCCCTGGGCTGGTATGTCGCGGCCCTTCAGGCCGCCCCGCCCATGCGAAGCATACCCCGGACCAACCCGCGTCCATTTCGGGTGCAACCCCATTTCCCTCCTCCTTTTCGCGTCTTTCGCGCTTTTCGTAGTTCCCCCTCTTCCTCCCTGGAATTGGCGTGGACCGCAGGCCCTCGGTCATGTATAGTCCTTCTATACATCCCAAAAGGAATTCCCATGGAAGCAACGGTGGTTGATCTGCGCTATCACATGAACGACGTGCTGAAGGCGCTGGAACGGAACGAGGCGGTCAGGGTCCTGCACCGCGGCAAGGTGAAGGGGGTCATCCAGCCGGCGGCTGCGGCGGCGATCAGGGGACGCCTGCGCGACCACGCCTTCTTCGGCTCCGAGGCGGCGGAGGAGTCGGTCGAGACCGTCATGGACCGGCTGCGCGGGGGACGCCACCGTGCTCTTTGACACGGACATGTTCATCTGGGTGCAGCGGGGCAACCTCAAGGCGGCCCGGTTGATCGAAGACACGGCCGAACGTCTGCTGTCCGTGCAGTCCTACATGGAGTTGTTGCAAGGGGCGGAGAACCGGCGGCAGCGCGAACTGACAAAATCGTTTTTGCGGGACTTCGGCTTCATCACCCTGCCCCTGACCGAGAACATCGGTCATCGGGCCGCCGTCTATGTCGAGGAATACGGGTTGTCGCACGGCCTGCGCGCCGGTGACGCGATCATTGCCGCCACCGCCACGGAGCAGGGTTTGGTCCTTTGCACAAGCAACGCCAAACACTTCCAACCCATCAAGGATCTGACGACCAAAATCTTCAAACCCTGACTGCGGCAGCTCGCTGCCGCTCGGTCCGGGGAAACTACGAAACACGCGAAAGCCGCGAAAATGGGAATGGGATTTTAGCGTGCTCTGCGAGAGAAAATTATCGTTCGTCGCAGCCGCAGCCTCCGTGGCGTGGAGCGGGTGCCCAGCCCCCGCTGTACTGCCGGGCGGGTGCCCGGCCCCCGCTGTACCGGGGCGACCCGTATATGGGTGAACGGCGGATCACCCATGGGCGCAAACTCCACTTGACGATACGTCCCGCGGGATGCTCAGGTGCCGGAATTGGCCGTTCCCGGCCGCCCCCATGCAAACGACACCCCCGGCCGAACCCGGCCCTTCGACGCCGCCCTCCGCGGCACACGTCCACCCCCACCCCACAACCAGACACGGTCTCCTGGTGCTCGGCGCCCTGGGGGTGGTGTATGGCGACATCGGCACCAGCCCCATCTACGCCCTCCGCGAGTGCCTGAACTGCCTGGGCGGCCTCGACCGCCGCCTGGCGGTGCTGGGCAGCCTGTCCCTCGTCTTCTGGATGCTCATGCTCGTCGTGTGCGTCAAGTACCTCGCGTTCGTCACCCGGGCCGACAACAGCGGGGAAGGGGGGATCTTCGCCCTGCTGGCCCTGACCCGCAAGCCGGACGGCGGCAAACGGGTGGGTCTCTTCGCCCTCACCGTCCTGGCCGGGGCGGCGCTGCTGTACGGCGACGGGATCATCACCCCGGCCATCTCGGTCATCAGCGCCGCAGAGGGCCTGCAAACCCTCAGCCCCGCCCTCGGCCCCTTCATCCCCTGGATCGCCGCGGGCATCCTGTTCGCCCTCTTCGCCATCCAGTACCAGGGAACCGGGCGGATCGGCTCGATTTTCGGTCCGGTGATGGTCCTGTGGTTCGGATCCCTGGCCCTGCTCGGGCTCTGTCACCTGGTCCGGCACCCCTCCGTGCTCGCCGCCGTCAACCCGTGGTACGGGATCCGCCTGATCGCCGGGGCGCCGGGGCGCGCGACCGCCCTGATCGGCGCGGTGGTCCTCGCTTTCACCGGCGCGGAGG
Organism: Kiritimatiellia bacterium; assembly: GCA_046346795.1. Taxonomy (GTDB): domain Bacteria; phylum Verrucomicrobiota; class Kiritimatiellia; order SS1-B-03-39; family UBA6053; genus JAXMHJ01. The sequence goes on from JAXMHJ010000074.1 coordinate 6,496, forward strand.
CGTTGTACGCCGACATGGGCCATTTCGGCCGCAAGGCCATCATGCAGGGCTGGTATGGCGTCGCCATGCCGGGCCTGCTGCTGAACTACTTCGGCCAGGGGGCCTACGCGCTGGCGCATCCCGACGCGGAAGAGCTCTTCTTCGCCCTGGCCGGGCACGGGGTCCTGCGCGGCGCCCTGGTGGCGTTGAGCGTGCTCGCGACCGTCATCGCCAGCCAGGCGCTGATCAGCGGGACCTATTCGCTGACCCGCCAGGCGATCCAGCTCGGCTACGTGCCGCGCATGAAGATCGACCACACCAACGAGGGGCACGAGGGGCAGATCTACCTGCCCGGGGTCAACGCCCTGATGGCGGCTGGGTCCATCGCCCTGGTGCTGGGTTTCCGCACCTCCGAAAACCTGGCGGCCGCCTACGGCATCGCGGTCACCGGCACCATGGCCGTGACCACCTACGCCTTCTACCGCGTCGCCCGCGAAAAGTTCGCCTGGCCGCTCCGGGCCGCCCTGGTCTTCCTGGTGTTCTTCCTGGTCCTCGACCTGGCCTGCTTCGGCGCCAACCTGCACAAGATCCTCGACGGCGGCTGGGTGCCGCTGCTGGTGGGCGCGGCCGTCCTGCTGATCATGCACACCTGGAAGATCGGCCGGGCCAACATCAGCGGGTCCCTGGCGGCCCGCGAGCTGCCCATGCAACTGGTGATCGACGACCTCGCCGGCAGCAACGTCCTGCGGACCCCGGGTTCGGCCGTGTTCATGGCCGGCCGGTCCGAGGGCGTGCCGGTGGTGCTGCTGCACACCCTGAAATGGAACCGCTGCGTGCAGCAGACCGTCGTGCTGCTCAACTACGTCACCCGCCCCCAGCCGCTGGTGCCCGACGAGGAGCGCCTGCAGCTCGAGGACCTGGGACACGGCTTCTGGCGCGCGGTGGCCGCCGTGGGGTACATGGAGACCCCCGACGCCATCCAGACCCTGCGCGCGATCCGGGAGAGGGGCGTGCCGCTCAAGGAGCGGGCGACCTCGTTCTACTTCAACCGCGAGATCATCCACACCACCGGCCGCAGCAGGATGCCCCGCTGGCAGAAGAAGCTCTACCGCATCCTCAGCCGCAACAGCGAACCCGTGCACGACCACTTCCGCGTGCCCTCCCGGCAGATCATCGGAACTGGGCCTGGTGGTCACCCTGTAGCCTGTCCGAACTGGGGCGTCGGCGATGCCATCGCCCGGTGCGGCCGGCAGAAATTTTCCCATGCTTCGCGGAGCACTTGGCCAGTAGCGCGCAGAAATTTTTTCTTTGGCGCAGCCGCAGCCTCCACGGCCTGGAGCGGGTGCCCGGCCGGGTAGAGCGGGGCCTTGCGGACCCGCTTGCTTCCCAGCGGGTGCCCGGCCCCCGCTGTACCCCCGCGGAAATTAGCGGGATTTTAGCGCCTTCGCACCGGCTCTTAATTTGCCGCGAATGGCCGCCGGTGGAATGCTGTCGGCACCATGCAAACCAACGACATCGCGCTGCTGATCGTGTTTCTCCTCGCGCTCGGGTTGTCGGCTCCCGCCCTCGGGGCGTGGATGGCCAAAGTCTTCTCGGGCGAACCGCACCTGCTCTCGCGGATGTTGGGACGGGTCGAACGCCTGATCCTGCGGAGCGCGGGCGTCGACCCCGGCCGCGGCATGGGCTGGAAAACCTACCTGTCCGCCATCCTTGTCTTCAACCTCGCCGGCTTCGTGGTGCTCATGGCGCTGCAACTGCTGCAACACCGGCTGCCCGCCAACCCGCAGGGCCTGCCCGCCGTGCCGCCGTGGCTTGCCTTCAACACGGCGGTGAGTTTCGTGACGAACACCAACTGGCAGGCGTACTCGGGCGAAGCCACGCTCTCCAACCTGACCCAGATGCTGGGGCTGGGCGTGCAGAACTTCCTCAGCGCCGCGACCGGCATCGCCGTGTTCCTTGCGCTGGTCCGGGGCCTGCGCGGCCGGCCGGGCGACCACCTGGGCAACGCCTGGGTGGACCTCGTGCGCGCCACGCTGCACGTGCTGCTGCCGCTCTCGATCGTGCTGGCGGTCGCGCTGGTGTCGCAGGGGGTGGTGCAGAGCTTCGCGGACTTTCCCGAGGCGTCCACCCTGGAGGGCGCGAAACAGGTGGTGCCGCTCGGCCCCGCCGCCTCGCAGATCGCCATCAAGCAGCTCGGCACCAACGGCGGCGGCTTCTTCGGGGTGAACAGCGCGCACCCGTTCGAAAATCCGACGCCGCTGTCGAACTTTCTCGAGCTGCTGGCGATCCTGCTGCTGCCGGCGGCGCTGCCCTTCACCTTCGGCCGCATGACCGGCCGGCCGCGCGACGGCCGGGTGCTCTTCGGCGTGATGGCCGCGCTCTTCCTCGGCGCGACGGCCCTGTCGATCACGGCCGAACACGGGCTCGGCGCGGCCGGCCTCGAAGGCAAGGAACTGCGCTTCGGTCCCGCCGCCACCGCGCTGTGGGGCGCGGCGACGACGGCGGCCTCGAACGGGTCGGTCAATGGCATGCACGACAGCATGGCCCCGCTGTCCGGCGCCGCGCAACTGTTCCAGATGATGACGGGCGAGGTGATTTTCGGCGGCGTGGGTTCGGGCATGTACGGCATGCTGCTGTACGCGCTGCTCGCGGTGTTCCTGGCGGGCCTGATGGTGGGGCGGACGCCGGAGTATCTCGGCAAGCGGATCGACGCGCCCATGCTGGCGTGGGCGGTGGCGGGGCTGCTGCTGCCGTCCGCGGCGATCCTGGCGGGCACGGCGCTCTCGTGCGCGCTGCCGGCGGGCGCGGGCGCTGTCTCGAACGCGGGGCCGCACGGCTTCTCGCAGATCCTCTACGCCTGGACCTCGGCCGGGGCGAACAACGGGAGCGCTTTCGGCGGACTGGGCGCCGGCGCCGACTTCTATTGCATCGGACTGGGCGTGGCCATGCTGGTCGGGCGCTACGGGGTGATCGTCCCCGTGCTCCTGCTGGCCGGACGCGCGCTGCGCTGCCGGTCCGTGCCCCCGTCCGGCGGCACCTTCCCCACCGGCGGGCTGCTGTTCGGCGTCCTGCTGCTGTCCGTCATCGTCATCGTGGGCGGGCTCACCTTCCTGCCCGCCCTGTTCCTCGGCCCGGTCGCGGAGCACCTCCTCCTCTCCGCCGGCCGACTTTTCTAAGGACCCGCCATGAATCCGCATCCATCCAAGCCCGCCGCGCACCTGCGCACCCTGACCGTTCCCGCCCTGCTGGAGAGCCTGCGCAAGCTGCACCCGCGCTGCCAGTTGGCCAACCCGGTGATGTTCGTCGTCTACATCGGGGCCATCTTCTGCACCGGCAAACTTTTCGTCGCCTGGAGCGGACTCGACGTGCAGATCGCCGGCTGGCTCTGGTTCACCGTGCTGTTCGCCAACTTCGCCGAGGCCCTCGCGGAGGGTCGCGGAAAGGCACAGGCCGGCGCGCTGCGCGCCCTGCGCACCGACACCCCCGCGCGCCGCCTGCTGGACGGCCGCGAGGAACGCGTGTCCTCCTCCGCGCTACGCACCGGCGACCTCGTGGTGTGCGAGGCGGGCGAGCCGATCCCGGCCGACGGCGAGGTGGTCGAGGGCATCGCCAGCGTCGACGAATCCGCCATCACCGGGGAATCCGCCCCCGTCATCCGCGAGAGCGGCGGCGACCGCTCGGCCGTCACCGGCGGCACCCGCGTACTCAGCGACCGCATCGTCATCCGCGTCACGAGCGAGCCCGGCAAATCGTTCCTGGACCGGATGATTGCGCTGATCGAGGGCGCGGACCGCCGCAAGACCCCGAATGAACGCGCGCTGAACGTGCTGCTGATCAGTCTCACCGCGCTCTTCCTGCTCGCCGTCTTCACCCTGCCGGCGTTTCTGCGCATGACCGGATCCGCGGCCCCGACCGACTGGGTCGCCCTCGTCGCCCTGCTGGTCTGCCTCATCCCCACCACCATCGGCGGCCTGCTCAGCGCCATCGGCATCAGCGGCATGGACCGCCTGGTGCGCCGCAACGTCCTCGCCACCAGCGGCAAGGCGGTCGAGGCCGCGGGCGACATCGACGTGCTCCTGCTCGACAAGACCGGTACCATCACCCTCGGCAACCGGATGGCGACCGACTTCCTCCCGGCGCGCGGGGTGACCGCCGCCGAGCTGGCCGGCGCCGCCCAGCTCGCCTCGCTGGCCGACGAGACGCCCGAGGGGCGCTCCATCGTGATCCTCGCCAAGGAGCGTTTCAACCTGCGCGGCCGCGAACTGGCCCACGCGCACGCCACCTCCGTGCCCTTCACCGCCCGCTCCCGCATGAGCGGCGTGGACCTCGCGGAGCAGGGCCGCGTCCGCCCCCTGCGCAAGGGCGCGGTGGAGTCGATCCGGCGGCACGTCGAGTCGCTCGGCGGCGTCTGGCCGCCGGAGGTGGAGGTGCAGGCCGGCGAAATCTCCGGGCAGGGCGGCACGCCGCTGGCTGTTTCCGACGGCGCCCGCGTGCTGGGCGTGATCCGGCTGAGCGACGTGGTCAAGGGCGGCATCCGCGAACGCTTCGCCCAACTGCGGCGCATGGGCATCCGCACCGTCATGGTCACCGGCGACAACCCGCGCACCGCCGCCGCGATCGCCGCCGAGGCCGGGGTGGACGACTTCATCGCCGAGGCCCGTCCCGAGGACAAGCTGGCGCGCATCCGCGCCGAGCAGGCGGGCGGCCGCCTGGTGGCCATGACCGGGGACGGCAGCAACGACGCCCCCGCGCTGGCGCAGGCCGACGTCGGCGTCGCGATGAACACCGGCACCCAGGCCGCGCGCGAAGCCGGCAACATGGTGGACCTGGACAGCAACCCCACCAAGCTCATCGAGATCGTGGAGATCGGCAAGCAGCTCCTCATGACCCGCGGCGCGCTCACCACCTTCAGCGTCGCCAATGACGTCGCCAAGTATTTCGCCATCCTGCCCGCGATCTTCGGCGGCCTGTATGCCGCGTCGGGACAGGCCGGCCCGCTCGCCGCGCTGGACATCATGCGGCTGTCGTCCCCCGGCGGGGCGATCCTCAGCGCGGTGATCTTCAACGCCCTCATCATCATCGCCCTGGTCCCGCTCGCCCTGCGCGGCGTGACCTACCGGCCGGTGGGGGCCGGGGCCCTGCTGCGGCGCAACGCGCTGATCTACGGTCTGGGGGGCCTCGTCGCGCCCTTCGCCGGCATCAAGCTCATCGACCTGCTCCTACACGCCCTCGGACTCGTCTGACCTCCGGAAAAGATCCCATGAAAACCCTCCTCACCGCCCTCCGCCTGACCCTCCTGCTCACCCTGCTGACCGGCGCCGCCTATCCCGCGCTCATCGGCCTCGCCGCCCGCGTGTGGCAGCGTCAGGCGGGCGGAAGCCTCGTGCTCCGCGACGGCCGCGTGGTCGGCTCCGAACTCCTGGCGCAGTCCTTCACCTCCGCCAAGTACATCCACCCGCGCCCCTCCGCGGTCGCGTACGCCACCGTTGCCTCCGGCGCGAGCAACCTCGGGCCGACCAGCCGGAAGCGCGCGGAGTTGATGGAGGAGCGGCGGGCGGAATGGCTGCGGCTGCACCCCGATTTCCCGCCGCCCGCGGAAATGCTCTGCGCCTCCGGCAGCGGCCTCGACCCCCACCTCTCCCCCGCCGCCGCCCTCGCCCAGCTCCCCCGCGTCTCCGCCGCCCGCGGCTGGGACGAAACGAAACTCGCCGCCGCCCGCACCGCCGTGCAAAACCTCACCGAAGGACCCCAGGCGGGTTTTTTGGGACCCGAGCGCATAAACGTGCTAAACTTGAATCTGGCCTTGGATGACCTCTGACCCAAACTCCGCATCTTCGTCGCCCGTCGAGACGCCCCCCGCGCGGGGGCGTCTGAAGCTGTTCCTCGGGATGTGCGCAGGGGTGGGCAAGACGTACGCGATGCTGCAGGAGGCGCGGAGGGAGCTGGCGGCGGGACGGGATGTGGTGATCGGACTGGTGGAAACGCACCGGCGCGCGGAGACGGAGGCGCTGGTGCGCGATCTACCAGCGCAGCCGCGCAGGAAGATCAACTACCGCGGGGTGGCGATCGAGGAAATGGACCTCGACGGCCTGCTGGCACGCAAACCCGCGCTGGTGGTCGTGGACGAACTGGCCCACACCAACGCCCCGGGCAGCCGCCACGCGCGCCGCTGGCAGGATGTGCGGGAACTGCTGAACGCGGGGATCTCGGTCCTCTCCGCCCTCAATGTGCAGCATCTGGAAAGCCGCGCGGACATCGTGCGGGAAATCACCGGCACCACCGTGCGGGAAACTGTGCCCGATCCGGTGCTGGAGCTGGCGGACGAAATCCAGCTCGTCGACCTGACCCCCGCCGACCTCCTGGTCCGCCTCGGCGAGGGCAAGGTCTACCTGGGCGACCAGGCCCGCTCCGCCGCGCAGAACTTCTTCCGGGAGGAAAACCTCTCCGCCCTGCGCGAAATCGCCCTGCGCGTGGCGGCGGAACACACCGGCGACACCCTGCGCGAGGCGATGCGCGATCGCGGCATCGACGGCCCCTGGAAGGCCGGCGACCGGCTGCTGGTGTCGGTCAGCGCCAGCCCCGGCTCCGAATTCCTCATCCGGCGCACCCGCCGCATGGCCGGTGCACTGAACGCGACCTGGCTGGCGGTGAGCGTCGAACCCGACGAGCCGCTCAGCGCCGCCGATCTGGCGCGTCTCACCCGGCACCTGTCCCTCGCCCGGACCTTGGGCGCGGAGGTGATGACCGTCGCCGGCCCGGACCCGGTGGAGGCCCTGCTGCGCGTCGCGCGGGAGAACAACGTCACCCAGATCATCGCCGGCAAAAGCCGCGAGCCGGCCTGGCGCTCCTGGCTGCAGGGAGGCTCGTTCCCGCGCCGCCTCATCCGCCGGAGCGGACGCATCGACGTGTGCCTGGTGCAGGCCGGCGAGACCGACGGCCCGGCCGCCCCGACCCGCCGGGACAGCCCCGCCACCCCCGTTTCCGCCGGACACTGGTTCGCCGCCCTGGGGGGCACGGCCCTGCTGACCGGGATCGGGCTGGCGCTGCACCGCGTGCTCGGCCACCCGGGCGTCGCGCCCCTCTACCTGCTGTGGATCGTGATCGCCGGCCTCCGCTTTCCCCGCCGGGTGGTGCTGACCGTCGCGATCATCAGCGCGCTGCTCTGGAACTTCCTCTTCATCCCCCCGTTGTATTCGCTGACCATCGGCTCGCTCCAGGACGCCGCCATGTACGCGACCTTCGTCGGCGTGGCGCTCGCGGTGGGCAATCTCACCTACCGGCTGCGCCTGGCGGAGCAGGCCGAGCGCAAACGCGAGCGGCGCACCGCGGCGCTGTTCGAGCTGGCCCGCCGCACCGCGCTCTCGCCCGAGCCCGATCCCGGCCTCGTCTCCACCCTCGCGTTCGTGCAGGAACTGCTCTCCTGCCGGGCCGCGGTGACCCTGCGCGAACCCTCGCGCCGCCTCGCCCCCGCGCCCGTCCCCGCCAGCATGCTCGACCTTCCTCCGAAGGAACGCGGGGTCGTCGAATGGGTCTTCGCCAACCGCATGCCCGCCGGACGCTTCACCGACACCCTGCCGGACGCCTCGTCACTGCATCTTCCGCTCGCCGGGCGCGCGGGCGTCTACGGCGTGCTCTCCGTCCAGCCCCTCGGCAGCCGCGTCTACACGCTCGACGAGCGCGACCTGCTGGAGGCGCTGGCCAGCATGACCGCGGCGATCCTCGAGAAGGATCACCTGCTCGAGGCCGTCCGCCTCGCCGAACTCACGCAGGCCTCCGAGGACCTCCACCGCTCGCTCCTCGACAGCGTCTCGCACGAGATCAAGACCCCCATGGCCGCGTTGCAGACCGGCATGGACGCGCTCGACCTGCACCTGCGCCCCGACGGCCCGGAGGTCGGCGAGGCCGTGCGTGAGATCCGCGGCGCCCTGCGCCGGCTGCGGCGCGTGATCGACAATCTGCTCGAGATGAGCCGCATCCAGGCCGGGGTCGTGAAGCCCCGGCTCGACTGGCTGGAGGCCGGCGAACTCTTCTCCGGCGCCCGCGAACTGGTCGGCGACGCCCTCGGCGCGCACCGCCTGGTCGAGGAGATCGAGCCCGATCTGCCGCCGGTCCGCCTCGACCGCGCGCTGGTGGAGTCGTGCCTCGCCAACCTGCTGCTCAATGCCGCGGCCTGGTCGCCCGCCGGAGCCACCGTGACGCTGCGCGCGCGCCGCGAGGACGGCAATCTGGCGCTGTCGGTGCTCGACCAGGGCCCCGGCCTGCCGCCCGGCGAGGAGCGCCGGGTGTTCGAGAAATTCTACCGCGCGCCCGGCGCGCCCGCCGGCGGGGCCGGTTTGGGCCTTTCCATCGTGCGCGGATTTGTGCAGGCTCACGGCGGATCGGTGGAGGCCGCGAACCGGCCGGAGGGGGGCGCGCATTTCCGCCTCCGCTTCCCGCTGGAGACGCCGCCGCCGGAGTGGAACGCCCAACCATGAATCCCGCCCCGCTGGCCCTGATCATCGACGACGAACGCTCGATCCGCCGCCTGCTCCGGCTCGTGCTGGAGCCCGCCGGGTACCGCGTGCTGGAGGCGGAGCGCGGCGACACGGGCTTGCAGGAGGCGGCGGCGAAGCGGCCCGATGTCGTGCTGCTCGACCTCGGCCTGCCCGACCTGCCCGGGCTCGAGGTCCTCGCCCGCCTGCGCGAGTGGTCCCGCGTGCCCGTGCTCATCGTGTCGGTCCGCAGCGACCCCGAGGAGAAGGTGGCCGCCCTGGACGCCGGCGCCGACGACTTCATCGTCAAGCCCTTCGATTCCGCCGAGCTGGTCGCCCGGCTCCGCGCCATCCAGCGCCGCGCACCCGGCGCCCCGGACGAGCCGGTGTACGTGGAGGGCAACCTGGCGATCGACTTCGCCACCCGCGAGGTGCGCCTCGCCGGCGCGCCCGTCGAGCTCACCGCCACCGAGTATGCGATCCTCCAGTGTCTGGCCCGCCACGCCGGCCGCGTCGTCTCCCACCGCCAGCTTCTGCGCGACGTCTGGGGCCCCGCCGCCGAGGAACGCTCCCACTATCTCCGCGTCTACATGACCCATCTGCGCAAGAAGATCGAACCGCCCGGCTCCCCCCGCCACATCAAGACCGAGAACGGGATCGGCTACCGGCTGATTTGTCCGGCGTAGGAGCCGGTCTCCAAAACCGGGCCGTGGAGGTTGCGGCTGCGGCGGATTTTGAAGCGGTTCCGGTCGCCGGAAGGTTTTTCACCGGGGGGTTCCGGTGCTCGGAATGGCACGCCTCACGTGCGCCCGCTCCGTGGTCCCATTTTTCCCATACTTCGCAGCATTGGCGTAGCGGGCGCGAAAATTTCGGCGCGGCCGCGGCCTCCACGGCCGGAATCACCTGGAGCGGGTGCGCAGCCCCCGCTCTACTGCAAAGCGGGTGCGCAGCCCCCGCTCTACCGCACACTTGACAATCCGACTCCGCCTCCGCTTCAATGACGGGACCGGCCGCTCCGCGCCGCCCCAATGGAAAAGCCACCCATCGCCGAGTCCGGTCCGTCCGCCGCCGCCCACGCGTCCCCCCGTCATGCCCTGCTGGTGCTGGGTGCGCTGGGCGTGGTGTACGGGGACATCGGCACCAGCCCGATCTACGCGCTGCGCGAGTGCATCAACGGCCTGGAGGGGCTGGATCGCCGGGTGGCGGTGCTGGGCAGCCTGTCGCTGATCTTCTGGCTGCTCATGCTCATCGTGTGCGTGAAGTACCTCGCCTTTGTGACCCGGGCGGACAACAACGGGGAGGGGGGCAGCTTCACCCTGCTGGCGCTGGTCCGGAAGCGGGACGACGGCAAAAAAATCGGCCTTTTCGCGCTGGCGGGGCTGGCGGGGGCCTCGCTGCTCTACGGCGAGGGCATCATCACGCCCGCCATCTCGGTGATCAGCGCGGCGGAGGGCCTGAAGACGCTGAGCGCGGCGCTGACCCCGTGGATCCCGTGGATCGCCGCGATCATCCTGTTCGCGCTCTTCGCCATCCAGCACCACGGGACCGGGCGGATCGGCGTGGTCTTCGGGCCGGTCATGGTGGTGTGGTTCGTCACGCTCGGGCTGCTCGGCCTGCATCATCTGGCGGCGCATCCCTCGGTGCTGGCGGCGGTCAACCCGCTGCATGCGCTGCGCCTCATTTTCGGCGCGCCGGGCAAATCCGCGATCATGGTGGGGGCGGCGGTGCTGGCCATCACGGGGGTGGAGGCGCTGTACGCGGACATGGGCCATTTCGGGCGCAGGGCCATCGTGCAGGGGTGGTACTTCATGGCCATGCCGGGCCTGCTGTTGAACTATTTCGGCCAGGGGGCGTACGCGCTGGAACATCCGGAGGCCGACGAGCTGTTCTTCGCCCTCGCCGGGCACGGCGCGGTGCGGATCGGCCTGGTGGCGTTGAGTTTCCTGGCCACGGTCATCGCGAGCCAGGCGCTGATCAGCGGGACCTTCTCGCTGACCCGCCAGGCGATCCGGCTGGGGTACGTGCCGCGCATGAAGATCGACCACACCAACGAGGGGCACGAGGGGCAGATCTACCTGCCCGGGGTGAACACCATCCTCGCGGCGGGGTCCATCGCGCTGGTGCTGGGGTTCCGCACCTCGGGCAACCTCGCCGCCGCGTACGGCCTCGCCGTGACCGGGACGATGGCGATGACCACCGTCGCGTTCCAGCGCGTCGCCCGCGAGCACTTCGGCTGGAAGCGCCTGGCGGCGACCGTCTTCCTCGTTTGCTTCCTGACGACCGACCTCTCCTGCTTCAGCGCCAACCTGCACAAGATCCCGGCCGGGGGCTGGGTGCCGCTGCTGGTGGGGTCGGTCATCCTGCTGATCATGGTGACCTGGAAGGTCGGCCGCGCGAACATCAGCTCGTCGCTGGCGGCCCGGGAGCTGCCCATCCAGCTCATGATCGACGACATCGTGGCCAGCGAGGTTCACCGGACCCCCGGCGCGGCGGTGTTCATGGCCGGGCGGTCCGAGGGCGTGCCCGTCGTGCTGCTGCACACGCTGAAGTGGAACCGCTGCATCCAGAAGAACGTGGTGCTGCTGAACTATGTCACCCAGCCCCGGCCGCTGGTGCCGGACGCGGAGCGGCTGGAGCTGACCGATCTCGGCCACGGCTTCTGGCGCGCGATCGCGTCGGTGGGCTACATGGAGACCCCGGATGCGCTGCAAACCCTGCGCATGCTCCGCGAACGGGGCGTGCCGTTGAAGGAGAAGGCGACCTCCTTCTACTTCAACCGCGAGATCATCCACACCGACGGCCGCAGCCGCATGCCCCGCTGGCAGAAGAAGCTCTACCGGTTCCTCAGCCGCAACAGCGAACCGGTGCACGACCACTTCCGCGTGCCCTCGCAGCAGATCATCGAGCTGGGCCTGGTGGTGACGCTGTAGCCGCGCGTTTCGGCGGGAGGGCCGCCCGCATCTCGGCGCGGACGAGGTTGCGGATCAGGCGGAGGTCGGACGGGTCGAGGCCGTGCTCGGCCGGGTTGAGACGCATGGCGGTGAGCCACACGGTTTCGACGGGACGGTAGCCCAGCTCGGCGACCATGCGCGTCTCGAAGTCGTTCATGTGGGCGGCCCCGTAGAACACCGACACGCTCGCCGGCGGTTTCGGGCGCGCCAGCAGGCCCTTGAGGTCGGCCAGCACCGCCTTGTTGCGCTCGTCGACGAGCACGCGCATGAGCTTCTGCATGCCCGGCGGCAGGCCGCGCATCTCCGCGATGTCGCCCTCCAGGGAGCCCATCGCCTCGATCATCACGGCGAGCACCAGCCCCTGCGCCCGGGGGCTGGTCTCCAGCCATTTGCCGAGGCCGGACATGACGCGGCTGAGGATCGACCCGGCCTGCATGGAGGCCATGAGTTCGCGCAGGTCCCGCGTCGTTTTGGCCGGATCCTCGCTCTCGCTGATCACGCGCATGAGCTGGTCGACGGTGAGGTCGCTGTTGGTGAAGCTGGCGCGGGAGTAGTCGATGGCCTCGAGCTGGAACTTGAGGCCGAGCGCGCGGGCCATGCCGCCCTGGAGGCTGTCGGCCAGCTCCCCGTCGTCCTTGGACGACTGCGGGTCGCCGACCCCCTCGTAGAGCACGACCTCCATGGCGTCGAGGTGGGTCTGCAGCTTCGCGTAGTAGTTGGAGGTGCCGATGTGCGACACGCCGGTGAGCCACACGACGGTGCCGGTGTGGTTGGTGGACTCGAACTTGCGGCAGGCGATGCGCAGCTCCAGCGCGCCGCCGCGGGTGGTCCCGGACTTGAGGTAGGAGGCGGCCGCCACGGGATCGGCGGAACGGCCGGGCAGGGCGGAAAACAGAAGGGCGGCGAGACAGGCGGCGGAGGTTTTCACGATGGACACCCTAGCGTTCCCGGGCCCGTCGCGAAAGCGCGAAACCACGCTCAGGCGGGCGGGGTTTTCCCCCGCGTGAGGGCCGTCATGCGCATGGAATGGGCGTGGCAGATGGCGATGGCGAGGGCGTCGGCGGCGTCCTCCTGCGGGACCTCGGCGAGGTTGAGCAGGCGTTTGACCATGAGGCCGACCTGGTCCTTCACGGCGCCGCCGAAGCCGGTCACCCCCAGCTTGACGCTGCGCGGGGAATACTCGTGCACCTCCAGGCCGGCGGAGGCGACCGCGGCGAGCACGGCCCCGCGGGCCTGCCCCAGGATGACGGCGGTGCGGACGTTGCGGCAGTAGAAGATGCCCTCGATCGCGCAGCAGGTTGGCTTCGTTTCCCGGACAAAGGCCATGACGCCCTCGTACAGGTGCTTGAGGCATTCGGGCGCGGAACGCTTCGGCGGGTTGCGCAGGGTCCCGTACTGGAGGGCGCGGTTGCGGACGCCGTCGGACTCGATCACCGCGATGCCGGTCGAGCGCAGCGAGGTGTCGACGCCCAGGATGCGGACCGGCGCGGGGGGCAAGGGTTATTCCTCTTCCATCGCGGCCAGGATCTCGTCGGACAGATCCAGGTTGGTGTAGACGTTCTGCACGTCGTCGAGGTCTTCCAGGGCCTCGACGAAGTTGAGCACGGTCTTGGCCTGGCCCTTGTCGGTCAGCGTCGTGTAGAGGTCGGGGATCATGGTCACTTCGCTGCTCTCGACGGCGATGCCGGCGGCGCGGATGGCCTCGGCTACGGGGATCATCGCGAGCGGCTCGGTGGTGATGGAGTAGGTCCCGCCCTCCAGTTCCAGGTCGTCGCCGCCGTTTTCCAGCACCAGTTCCATCAGGCGGTCCTCGGACACGCCCTCGGCGGGCACGGTGACGAGTCCGCGGCGCTTGAATCCGCGGCTGACGCTGCCGGCGGTGCCCATGTTGGCCCCGGCCTTGGTGAAGGCGTGACGGACCTCGGACGCGGTGCGGTTGCGGTTCTCGGTCAGGGCCTGCACGATCACGGCGACCCCGCCGGGCGCGTAGCCCTCGTAGACGATTTCATCGAACTGCACCCCGTCGTTGCCCTCGCCCGTGCCCTTCTTGATGGCGCGCTCGATGTTGTCGGTGGGCATGTTGGCACCGCGGGCCTTGATCAGAAGGTTGCGCAGGCTCGGATTGGCGGAAGGGTCCCCGCCGCTGCGGGCGGCCACGGTGATTTCCCGGGCGATCTTGCTGTAGACCTTGCCCTTCTTCGCGTCCTTAGCGGCCTTGCGGTGCTTGATGTTGGCCCATTTGCTATGACCTGCCATGATCGTCGTCCTGTCGCGGGTTGATGGAATGCGGAACTTCCGAAAACCCGAGAAACAGCCGACTTTCAAGTAAAAAGCCGGGGATCGCCCGCTTGCGGCCGCACCGGTCGGGGCAGCCCGTCCGCCTCTGGAGGAAAGCCACCGGCTGAGCCGCCGAAGTGTTGCGAGGCTCGGCGGGGTCGCCTCGCCCCACCCGCCACAAGGTGGGGCGAAGCCACCGGCTGATTCGCCGAAGCGCCGCGGCCGACCATCGAATCTTGATTTTTCCGGTGCGCGGGGTTTTATGGGTCCGGAGGAAAGCCCCATGTCCAACGAAGCCGCCAGCCCCTACAGCCATCCCGACCAGCCGGTCCGCCATTCCTATCCCGTCGCCATCACCGAGGCGGGCCTGGGGACGTCCTTCGGACTCCTCATGAAAACCCTGCCCTACGTGCTGGTGCGCTTCGGCGTCCTGGTGGCGGTCAGCGTCATCACCATCATCTGGATGGGCGCGACCTTCGGCGGCACCGCCTACCTGGGCGAAAAGATCCACCCGTGGGTCGGCTACGGCTGGCTCGCCACCGGCCTGGGCGTCTACGGCTGGCTCTGGATGACCATGGTTCGCTACTTCCTGTACATCCTCAAGTGCGGCCACATCGCGGTGCTGACCGAACTCATCACCACCAACCGGATCAACAACCAGGGCATGGGCATGTTCGCCTACGGGAAGAAGGTCGTCACCGACAAGTTCGCGCAGGTGAACGTGCTCTTCGTGCTCGACTCGCTGATCGAGGGCGTGGTGCGCGCCTTCAACCGCACGCTGGACTGGATCGCCAACCTCCTGCCCATCCCCGGCCTGCAGGGCGTTGCCAAGGTGGTGAACTCGATCATCTACGCGGCCACCACCTACATCGACGAGACCATCTTCTCGTACAACCTCGCCCGCGGAGATGAAAACCCCTGGCGCGGCGGCAAGGACGGCCTCGTCTATTACTGCCAGAACTCCAGGACCATCCTCAAGACGGCGGTGGGCTGCGTGCTGCTGGACTATGTGCTGACGGCGCTGGTATGGGTGGTGATGTTCATCCCCGCCTTCCTGCTCGCCAAGATCGCCCCGGTGCTCGCGGGCTGGTCGGCGGCCATCGCCATACTCTTCGCCTGGAACTTCCGCTCCGCCGTGCTCAAGCCGCTGTTCCTGATGATGATCATGACCAAATTCCACGTGAGCGTGAAGGGCCAGGTCATCGACGAAACCTGGGACGCCCGCCTGACCTCGGTGAGCAGCAAGTTCTCCAAGATCAAGGAAGGCATCCAGGACTGGTGGAAGCAGAAGGGCGCAACCCCGCCCGCCACCGCCCCCACGACCACGCCCTGAAGCGCGCGCGGGAAGATTTTTTATCAGGAAGGCAAGAAGGCAGGAAATTTCGCGGGTTTTGTTTTATGAGGAAGGCTGGAAAGCTGGAAAAGACGGAGGGGCGACACTCCTGTCGCCCTTAAGTTTGTGGCAGGGAACGAGTTTCTATTCTGTTCCAGCACCATGAATCCGGGGCCGGAAGCGGATCAAAAACTCATCCTATCAAAATTTCTCTTCGGATAACCCCTCCCTATGCCCTCCTCTTTTCCAGCCTTCCAGCATTCCTCATAAATCCCATCTTGCAGATCTCCGCACTCGAGCCTTCATCGCGATCTTCTGCTCAAAATATTCCCCGCAGCCGCAATCACCACGGCCTGTCATTTTGCGAGGGGCTCCATTCCCCCTTTGCTTCCTTTGCTATCTTCTGTTCAACGCATTCTCGCGCGTCAGCGGAACAGCCGGGGCGCGAACTGGTACAGGTCCTTCTTCCAAACGGCGAAGTCGTGGGCGCCGCCTTCGTGGACATGCCAGACGTGCGGCACGCCCTTCGCCTCCAGCGTCGCGTGCACGTTCCGGCTGATGTCGAACAACCCGTCCCGATCCCCGCAGGAGAGCCAGAGCAGCTTGAGCTGTTTCGCGGCCGCGGGATCGGGCAGCAGCTCGGCCGCCTTGCGGGTGTTGGGGGCGGAGGAGAAGCCGCCGACCCAGGCGAAGCGGTCGGGGTGCGCGAGGCCGAAGTTGAGGGACTGTCCGCCGCCCATGGAGAGGCCGGCCAGGGCGCGGGCTTCGCGGCGGGGGTCCGCGGAATAACGGGCCTCGATGAAGGGGATCAGATCGACCAGCAGATCCTGCTCGAAGGCCGCGAAGGCCGGCGACTGCCGCGGGATCGGATCGTTCGGCTTCACGTCCTTCGCCGCGCGTCCGTTGGGCAGCACGACGATCATCGGCGTCACCTTTCCGTCCGCGTGCAGGTTGTCGAGAATGGTTTTGGCCGCGCCCGGGCCCGCCCATTCCCATTCGTTGCCGCCGATGCCGTGGAGCAGGTACAGCACCGGGTAGTGGCGCTCCTTCGCGTACCCCGGCGGCGTGTACACCTGCGCCGGACGTTTCTCGCCGACGGTGGAGGATTCGTATTCGACCCATTCCAGGCGGCCGGTCGCGATGCCATCCCGGGGCAGATCGAAGCCTGCGGGCGGGGCCGGGATGGCTTCCGGTGGAGGGTTGGCTGCGGCTGCGGCGGCAAATCCGTCATGGATGGAGGCGGACATGGCCAGAACGGTCAGGCAACGTTTCAGGAAGTGCTTCATCGCGGGCCTCGGGGGTTTGGTGCCGCCAAGCATACGCGCATCCGCACGGCATAACCAAGAAGGATCGGCGGGGGTACAGCGGGGGCTGGGCACCCGCTGGAAAGCAGGCGGGTCCGCAGGGCCCCGCTCCACCTGGCCGCGCATCCCCGCTGGACGCGGGCGCGGCCGCGCATTAGGGTGCGGCATGTCCAAGCGGGAAAAAGTCCTGGTGGCGCTTTCGGGCGGGGTCGACAGCGCGGTGGCCGCCGCGCTGCTCGTGGAGCAGGGTCATGAGGTGCACGCGGCCTACATGAAGAACTGGATCAACGAGGTGAACGTGCTCGGCCACTGCCCCTGGGAGGAGGACGTGCGCGACGCGACGGCGGTGGCGGCGGCGCTGGGCATCCCGTTCGAGATCGTGAACCTGATGGACGCCTACAAATCGCGGATCGTGGAGTACCTGCTGAAGGGCTATCAGGACGGGGTGACGCCCAATCCGGATGCGATGTGCAACCGGGAGATCAAGTTCGGCGTGTTCCTGGAGCACGCGCTTGCGCACGGATTCGAAGCGGTCGCGACCGGTCACTACGCACGCCGCCGGGCGAACGACGACGGCACGGCGGACATCCTGGAGGGCCTCGACCCCAACAAGGACCAGACCTATTTTCTTGCGCTGATGCGGCAGGAGCAGGCCTTCCGCGCGCGCTTTCCGGTCGGCCACCTGCTCAAGCCGGAGGTGCGTGACACCGCGCGGCGCTTCGGCCTGCCGGTGGCGGAGAAGAAGGACAGCCAGGGCATCTGCTTCATCGGCGAGGTGAAGATGTCGGACTTCCTGCGCGCCTTCGTGCCCGACAAGCCGGGACGCATCGTCACGCCCGACGGCAAGAAGGTCGGGATGCACAAGGGCCTGCACCTCTACACCCTCGGCCAGGGCAAGGGGCTCGGGCTGGCGTCGAACACCTATCGCGAGAAGTACGTCGTGGTGGAAAAGCGCGTGGTGGCGAACGAGCTGGTGGTGGCCTTCGACCGCCCGGACAGCCCCGGGTTGTGGACCTCGCGCTCGGAGGTGGTGTCGATCACGTGGGTCAACCGGCCGCTGACCGGCCCCGCCGACATCCTGGCCCGGCCGCGCTACCGCGCGCCGTCGTCGGCGCTGCGTTTCGAGCCGGTGGACGCCACCCGCGCCCTTCTCATCTGGCGCGAACCCCAGCGCGCGATCGCCCCCGGGCAGATCTGCGCGTTCTACGACGGCGACGTGCTGCTGGGGGGCGGGGTGTTTGTTTCCTGACCGGGGCGGGGCGGACGCCGGGTCAGGCGAGGTCGAACAGCAGGGCTTCGAGCTCCTCCAGGGCGGTCACGCGTAGCGTCCCCGCGTCGGAGGTGCTGACGCCGTCGCCGGCCCGGACGGTCGTGCCGTTGACGACGGCGTCGCCGCGGATGATCTGGAGCCAGACTCCGCGCCCCGGCTGGACCGCGTGTTCGACGGACGCGCCCTTCGCCAGGCGAACCCGGAAGACCGAGGCGTCCTGATGGATGGTGGCCGAGCCTTCGCGTCCGTCCGGGGAGATGACGAGGACCTTCGGGTCGCGCTCGCGCGCGGGGTCGGGATGCCACTCGGTGTAGGAGGGCTCGAGCCCGCGCGCGCGGGGCTGGATCCAGATCTGGAGAAAGTGCGCGGGAACGGTGTCGGACGGGTTGAACTCGCTGTGCGTGACGCCGCGGCCGGCGCTCATGAGCTGGATCTGCCCGGGCTTGAGCCGGCGGCCGTTGCCCAGGCTGTCCCGGTGTTCCAGCGAGCCCTCGAGGACGTAGCTGAAGATTTCCATGTCGCGGTGCGGATGGGTGGGAAAGCCGCCGCCCGGGGCGACGCGGTCCTGGTTGATGACGCGGAGGGCGCGGAAACCCATGTGCAGCGGGTCGTGGTAGTCGGCGAAGCTGAAGGTGTGGCGGGAGTCGAGCCAGCCGTGGTCGGCCCGGCCCCGCTCTTCGGACGGGCGGAGGGTGATGTGCA
>JAXMHJ010000075.1:0-24689 GCA_046346795.1 Kiritimatiellia bacterium
GGACTGCACGTGCTGGCGACCGAGTTCCACGAGGCCGGCCGCGTGGACCGCCAGCTCTACGGGCGCAGCGGACGCCAGGGCGACCCCGGGTCCGCCATCACCTTCGGTTCCCTGGAGGACGAACTGGCGGTGCGGTACGTGCCCGGCTGGATCCGCCGCCAGGCCGCGCGCTGGATCGCCTCCGGCGTGCGGGGCCACGCCGCGTTCGCCCGCCTGCTGGTGCGGTCCGCCCAGCGCGCCGCCGAATTCCGCGCCTTCGGACAGCGGCGGGACGTCCTCAAGACCGACACCTGGCTCGAGGAGTCCCTCGCCTTCGGGCGCGCCGCGATCCGCGATTGAACCGGATTACTTCCTGATCCAGGTCTGGGTGTGCGGCGCCTGGCCGGAGGTCACGTTGAGGACCAGGGTGTTCGCGTCCTTCAGGCCGCCCGACTTCACCACGTTGAAGCTCTTGGACGGGTTGGCGAGGTGGGTGACCAGCTCGGTCAGCTTCACGGTGCCGTTCGCCTGCATGCTGCCGACGGTGCGGACCGGGGATTCGATCGGATCGGCGGGGTTGTTCACGAAGCCGATGACCTCGGTGGTGCCCTGAATGGACGACCCCGTCTGCTTCAGCCGCATGATCTCCTTCTTGTAGGTCCAGTTGCCCGTGACGCTGCCCGCGGCCGCGGGCGTGGCGGCCGGCGTCTTCACGGGAGGGGTATCCCCGGTCTTGGTCGCATCCTTGGTGGTGGTGTCTTGCGTGGCGTCCTGCGTGGTGTCCGCCGCGGGAGTGTCCTTCTTGTCGGAGTCGTCGCAGCCGGTCGAGGCGGCAAAACCGGCGATGGCCAGGGCGGCCAGGATGCGGAGGAAAAGGGTGCGGAGCATGCTCATGGGGCCTCTCATGGGTGTGTTGTTTTTGGAACAGGTGGCGCTTCATAGCGGGAAGGAATATGTGTGCAAGAACAATCTTAACGGTTGATTTAATGCATAAAAACCACTTGTCATCTGTCCCCGTTCCAGCTAGCTCCGGACAACAACCACAGGACCAATCATGAAGAAAAGCACCTCTCCCCGAAGTGGCGGACGCCCGCGCAAGTTCGACGAGCCCAGCCACCGCATCACCGTTACCCTGCCGAAACGAACCTTGCAGGACATGGAAACGATCAGCCCGGATCGCGCCCAGGCCATCGTCAAGGCGATGGATGCCACCATGGGAGCGCGGCCGGGAACGGCGAAGCCGGTCGATGTGGTGGAAATGATCCCCGGTCACGGGTTGATCGTGGTGGGGCCGAGCGCATCCCTGTCCAGGATCCCCTGGCTGAGCATGGTGGAGATCGCCCCGGCCCGGTATCTGCTGGTCGTCCCGTCGGGCACGGCGGTGGAAGTCCTTGAAGTGGCGATCAGCGACGCCGTCGAGCACCTCCCGCCCGCAGAAAAACGAGAACGCTCCATGCTGGAAAACCTGAGGAAGCTGATATCGGGCATCCGGAGGTCGTCGACGGTGACGAAGGCGGAACTGCTGATCGTCAAGACGCCCTGAGTGCCGCCGGTCAGTGGATTTGACCGGTCTGTCCGACCGGGACGGGGCTTCCCGCCCCCGGCGACGCGACGACCCGCCGGATTCGCACATATCCGGGATCCGTGACCACCGTCATCCTCCCGTCGATGCCTTCCGATTTCTCCAATTCGATGCGGAGGAACAGCAGGGGGAGTTGAGGCGCGTCAAAACGGAAGGAGGCGCAAAACGGCCCTCCGGGTGGAAGCAGCATGGCCTGGCCCCCTTCTTCGGACAGGCTCAACCTCATCCGGATGGAGTCCGCAATCAGGGGATTCCCGGGATGGACGACGCCGGTGATCTCGACGGTCACCGGCCGGTTGATCGCGGGGTTGCGCAGCAAAAGACGGCAGTCCGTAACGGCGTCGCGCATGTGGTGCAGGGTCTTTCCCCAGGGACCCCAGCGCAGCGTCTTGTCCTCCTGATTGCCCGACAATTCGAAACCCGCCGGGATCTTGTCCAGCCAGACCGCCTCCGTGAAATCGATCGGAAGCCGGGTCTCGTTCAACCGGTTGAACAGGGCGGTGGCCGCCACGTAGTTGTCCACCATGTTGGGGTGGCCGTCGCCCTCGACATAGGACCAGGGTTGCCAGGGATGCAGCGCCGGCGCCAGATTCAGGAACGGGATGTCCAGCCATTCCAGATCGTGCGGCAGGCCGGCCTCCCCGCCGGTGGCGCCGCCGGCGATGGTGCCGGTCATCAGAAAGCGGGCGCCCGCCCGGGTGCAGCGGTCGCGCATGGCGGACCACAAGGTGAGCGCCCGCCGCTTTTGCCGGGCGTAGACGTCCGCCGACTTGGGGTCCATGGCCAGGTAGCCCAGGCGCGCGATCTTCAGCGTCCGCTCCTTCTTGTCCGCCGGATGAATCCCCAGGTCGGAATAGACGCCCAGCCGCTGGTACGAAACGTCGTCCAGGGCGTACTGGCAGCGGTCGACGGCGTATTTCAGGTCGAAGCGGTCCCAGAAGGTTCCGCGGACCCGGAGCGAAAATCTGCGCGGGACCGGCTCGTTGAGGGCGAGGCGGCCGTCCAGCGTGTACCACGGCTTGTAGACGCGGTTGGGGCTCCGGTAATCGTAGGGCAGGGCCGAATCGCCGAAATCATTGGCGCAGTAGCGAAGAATGACGATGTCCGGCCTGATGACCGGCAGCAGGCTCTCCAGCACCTGCGTCTGCTCGGCCGGGCCGTATCCGGGTATGGCCGCGTTGAAGACCTCGGCCCCGGCCCGGTGGCTCGTGTAAAAGGCCTCCAGTTGTTCGCCGAGACGGAAGTTCTTGGAGATGAAATACCCGTAGGTCATCGAATCGCCGAGCAGCAGGATGCGCGGGCGGGCGGGGAACTGGTCGGCGCGCCGCAGCTTGTCCTCCCAGGACTCGTCGCGGAATCCGTGCGCGTTGATGCGGACCCGCACCCCTCCGGCGACGCCGTTGAATCCGGGGATGCCCTTGAAACCGAACCGGGGGTCATGGCCGATGGGCGAGCCGGCCATGCGGGCGTCCGCGGCCTTCTCCTTCTCGAACCCCCTCCGTGCCAGTCCCTCGCCGACCAGCAGGAGCAGGACGGATGTGAACAACAGCACCCCCAAGCCCGGCAGCCACCCGCGCAACGGGTGCCGGCCGGATCTGGCCGGGACGGGGTTGGAGGGGGGAATGGATTGCATCGGAGGCGGATGTAACGGCATCAAAACATGGTCATTGGTGTTAATATGATGCCTTAATATGCGCTGATATCAAACCCGGAGAATCGCAATCCAGAAAAAACTGCGACAAAATGGGCCTCCGGGGGGACGGCGGCGGTTGAGATTTCCCGGAAGAGATCGAATTAATGCATCACAACACAGGTGCGGCCGGGATCACGCCGGGCTGGGCGCTCGCGCGATGGCGGTGCGGATCTTGACGGACCGGGAGGCCGGATTGCCGGGTTTGTTCCCGAGCGAGCCCTCCATGTTGATCTTGAGGAAGAGGACCGGATAGTGGGTTGACGGAAGGTGGAAGGTGATGTCGAACGCCCCCCCCCGGGGCAGGGTGATGTGCTCGCTTGCCGATTCGGGCAGGATCAACTGCATCGTTTCCTCCTCCTCGGGCTGTCCGGGGTGGGGCGGGGGCACCACGCCGGCGACCTCGACGTCGACCGGCCCGTTCGCGACCGGGTTGCGCAGGAGAAGGCGGGAGTTGGAGGTGGCGTCCCGCATGTGATGGGCGGATTTTCCCCACGGCCCCCAGCGCAACAGGTGTTCCTCCCGGTTTCCGGACATCTCGAGGGCGAAGGGCATTTTCCGGATCCAGGAGGCGTCGGCGAAGTCGACGGGGAGGTGCTGCTGCTGGAGCTCGTTGAAGAGGATGGTGGCGACGATGTAGTTGTCCACCAGATTGGGATGGCCGTCCCCTTCCACATAGGCCCAGGGCTGCCAGGGCTCCAGGGCCGACCGGTAGTTGAGGAAGGGCAGCCCGAGACGGTCCAGATCGGCCGGCAGGCGGGGTTCCCCGCAATCGGCCGCGGGATCGATGGTTCCCGTGATCAGGAACCGTGCGCCGGATTCCCGGCAGAGGTCCCGCATGCGACCCCAGAGCGCCAGGGCGCGCGGCTTTTGCTTCTCGAACAACGGCAAGGAGGCCGGGTCTGTCGCGAGATGCCCGAGATGGGCGATCACGGCGGAGCGGTGCTCCTTGTCGCCCGGCTTGATCCCCAGTTCGGAATAGATGCCCCACTTCATGTAGCCGAGGTCGTCGAAGGCGTACTGCAGCCGGTCGACCGCATACTTCAGATCGAGGTGATCCAGGAGGGTGCCGCGCACCTTGAGGGAGAACCGGCGGGGCACCCGTTCGTTGAGGGCCAGCCTCCCGTCCACCGTGTACCATGGCTTGTAGACGCGGTTCGGGCTGCGGTAGTCGTAGGGCAGGGCGGAATCGCCGAAATCGTTGGAGCAGTAGCGGAGAACGACCAGCGTGGGCCGGAGGACCGGCAGGAAGCGCTCCAGGACGCGCATCTGCTCGGCCGGCCCGTAGCCGGGAATGGCCGCGTTGAAGATTTCGGCCCCGCCGGCGTGCTTCGCATAGCAGGACTCCAACTGCTCGGAGAGAGGCGGTAGTCCTTGGAGATGAAGTAGCCATAGGTCATCGAATCGCCGAGGAGCAGGATGCGGCGCTCGATGCGCCCGGCTGTCGTAGCCCTCCCACGAATCGTCCCGGAAAACCCTGCTCGTTGATGGCCACCCGATGTGCCGCCGACGATGCCCTGGCCGGGCACGCCCTTGAAGCCGAAGTGCGGTCAGCCGATGGGCGAACTCAGGTGCGGCTGTCGGCGGCCTTCTCCCGGCCGAACCCGTGGCGGGTCAGCATCTCCCCGGCGCCGACGAGCATCAGCGACGAGACCAGCAGGACGCCGGACCCCAGCAAGATCTCGCGGCGGCGGGACATCTTCGGGGGCGGTGGCGGGGCGGTGCTCACACGGATTGCTCAGAACAGGTGTAGATGAACGGCGAAGCCGTGGCCGGCGACGATGACGACGGCGATGACAGCCAGGAAGATCATCAGGCACGAGCCACCAGGCCTTGTGTTCGCGGCCGAACCCGAACACCCCGGATCAGGTGGAGGAAAGTCGGCGGAAGAACATCATGGGAAACTCCTTGAAAGGGTGGGGCGGGGGTCAGTCCAGATTTGTTCCTTGCGCCAGTTGGCGCTGTCCTCGAACACCGGCTGCTCGCGCTTGTCGAGGACGTGCGAGCCGAGGACCAGATAGTCCATCTCGGTGCGCATGAAGCACCGGTAGGCGTCCGACGGCGTGCAGACGATCGCCTCGCCCCGGACGTTGAAGAGGTGTTGATCATCACCGCGCAGCCGGTGAGTTCGTCGAACGCCTTGAGCAGGTCGTAAAACCGGGTTCTGGTTTCGGTTGACTGTCCATGCGCGCCGAATTGTCGACGTGCGTCACCGCCGGGATGTCGCCGCGCACCCGGCTGATGATCTCCCGCATGGCGGTGCCGGCCGCCCGGTCGACCCCGGAGAGGCGTTCCTGGCGGACGTCCTGCACGATCAGCATGTAGGGGGAGGGGGAGGCCAGGCCGAAATACCCGAGAGACCTTCTCCTCCAGGCAGGCGGGTGGCGAAGGGGCGAAGGGACTCGCGGTACTTGATCTTCAGTTCATGACCGACTGCATCTTCGGCGAGCGCGAATCGCCGATGATGGAGCGGCCGCCTTAGGGCGCGCGGACCGAATTCCATCCGGCTGTGCCGAACAGGGCTGACGACCTTCTCGCCGGCGACGATGCGCGCGACGTGCGCGGCCCATTCCGCCGGGGACGCGATCTCCGCGGATAGCCCGCGGCTAGGTATTCGCCGATCTCGTCGTCGGAATAGGAAGGGCCCAGGAAGGATCCGCTCATGGCGTCGCGGCCCGGCGGGCGGGCGCGGCTGCTTTTCCGCGAGATGCCACGCCGCGAGGGCCGCGCCCAGCGCGCCGGCGTCGCCGAGGCCGGCTGCATCCAGATGTTCTCGAATGGTCCCTCCCGCTGGCAGGCGGCCGTTGGCCACGCAGTTCAGCGCGACGCCGCCTGCCATGCACAGGTTCTTCCTGCCCGTCAGCTTGCATAGCGGGCGGGCCATGTGCAGGACGATGTCCTCGGTGACCACCTGGACCGAGGCCGCGAGGTCCATCCGCGCCAGTGATCTGCGCCTCCGGCCTGCGTTCCGGTCGCCGAACAAGCCGGCGCGAACTTCCGGTTGGTCATGCGCAGCCCGGAGATAGTCGAAGTAGCCCATGTTCAGGCGGGAAGGAGCCGTCGTCGCGCAGGTCGATCAGGTTTTTGCGGATGGTGTTCCACATAGGCCGGCCGTAGGGGGCCAGACTCCATGAGCTTGTATTCGCCGGAATTGACCTTGAACCCGCAGAAGTAGGTGAAGGGCGGAACAGAGCAGGCCGAGGGAGTGGGGAAGGCAGTTCCTTGAGGATCCTCATCTCGTTGCCCCGCCCGTGGCCCAGGGTGGAGGTGGCCCATTCGCCGACGCTGTCCACCGTCAGGATCGCCGCGCTTTCATAGGGCGAGGGATAAAGGCGCTCGCCGCGTGCGATTCATGGTGCTCGGGAAAATAGAGCTTGGCCGGCATGCGAATTCCCCGCCCGGGTCAGGGCCTTCTCCATCTCCAGCGGAATCCACAGCTTGCGGTCAGCCAGATCGGCATCGCCATCTGGAAAGGAGCGGAGTCCCCGCGGCGCCGTGCTGAAGTACGTCGAGCAGCCGCACGAATTTCGTGATCGGCTTCATAGAACACCACCGCCTCCAGCCTGTCTGGCGCGATGCCGGCCTCCGCCAGGCAGTATTCGATCGCCCGGATGGGAAATCCTATCGTGCTTCTTGCGCGTGAAGCGCTCCCGTAGCGGCCGCCACGATCTTCCCGTCCACCAGCAGGGCGGCGGCGGAATGGCGAAAACGCCGAAATGCCCAGAATGGCGGTCATGCGGAGTGCCCTTCTTTCACGGAAACACGAGAGAGATGTTATTTATGATGCATTAACCGCGTGCTTCTAGCAGGGTTGTGCGAAAATTAACCACAAAAAACGGAGGTGATTTAATATTCCTTGGTGAAATGCCCGGCCGACCGGGGCAGCCGGTCCTGCCAGTACGTCTCGCTGCGCGGCAGAAATTCCCGTTGCATGAGATCGCGACCCTTGAAGAAGAGCACCAACCGGCCCGGCACCATGACCAGGTAGAAGAACGGGGTGAGCAGAATCCAGGCCAGCGCCTGGCCGATGACATGGCCCAGGCGGGCAAAGCCCCGCTGGATGCGCGCATGGGCGGCCGGGGCGAGGAACGCCAGCGCGAAAATCACCGTGGTGACGGACGCGACGATGCCCGCGGCGAGCGGGCGGTGCAGGCGGAAAAAGAAGAGGGCGGCGACGGCATAGCCGATCACGGGCGGCAGGTATGTTTCCAGGGCCGAAGGCGTTGCGGGCTGGGAACCCGCGGCCTCCTGGCGCCAGGGCCAGGTCAGGGAGGATACGCTTTTTTGCATGGGGGGGGCTTTCTGCATCAAAATCACCTGTCCCCTGATTACGGGATGGGGTGGAATCCGGTCAATCATGAATGCGATGCTTGTTTGTTTCCCGGCGGCTGGAACCGTGGCGGGAAGGGCCGACGGACGGGAAGCGCCGCGACGTCAGGGCTTGATGGTCAGAACCAGCCGGTAATACTGCCGGATCTCCGTGTCCGGAAACGAATAATCCGCCTGCACCCAATCGTATTCCGCACCTGCCGGGAACACGTCCAGCCGCAGGAGATGAAGGGGATCCGGATCAAACCAGTCGGACAGGTTGGGAGACCATTGCAGGTCGCACACCAGATCGGGAGCGGTCACCGAGTGCCGGTATCGGATCTGCGCGGAGGACGCGGTCATGCCGCTGATGGTGAACCGTTCGGAGGAGAAGACCTTGGGATTGGTGGCGTAGAGGTATTCCTCGATGTTCCGCAGATGATCGGCGTCGGGATCGGCGTTCAGGCCCGAGATCAAGTCATTCCCCGCCTGGTCGCCAAACCAGGCCACCCGCCAGGCGTCGTAGGCGGTGAGCTCGTCCGCGCCAAGATCCAGGGCGGGTCCCGTGCGGCGCGGCCCCCCGTCGATATCCCGTTCATCCGGGAACGGGCTGGTGGCGGGATCCATCGCGTTCACGGCGGGAGAGGAGATCTGGAGATGCAGATCGGGGATTGCCGTGGACCGGAAGCGCGGGGATTCAAAGCGACTGTGGAGATCCGCGCCCACGGCGGTTTTCCACGCGGAGAAGCCGGTGACCAGCACGTCGTTCCACTGCCACAGGCTGTCCGCCGGGCCGGCCGGCGCGTCGTAGAGATTGTTGTCGAACGTGTTTCCCTCGTTCCCGGTGCGGGGGCAGGTGACGAGCAGGTTTTGCGCGCCCGCGCTGAAGATGTTGCCGCTGATCGTGTTGGTGCTGGCATTGAAATTGAAGAGCAGTTCCCCGCTGGCCGTCTCCATCGTATCGTTGGAGAAGAACGTGTTTCTCACCACCTGGCAGTGTTCGGTCCTCCCGAGATCCGCGGCGAAACCGCCCAGATAAAGCCCCCCGATGCGGTTTTGGAAGACGAAGTTGTCCCGGACGATCACCCCCGTGACCGAGCCCGAGGTGGATTCACTCCCCAGTTCGAGGCCAATGTCGTTGTGATGGAGGACATTGCCCGCCAGGACCACATCGCGGGACCCGTCGCAATAGATGCCCCCCGCCGCGTTCTCCCCTCCGCCATAGACACCGTCCCCGTCGTCGTCCGTGGCGCCATAAGCGGGGTTTGTGGATGAATCGATGTTCCATACCACGTTCGAAGTGCAATGGCCGTTGCGGGCCTGGTCCAGCTCCGGCGCGGGCGCCGTTCCGTAAAAGCCCGCCAGATCGATGCCGATGTTGGTGTTGTCATGGACCCGGTTCCGCGTGATGGCGAAGTCGGTGACGTTGCCATTGACGGAAATGCTTTCGCTGTACCCGGTGCTCAGGTGATGAACCTCGTTCCGGTCGATGACCACATGGTGGATCGCCGAGGTGGAATTGCCATAGATGACGATGCCAAAGGCCCCGTGGGTTGCGGAGTGATAGGCGATGTCGTGGATGTTGTTCCCGATGATTTCGACGTGATGGGAGGCGCCCCGCACATGGATCCCGCAGGGCACTTTCTTCCCGGAAACCGCCGCATAGTTCCGGATCTCAAAACCCTCGATGCGAAGGTGGGACCGTCCGTCCAGCAAGAACAGCCCGGTGTTCTGATTGGATGGCGGAACCAGGGAGGATCCATCGAGAACGGGGTGCTCGCCCTCCGCCGCGGTGAAGACGATGGGGCCGCCCGCCTCGGAACCGGAGACCCGGACGGTGACGGCTTCGGAGTATACTCCGCCATGGACCTTGACGACGTCCCCGGGGGAAAGGTTGTCCGCCGCCTTTTGGATGGTGCGCCAGGGCGCCGCGGCCGACCCCGGGCCAAGATCGCTGCCGTTGGTGGCGACATGATACTCGGCGGCGCGCGCGGACAGGAGCCCGGTCAACAGGATGGGGACCCAGAGTTTCATCATCAGAAACAGAACCCAGGCGTTCCGGGTTGTCAATCCGCAATCCGGATGCACGGCCGGCGTTGGCCGCCCACCCCCCCTTTTGATTGCAGAATTGACTTGCACCGGGGGGTACATTCTGATGTTTGGTATAACGGCATCATAACGCATCAACAAACTTAGTTGTGATGCGGTAACAATCAACTCCGAACCCCCCATCATCATCATGAATACGTCATGGAAGTTCATCACCTTCCTTTCCATGGTTTGCGCAGGCTCCTACGCGGCCGAACCCCTCGTTGGATCCCCCTATGCGCAGGCGCAGGCGGAAATCCTGCGGTTCGGGGACCGTGAACTGCGGGACATCGTCGGCACGGGATACGGCCTCGGCGTTGCCGGAAACCTCCCGCTGGCGGAACGTATCGACGGCCATCTCACCGTAGACAAAGTCTGGGCGGACGGGTCCAGCGGAGGCGTCAAACAGGATTTTGAAACCATCGGGTTTCAACTGGCGGGTGTTTTCTGGCTGCCGAGCCAGGGAATCTGCCATCCCCTGGGCATCCTGCATCTCGACTATTTCGAGGTGGACGGAACCAGTGAAACGGCCGGCGAAGAAAAAGAAGGGATCGGGGACAACGCCCTCGGTGGCGGTGTCAACGTCGGCGCGGAGCTCACGCTTTCGGAAACGCTCTGGACGCGCATCTCCGGCGGGTTCTTCCACAGCGACGGGGAGGAGTCGGAGGACATCGAGGGCGAGATCGGGGCGTGGGTCTCCCGCGACCTGCTGCTCTCCACGGGCGTGAACTATGAGTTTGAAGGTCAGGACGTCATTGGAACGCTGTACCTGACCCGCCGGTTTTGATCCAACCCACTCCCAACCTGCCCAACATCAAAGGACATCACATGCACCTTGTACGTTTTCACCTTCTCTCCTCCGCAGCCGTTGCGTTCGGACTGGCCGTTCACGGCGTCCACGCCGAAAACCTGGTCGGCTCGCAAATCCTGGCCGCCGGAGGCGTCGTCACATGGTATGGCGACGAGGCCGTCGACCGGGTCACCGGGCCGGGACTGGGTCTTTCCACGGGGTTCAACCAGCCGGTCGCCCCGGGCGTGGATCTCAAGATCCACTTCGACGGGTACGAAGCCTCCGGCGAGGACCAGGGCGTCAAGATCGACTCCGACGGCGTCTCCGGCGGGGTCGATGCCATCCTCTGGAGGGCGAAGGATGCGGAAGCCGGATTCCGGCCGCAACTGGATCTCGGCATGGAATATGACGACGTGTCGACGACCACCGTGGTGGACGGGGTCCGGGAGGAGGAGGAAAGCTCGGACGTGGGCTTGAGCGCATCCCTCGGCGCCGAACTCACCCCGGCGGCCGGCGGCCTGTGGAGCCTGGTCAGTGCGGGATACCATTGGTACGACGATGCGACTGGCTCTCCGTGCAGGGCAATCTCGGCTACTGGTGCACTCCAGCGGCTGCTGCTCTCCTCCGGGGTCCAGTATGATTTCGACGTGGAGGACGTCTCCCTGAACCTGGAGTTGTCCTGCAAGTTGTGACTGGCATGGCGGCTAGGCCGCGGGAAAAGCGGTTTGTGAGTTTTTCGCGCCGGACATTCTTCGATGTTCAAACCCAGCACATGGCGTCGCATGATCCCGTCTCGAAACGTCCCCCCCGGGCTGGTCGCGTCGGCAATGTTCGCATTTGCGTTGTCGGGGTTTTCCGCCGAGCCGCTTCCGCGGGTGATTCTGACCCTCTACGACTCGCCCGCGGCCAGGGGGTCCGTTGGGCCGGAATACAACGCCCGCGGGATCCAGCGCGTTGTAGAAATGCCCCTCAACCACCTGGGCCTGGTGCTGGATTATCACAACGTGCGGGACGGGCTCCCGGCGCCGGAATCGCTTGCGGGTGTGCGGGGCGTGCTGATCTGGTTCGACCAGGGCCGCTGCAGCGCGGGGCCGGAAGCGTTGCTGGCCTGGTGCGAAGGCGTTGCCGCCACCGGACGGAAACTGGTCGTGATCGGCGACCTGCCCCTCGAAACAGCCCTGGGATGCGCGCCGGTGGGCAAGGATCGGCTGGTCCGGTTCTGGTCGGCGCTCGGCCTCCGGTGGGCGGACAACTCGGTGGACATCACCTACGACGTCGAGGTGCTCCACAAATCGCCCGCCCTGGTGGAGTTTGAACGTCCGCTCCCGCCGGACCTGCCGCCCTTCGCCATCACCCGCGCCATCGGCGACGGGGCCGTCTCCCATCTGCGGGTGCGCAAGAAGGGGGATCCCGCCACCGAGTCCGACCTGGTGGTGACCAGCCCCGCCGGGGGGTACATCGCGGCGAACTACCTCGGGTACCAGGACCAGGACGGAACGTTCCTGCAGTTGTACGTCAACCCGTTCGAATTTTTCCGCGCGGCATTCGGCACCGACGATCTGCCCAAGCCGGATGTCACCACGCTGTCGGGGGGGCGGATCTACTACAGTCATATCGATGGCGACGGGTGGCGGAGCGAGTCCGCGGTGCCCGGATACAAGGAGCGCAACGCCTCCTCCGCCGAAGTGATCTACCGGGAGGCGATCCTCCCCTATCCCGATCTGCCGGTGACCGTCGGTCCCATCGTCGGCGATATCGACCCCGCATGGTATGGCAACCGGGCGGAGATGCGGTTGGCGCGCGATCTGTTCGCACTCCCCCACGTGGAGCCTGGAACGCACACCTACACCCATCCGCTCAACTGGGCGGCATTCTCGGGACAGGACATCCCCCCGGAACCCGCTCCGGAACGCGATGAAAACGAGGGCCGGCCCATCCCGGACGATGAGATGGTGTCGGTGTTCGGATCGGGCGGGCGGGTGGCGGTTCAGGCCTCCGGAGCCCCGGGGGCCCCGGACAAATCAGCCGGCCCTTATGAACGTCCGTCGACGTACGCCCGCGGACCGTTCCGGATGGAACGGGAGGTTGGAGAATCGATCGCCTTCATCAACAACCTGTGTCCTCCGGGAAAACAGGTCCGCCTCCTGCAGTGGTCGGGGAATTGCTGCCCGTTTGAGGCCGCGCTCCGGCAGGTGAAACTGGCCGGCGTCCGAAACATCAACGGCGGGGATTCCCGCTTCGACGCGGAATTTCCCTCCTGTCTCTGGGTGGCCCCCGTTGGCCGGCAGATCGGAGGCCTGCGTCAGATCTTCGCGTCCAACAGCAACGAACTCACCTACACCGACCTCTGGACCGCCCGCTTCTTCGCATTCCGCAACCTGGCGGAAACGGTTCGCAACACGGATTCGCCGCGGCGGCTCAGCGCCTTCAACCTGTATTACCACATGTATTCCGGGGAACGGGTGGCCAGCCTCGCCGCCCTGAAATCGAACCTGGACTTCGCCCGGGGGCTGAAACTCACCCCCATCGCCGCCTCGCACTATGCCGGAATCGCCGACGGATTCTTCAGCGCGCAACTGGTTCCGGACGGTCCCGGTTCCTGGTGGATCGAAGGGCGGGATCTGCTGCAGACCGTGCGTTTCGACGATGCGGACCACAAGGCGCCGCGCATGGATCAATGCAAGGGGGTCCTTGGCTTCACCCGCCACCAGGGCAGCCTGTATGTCGCCCTGGATCCCGCGGTGGAGCGGCCGCGCGTGGAAATCCAGGAGCTCGCCGGAAGCGGCTCGAACATGGATGCCACCCGTCCGGAACTGGAGTATTCCAGGTGGCCGGTTGAGGGGCTGGACGTGAAGGGACGCGCATGGTCGTTTGATGCCGCCGGATATGGCGGGGGGGAAATGGTCTGGCGGGTGCCGGAGGACGGACCGTTCCGGGTGGTTCTGAGTCAGGCAGGAAGGATGCGGAGCGACACCAATCTCCAAACCCGCGGGAAGACGCTGCGCATTCCCCTCCCCGGGAACGATCCTTCAACCGTTCATGTGGAGATCAGCCCGGGACGCGAATCGTCATGAAAAGGCTCCATTGGCTGATGCTGGCGATGCTGGTGGGCGGAGGGTTCGGGATGGCGCTCTATCTGGTGCCCGGCGCCGATGAAATGGCCTATTGCCATCTCAAGAACCGGGATTTTGCCCAGGCGCGCCGCATGTATGAGGACCTGCTGGCACGGCAGGGCTCCACGGGCACCGCCCTGCTGCCACTGGTCGAGTTGAGCCTTCAGACCGGCGATCTCGACCAGGCGGAAAAGGTCGCCCGCATGGTGGTTCGGGAACACCCGGGCGACACGGACATGCTGCGCAGCCTCGGACGGATCCTGCATTTCCGGCGGCAATTGCCCGAATACCTGGGGAATCTGGAAGTGATCTGCGCGCTGGATCCGACCGAGCAGGAACTGCTCGATCTGGTTCGAGGACTGCATTTTTTACAGGAATACGACCGGGAGATCCTGGCCCGCAGAAAGCTCATCGCCACCGCCCCGATGCGCCCGGGCTATTACGATGATCTCGCGCGCCTGCTGGCGGCGCGCGGCCGCCTCGTGGAAGCCTCCGAGACGCTTCGCGCCCTGCTCGCCGCCGTCCCGGCCGCGTTCAGCGAGAACCGCGCTCTCCTGCTGGAGAGCCTGCTGCTGGATGCGGGCGGACAGGACGGCGCCCTCGTCTTCGCCCGGCAGCGCGCCGAGGAAGGCGCGCATCCGCTGGAAATGGTCCGGTCCGCCAGCCTCTTCATCTCCAAGGGCCGGCTGGATTTCGCCGTCCGGCTGATGTCTCCCGTTCTGGAACGGGCGCTTCGCGAGTCAAACCCGACCTTGATCGGACACATCCCCGAGTGGAGTTTGATCGAACTGGCCGACGCCGCCTGCGCCGCAAACCATTTTGATTTCGCCCGATTGATCTTCTCCTCGCTGTCCTGGAAATATGCGACGGCGGCGGGCGTGGCGGCGCCGCCCCCGGATCCCGTGGTCCAGGGCCCTGCGGCGGCGGCGAACTGGCCTTGCCCGGCCCAGGCCTCGCTGGCCACCTACTTTATTCGCAACGGGGATTTCGCCTCCGCCCACCCGCTGCTGATGAACATCGCCCGGAATCCGGAGACCCCGGACTGGGTTTTGGACGATCTGGTCTACACCAGCCTCGAAACCAAGAGGACCCTGCCCGCCCTCACCCTGTTCGAGACGCTCCTCCGTGACCGCCCGTCACCCAAGGTGCAGTCCGGCTGGGCGCGCCTCGCCGCCCGGGAGGGACGCGAAGCGGATGTTACGCAATGGATGATCCGTCAGCCTCCTGCCGCGATTGCCGAGGACGTCCTGCGCGACCTCATCGACCTGGCCTCCGCGCACGCCCAAACGAACCTCTTGCTTGAGGCCACCGCCCGGCTGCTGGCGCGGCATGACGGCAACCCGGAGCGGCGGTTGCGCATCCGGTCGCTGCTCCTTGCCGGCAGGGTGGAGGAGGCCCGGAAGCAAAGCCAAAGGCTGGTTCTGGACTCGATGGAAAGCGAAACGCTGCAACTCGAGGTCCTTCTCGCGGGCATTCGATTCGGCACGGTCGAACGCGGCGAACTCGAGACCTTCGCGAAACCCAGGCTGGCAGCACCTCATCTCGATGCAAACTGGAGGGCGGAACTGGTGGAAGCGCTCACGGAATCCGCCAGTTATGATCTCGCCCTGCCCGAGCTGCGGAAGCTCGCCGGGGACAACGCCGCCAACTGGGAGGATCTTTATCTGGAAACCCTCCGCAAGAGCGGTCACCTGGAGGAATTGCGCCAGCGTTGGGCGGAAATCGCCGCCCGGCCGGAGTCGGATGAGCAGCGGCGGCGCGGCATCGCCTATGAACTGCTTGCACTTTCCGACAAATCCGGGGCGGAGAACCTTTTCAAGTCGCTGGCCATGAAGAACGGACCCGCCTCCGCGGACGCGCACGATCTCCTGTTTCTCTGGGGGCCGCGCCCCGACGAGGATCAACTGCACTGGCTGGAAGGCCGGGCGCGACAATCCGCCCGGATGGAAGACCGGGCCGGCTGGCTCCGCCATCTTTCAGAACTGGGTGGTGAACAACGCGTGGTGGACTGGGTCACGACCAAAATGCCCGCGTCCGACCGCACCCCTGAGATCCTGGGCGTGTTTGTCGACGCGCTGGTGGGGTTGGGGGATGCGGGCGGACTGGCCGCCTTTTTGGACGCCGCATCCCCGGAGACCGCCGACATCGCGGAACTCCGGCACTACGCGACCGCCGCCCGGGATCTGGATCTGCCCGTCTGGGAAGAACACCTCCTCCGCCGCGTGCTGGACGCCCTGCCCGACGACCCGGATTCGCTCCTTCAACTGGGCGCCCTGGCGGATCGACGGCGGGACGACGAGGAGGCCTCCCGACTGCTGCGGAAATACATCGCCCTGCAAGGGGATCAGGCGCTGGCTTGCACCCTTCTCGGAGAGGTCGCCCGCCGGACGGGCCGGGAAACCGAGGCGGGGGATTACTTCCATCGTGCGGAACGAAAACTTGTCCATGCGTCCGAACCCTCCCTGGCGGACGCGCTTCTTCAGGCGCGGGTTCTTCAGGGGTTGAACCGCCTCGCAGAGGCGAGGGAGCTGCTGCGGGAGACAAGAGACCGCTTCCCCGGCGCGGAACAAGCCCGGAACGAATATGAAAAACAACAATTGCTTGATGATGAACCCGCTCGCAATTAGGCCGGGCCTGCGGGTCTGGATGATGGTCCTGCTCCTCCTGTCCTCCCGTCCGGATGCATGCGCGGAGGGAACCAGGGTGGCCGCCACGTGCAATGCGGACGGGACGGACCTGGTGCTGACCTGGGATCAACCGGTCACCTGCCGGCCGACCGTGAAGAGCCGCGAAGTACTCTTGCGCTTCAGCCTGCCGCTCGACTCGGCCGAAATCGAGGACCTTCCCGCCCGGCTCAGCCCCTTTCTGGCCTCGGCCGACCGCGGCTATGACACCCTGCTTCTGACCTTCACCTCCGATCAGCGGGTTTCCGTGACCTCGTCGGGGAATTCCATCCGGATAACAACGGTGCCGATGCATGCCCCGGTCGAGCCCCCGCCCGCGATCCCGAAGGGGGACGCGCTGACCCTGGATGAGGAAGTCCAGTTGAACCTATCGCTGGCCCTGGATGGTTCCGCCGCCCCGGCCATGCGGCGGCTGCAAAAAATGAGGGAGGACAACCCGTACGAAGTCCAGCCCATCGCGGCGATGGCGGATCTGGCCGCGATGCATGGCCGGCGCGTCTTTGCCGAGGAGCTCTACAACGAGGCGCTCCGGATTCAACCCGACGACCCGGATCTCCGGCAGTCCCTGGCGGAACTCCAGGCGGAAGCAAGCCCTGCCTTTCTCCTGCGGACCGCCTTGACGGAGGGGCAGCAGGTCGACCATGACCTCCGCCTCTCCGCGGGCGTCCGGGCCGAGACTTCCGGCCACCGCCGGCTGGAGGGCGTTGCGGAAGCCGCCTATGTGAAGGCTCGTTCCATTCAACGGCCCGACGGGAGCCAGGGCCCCGCGGAGGCCACCCCCGTGCGCGCCGCCGTCTCCAGCCGTCGGGAATTCATCTCCGGGAACTGGCTGGGCGCCCGGGTGGACGCCGCGTCGTCGGGCCCGGGCGGGGGCGTTGAAGGCGGGCTTCTGCGGGACAGGGGCGAGGTGCGGATGGATCTCGCGTTGCACCGGCCGTATTGGGACCTGGTGGAAGGCCTCATCGACGATGCCACGAGGAGCGGGGTCTCCGCGGAGGGCCGGCGGACCCTCCGCCGCGATCTCACCGGCAGCCTGGGGGGCGGGTGGAACCGCTACGGGGTCGACGGCGCGGAGAATGCGACCACCTCCTGGTCCCTCGATTCCGATATCGCCCTGGGGCTGCTGCACGGACCCGCCCAACTCACCCTTTCCTATCATCTGGAACTGGAATCGGTCTTGTCCCGCAAGGCGATCGACGATTCCAGCGATGCGCGTCGCGGCGTCCCGGACGCGCAGGACCGGCCCGCGTACATCCTGCCCGTGGAGAGCAACGAATCCCATGCCATGCACATTGAATATGCGTTCCCGATGGCGCCCCGCCTGAACGTTGCGTGCGGCCTGGGCGTTGAATGGGAACGGATCAGCAACGACTTCGGGCCGTTCGGAGTGGCGGGCTTGTCCATCCTGGGGGAAGGCTGGACCGGCGAGATTGGCCTTGAGCATCGTCCCGATTTCAAGAACGATGACCAGCAAATCTCCCGTTTCACCGGATCGCTTCATGTGCCCTTCTGATGCAAATTCGGACGCCACCCTTCCGACCCCGTCGTCACCACGGGTCTTTGCCGGCGTCCGCAGGTCGGCCTGGCTGGAACTGGCCGCTTTTTTCGCGGCCAGTCTGGCGTTCGACCACTTCCTGCTGGAGGGGCGGTGCTTTCCCGGAATATCCCCCCATCCGTTCTGGGCCGTCATCCTGATCATGGCGGTTCAGTACGGCACGGGCGAAGCCCTGTTGGCGGCGGCCGTATCCACCGCGGCGGTGCTGCTGCTGCAACCCGCCCCGGTCCATATTTCCATCGACCGCTACGCGGCCCTGCTGGAGCGCCTGCGCTTGCCCGGGTGGTGGATGCTTGCCGCCGTCGTTCTGGGTGAAATCCGAAGGCGTCACGCCGATCGGGAGAAGGGCCTCCTCGAGGCGCTGGCCCGGTCCGGGGAAAAGGAACGCTTCCTGCGGGACGCCGCCCACGAACTGGATGCATCGCGCAGGTCGTTGGAGATCGAGCTGGCCGGCCTGCCCACGACCCTGCTGGGGGTGTGCCTGGCGGCGCCGGACCTGCACGCCGCCAGGATGGAATGGATTCCCCGGGAAGCCCTGAGGCTGGTCGCCGCGGCCCTGTGCCCGGTGCAATGTTCCGTATTCCTCAAATTCGGAACGGAGTGGCGGTTGACGGAGAACGCAGGCTGGCGGGACGACGCCTCCTGGGCCAGGGTGTTTCCCCATACGCATCCCCTCATCGCCGGATTTGAAGCGGGCGAGCCGGTCTTCTCGGTGCTGGAGACCCGGGGGCAGCATGCGCTGGCGGGGGAGGGACTGGCTGCCGCGGCCTTGCGGAATTCGCGGACCGGCCTGCTTGTCGGCATGATCAAGATCGAATCGTGGGAACGGGCCGGCCTTCATTCCGGGAACCTCAGGATATTGGGCGCCATCGCGGCCTGGGTGGCCTCGGCCTGGACGGCGGCGCAGGTGATCGGGGATCCGGCGGCGCATCCCGCGGAAATCCATGGCGGTTATGGCGGCGTCTGAGCCATGCCCCCCGGGGCCGGTGCGCTCACCCCGTCTCCTCCGGGTGGGTTTGGCCGCGCTGGTCAGCCTGACGGCGGACCTCGCGTGGCTTCATCTTGCGATGGTCGAGGGGAGGGTCGCCGCCGCGTGCGTCGCGCACCTGCTTTCCTCCGCTCTCCTGGCGGGGTGGGTCGTCGCGTCCGGAAAGACCGGCATGGATACCCGCGCCGCGTGGCTGCTCGTCATCCTGGTCCTGTTCACCGGCCCCGCCGGATCCGCCGGAATGCTGTACCTGACCGCCCTGACGCCCCTGATGACGCCCGAACGCCGGAGCGAACAGGAGTGGGAGGAGCTGTTGTTCCCGGAGCCCCGGCACGACCCGGTCGAGGATGCGGACGAAGCCATGGCCCTCGTGGTGGGGGAACTGCGGCGGGGTGCCCGCCCCGTCCCCTTTCTGGACACCATGCGGGCCGGCTCGACCCGGGAAAAGCGCCTCGTCCTCTCCTTGATCATCCACGATCCGCGCCCGGGTTTCATGCCCGCCCTCCGGCTTGCGCTTCAGGATGAGAACGCGGCGGTGCGGGTCCAGGCCGCCGCCACCATCGCACGCATTGAAGCGCGTCTGGCCTCCCGCCTGAGCCAACTGCAAGCCGCGCCGGGCGAACCCCCGCCGCATCACGAGGACCGGGCGGTCCTGGCCGCGGAGTTGCTGAACCAGGCCCGCCTCGGGTTGGCGGATGAGTTTCGCGTCCGGCAG
This sequence comes from Kiritimatiellia bacterium, assembly GCA_046346795.1. Classification (GTDB taxonomy): domain Bacteria; phylum Verrucomicrobiota; class Kiritimatiellia; order SS1-B-03-39; family UBA6053; genus JAXMHJ01. The sequence continues at coordinate 19,493 of JAXMHJ010000075.1, forward strand.
ATGCTGTCCGATGCGGCCGCGCATTTTGCCGCGGCCGCGGCCGGCGGCCCGCTCTCCCCGAAGATGCAGTCGGCCCATGGCCGGGTGCTTTCCCGCCTCGGGCGGCATGAGGAGGCGCTCCTGTGCGTAACCTCGGCACGCCGTCAGCATCCCGGCGATCCGGAACTGCGGGAGGCGGCCATGGACCTTCTGTTCGCCGCGGGCCGGTTCTCGGACCTTGCGGCCCTGGCTGCGCTGGAACCCGGGCGGGCGGGGGCCGCGACTTCCCCGTGAAGCCCCGGATCGCAGACGTCTGCCTGCTGCTGGAGGGCACCTATCCGCACACCCCGGGCGGGGTGTCCAGTTGGGTGCACGACCTGGTGACGGGCATGGGAGACCTGACCTTTCACGTGGTCTCCATCCTGTCCGGATCCACGGTGCCGGCCCCGCATTACACGCCCCCGGCCAACGTGATCGCCCGGTCCCCGTTGTTCGTTCGCACGCTCAAGCCCGGGAAAAAGCCGGGCCGCGCACTCGACCGGATCTTCGATCAGATCGAGGGCCCCCTGCTCCGCCTGCAGGAGGGTAGCGGCGGCCTCGAGGAGATCGTTTCCATCAACTCCGCCCTGAAGCCGTATCGCGGAAGCATCGGCGAGAACGCCCTCCTCAACTCCAAGGCGGCGTGGAGGCTCCTTCACCTCATGTACGGGCACAGCCACGCCGGGTGCTCCTTCCTGGATTATTTCTGGACCTGGCGCTGTCTGCAGGAGGGGTTGTTCTCGATGATGGTCGCGGACCTCCCCGCCGCCCGCTGCTATCACACGGTCTGCACCGGCTACGCCGGCCTTCTGGCCGCGCGGGCGTCCTCCGAAACCGGCCGGCCCGTCATTCTGACCGAGCATGGGATCTACACCAACGAGCGCCGGGTTGAGATCGCCATGGCCGACTGGCTCACGGAACGGCCCCCCCCCAGCCTGGACCCCACCCTGCAACACCGGACTCTCGGCGATGTCTGGACCCGGAGCTTTGAAAGCTACTCCCGCGCATGTTACGCCGCCTGCAATCCGGTGATCACCTTGTACGAGGGCAACCAGATGTTCCAGCGCGCGGACGGGGCAAGTCCCGACCGCATGCGGGTGATCCCGAACGGCGTGGATCCGGATCGCTTCCCCGCCGGCCGCCGCAGGGAGATCCCGCATCGACCGACCATCGCCCTGATCGGCCGGGTCGTCCCCATCAAGGACGTGATGACCTACATCCGCGCCTGCGCCATCCTGGCCAGGGATGTGCCGGATCTGCGCGCCTGGGTGCTGGGACCGGACGGCGAGGACCCGGCCTATGCGGAGGAATGCCGCGCCATGAGCGGACATCTGGGGCTCGGCGCGGTGCTGGAATTCAAGGGGCAGGTCCGCCTGGAGGAGTATCTTCACGAAGTGGACATCCTTGTGCTGACCAGCATCAGCGAGGCCCAGCCCCTGGTCATCCTGGAGGCGGGGGCGGCGGGCATTCCGTCCGTGGCCACCGATGTCGGCTCCTGCCGGGAACTCCTGCTGGGCCGTCCCGGGGAGACCCCTGCGCTCGGGCCGGGCGGTGTGATCACCCCGCTGGCGAACCCGGCCTCCACCGCGCGCGCCCTGGCCGGCCTGCTCGGGGACCCCGACCGGCTGGCCGCGTGCGGCGAGACAATGAGACGGCGGGTCCGGCGCCATTACAACAAGCGCGAAATCCTCGCCTGCTATCACGACCTGTACCGTGCGGCGGCCGACCGCCCGGACCGCGCCGTCTCCCCGGAGGGACTCCCGTGGCCGGCATAGGATTTGAACTCAGGAAACTGCTGCACCGGGACGACCTGTCCGGGATCGTGGCCGGCATGACGCGCGCCACGGTGCTCTCCACCGGACCATGGATCTTCACGGTGCTCAGCCTCGCGGGGATCGACACCCTGGGGCCCCAGTTGGTCGCGCGGACCGAACTCACCGAGTTCCAACTGGTCATCTTCTACAACTTCGCGTTTTCCCTGGTGGTTTCCGGCCCCATCCTCACCGTGGTGACCCGGTATCTTTCCGACCTGGTATACGGCCGGCGCACGCGCGAGGGCCATGGGGCTGCTGGTGGGTTCCCTCGCCCTCCTGCTGGCCGTGCAATGCCCCGTGGTCGCGGTTTTGTACTTTTACTTCGCCCGCTTGTCCCTGATGACGGGCCTCTGCGCCGGAACCGGCTTTTTCCTCATCACCGGGATGCTGGTTGCTCCAGGTGTTCCTGACGACGCTGCACAATGATCGCAGCGTGGCCATCACCTTCATCGTGGGTTGCCTGACCTCCTGCGCCGCGGGATTGGCGCTGGGGCCCCGCTATTCAACGGCCGGCATGTTGCTGGGCTACAACATCGGGCTTGGCCTGGTGTTCTTCACGTTGCTGGCGCGCGTGCTGGCCGAGTATCCCGCGGCCCTTGCCTCCCCCTTCGCCTTTGCACGGACATTCCGCAAACACTGGCTGCTGGCCGCCGGGGGGCTCGCCTACAATGTCGCGATCTGGGCGGACAAATGGGTGATGTGGTCCGCCCCCGAGGCGGTCCGGCATCCCTGCGGGCTGGTGTCCTTCACCAATTATGACAGCGCCATGTTTCTGGCCTTCCTTTCCATCATTCCCGCCATTTCCCTCTTCGTGACCAATGTGGAAACGCGGTTCTACGAAATCTACCTCCGCTATCTCCGGAACATCCGGGAGCACGCCCCCTGGTCCGTGCTGGAGCGGGACCAGCGGGACATCCTCGCCACGATTTTCTCGGGCGCGCGGCAGATCCTGGTCTGGCAGGGCCTGGTGACGGCGGGACTCCTCCTCATCGCCCCGCGACTGCTGGAGATGTCCGGCATCGCGTTCATCCAACTGGGCATGTTTCGCCTGGGCCTGCTCGGGGCGTTTTTCCACGCGCAATTCCTGTTTCTCCTCATCCTCCTGTCGTATTTCGAGCTTTACCGGGAGACCGTGCTGCTGCAACTCCTCTTCCTCGCCACGAACACCCTCTTCACCCGGCTGACGCTGGAGCTGGGACTGCCCTGGTATGGCTGCGGCTACGCCATGGCCGCCGTGTTGAGCTTCGCGGCCGCGGCCGCGGCCGCTTTCCGGCTCCTGCCCGGCGTGGCGTTCGAGACATTCATCCGCCGCAACGCCGCCCTATGCGCGTCCGGGTTCGATGACACCGCATCGCCGGAAGATGACCGGCGCCGGAGCGCCTCTCCGACCGGTGGCTAGTCCCGGGTGGTTCCCGGCGCGGTGGGCACGACGTCCGGGGGGCGTCCGCCACCGTTGCGGCTCAGTTCCAGAATGTAGAAATCATCGATGCCGTTGCCCGGGACGGGGCGCGTCTCATAGTCGGCCAGCTTGATGTAATTGCCGTGGGCCGGGCCGAAAAACGTGCTCCACAACTCGCCGTCAAACGGATCGGTGACCAGCATCTTGCCGGTGGGTTTGAACGTGCCGGTCAGCTTGTGGGCGATGTGGTTTTCGGGAAGGTCGGTGGTGATGATCACCGCCTCGCCGTCCTGCGAGATGCTGGCCTTGACGGCGGTGCGGTCGGAGCCGTCGGTGGCGTAGAGCGAGCCGGTCCAGTTCTTGCCGGCGATGCTCTGGCCAACCTCCGGGCTGCCCTTGTCGTCCTTGCCGTCGTTGCACCCGGCGAGGAGGGTGGCCGCGGCCAGCAGGGATAGTCTCGAAATCTTCATGGGATTCGGTTTCATGGTTGTGCGGGGTTTGAACGGTTTGGGAAGGTTGGAATCCGGGTTAGGGGGCCGGGGGGAGTGCGGCGCCCGGATGCGTCCGGGCCAGCGTCCTTTGCCACATCTGATGCCATTTTGCACCTTGTTTGCTTGCCTCCGGGAGATACGCCGCACTCAGAAGCGCCTGGTCCTTGATCAGGAACGGGATCAGGGCGTCCACGGCGATCCGGTGGGCGATTTCCGACGGGTGCGGGTCAATGGTGGGAATGACGGCCATCCGGACGGGATCCTTGCCCCGGAATTTCTCCAGGAGGTCGAGACAGGGCACGCCGGAGTCCTGCATGACCTTGCGGATGGCCTCGTGCTGGGACTCGTAGGGATAACGGCCCTGATCAAACGGGTCGGCCAGCAATGGAAAGACGAGGGCGATCATGGGAATGCCGCAGGCGTCGCATTCCTGCTTGAACCGCGGGACCGCGGCTTCAAACCGGCGCCAGCCGGAGTAGTCCGTGCGGTAGATGTCGCGGAAGTATTTCAGGTAGCCTTTTTGCATCCGAATTCCGGCGATTTTGTCCTGGAGCAGCCCGGCCAGCCGCGAGTGGCGCGACAGCCAGGCCATGAGCGCGCCCGGTTCGGGGGGGAGCCATCGGGACCTCCATACCTTCAACTGGTCCGGGCGGGTCCAATCCTCCGTGTCGTTCAGGCAGACGCCGAGAATGACGAGCACCGGATGGGTGGCCAGAGCCTGCCGCAACAAGGGCAACTGCTGGTAGGTGGAGGTGCCCGCCATGGCGTAACAATCCACCTGGACCGGGGGCAGATGCGGGTGCGTGTTCAACGCCCGCTGCAGGCGGCTGGCATAACGGTCGTCCGCCTGCACGCCCGCCCCCTGGGCGAAAGAGTCGCCGACCACCGAGATGCGCAGCGTCCCCGGGGCGGGAGAGATCGGCTCGGGGCTCTGGGAGACCGGGTATTCGAAAAAGACAGGGCTTCGATCCCAGGCGGACGCCGGGTCGAGCGAGGCGTGCGCGGGGTGATGGATGCGCAGACCGGTCTCCAGCAGCAGGCACACCAGGAACGGACCGGATGCCGCCAGCAGAACCCTGGGAATCCAGCGGATCTTGCGGCGGACACGAGGCGGGCCATCGCCGCGGTTCCCGGGCTGTTTATGCATCATAACATAAAACAATCCGGCATAAATGCGCCGTAATCAAGCGCAAAAAAAACGGGTGGAACCGAACGGGAAACCGCGCGCGGGCCGGCGCGGAGCGGCGGGCGGGGATCAGCGGGTCGTGGGCGGATAGGTCACGTTCCCGGGGCCGTACGGGTTGTCGCCCACGCGCACGAAGGACTGCATGATGTTGACGTGGTAAGTAACGCCGGCGGGCGGCGTCGCGCCCAGCCGGATGCGCCAGGTGTTCGGGACGTTGCCCCGGGGATAAGCGGCCAGGGACTGGGGAATGGTCCAGGTGTTGCCGGACCGGGTGGCTGCGATGGCGACC
>JAXMHJ010000076.1:0-24232 GCA_046346795.1 Kiritimatiellia bacterium
CGGCGGCCGGCGCACGAGATCGCGGCGACGCTGCGCGGGGCGATCCAGCAGACGCTCAAGATCTCGGTCAGCGAGGGCCTCGCCGGCAACAAGCTGGCCAGCCAGGTCGCGTCGAAGCTGCGCAAGCCGTCGAGCCTCATCCACATCCTGCCGGGACAGGAGCGGGCCTTCCTCGCGCCGCTGCCGAACCTCTGGCTGCCGGGCGTGGGGCCGCGCACGGCGGGGATCCTCGACGCGGCGGGGCTGTCCACCATCGACCAGGTTTCGCGGACGCCCGCCGACCTGCTGTCGATGCTGGTGGGCGGGGGCGCGGAGCAGCTCCGGCGGTTCGCGGAGGGGATCGACCCCCGGCCCGTCACCCCGGAGCGCGACGAGGCGAAGTCGTATTCGCACCAGGAGACCTTCGATCAGGACCAGACCGACGAGGCGTACCTCGACGCGGTGCTGCGGCGCATGGCCGACCGGCTCATGGCGGACGTGCGCGGCGACGGGAAGCGGGTGCGCACGCTGACGGTGAAGGTGCGGTACAACGATTTCGACGAGGACCAGCGCTCGGAGAGCCTGGCCGAGCCGACCTGCCTGGAGACCGACGTGTATGCGCGCCTGGGGCCGATGCTGCGGACGGCGTGGCGGCGGCGGGTGAGCCTGCGGCTGGTGTCGCTCAAGTTCTCGAACCTCTACCCCGGCGGCCACGCGCCGGAGCTGCCGCTGTATCCGCAGACGCGGCCGTACGAGGCGCGGCTGCAGCTCGCCGAGGCGGTGCAGGAGCTGCGCCAGACGCGGGGTCCGCGCGCGCTGATGCGCGGGCACGACCTGCTGCTGGAGGGGGTGCGCGCGCCCGTCCGCCGCTCCGCCGTGCGCGCGCCGCCGCGGGTGCGGGCGATCACCCGGCCGGTCGCCTTCACGCCGCTGCACGCGCACACGCACTACTCGTTCCTCGACTCGCTGCTGTCCCCGCGCGACCTGGTGGAGCGCGCCGCGGCCTTCGGGCTGCCGGCGGTGGCGGTGACCGACCGCGGCAACCTGCACGGGGCGGTGAAGGTGTGGCGCGAGGCGAAGCGCGCGGGGATGAAGGCGCTGATCGGCGCGGAGCTGCGCGTGGACGGCCGGACGCTGCTGCTCTACGCGGAGCACGCGGCGGGCTACGCGAACCTGTGCCGGCTGCTGACGGCCACGGCCGGGGAGATCAAGGCCGCGCGGCTGCCGGCGCACGATCTGGCGGGACTGGTGGCCGTGGGGGCCGACGCGGCGTGGGCGCCCTTCTTCGCGCGCGGGGCGTACTATCTGGGCGCGGCCTCGGGGAAGTCGGCGGAGCGGCTGCGCGCGGGCGGGGGCGGGTTGCCGGTGGTGGCCGCGCCCGGGTTGCATTGCGCGCGGGCGGAGGACGGGAGGATGCTCGGCATCCTGCGGGCGATGCGCACGCTGACGCGGGCGGACCAGCCGCATCCGGAGAAGCCGGCGGGGGATTTTCATTTCCGGTCACCGGAACAGATGCTGGAATTGTTTTCCGGTGACCGGAACCCGCTGGAACGCACGCGCGAGATCGCGGAGCGCTGCGCGTTCTCGTTCGAGACGGGCCGGCTGCACTTTCCGGCGTTCGCGCCGCCGGACGGGTCGACGCCGGGCGATTTCCTCGCGGGGCTGGTGGCGGAGGGGGCGCGGCGGCGGTATCCGGACGGCGGGGACGGGGTGGCGGCGCAGGTGCGCGAGGAGCTGTCGATCATCCGCGCGGTCGGTTACGAGGAGTATTTCCTGAGCGTGTGGGACCTGCTGCGCGAGGCGCGCGGGCGGGGGATTCCGTGGATCACGCGGGGGAGCGCGGCCGACTCGCTGGTGTGCTACTGCCTGGGGATCAGCGACGTGTGTCCGCGGCGGTTCGACCTGTATTTCCGGCGCTTCCTGAACGTGGAGCGGATGAAGATGCACAAGCTGCCGGACATCGACGTGGACTTCCCGCACGACCGGCGCGACGAAGTGGCGGAGATGCTGCTGGAGCGGCACGGGCCGGAGCACGCGGCGGCGGTGGGCGGGTTTTCGACCTTCCAGTCGCGCAGCGCCTTCGCGGAGATCGCAAAGACGCTGGGGGTGTCGGAGTTCCAGATCCGCCGCATCTCCACGCGCATGCCGCGGGTGCGGGCGCGCGACGCGGCGGCGTACGTGGCGGAGTCGCTGGAGCGGGCGTCGATGCCGCTCGACGAGGAGCCGTACGCGACCGCGCTGGCGATGGCGGCGCGGCTGGACGGGGTTCCGCGCCACGCCAAGCTGCATCCGTGCGGCCTCGTGGTGTCGCGCCTGCCGCTGTGCCACCTGACGCCGCTGTTCCGCAGCGGCAAGGGTCTGCCGGCGACGCATCTCGACATGGACGACGCGGAGGACCTCGGGCTGGTGAAGCTCGACCTGCTCGCGCAGGGCGGGCTGGCGGTGATGAGGGATGCCTTGGGGAATAGCCAATTGCCAATTGCCGATTGCCAATTGCCAATTGCTGATAGCCGATTGCCAATAGCCAATTGCCAATCGGCTATCGGCTATTGGCAATCGGCGGTTCCCCTGCGCAGCGGCGTGATGGACGACCTGGCGCCGTGGGACGACCCGGACGTGTGGGACCTGGTGTCCTCCGGGCAGTCGCGCGGGGTGCACCACATCGAGAGCCCGGCGATGATCAGCCTGGCGCGCATGCTCAACGCGCGCGACATCGACACGCTCGTCGCCATGGTCAGCGTCATCCGCCCGGGCGCGGCCAACGAGGACAAGAAGCGCCGCTTCGCCCTGCGCCACCAGGGCATGGAGCCGGTGACCTATCCGCACCCGTCGCTGGAGGGCGTGCTGCGCGGGACCTACGGGCTGATCGTGTACGAGGAGCAGATCCTGCAGATCTGCGAGGCCTTCGCGGGGCTCGACCCCGGCCGCGCCGACCGGTTGCGCCGCGCGCTGGTCAAGCGCGACTGGGAGACGGCGACGGAGATCGGCGGGGAGTTCGCGGCGCGGGCGCGGGCGGGCGGGCGGTCCGACGACGAGATCAAGTCGGTGTGGGAGCTGAGCTGCGGGTTCAACGGCTACGCCTTCTGCAAGGCGCACAGCGCGGCGTACGCGGTCGAGGCCTACCAGGCGGCGTGGCTGAAGCGCAACCGGCCGGCCGACTTCCTCGCGGCGGTGCTCACGCACGGCAAGGGGTTCTACCGGCCGCTGGTGTACGCGCTGGAGGCGCTGCGGATGGGCATCGGGTTCCGCCGCCCGTGCGTGAACGACCCCGGTCCCGCGTACGTCGTGCGCGAGGGCGGGATCCGCGTGCCGGCGGCGCGCGTGAAGGGGCTGGGGGCGGCGACGGCGGAGCGGCTCCTGGCGGAGCGCGGCCGGCGGGTGTTCGCGGACGCGCGGGACTTCGTCGGGCGCGTTCGCCCCGCGGCGGACGAGGCGGTGGCGCTGCTCAACGCCGGCGCGCTGGACGGGTTCGGCCGGTCGCGCGCGCGGCTCTTCTGGGAGGTGCAGGCGGCGCTGCGGTCGCCCCCCGGCGCGGCCCTGCCGGGCGGACCGTCCGACAGCCGTCTGCCGGAGGCGCCGCTGACCGAGCCATCGGCCCTGCAGCGGCTGGAATGGGAGTCGGACCTGCTCGGTTTTCCCGTCACCGGGCATCCGCTCGACCTGCATCCGGGGATCCGCTGGGACACCTACTGCCCGGTCGCGCGGCTGCACGAGCACGTGGGCGGGCGCGTGGTTTGCTGCGGGCTGGTGGTCGAGGACCGCACCGCGCACCAGATCGACGGCGGGGTGATGAAGTTCATGACCCTGGCCGACCCCACGGGCATGATCGAGACCGAGCTGTTCGCCCCCGGCTACCGCCGTTACGGCCTCGTGACGGTCCGTCACCCGGTGCTGGAGGTCGAGGCGGTGGTGGAGCCCTTCGAGAACGCCCGCGGCCACACCCTGCGCGTGCATCGTGTCGCGAAACCGAGGGGGATGGCGGGATGACCCACGCCCCGGGGGTTTCCCGATTCCCGCCGGGGACAAACCCCGGCGGTGGTTTTCGCACCGCCACCCCCTTCATCGCACTTGATTCCACCGGGGTGCGCGGCAATGTCAGGCTCCCATGAGCCCTTCCGTCCACAAGCTTTCCCCCTTCGGCCAGCGCGATCTGCCCGCGGGAACCGCCCTGCTCTCCAACTCCATCCTGAACAAGGGCACCGCGTTCAGCGAGGAGGAGCGCGACGCGCTGGGCATCCGGGGGCTGCTGCCCCCGCGCGTCTTCACGATGGAGGAGCAGGTCGTGCGCGCCCTCGGCCAGTTGCGCCGCAAGCCGAACGACCTGGAGAAGTACATTTTCCTCACCACGCTCCAGCACCGCAACGAGACGCTGTTCTACCGGCTCCTGCTCGACCACCTCGAGGAGTTGATGCCCATCATCTACACCCCGACGGTCGGCCAGGCCTGTCTGGAATACGGCAGCATCTTCCGCAAGCCGCGCGGCATCTGGCTGACCCGCCACGACAAGGGGCATCTCGCCGAGGTGCTGCGCCACTGGCCCAATCGCGGCGTCCGCATGATCGTGGTGACCGACGGCGAGCGCATCCTCGGCCTGGGCGACCTCGGTTCGCTCGGCATGGGCATCCCGATCGGCAAGCTCTCGCTCTACACCGCCTGCGCGGGCCTGCATCCCTACTACTGCCTGCCCATCACGCTGGACCTGGGCACCGACAATCCCGACCTGCTCAAGGACCCCTCCTACATCGGCCTGTCGGAGAAGCGCCTGCGCGGCGAGCCCTACTCCGAGTTTCTGGAGGAGTTTGTCGAGGCGGTGCAGAAGGTGTTTCCGGGCGCCCTGCTGCAGTTCGAGGATTTCGGCAACGCCAACGCCTTCCGTCTGCTGCACCACTACCAGAACCGCATCTGCTGCTTCAACGACGACATCCAGGGCACGGCCGCCGTCTCGGTGGCGGGCCTGATGGCGGCCACCCACCTGACCGGCCGCCCGCTGAAGGAGGAGAAGGTCCTCTTCTACGGCGCCGGCGAGGCCGGGACCGGCATCGGCGAATTGCTGGTCGAGGCGCTCGAGGCGGGCGGCATCGCGCATGACGCGGCGCGCAAGCAGTGCTGGTTCTTCGACTCCAAGGGCCTGCTGGTCAAGAACCGCGGCGACCGGATCGCCCACCACAAGGCCCCGTTCGCGCACGAGGCCGGAGGCACCTCCGACCTGCTCGCGGCGGTCCGCACGCTGCGCCCGACCGCGCTGGTCGGCGTGGCCGGCGCCGGCCCCGCCTTCACGCGCGAAATTGTCGAGGCCATGGCGGAGATCAACCCCCGTCCCATCATCTTCGCCCTTTCGAATCCGACCTCCAAGGCCGAATGCACCGCCCTGGACGCCTACACGTGGACGCACGGCAAGGCCATTTTCGCCAGCGGCAGTCCCTTCGCGCCCGTCACCCTCAACGGCGTGACGCACGTCCCCGGCCAGTGCAACAACGTCTACGTGTTCCCCGGCGTCGGCCTCGGGGTGCTCGCCTGCGGGGCGACCACCGTCACCCAGTCGATGTTTCTCGCCGCCGCGCGGGTCCTCGCCGACTGCGTGGGTGAAAACGACCTGGCCATGGGCCGCGTCTATCCGGACCTCAAGACCATTCGCAAGGTGTCGCTGCGCATCGCCCTGGCGGTGGCGGAGGACGCCTACCGCCTCGGCGTGGCGCGCCGCGAACGGCCCGCCGACCTGGAGAACGACATCCGTTCCCAGATGTTCGAGCCGTCCTACCGGCCCTACATCTGACCGGATCCGCCGCGGCGGGGCCGGGCGTCGGGGCGGGGGTGGAGGTTCGGCGCGGCCGCGGGTTCCCCGGCGGGGCGGGATGGCCGGGCCGCCTGCTCCTCGTCCTCGTCCACCAGGCTGGCCCCCACGGCGGTGCGCAGCAGAAAGTGAAAGGAGGGGTTGAGGCGGAGATAGACGCGCGTTCCATTCTTGAGCTTGAGCATGTAGAGCACCGCGGCGCGGTTGAAGAGGAGCCCGAGGGGATAGGGCCAGTACCAGTAGCGCCAGAAGAGGAGGATGCGACGCCAGGAGGGCTCGATGAACTCGAGGGAGTTGGCGCGGCGGAGGTACTGGATGTTCTCGACGCGGATCCAGCCGACGGGCAGGAGGCGCAGCAACTTGAGAACCAGCCAGCGGTTCGACAGATGGTACGCAAATACAACGCCTTGTGTTTTTCGAATGTTCATCCGGCCCCGCTCGTACCCCATGGGGTCGGGCATGGGCAAGGCCTACCTTGCCGGAATAGCGGAAAAATCGGGATCGGGACGCGGGGAGGGTCGCCCCCCTATTCCGGATCACTCTCGAAGACGTCCGGTCCGGCGCTGATGCCGCGCCTGGAGGCGAGGATGAATTCGGCGAACTCGCGCCGGGGCCCGGCGGGGGAGGACTCCAGCAGACCGCGGGCGGCGTCCCGGATGCCGAGCGGGCTGAAGTAGACGGCCTTGAAGGCCTGCTTGACGGCGGCGCGGGCGGCGGCGTCGAATCCGGCGCGGCGCAGGCCGGTGGTGTTCAGCCCGGTGACCTGGTTGAGGCTGACGCCGCGGGTGATGCAGAAGGGCGGGACGTCCTTGCTGGCGCCGGTGCCGCCGCCCAGCATGGCGAGGCGTCCAATGCGCACAAACTGGTGCACCATCGCGTTGCCGCTGATGAAGCAGCGTTCGCCCACCTCGACATAGCCGCCGAGCAGGGCGCCGTTGGCCAGGATCACGTGGTCGGCCAGGGTGCAGTTGTGGGCCACGTGGCTGTTGGCCATGAGGTAGCACTGGCGGCCGACGCGGGTGACCGTGCCCTCCTTCGTTCCGGCATGGACGGTGACGCCCTCGCGCAGGACGGTGCCCTCCCCGATCTCGACGAAGCTGGCCGTGCCGGGCTTGAAGCCGAGGTCCTGCGGTTCGTCGCCCACCACCACCCCGGCGTGCAGTTCGCAGCGCGGGCCGAGGGTGACGCCGGGGTGCACGCCGACATGCGAGACGAGGCGGCAGCCGGGGCCGATGACGGCGCCGGAGCGCACCCAGCAGAAGGGGCCGATCCGGACGTCGGCGGCGACCCGGGCGCCGGGTTCGATGACGGAGGTGGGATGGATGTCGGACATGTTTACTCCTCGAAGGTGACGAGCCCCATCTGGCGGAGGCTGGAGAACCAGGGCGCGCCCTCGGTGGCGGGGCGGCCGAGAATGAGGTGGTCGTGGACGCGGATCCCGAGGGTGCGGCCGGCGGCGACGACCTCCCGGGTGGAGCGCAGGTCCTCCATCGACGGGGTGATGTCGCCGGAGGGATGGTTGTGGACCAGGATGACGGAGGTGGCGGAGAGGGCGACGGGCTTCCGGAAGACCTCGCGCGGGTGGACGAGCGTGCCGTTGACGGTGCCGATGGTGACGGGGTGCGGCGAGCCGAGGAGCTGGTTGCGCACGTCGAGGCAGAGGACCCAGAGGTGCTCCTGGCTGAGCAGGAGGGCGTCCTCGCGCAGCAGCAGCGCGGCGTCCTCGGGTCCCTGGATGCGGAGGATGTCGGCGCGGGACTCGCGCGCGAGGCGGCGGGCCAGCTCGAGGGCGGCGTGCAGGGTGCGGACCTTGTCGGGACCGAGGCCCCGGACGGAGCGGGCGAGTTCGGCGCGGTCGGCGCGGCAGAGGGCGGTGATGCCGCCGAACTGCTGGAAGAGGTTCCGGGCCAGCTCGTAGACGTTGACGCCCGGGATGCCGGTGCGCAGCAGGATGGCCAGCAGGGTGGGCACGTCGACCTTGTCGGCCCCCATCGCGTCGAATCGTTCCCGCGGCCGTTGTTCGGCGGGCAGGTCTTCGATGCGCTTGGGGTCGGGACTCGGCATCGGATGGTTTTCCGGGAGCGGGAGGGGGTTGTCAATTCCGGGGGGCGGCAATTCCGGGTTGCAAGACACGAAAGGAGGGGTACGGTTCCCTCTTCAACCCATCCAAAACAGGAGTACGATTCGAATGGCTGGAAACACCGTGGAAGTGACAACCGCAACCTGGGACGCCGAGGTCCTCAAGTCCCCCGTGCCCGTGCTGGTGGATTTCTGGGCGCCCTGGTGCGGCCCCTGCAAAGCGATCGCGCCGACGCTGGAGCAGGTGGCGCAGGAACTGGCCGGCAAGCTGAAGGTGGCCAAGGTGAACGTGGACGACAGCCGCGACCTGGCGCAGCAGTTCCGGATCATGAGCATCCCGGCGTTGCGCGTGATCAAGGGCGGGCAACTGGTGGACGACCTGGGCATGGCCCGCACCAAGGACCAGATGCTGGCCAAGCTGAAGCCGCATCTCTGAGTTCCGGCGGATACCGGAAAACGAAAACGGCGCGGAGAAATCCGCGCCGTTTTGCATTTCCCCGGCGGGGATCAGAGTTCGACGTTCACGTCGCCGGATTCGTCGAAGCCGGCGGGCTGCACCGGGGCGGCCAGGGCCTTGTCGCCGAAGGTGGGGAGCAGGCGGTAGTAGACCTGGAGGCACAGGGCCGCGAGGGTGGTGCTGTAGGTCGGGCCGTAGTTCTTCTCCTCGGTGGGGCTGAGCCAGTGGCCGTCCTTCTGCTGCGTGCTGACCAGCAGCTTGGCGATCTGCGGGTTCCAGGACTTCCAGCCGGTGCTCTGCTCGTTGAACTTGGCCTGGGTGATGTAGTACCAGGAGTAGAACGGCCAGGGGGAGACGTCATAGGCGGCCTTGGCGCCGTTGAGGGCGATGAGGCCCTTCTTGGCCTCGGGGCTGTCCTTCTGGCCGACGAACTGGAAGGTGAGCACGCCGAGGGCGGTGAGGCCGTCGTTGCTGCGGCTCTTTTCATTGGTGTAGCAGAACTGGCCGGTATCGGACTTGTAGACGGTCCGCAGGCCGTCGAGGGACTTGTGCAGCGAGTCCAGCAGGCCCTTGTTGGAGGCGCCGGCGATGAGCGAGGCCTTGAGGGCCTGCACCTGCCACGCGCTCACGCTGGAGTCGATGCGGTCGCTGCCGGCGTTGTAGCCGTAGTCCCATCCGCCGCTCTTGCCCTGCTGGCCCTTGATGATCACCTCGACGGCCTTTTCCAGCTTGGCCTTGAGCATCGGGATGCGGGTCATGCTGTAGGAGTCCGCGAGGGCGTAGGTGCCGATGGCGTGCTGGTAGACGTAGGAGTGGCCGCGGTCGCACTGGAAGGTGCCGTCCTCGTTCAGCTTGGAGATCAGGTACTGGATGCCCTTCTCGACGGTGGGCCCGTACTTGTCGCTGGCGGGGGTCTCGCCGTGGGCGAGGAAGGTGAGGATGGCGAGGCCGGTGTTGCCGATCTGCGAGGAGTTGTTCCAGGATCCGTCGGGGTTCTGGTTCTTCTTGAGCCACTCCAGCGCGCGCAGCACGGCCGATTCGGTGCGGTTGTTGCCCCCGAACTTGGCCAGGCCCTCGGCGCGACCGGCCGCAGTGCGGCCCTTCATGATGCCGGAGATGGTCACCGGGGAGTCCACGTTCGAGACCACGTCGAGATTCTCGAGATCAACGGGGCTGTCGCTGGAGGGACCGTTGACAGCGGTTTCGGTGGGCGCCGCGGCGTCCATGGTGAAGTTCTCGGCCGGCATGGTCATGTCGACGTCCTGGGTGATCTCCTGGACCTCCTTGACCTCGATTTCCTTGATCTTTTCGATCTCGATCGGCTTGCTGTCCAGCTTGAGCTCCACCGGGGTCTGGGAAACCAGCGCCCCGCCTTCACCGGTCAGGTATTTGATCATGCCGAAGATCAGAATCACGTGGAAAATCACCGATCCGACCGGCCCGGTGACGTGCCCCCGGATCTTTTCTTTCCAAGTCAGCTCTCTGACGACATATTCCATGGAAGGTCTCCTGTGGACGGGGAAGGTACCAAGCCGGTGGTGAATGTAAAGCGGGGGAAACCAAAATCGGAGGGCTCGAAACGCCCGGAACGGGACGTCAGAGCCGGACGCCCCAATCGTACGGGTCATGGAGATCCGTCTCCCTCCGGACCGGCATGGCCAGGGCCTTGTCCCCCGAGGTGGACAGATGCCGGGAGTAGACCTGCAGGGTCAGGGCGGCGAGGGTGGTCGCATAGGCGCGCCCCAGATCCTTCTCCCCGTTCGACAGGCTGGCCCAGCTCCCGTCCCGGGCCTGGGAACCCACCAGACGGGGGGTGATCTGCCGGTTCCATTCGTCCCACACGGCGCCCTTCTCGAAGAATTTCGCCTGGGTGATGTAGTACCAGGCGTAAAACGGCCAGTCGGAGAGATCGGGGGTGGCCTTGACCCCGCGCAACGCGGCGATGCCCCGGCGGACCTCGGCGCTGCCGGCCGGCCCGGTGAACTGCAGGGAGAGGACGCCCAGGGCGGTGAGGCCGGGATTGTTCCGGCCACTGTCCGAGGCGTAGGCAAACTCCCCGGTTCCCTTGTTCTGGAGCGAGCGCATGCCGGCGGTCGCCCGCTGGAGGGTTTCGAGCAGTCCCGGGTTGGTCGCGCCGCTGATCAGCGCGGCCTTGAGGGCCTGGATCTGCCACGCGCTCACACTGGAATCGTTCCGGCTGGCGGCCGGGTTGTACCCGTAGTCCCAGCCGCCGGTGGCGGTGTTCTGGCCCTTGAGGATGACCGCGACGGCCCGTTCCATCCGGGTCTGGATTTCCGGCACATGCATCATGTGGAACGAATCCGCCAGCGCATAGGTGCCGATCGCGTGTTCGTAGACGTAGGAGTGGCCGCGGGCGGCGTCGAACTCGCCGTTTTCCTTCACATGGCCGAGCAGAAAGTGCAGCGCGCGTTCGACCGTCGCCCCGTACTCGTCGCTTTCGACCGTCTTGCCGTGCGCCAGGAACGTGAGCAGCCCGAGGCCGGTGTTGCCGACCTGGTGGGTGGTGTTCCAGGACCCGTCGGGGTTCTGGTTTTCCTTCAACCAGCGGAGTGCGCGCACCACGGCCCGCTCCGCCTCCGGGGTGCTGTAGATATCGCCCAGATGCTTGCGCTGGTCCGGTGTCAGGCCTCCGCCCGGCGGGCAGGAAATGGTGACCGAAACCAAGCTCTCGGGCTTCTCCAGGACGGGCGTGGACGGCTCCGTCCCGCCGGAACCCGGCAGGGGGGCGGCCTCCGGCTCGGAACTGGAGGGAAAGAAGTCCTCTAAGAAGGGGAGGACCGTCGGATCCGCCATTTTGGCCTTTTCCGGCTCGATGGGCGTGACGGGATCCAGGACGGGCGTCTTCAGATCCCGGGGAATGACGGAGATGATCGTTTCATCCTCGTTCATCAGACCCGTCCGCCCGGTGAGGAACCGGATCATCAGGGTGATGAGCAGCACATGAAACAGAACGGAACCGACCGGCCCCGTCACGTGGCCCCTGATCTTCTGCTTCCACGAGGGTTTCGTCGCCATGGACATCATGGGAGTCTCCTGGTTGGGTGGCAATGCTTTCCTACTGGAACGCAGTGTACCGCCTCGGGCCGGGGCGGTCAAGGCCGGCGCGGGAGCAACGGGGACGGCTGGCGTTCGACGGTCGGATCGCCGTCGGACGCTCTCATGCATCACAAGACGGTCAGATGGCCTCGCCGCCGCTTTCGTTGGTGCGGATGCGGTAGCACTCCTCGAGGTTGGTGACGAAGATCTTGCCGTCGCCGATCTCCCCGTTGCCGTGCTTGGCGGCGCGGAGGATGGTCTGGATGGTGATGTCCTTGAAGCTGTCGTTGACGCCGATCTCGATGCGGACCTTGGGGATGAGGTCGGGCACCACCTTCTGCCCGCGGTAGAGGTCCTCGCCCTGCTGCCGGCCGTGCCCGGTCACCCGGCTCACCGTGATGCGCTCGATTTCCGCGGCCAGGAGGGCCTCGCGGACCTCGTCCAGCTTGTCGGCCTGAATGATGGCGGTGATCAGTTTCATGGGGGTCCTTGCTCCGCGCGTTAATTGAGGTTCAGCAATCCGTAGCCGTGCTCGCCGTGCATGGAATGGTCGAGGCCGGCCATCTCGTCGGCCTCGTTGAGGCGGAAGCCGACAAACTTCTGGATGATCACGCACAGCACCCAGGTGAGCACCCCGGCGAAGACCGCCGTCGCCACCAGACCCTTGGCCTGGGTGATCAACTGGCCGCCCATGCTCCAGGCCGGACCGCCATGCACCGCGATCCAGCTCTTGCGGACGAAGAAACACAGCAGCAGGACGCCCAGCCCGCTGCCGACGCCGTGGATGCCGAAGCAGTCCAGGCTGTCGTCGTACCCGAGGCGGGACTTGAGCCGCAGCGCCAGGAAACAGGCGCAGGAGGAAATCGCGCCCAGGATCAGCGCGCCGGCGGGATGCACCACCCCCGCGGCCGGGGTGATCACCACCAGCCCGGCCAGAATGCCGGAGACAAAGCCGAGCGAAGTCACCTTGCGGAACTTGAGGGCCTCGATGATCGTCCACGTGAGCGCGCCGGCCGAGGCGGAAATCTGCGTCATGGTCAGGGCGCGCGCCGTGTCCATCCCGCTGGAGACGGTGGAACCGGCGTTGAAGCCGAACCAGCCGGTCCAGAGCAGGCCCGCGCCCATGATGGTCATGACCAGGTTGTTCGGATGCATGGAGGATTGCGGATAGCCGCGGCGCGCCCCCAGGTAGAGCGCGGCCACCAGCGCGCTGGTGCCGGCCGACACGTGGATGACCAGGCCGCCCGCGAGATCGATGACCCCCGCCTTGAACAGCCAGCCGCCCGGCGCCCACACCCAATGGCAGAGCGGGCAGTAGACGACCAGAAACCACAGGGCGATGAACACGCAATACCCGCGGAAGTTCACCCGTTCGGCCATGGCCCCGCTGATCAGGGCCGGGGTGATGATGGCGAACTTGCCCTGGAACATGGCGATGACGTATTCGGGCACGCCGTTGCTCACCGCGCTGTCTATGCCCATCAGGAGGACGTAATCCTTCTTCCACCCGAGGAAGCCCCCCAGGATGCTGTGGCCGAAGGTCAGCGAATACCCGCAGACGGTCCAGAGCACGCCGATGATGGCCAGGGCCACGAAGGTGTGCATCATGGTGCCCAGCACGTTCTTGGTCCGGACCAGGCCGCCGTAGAACATGGCCAGGCCGGGAATCATCAGCAGCACCAGCCCGGTGGAAATGAGCATCCACGCGGTCGTCCCGGTGTCCACGTGCGGGACTTCCTGCCCGAACGCCAATCCCGGCGCCATCACCATCACGGCCATGACCAGCCACATTTTCATCCGCATGATCCGCTCCTTCCGCCCTGGGGCAACGTGTTCCGAATCCGGCCCGCCCGGCTACAGGAGCCGGGAACGTCCGTCAAACGAAATTCCCGCTGCTTTCATTAGTCTTGCGTCCGCCCCCCGTTGGTGGTCCAATATCCCCGGATAGAGGCTGATCCACCCACACGGAAGGAGATCGCCGTGAAGACCAAGGTTGGAATTTGGATTGACCACCGGGAGGCGGTGGTCGCGACCATCACGTGGCGTGGGGAGACCATGCAGGTCATTCCCTGCCATGCCGAACGTCATCCGAGCCGGGCCGACGATACGAACGGCCGCGTCGGACACGACCTCTTCAAGGGGCCGCAGGATGATGCGCGCGACCGCGCCTACATGGAACATCTGAAGCACTTCTATGACGAGGTCATCCAGGTGATCCACGGCGCCGACACGGTCGTGCTCATGGGACCGGGCGAAGCAAAAGCGGAGTTCCGCCGCCGCATGGAGGAGAAACACCGGGCAGCCGGATCAAGGCCTTCGAAACCGCCGGCAGAATGACCGCCCCCCAGATTCTCGCCAAGGCCCGGGAAAAGGCCGCCTGAGTCATCGGGGCGCGGCCGGCCGCGAGGCGGCCGCCACGGCGACGCGGATCGCCGCGGCGTCTTTCGCGTCCACCCCCTTCGTCACGGGCAATCCCTCGGGGCTTTCCCCGTAGACCGTGGAGAAGAGCACGCACGCCGCGGATGCGCCCCCGCGGGCGAAGGATGGCTGCCGTCCGGCTGATACAGGTTGATCTCCGGGTGCTCTTTCATCACCCGGTCCCACGCGCGCCCGACCGGCGCGGGGCGCAAGGCCATGCTCGCGCGCAAGCCGGTCAAACGAGGATTGCAACCGCGCCGCCTGCGCGGCGTGGGTGTCGTCCGCCGGTTCCGCCGGTCCCCGTCCCGCCGCGCCCAGTGCTCGTACATCACCAGCGTGTCCGCCCGGCCCTTCGCGGCCTCGCGCAGCGCCTTCAACGCGGGGTCGGTCGTCTCGCGCACCTGCTCCTCCGGAAACGACGGCGTCTGGCTCTGCTCCTGCGGACAGACGGCGTTCCACCCGCCCTCCCCGATCAATCGCACCGCGTCACCCTGTTCGACGTGCCTGCGCAACTGCGCGCCATTGACGATCACCGCCTCGATCCGCCCCGTCTTCCCCTTCGCCTTGGCAAACTCCCGGAACACCGGCACCACCGGCGCGGTGTAACTGTTGCCGATGAACAGCACGTTGGTGTCTCCCGCCGGCGCGGCGGCGGACCACGTCGGCAGCAGACAAAGCGCGAGCAGGCGGAGGAAGGCGGATCGGTTCATGCGGGACTCCCGTGTTGCCCCGTCCTCTACCAGCATTTGCCCGCAGCCGCAAACTCTGGGCGCGCCGGGCACCAGCCCGGCTCATCCCTCATTCTATTTCGCGCTTTTCGCGTTTTTCGTAGTTCCCACTCCAAATGGGCTTCCGCCCGTAAACTCCGCAAGGATTCCGTTGCACATTGTTTCTAAACACCCCAAAATCGCCGCTGATGAACACCTGGGTCAAAACCGCCGGCGTCAGCGCCGTTGTCCTCTCCGCCCTGTGGTGGATGCAACCCCGGCCCTCGGACCGCACCGAGGGCGTCGTCGAAATCTCCCTGATGGTCGGGCCGCTCGCCGGATCGCTGGAGGAGGAGGTGCGCGAGTTCGAGCGCCTCAGCGCGGAACGGCACAAGGCGGACCCGTCCTACCCCGTGTACCGGATCGTCTCCGGCCAGACCGCCGCCGCGAACATGATCGACGACCCCACCCGCTTCCTCGTCGCCGTCGCGGGCGGGGTGGCGCCGGATGTGGTGTTCTTCGACCGCTACGCGGTGCCGCAATGGGCCTCGCGCGGGACCTTCAGCAAGCTGGACGATTTCCTCGCCGCCGACCGGAAACGCTGGGCCGAGTGGCAGGCCGCGCTCGCAAAGGACCCGACGGTCCCCGCCCCCTGGCCCGGCGCCGCGCCGGAGAAGTCCGGCCTGCCCGGCGTGCCCGACCGCGCCGCCGTCACCCCGATCGCCCAGTCCGACTTCTACGCGCCCTGCTGGGACGAGGCCACCTTCACCGATCCCCGCACCGGCGCGCACGGCGTGTACGGCGTTCCCTCCACCGCCGACAACCGCGTGCTGCTCTACAACAAGGACCTGCTCATCCGCCACGGCTTTACCAACGCGGTCGGCGAGGCGAAGCCCCCGGCCACCTGGGAGGAGCTGGAGACCATGGCGGTCAAGATGACCGAGCGCGACGAGAAGGGCGGGTTCAAGTCGATGGGCTTCATCCCCAAGCACGGCGACTCGTGGCTCTACATGTACGGCTGGCAGGCGGGCGGGCAGTTCATGACGCCCGACGGCAAACGCTGCACGCTCAACCACCCGCGCATCGAATACGCGCTCGACTGGCTGACGAAGCTGTACGACCAGCTCGGCGGCGCGGAGAACGTCGAGACCTTCGAGAAGTCGTTCCAACAGGGCGCGCTCGACCCGTTCATCACCGGCAAGGTGGCGATGAAGATCGACGGCGTGTGGCGCATGGCCGACCTCGCCTTCTACGGCCGCGACCTCAACCTCGGCGCCGCCCCGCCGCCCATCCCGGCCTCCGAGCTGGCCGCCGGCAAGAAGCCGATCTCGTGGGTGGGCGGTTTCGCCTACGCCATTCCCTCCACGGCGCGCGAAAAGAAGGGCGCGTGGGAGCTGATCCGCTTCCTGGCCAGCCAGCGCGCGCACGAGATCCGCATGTCGTACGAGCAGCTCAACTCGCTCAGCCAGGGCCGCGCCTTCATCCCGCGCCAGTACCCCAACCGGGCGCAGAACGAGTGGGGCTACAACACCTACGTGGTCAACAACCCCGCGCTGGAGCCGAAGTTCAAGGCCGCGATGAAGGTGTTCAACGACCTCCTGCCCGACTCCTACTACCGCCCCGCCACGCCGGTCGGCATGAAGATGTGGAACGCCCAGCGCGACGCGATGGAGGAGGCGATCCGCAAGAAGCGCACGCCCAAGGACGCGCTCGACTACCACACCGCCATCGTGCAGCGCGACCTCGACCAGGTGCTGACCCCGCCACCGGGCAAGCCCATCACCAACTGGACCTGGTTCATCGCCCTGTACCTCGGCATCCTCGCCCTCGGATCGGTGCTGGTGTACCAGTACGACACCCGCACCGGGGCGTACCAGTGGCTCGACCGCGTCGTGAAGAAGATCCGCCCCGGCAAGAGCGACACGCCGCCGTCGGTGGTCGAGGGCAAGCAGGGCTCGTTCTTCCGCGCGCAGTGGCGCGACGGCGTGCTCTTCGCCCTGCCGGTGATCCTCGGGTTCATGCTTTTCACGGGCGGGCCGATGCTCTTCTCGTTCATCATCAGCTTCTGCAAGTACGACTCGCTCAATCCGACCGTCTTCACCGGGCTGGCCAACTACACGTTCATGCTCACCGGCGACGCCCTCTTCTGGAAGGCGCTGTGGAACACGGTCTTCATGGTCATCGGCATTCCGCTGGGCATGGGCGTGGGGCTGGGCATCGCGCTGCTGCTCAACTGCAACGTCAAGGGCATGCCGGTGTGGCGCACCTTCTTCTACCTGCCCAGCATCGTGCCGGCGGTGGCCTCCTGCATCCTGTGGATCTGGATCTTCAACCCCAACAACGGCCTGCTCAACACCCTGCTGGGCGCGGCCGGCATCCAGGGCCCCAACTGGCTGCAGGACGAGGCGACCAGCAAGGGCTCGCTCATCCTCATGGGCCTGTGGACGGCGGGGGGCGGCATGATCGTCTGGCTGGCCGGGCTCAAGGGCATCAGCCAGAGCTATTACGAGGCCGCGGCGATCGACGGCGCGAACGCCTGGCAGCAGTTCCGCAACATCACCCTGCCGCTGCTGACCCCGTACATCTTCTTCAACCTGATCATGGGCATGATCGGCACCTTCCAGATCTTCACCCAGGCCTTCATGATGACCAACGGCGGACCGGTGAACTCGACCCTGTTCTTCGCCTATCATCTGTTCAACAACGCCTTCCGCTATCTCGACATGGGCTACGCCGCCGCGATGGCGTGGTTCCTGTTTGTCATCGTGCTCGCGCTGACCGGCCTCCAGATGCGCGGCTCGAAGAAATGGGTGCACTATGAAGGATAACTCCCCTCTCCGCACATTCCTCATCTACGGACTGCTCCTCGGCGGCACCGCGATCTTCACCCTGCCCTTCCTCTGGATGGCCGGACGCAGCGTGATGGTCGACCGCGAACTCTTCGCGTCCGACCTCTCCTTCCTGCCCGCCGCCCCGGTCCCGGCGCGCACCTCGCCCTACCTCGACACCCGCGCGGTGCCCAAGCCCGCCGACGAGGCCGCGTTCGAAAAGGCGCGCGCGCCCATCCTCGCCGCCTTCGACGCCTCCGGTTGGGCCGCTCCCGGCTGGCTCACGCAGACCAACGGCCTGCGCGAGGCCGCCGCCGCCGGCCTGTACCGCCGCCTTCAAGATCTCCTGCCCGCCGACGCCTGGGACAACCCCGCCGCCCTCGAGCCCCAGCTCCGCCAGCGGGTCAACCCCGAGCTGGTCGACGGCGTCATGCGCAACCTCATCCGCGGCCTGACCGTCGGCGGCATCCGCGCCCGCAGCATCGACCTGCAGGAGGAGGTCATCACCCTCAAGGCCCCCGCCTCGAAACTCTGGGCCCTCGGCGATCCCACCGGCGTCACCATCGCCGACACCACCGAGAACAACCAGCCCCAGGGCGTCATCCAGTACGACTTCGCGCAGCGCGGCGGAAAGGACATCGTCCTCAACTCCACCTTCGACCTGCCCTTCCGGGCCGACCGCATCCGCCGCCTCGAATTCTCCTTCCGCCCCGACGACTCCTGGCACGCCCTCCGCTTCCGTCTCGAATACGGCGGCAAGGTCTACGAGACCGTCCGCCCCCAGTGGCTCGGCGAACGCGAATGGACCGTCGTCACCCTCCAGCCCGGGGGCCCCGACGACGCCTACGACTCCACCAAGATCCGCTTCTGGATTCCCTGGCGCGAAGTCGCCGGGGCCGCCTCCGACGTCACCGCGCCCAACCAGATGCGCGTCACCCTCACCGTCGCCGAGAGCAACCGCGCCGACGCCTGGCGCGCCAAGATCACCCGCAACTACACCGGCGCGATGACCAACATGCCCTTCTGGCGCTACACCCTCACCAGCGTGATGCTCGTCATCCTCAACATCATCGGTTCGATCCTCTCCTGCTCCCTCGCCGCCTTCGCCTACGCCCGCATGCAGTGGCCCGGGCGCAACTTCAGCTTCATGCTCCTGCTGGCCACCATGATGATCCCCCCGCAGGTCACGATGATCCCCTTCTTCCTGATCATCCGCTACCTGGGCTGGTACAACACCCTCACCCCTTTGTGGGCGATGAGCTTCTTCGGCAACGCCTTCAACATCTTCCTGCTGGTGCAGTTCATGAAGGGCATTCCGCGCGACCTCGAGGACGCCGCCCGCATCGACGGCTGCAACTCCCTCCAGACCTGGTGGCACGTCTTCATTCCGCTGGTGAAGCCCACCCTCGCCTGCATCGCCATCTTCACCTTCATGGGCGTGTGGAACGACTTCATGGGTCCGCTCATCTACCTCGGCGACCAGCGCCTCTACCCGCTCTCCCTCGGCCTCTACGCCTTCAACGTCCAGGCGGGCGGCAACGCCGGCATGATGATGGCCGGCTCGCTCCTCATGACCATCCCCGTCATCGCCATCTTCTTCATGGCCCAGCGCTACTTCATCCAGGGGATCACGCTGACGGGGATCAAGTAGAACCCGCGGCGGGCGGGTCACGGCTGCGGCGGACTTTCCGGTCGCCGGAACCGGCGCCTTCGGAGCAGGACGCCGAGGAGCGTGAGCGGCAGCAGAACGGTGTTGACGAGTAAGATCCGCAGAAGGACTCCCACCGCGAAAACGGCGTCGAAATCGGGCGCGCCATCCCATTCCGGCTGTCGCATCTCCTCACTCACCCAGGCGCAATCCAGCCAGAAGATCCCCGCGGCCACCACCAGGTGGCCAATCGGTATGCACCATGGCGGGAACAGCCGGGCCACACCAAGCGCGATGACTCCGAACGCGAGCCAGGTCGGAACACTGTAAAAACCAAGCTCATGTGGAAAGAAATGCATGGCAAGCCTCATAACACGGAAGGATCCCGGGCAGAAGGCCGGAAAGAAGGCGATCTGGGTACGGCCCATTTCAGCCCCCTCCCGCCCTGCCGCGGAGAACGCTTGTTGGTCGCTTTTTACATCGTGACATCCAGATCGTCTTATGCATAATTCAGCGCATTCATGCATATAAAGGAAATCCATGCGCACCACCCTTGATCTGCCCAAAGACCTCCTTCAGGATGCCATGAAGGCCTCCGGGTCGAAAACGAAAACGTCCGCCATCATCCTTGCTCTGCAGGACCTGGTCCGAAAAGGGAACATGCAGAAGATCAAGGCCTACAAGGGCAGAGTGCCGCTCCAGGTCGACCTGGATACCCTGCGCAAGCGCGGATGAGCGTGCTCGTGGACAGCTCGGTCTGGATCGAATACCTCCGGGGTGGCCCCCGGGAGGACGGCAGGCTGGACGTGCTGATCACCGAAGGGACTGTGCTCATCAACGAACTTATTCTGGCAGAGCTGCTGCCCGCGGTGCTGCTACGCCGTCAGGGCCGGCTCGCCGACTTGCTGCGCGGGCTGCCATCTCTGCCCATGACCATCGACTGGCAAAGAGTGGTGCAGGATCAATTAAAATGCCTGAGAAACGGGATCAACAAGTTCGGCATCCCCGATCTTCTCATTGCCCAGAACGCCCGGCAACACTCCGTGGCGCTCTTTTCCCTCGAACGGCATTTTCATCTCATGGCCCGGCACGTGGGCCTGCGTCTCTTTCACGGCGCCTCCTGATTCTCATCCGGCGGGATTTCATCCCAGGCATCGCCCTGACCGGCATCAAACAACCCCCGCAGGACCACGAACGCCCGGGCCGCAGCCGCAGTCTCCGAGGCCGGAGTCAGGGTAGTTCGGCTTCCAGCCGGTAGGCGGCGTTGGCGGGCGGGGCGGGGTCGGTCCATTCCAGGGTCGGCACCCCGGCGGCGGCCACCGGCGAGACGTACTGCTCGGTCCAGACGCCCGCGGAAAATTCATTCATGCGGCGGATGCGATACCGGCGGCCGGGGGTGGCCGCCCAGATGAGTTTCACGCCGGTGGCGGGCAGGCAGGAGGCCTGGAGTTGAAGGGCCGACGAGGCCAGCACCGGATTCGTGCCGGCGATGTACTCCTGCCGGTGGGTCAGCCCGTCGTGGTCGCCGTCGAGCGAGACGTCCACCAGCCCGCTGAACCAGCGGAACTCCCAGGGATCCGGCACGCTGTTGGCGTTGGCGTCGGCGGCGGCCAGGGCCAGCACGCCGGCATTGCGGGCCTCGCCGGCGCCGAGCGCGCCCAGGGAAACCACGTGGTTGACATACCCCGGGGAGGAGACCTCGATGGAATAGCCCGGGCCGGCGGGCACCACGACCGCGCCGGGAAATCCGCCCGCCCCGTCGCTGGCCCACAGGGTTCCCGCCGAGGTCGCGGGATAGCGGGTGAAGGTGCCGTCCGCCCCGAGCAGCCGGATGGGCGCGCCGGGAACCGCCTCGCCGGGCGTGGCGGTCTCCACGCGACCCGTCACCGAGGCCGCCTTGAAGAACAGCGACGACCGGCTGACCCCGGTGAGGCGCGTGACGGGGTCGGTCTTGAACTCGGATGACGCCACCGAAAAATTTGCGGACTCCGGGCCGAGATACGGCATGAAGCCGCCCCCGGCCGGGGGAACGACCTCGACCCGGTAGTTTCCGGGCGCGGTGGCATACTCGGCGATGCCGGAGCTGTTGGAGGTGCGGGTGGCCAGCAACGTCCCGCCGCTGTTGCGGAACCGGACGGTGGCGGAGGCGATGAAGGACGGGGAGCCGAGGGCGTCCACCACATAGACGGTGATGCCGTTGAGCAACCCCGCCGGCACGGTGATGGACAACCGGTAGGCCCCGGGGGCGAAGGGTTCGCCGGAGGCGTGGGTGACGCGCACGGCATAGATGCCGTCGACCGGGAAGTCGAGCCCGGTCCACTCGCCTTCCTCCGCGCCGAAATCATCCACCCGGTCCACCAGGGTCAACACGCCGCCGGGCCCCTCGGCATAGACCTCCAGCACGGTGTCGAGGGTGTTGGTCAGATGGGTGGTGGCGATGTCGTACGCAAACGAGGAGGAGGCGTGGAAGCGCACCCAGTCCTCGTCGGCGGCGGTGTGCAACGTGTGGGTTTCGTCCAGCGGCAGGTCGGCGATACGCGAGAGCAAGGCGTCGTCGTCCGGCTCATAGGCATCGGGCGGCGCGCCCGCCTCCACGACGATGCGCTCGATGCGGGCCACCACCGGGGCGGACCGGTTGCCCAGGAGGTCCTCGGCGAAAAACGCCACGGCGTGCAGGCCGGCGTTGGTGATACCGGTCTCGACGGCTTCCCAGCGGGACGGGCTCACCGGAGCCAGATCGACCCGCCGGGTCGCATCGCCCAGCGCGCTGTCCGGGCCGGCGATCTCCGCCCACACCGAGGCGATGCCGTCGGCGTCGACGACGTCCTCCGCGAAGAGCACCACCGAAGGCGTGCCGGTACTGGTGAGGTCCGGGGTCACGCGGCCGATCACGGGACTGTCATTGCCGGTCACGAACCCGGCGCCCAGATACTTCGCCCGGGCGATGGGGTCGTCGATGTTCTTCCGGTTGGGCACGCCGTCGGAGTCGGAATCGAGCAGGGCGAGCTGCCGCAGGCCCCCGGACAACCGGCGCATGATCTTCCGCCCCGACGCCACCGCCGCGCCCACCGAGCGCCCGGCGAAGATTTCGGACATGACGACCGAGGTGAGGCTGATCCCCGGCTCGATGACGGAGTAGCGGCCCGGGGCGGAGGAGGCGAGCACCATCCGCGCGCCGGCGGGCGGCGGGTTGAGCACCGGGATGAAGGCGCCGGCCCCCGAAAAATCGAGCATCATCTGCGCGACCTGGTTGGTGGCCGCGGCGGCGTCCAGCCAGGCCTTGAGGCTTGCGGCCGCGAGCAGATCCGAAGGTCCGGAAAGCCGGGCCTGGTTGTTGGTGCCCTCGGCGATGACCAGGAGGGTGAGGCGGTCCACCCCCGCCGCCCAGTTGCGCACGGCATCCTCCAGCGAGCCGGCTGAAACGGCCGCATGCACGTCGTTGGTGGTGTCGCCGTCGGTGTCCTCGAAGGCGGTGGAGGAGAGCCAGCGGATGTTCGCGGCGGGGATGCGGCGGGCGCGGATGGTGGCGTAGGCCAGCCGGCTGGCGTCGCGGATCCCGGCGGCGGTGACCGGATCGTCGGACTGCCCGCCGGCGAGGATCACCCGTTCGGTCAGCCCGGACTGGGAGATGAAACTCTGCCGCGGAACCGACACGCCGCCCCAGATATCCCGGGCGAAGAAGATGACCGCGTAGGAGCCGGGATCGGAGAAGCCCGCAAAGTCGGCCTCGTAGCGACCGGTGCCGGCGTTGTAGACGAGGTCCACCTCGGGGAGATCGGTGACGGGGTTGGCCAGGGCGGGATCGGGCTGGTGGGTGGGCGGTACGACGACCGCCCACACCCGGGTGATGGCGTTGGGCGAGGCGATGTCCGCCGCCCAGAGGGTGACCGGGGAGGAGCCGGAGACATCCTGGTTGGGGCTGATCCGCGCGATCTGCGGGACGTTGCGGCCGGCGGTGTGGCGGGCGCCAAAATGGAATCCCGCCGACGCGGCGCCGTCCGTGTCGGGATCGAAGACCCCGTCGCCGTTGTCATCGAGCTGGGCGGCCTGGTAGGCGCTCATGCTGCCGCGGGCGAGGTCGAAGCAGGCCCCGAAGTCCAGGCCCTGCACCACCCCGGCGAAAAAGCTGTCGGAGAAGCTGACCAGCCCCTGCGCGATGAAGTAGGCGAGCTGGTTGGTGGCGCAGGAGGCGGCGACGAAGCGGTTGGACGTGCCGTTGGCCAGGTCGTCCAGGAAACTCCCGGACTGGCAGAACTCCAGCACCACCCCGCACTCGCGGTTCGTGTCCGAGGCCTGCCAGGCGTCGAGCCAGCCGTCGAGCTGTACCGCGGAGAGGGTCTCGGAGGGGTTGAGGCGCATCACGTCCCCCGCCCCGCCGGAAGCACCGTGGTCCCACAGGCCGACGACCAGGCGGGTGGCGTTGGTCGCGAAGGTGGTGAAGGCGGCCGCGGCTGCAGCCCCCGTGGCGGCGCCGTCGATGTCGTCGTCGAGCCCGTTGCCGTCGAGGTCGCGGCCGGGCTGGAAGCTGAGGAACAGGATGTTGTCCTTGGTGTAACCGAGCAACCGTAACGCGTCGTAGGCCTTGCGCGACATGTGGTCGGTGGCCGGCCAGGCGGGGTCGGTCGCGCCCTTGGCCCCGGCGATGAGGACGGCCTTGCCGAAGGCGGCCGATTCCGAGGCCGGGATCACATTGATGAACGTCCGGGCCCGTTCGCCGCCGGCGCAGAGCGCCTGGATCACATCCACGCCCGGGGCGGGGCCCGCCGTGTATTCG
The DNA here is from genome assembly GCA_046346795.1 of Kiritimatiellia bacterium. Taxonomy (GTDB): domain Bacteria; phylum Verrucomicrobiota; class Kiritimatiellia; order SS1-B-03-39; family UBA6053; genus JAXMHJ01. The sequence goes on from JAXMHJ010000076.1 coordinate 23,739, forward strand.
CCGGTGGCGGGATTGACCGTTCCGCCGGAGGCGTTGGTGACGAAGGACCAGCCGGCCGCGGTGCCGCCGTCCAAGGTGAACGCGCGGGCCGCGCCGGGGACCAGGGTCGCCCGGTCGGGCAGGACGGAGACCGTCGGCCCGGTCTGCATGAAAAGCCGCACGCCGCCGTTATTGTCCCCGCACAACAGGTCGGCCAGGCCGTCCCCGTTGAGATCCATCAGCTCGACCCGGGCGCTGGCGGCGGGAAAGGTGTCGACCAGGACGGCGGGCGGGTCGAATCCGCCCGCATGGCCCATGGCGGCCAGCACGCGGATGGAGGTGAAGGTGACGGCCTGCACGACGGCCACGTCCAGGAGTCCGTCGCCGTTGATGTCGCAGCCCATCGGGGAGTAGATGTTGCCCGCGGGGAACGCGGCCTTGAAGCCGAGAAAATCCACGATATCCACCGCAAAGGCCGGGGCCGCGGGCGTCCCGGTGTTGCGGTACAACTGGAT
>JAXMHJ010000077.1:0-23123 GCA_046346795.1 Kiritimatiellia bacterium
TCCGGGGTGCAGGCGAAGGCGAGATGCTCCGGCGAGATCAGGATGAACGCGGTGTCCGCCCCCATTTCGTAGACCGTGCTGCCGTTGTTCACGCGCTTCTCCAACCGGGGCAGGCCCGGCGCATCCGGATCGGAGGAGAACGCCGTGATGGCCCGGGCGATGCGGTTGGTGTCGAACCGTCCCGTGACCATGCCGGTGATCCAGCGCTTGGGCTCCTCGCCCATCGCGGCCGGCCGCTGCCCCGCGCGGAGAGTCAGCAGATCGATCCGGAAGGGCCCGGTTTTTTCCAGGAACTTGACGACCATGTCCTGCGCCTCGACGGCCTGCTCGCCGAGGGCGTTCTCATCCATGCCCAGCGGGCCCATCTGACGTTTCAGCAGCGCGCCGATGGTGACGGCGTCGTCACGGCACGGACGGATCGCGGCGAGGACCTGTCCTTCAAACTGGCGAAACGCCGCGCTCCGGGTCCGGGCGTCGCCCACTTGGCGGGGCGCCGGCCGGCCCTCGATGCGGGCGATGGCGCGCGCCGCGTATTCGCGGGTGGCGGGGTCGGAGGATTCGAGGAAACGCTGCAGCACCGGCAGGACCTCCGGCTTCCCCAGTTCGCCCAGTCCGCGAACGGCCATCAGGCGCTGCACGTCGCTGAAGGTGTCGCGCGGGGCGAGTTCGCGCACGATTCGGCGGGCGCGCTCCGAGACCTCGGGGTCGTCGGACCGGCCGGCCCGGCGCAGTTGCGGGAGGATGCCGGGGCCCTTGGCCAGCAGTTCCTTTTCGGCCGCCTGGCGGGTCTTGAAGTCGCCCGCGCCCAGCCGGGCCAGCAGTCCGCCGACGTCCTCGCCCGACGGCGGGCTCGCCGCCGCCAGCAGGTTGTCGACGGTCATCTCCACGCCCCGGGACTTCCAGAACAGGGCGCTGTCGATGTGGTCGATCGGATCGCCGGTGCCGTCCGTCAGCAGGGCCATCGGCCCGGCGAGGAGGGTCAGCAGGAAGAAGAACGAGGGAAGGGAGGCCATGGAACGTGACACAGGACTAGCATGAACCCGCCGGGCATGGAATTTCATTCTGACGCGCCCCCGTCGTGCCGCGGGGGGCCCGCGCGTTTGCAGTTGCGCTTCGGGGCCGGATGCGGCAACGAACGCCGGCATGAGCACGAATGCCCGGGCCGGATCTGATTTGCGGGAGACCGTGCGGATCGCCCTGGCCCTCGTCCTCTGCGCGTATGGCGTCGCCCTGATCTATTTGAGCATCCACCCCCCGATCACCTTCACGATCGGTTCCGCCACCCTGAAGGCCGGTGGATTCAAGAGCACCCCCCGGATCTTCCTGGCCCTGTGGGCGCTGCACGCCCTCGCCCGGAGGCGGTCCGGCCGGGAGATCCTGCCCCTGTCCTCCCGCCGGGAAAAGGCGGGCAGCCTTCTCTCCCTCTTCGGCCTGGTGTTCGCCGTCTACATCGGCAACAACATCGTCATGGGCAGCGGGGACACCAAGTCCGCCCAGTTGCTATCGGTCAGCCTGTTCCGGCACGGCGGCATCGACTTCGACTGGGTCGTCCCGCTGCTCAAGCAGCGCCCGTACTGGCTGAAGGTGATCGACGGGCATTACCTCTCCGCCTTTCCGCTGGGCACGGGTTTTCTCGTCCTGCCGGTGCAGGCCCTGGCCGCCCTGATCTCCCCCGACTATGGCGAACTGGCCTACATGCAAAAACTGGAGAAGGTGTCCGCCGGACTGCTGGCCGCCCTCACGGTGACGGTCTGTTTCTGCTTCCTGCTGCGCCTCACGGACAAGAGGCGGGCGCTGTTCCTCACCCTGCTGCTAGCCTTCGGGACGAATCTCTGGGTCACGGCCAGCCAGACCCTGTGGCAGCACGGGGGCGCCTGCCTGTGCCTGGTGATCGCCCTGTACCTGCTGGCCCGGGCGGAGGAGGATCCGCGCGCCATCCGGTTCATCGGGATTCCGATGGTCCTGGCGGTGTTCTGCCGCCCCCTCGGCGCCTTGTGGATCGCGCCGGCGGTGGTCTGGATTCTCCTCCGGCATCCCCGGCACATCGCCTGGCTGATTCTCTTCGCCCTGCCGCTCGCGGCGGCGGCGGCCGCCCTTCATCTCAACGTCTATCACAGCCTCCTGGGCCCTTATGCCAGCCACGGCTCCGGCAAGAGCTGGCGGACGCCGCTGGCCGAGGGACTGGCCGGGAACCTGTTCAGCCCCGCCCGGGGGATCTTCGTCTTCACCCCGGTGGTGTTCTTTTCGCTGGCCGGCCTGGCGGCGGGGCTGCGCACGCCGCGCCTGCGCCCCCTGATGATCGTCGCCGGCGTGTCGGTCGCGGCGCACCTCGTGGTGATCTCCCGCTTCTCCCACTGGTGGGGCGGGCATTGTTACGGGCCGCGCTTCATGACGGAGGTGATGCCGTTTCTCCTCCTCCTGATTCTTCCGCTGCTGCCGCGGCTGGAATCGAGCCGCGCGTGGAAGACCGTCTTCGCACTCGCCATCGCCTGGTCGGTGTACACGCAGGCGGCCGGCGTGTATTCCCAACGGGCGACGGAGTGGTGCAGGACCTGGGACATCGACGCCCACCCCGAACATCTCTGGAGCTGGTCCCACCCCCACTGGCTCGCCTGGGCGCAGGAATCGCGCTGATGAACCGCATATCGGCTTGAGCAGGCCCCGGCCCGGTATAAACACCGGATCCATGCGCAATCACCTTCTCCCTCCCGTTTTTCTCCTGCTCGCCTCCCTGGCTGCGGCCGCGACGCCCGCTCCCGACCTCGAGGCCCCGTACGCCGGGCTGGAGACGCTCTCCTGCGACGTCGAACGAGTGTCGAAGGTGCCGCAGGGCGAACTCCGCATCCTCAGCCGGGTCTTCCACCGCAAGCCGGGGCGGCTGCTGGTGGAGAATTTCGCCCCGGGCCGGCGCAAGATCCTCTCCGACGGCAAGACCCTCTTCTTCCACGACGCCAGCTTCAAGAAGGGCTTCCGGCAGGACCTCGCCAAACTCGACGACTGGTGGAACGGCCAGATCGCCAACCTGCCCTGCACCCCGTTCGAACATACCCGCCGCCTTCGCAACATCGAGCCCCGCGTGCTCAAGGAGGAGGGCGGCGAACGTCTTCTCGGTTACGCCGCCAGCAACGCCTGGGTGGAGGTGAAGGTGGACGCCAGGGGGCTCATCCAAACGCTGGACCTGTACTCCGGCCCCGACCACGCGACGCAATTCGGCCGGGTCGAATACACCGGCTACTCCGAGATGGCCGGCGTGCCCGTCATCACCGCCATGAAAGCCTGGAAGCAGGTGGGCGACGTGCGGGTGGATGAAACGGTCACCTTCACCAACATTCGCGTCAACGAGCCGATGGCCGACCGGCTGTTCGACTCCGCCTCCCACTTTGAGGGCGTGGAGTTCGTGGACGAATACCGGAAATCCATGGAATGAAAGGTCTACGTCGCACTTGACGACGGGCCGGGCGGTGCCGGATAAAGGGGCAGGAGGAATACAACCCATGAAAAAGATTATTGCTGGAACCCTGATTGCATCCATTCTCGCCACCACCGCCGTGCAGGCCGCTCCGGCCGCCGGTCGCGGAGGCTTCGCCGGCTTCTTCGTCGGCTGCTGCATGGGCCTGCGCACCGGCATGGCCTGGAACGACGGCAAGGACATCAACATGCGCGAAATCCTGCGCCTCATCCCCCTCGTCAACCTCGTGATCGGCGTCTGGGACGGCATGGACATCTACGGCGGCAAGACCACCGCGGATTTCAAGGCCCAGTACCCCGGCAACTTCTTCTGAAGACCATGCGGAACCTTCCGCGCAAAGCCGCCCTCTTCGCGGGGGCGGCTTTTCTGTTTCTGGCCCCCCGCACCCCCGCCCACCCGACCCTCACCCGGCAACTGGTGGAGGAAGGGGACTGGGTGCATGCCCATCGGGAGGCGCTGCTTGACCTCTCCAACGACCCACTGGACGCCACCTCGGCTTTCATCGCGGCCATTGCCGGGGGTATCCAAACCAACCGTCCGGAGGGGGTCTGTCCCCAACTCGAAACCCTGACCGGCTCCACCAACGCCTGGGTGGCCGCGGCGGCGCACCTCGCGCTGGGCCGCCTGGATCTGGCGGCCGGACGGGAGGCCTCCGCCGCCACCCACCTGACCGAGGCATTTCTTCATTCACCCGATCCCCTGCTGGCGGAACAGTCCGCGGTGGTTCTGGCGGAGCCGCTCCCGCCATGGCCGTCTTTCCCCTTCTCTGAAAGCCCAGGCGGAGACCATGCTCTCCGACGGTGTCGCGCCCGCCCCGCGCTGGCTCGACGAATGGATCCGGCTCGCGGAGAGACCCCGGGCCGGATCCGCCGGCGCCGCCGCCGCGCTCACGGGTTTCTACAAGACCCAGATCAGCCCGCCATCGGCTCGCGCTGCCCGATGCACCCGAGCTGCTCCACCTACTTCCGGCAGGCTTCGGATAAACACGGATTTTGGACCGCCGTGGCGATGATCGGCGACCGCTTCGTGCGGGAGCCTCATCACTACAAGCACCGCATCCGTCCCATCAATGTTGGCGGCCTGGAGAAGTCACTCGACCCCCTGGAGTACCATGACTACTGGTTCCGAGAAAACGGTCGCCCGCCGGTGTGGAATGAATAAGCGCGGGTCTCCCGGAGCGCCACCGCCCACGGTGGCAACGGTCCGCCCTCGCCCCGATGGCGGCGCCGGCATGCCGGCGGGGGCGCCCGCGCTCCGAGGCCAACGGTGGCGGTGGCGCTCCGGGTTTGTCGTCCTCGCCATGCTCGGATCCACCGCCGCCGCTCCGGCGAAGGAACCGCCCGCCCCGCACCTCGGGGCGCAGCTCCTGCTCTCCTCCGACTACACCGGGGCCGCCGTGGAATTCCGCCGGGCGGCCCTGCTGACCGACAGCGACCCGGCGCGCGCCCAAAGCCTGTGGCTCGCGGGCTGGTCCTACGCCCGCACCCAGGACTGGACGCGCGCCTCCGCGATGCTGGAGTCGGTCAAAACCTGGCCGGGTGCCCTGGAGGACGCGCGCATGCTGCTGCACGGCGAGATCCTCTCCGCGCAGGGCCGGACCGACGAGGCCGACTTCGATTTTTCCGGCGTGGCCTTCCGCTCCGCGGACCCCGCGGCAAAACGCTTCGCCACCGGCCGGCTCGCGCAGCACGCGCTCGACCAGGGCCGCGTCGGCGACGCCCGGCGCTACGCCGCGGATCTGGGCCCCGGGCACGCCGGCCCGGCCGCCCTGGAGGACTACCTGGCGGGGGGCGACAAGTCCCCCACCCTCGGCGGCTGGCTCGGGGCCGTTCCGGGATGCGGATATTTCTACGCCGGCGAGATCGCCAACGGCGTGCGCAGCCTGCTGCTCAACGGACTCTTCATCTGGGGCATGGTCGAGACCGCGGACGACGGGGAATGGGCGCTCTTCTCCGCGCTCACCTTCTTCGAGATCACCTGGTACTCCGGCAGCATCTACGGCGGCATCGACGCGAGCTTCCGCTACAATCAGGAACGCCTGCGCCGCACCCTGGACGCGCTGGACGGGAAGGCCCGGATGGACTTCGACCCGGCCATGCTTCCCGAGGTCGGGATCAAGTTCCGGTTTTAAAATAGCCAATAGCCAATAGCCAATAGCCAATTGCCAATCGGCTATTGGTTATCGGCTATTGGCAATTGGCGATCAGACGTCGCAGATCTCCACCACCGCCTGCTTCAGCGAGGCCAGTTTGTCCGCGCGGGCGGGGATGAATTCCTGGCCGAGAAAGCCCTTGTAGCCGGTGTCGACGATGGCCTTGATGATCGCGGGATAGTTCAGCTCCTGCGTCGCGTCGATCTCGTTGCGCCCGGGCACGCCGCCGGTGTGATAGTGGCCGAAATGCATGTGATGCTTGCGGATGGTGGCGATCACGTCGCCCTCCATGATCTGCATGTGATAGATGTCGTACAGCAGCTTGAACCGCTCCGACCCCACCGCCTTCACCAGCTCCACGCCCCAGTCGCTGCGGTCGCACATGTAGTCCTTGTGGTTCACTTTGGAGTTCAGCAGTTCCATCATGATGTTGATGTTGTGCTTCTCCGCCGTGGCCATGATGCGCTTCAGCCCCTCGGCGCAGTTCTTCAGCCCGGTCGCGTCGTCCAGCCCGTCGCGGTTGCCCGAGAAGCAGATGACGGTGGGAACACCCTCCTTCGCGGCGATGGGGATGAACTCCTCGTACGCCTGCACCAGCTTGTCGTGGTGCTCCACCCGGTTCCACGCCTTCGGGATCCCGCCCAGCCCGTCCTTGCTCGGATTCATTGTGATCGCGCAGGTCAGCCCGTGCTTGCGGATCGTCTCCATCTCGCCCGTCAGCCCGGCGTTGCCACTCAGCAGTTCGATGGACTGCATCCCGATCGACTTGCAGAATTCCGCCAGCTTGTCCAGCGGCACGCCGCCATAGCACCACTTGCAGACGGAGTGACGGATGCGGCCCTTGAGGGCGGTTCCGGCCGCCTCGTCGGCGGCGTTGACACTGCGGGCCAGGGAGGCTGCGGCCGCGGCGAAACCGAGGCCGGCGAGGGAATCACGACGGGAGATGCGGGTGTTCATGAATGGATAGTCGCGCCGGGGAAACGGGAATTCAACCGGATTTTTGGAGGGCGGAACTGCCAGGGCGCACCGGCGTTTCGTAGACTTCCCCGGTCATCCGGGCGTCTGGAGGGGGAACCGAAGAAATGTTTACAGAAGATCGCGAAGACCGCAAATCGAGGAATGAAATCGAGTTTGATCAGGACAGGATTTACAGGATGAACAGGATGAAGCGGGTTGTTGAGGAAACCCATCCTGTCCATCCTGTAAATCCTGTCTAAACTCTTCCGTCGACCGACCCGGTCATTTGAACGCCTGGACGACGAAATCGGGGCAGGGAGCGGGTTCAAGAAGGCTCGCACGGGATGGGTGCAAGGGACGACTGTGGAATTTTTCATCCCAGCCGGACAAGCCGGCGAATGACGGGCAACGATTCGCCGTTGCGCCCGAACCGCCGGGCCGCCGCGGCAGCGCGGAAGAGCGGCCCTCCAGGGGTTGAGATCAACACCCGGGATTGACTCCAACTCGCGCCCTTTTTCTCTGGATCACCTTCGCCCGCCGCCCTATCCTTCCCCCCTCATTCAACCCCGGGAGCTTCCTATGTCGAAACAACCCCTGAAAGTCGGTCTCATTGGCGGTGGCAAAGGCGCGTTCATCGTGAACCCCCACCAGAAAGCCATCCACTTCGACGGCACCCGCCGCGTCACCGCCGGCGCGCTCTTCCCCGATCCCAAGATCGCCCTCGAAGAGGCCGCCAACTGGCCCTATCCGCTGCAGGGCTTCGGCTCCTACGACGAAATGATCTCCGCCCAGGCGAAGCTGCCCGAGTCCGAGCGCCTCGACTACGTGCTCATCGTCACCCCCAACTTCGTCCACCACGACCCCGCCACCAAGGCCCTCAAGGCCGGCATCCCCGTGTTCTGCGAAAAGCCCCTGTGCCTGAACATGAAGGAGGCCAACGACCTCGTGAAGACCGTCCGCAAGACGGGCGTGCCCTTCGGCCTGGCCCACACCTACCTCGGCCACTGGACCACCCGCTTCTCGCGCTTCATCGTGCGCAGCGGCCTGCTCGGCGAAGTGCGCTGGGTCGACTCCTATTACATCCAGGGCTGGCTCGCCACCAAGCTCGAGGACTCCGGCCAGATGCAGGCCGCGTGGCGCACCGACCCCAAGAAGGCCGGCGGCTCCGGCTGCGGCGGCGACATCGGCACCCATGCCCTCATGCAACTCCGCTACACCACCGGGCTGGAAATCTCCGAACTCTCCGCCCAGCTTGAGAAGTTCGTGCCCGGCCGCCCCATCGACGACCATTTCACCGTCTACGCCCGCCTGAGCAACGGCGCCCGCGCCCTCGTGCGCGCCTCGCAGGTGTGCCACGGCCACAAGAACGACCTCGGCATCGAGATCGTCGGCACCAAGGGCACGCTGCGCTGGCGTCAGGAGGAGCCCGAGGCCATCACCATCCACCTGCCCGGCAAGCCCGACCTCGTCTACTGGCGCGGCGCGATCGCCGGCAACGACGGCTTCCTCAAGGACCTGCCCGCCGATCTCATGGCCGAGCCGACCATTCCCGCCGGCCATCCCGAGGCCTTCCACGACGCCTTCGCGCGCCTGCACCGCTTCTTCGAGGCCGACATCCGCGCTTGGAAGGCTGGCAAGAAGCCCAGGATCGACGGCGCCAGGTACGCCACCGTCGAGGACGGCTGGACCGGCATGGCCTTCATCGACGCCGCCCTCAAGAGCAGCGCGAAAAACGGCGGCTGGGTGAAGATGCCGAAGCTGAAGTGAACATCTCGGTCTTCGGTCTCGGCATCATCGGCACCATCTGGGCGGACCATCTGGCCGCGGACGGACACCACGTCCGCGGCTGGAACCGATCGCCCAAGGCCCTGCCCTACTTCACCCCCGATGCGCGCGCCGCGGCGGAGGGCGCTGCATTCCTGATTATCGTGGTGGCCGACCCGCCGGCCGTGCAGTCGGTGCTCGACGCGATCCTGCCCGTGCTCAAAGCGGGCCAGACCGTGATCCAGAGCAGCACGATCGACGCGGAGTCCTCCCGCTCCTTCGCGCGACAGGTGCGGGCGACCGGGGCCGCGTATCTGGAGGCCCCGTTCACCGGCAGCAAGCCCGCCGCCGAGGCGCGCAAGACCGTGTTCTACACCGGAGGGGAGCCGGCGGACCTGGAGCGCGCCCGCCCGCTGCTCTCCTCCCTCGGTCGGGCCATCGTGCCCATCGGCCCGGTGGGCACCGCCGCCGCGGTCAAGCTCGCCCTGAACCTCAACCTCGCCCTCGCCGCCGAAGCCCTGTGCGAAGGTCTCGCCTTCGCGCGCGCCAGCGGCATCGCCGACGAGACCTTCTTCGCCGCGCTGCGCCTCAACGCCGCGTGGTCCGGCCTGGCCGAGTTGAAGGAGCCCAAGCTCAAGGCCGGCGACTACGCCCCGCAGTTCTCGCTGCAGCACATGGGCAAGGATCTGCGCCTCGCCCGCGCGGCCGCCCCCGCCCAGCCCCTCCCCCAGCTCGACGCCCTCCTGGCCTTGTACCAGAAGGGCTTTGCCAAGGGTTGGGCCGCAGACGACTTCGTGTGCCTGAACCGGTTTCTGGACAACCCGGCCGAAACGTGAGCCGGGGACCCGGAAATCGGGAATTTGAAGGCCGGAAAAATGGGGGTGGGCCGGCGCAGCCTATTCCTCCCATCCCCTCCCATTCATCCCATCATCTCGCCCCGCGTAATGCGAAATCCCTCCCGCCCAGCCCACCACGCGGAACCGTCTATTTCTGCCCGTAGGTGGCGCCGGGGCCGTGCTTGCGCAGGAAGTGGCGGTCGTGCAGCGGGGCGGGGACGGAGGAGATCGCGGGATTGAGCGCAAGGGTCTTGAGGGCCATGTCGGCGACGATCTCAAGAGCCTGCGCGGTCTCGACCGCCTTGGCGCCGCTGACGCCCCACGCAAACGGACCGTGGTGACGGACCAGCACGGCGGGAACGGACAACGGAGAGCGGCCGGCGAAGGCCTCGAGAATGACGCCTCCGGTTTCCCACTCATACGCGGTGGCGATCTCGTCCGGGGTCAGGCCGCGGGTGACGGGCACGGGGCCGTGGAAATAATCGCAGTGGGTTGTGCCCAGGCAGGGAATCTCACGCGCGGCTTGTGCAAAGGCGACCGCGGTGCGGGAATGGGTGTGCACGACGGAACGGACGCCCTCGAAGGCCGCGAGCAGACGGCGGTGGGTGTCGGTGTCGGACGAGGGGCGCAACGAGCCCTCGACCACGCGTCCGTCGTAGTCGACCACGACCATGTCCTCCGGCCGCAGGCGGTCGTAGTCCACGCCGGAAGGCTTGATGGCGAAGACGGCCTTGGCGCGATCGGCCACGCTGACGTTGCCGAAGGTGAGGTCCACCAGGCCCGTGGCGGGCAGGGCGCGGTTGGCCGCGCAGCATTCCTCGCGAATGTCGTGATAAGCGCCCATGGTGGTTCCTTTTTTGATCGCAGCCGCAGCCGGTCAGCCGCGGATGCCCTGCGCCAGGTGGTAGTAGAGGTCGTTGTTGCGGAGCTGCTCCTTGTAGGAGCGCAGACTGGTTCCAGCGTCGATGACGGACAGCTCGACCCCGGCCATTTCGGCGAAGTCCTCGAGGTGTTCGGTCGTGAGCGCGAGCGAGAGCACGGTGTGGTGCGCTCCGCCGGCGTGGACCCACGCGGCGGTGGCGGTCTTGACGTCGGGACGGCAGGTCCAGAGCGAGCGGGCGACGGGCAGCTTGGGCAGCGGCTCGGCGGGCGGGAGGCAGTCGACCTCGTTGACGAGCAGGCGGAAGCGGTTGCCGAGGTCGATGAGGCTGGCGTTGACGGCCAGGCCGGGGGCGCCGTCGAACACGAGGCGGCAGGGGTCCTCCTTGCCGCCGATGCCGAGGGGGTGGATCTCCAGCGAGGGCTTCGCGGCGGCGATGCTGGGGCAGATCTCGAGCATGTGCGCGCCGAGGACGAGGGTGTTGTTCGTGTCGAGGTGGTAGGTGTAGTCCTCCATGAAGGAGGTGCCGCCCTTGAGCCCGCCGGCCATGATCTTCAGGACGCGGCCGAGCGCGGCGGTCTTCCAGTCGCCCTCGGCGCCGAATCCATAGCCGTCGGCCATGAGGCGCTGCACGGCGAGGCCGGGGAGCTGCTTGAGGCCGTGGAGGTCCTCGAAGGTGGTGGTGAAGCCGTCGAAGCCGCCCTCTTCCAGGAAGGAGCGCAGGCCGATTTCGATGCGGGCGGCGTCGCGCAGGGCTTCGTGGCGCGCGCCCTTGCGGCGCAGGGCGGGGGCGACGTCGTAGGCGGTCTCGTATTCGGCGCAGAGGTCGGCGACCTGCTTTTCGGTGGCGGCGTTGACGCGCGCGACGAGGTCGCCGACGCCGTAGCCGTTGACGGACCAGCCGAAGCGCATCTGCGCGGAGACCTTGTCGCCCTCGGTCACGGCGACCTGGCGCATGTTGTCGCCGAAGCGGGCGATCTTCATCCCCTGGCAGGCGTGCCACGCGCGGGCGGCGCGCATCCAGGCGGACATGCGCTGCGCGACCTCGGGGTCGTTCCAGTGCCCGACCACGACCTTGCGGGGCAGGCGCAGGCGCGCGCCGATGTGCCCGAACTCGCGGCCGCCGTGGGCGGTCTGGTTGAGGTTCATGAAGTCCATGTCGATGGTGGACCAGGGCAGGTCGCGGCTGAACTGGGTGTGCAGGTCGAGCAGCGGGCGGCGCAGGAGCTGCAGGCCGGCGATCCACATCTTGGCGGGCGAGAAGGTGTGCATCCACGCAACGAGGCCGGCGCAGCGGGGCGAGGCGTTGGCGGCGGTGCAGAGGGCGGTGATCTCCTCCGGAGTGGTGACGACCGGCTTGAAGACCAGCTTGTGCGGGAGGTGGCGGGAGGCGTTGAGCGCCTTGACCACGGCCTGCGAGTTGGCGGCGACCTGCTTGAGGGCGGCGGGGCCGTAGAGGTGCTGGGAGCCGGTGACGAACCAGAATTCGAGGGGGGCGGAGGTGGCCATGATGCGGGGGGTGTTGGGGTTGGATGGGGAGGGGGCGTCAGGCGCCTTGCTTGAGGGCGAGCAGGGCCTTCATCACGCCCGTGAGGTCGGCCTGCGCGGTGACGCCGCCGAAGGCGTCGTGCAGGGTGCGGTAGAGGGCGTAAAGCTTGTTGTAGGCCGCCTGCGCGGCGGGGTTGGGCCGGAAGCGCTCCGCCTTCACGCCGGTCATCGCGGCCTGGGCGGACGGGTAGTCCGGGTGGAGTCCGGCGACGACCGCCGCGCCGATGGCGGAGCCCAGCGCGCAGCTTTGCGAGGAGCGGGAGAGCTGCATCTCGCAGCCGGTGACGTCGGCGTAGACCTGCATGAGGAACGGGTTCTTGTCGGCGATGCCGCCGGAGCAGACGATGCGGTCGACCGGCACGCCGTATTCCTTGAGGCGCTCGATGATGGCGCGGGCGCCGAAGGCGGTGGCCTCGATGAGCGCGCGGTAGATTTCGGCGCGCGTGGTGTGGAGGGTCTGGCCGAGCAGCAGGCCGGTGAGGCTCTGGTTGACGAGGATGGTGCGGTTGCCGTTGTTCCAGTCGAGCGCGAGCAGGCCGGACTGGCCGGGGCGCAGGGCGGCGGCCTCGGCGGTCAGGCGGCCGTGCAGGGCGGCGTCGCCTTCGCAGACGACCTCGACCCACCACTTGAAGATGTCGCCGACGGCGGACTGGCCGGCCTCGACGCCGAAGTAGCCGGGCAGGATGGCGCCCTTGACGATGCCGCAGATACCGGGGATGTCGCGCACGGTTTTACCGGCGGCGATGACGCCGCAGTCGCAGGTGGAGGTGCCGATGACCTTGACGAGCGTGCCCTCGGTGACGCCGCAGCCGATGGCGCCGTAGTGGACGTCCATCTCGCCGATGGCGATGGGGATGCCGGCGGGGAGGCCGAGTTTCGCGGCCCATTCGGGGCAGAGGCGGCCGGCGGGCGCGGAGGCGTCGTGGGCCCGGTTGTAGAGGCGGTCGCGCAGAGCGGCCAGGCGCGGGTCGAGGGCGGAGAGGAATTCCTTGTCGGGCAGGCCGCCCCAGTCGTCGGCGTACATCGCCTTGTGGCCGGCCATGCAGACACCGCGGCGGATGTCGCGCGGGTTCTTCACGCCCGCGAGCACGGCGGGGACGAAGTCGGACAGCTCGACCCACGAGTGCGCGGCAGCGAAGACGTCGGGCGCGGTCTTGAGGCAATGCCAGATCTTGGCCCAGAACCACTCCGAGGAATAGGTGTTGCCGATGCGGGCCATGTACTGCGGGCGCAGGCGGCGGCCGAGGGCGGTGATGGCCTCGGCCTCGGGGATGGAGGTGTGGTCCTTCCACAGCCAGCATTGCGCGGCGAGGTGGCCGCGGAAGGCGGGCAGCAGCGCCAGCGGGGTGTTGGCGGCGTCGACCGGGATGGGGCTGGAGCCGGTGCCGTCCATGCCGATGCCGGCGATTTTCTCCGGTGCGAACGCGGGATCGGCCCGGCGCGCGGCGGCGATGGCGCCGAGGGTCGCGTGTTCCAGCGCGTGCAGGTAGTCGGCCGGGTTTTGCCGGGCGAGGTGGTGGTCGGCGGGGTCCAGCAGGATGCCCTGGTGGCCGGAGGGGTAGTCGACGACGCAGGCGCCGACCTCGCGCCCGTCCGCGGCGGACACCACCAGGGCGCGGGCGGAGTTGGTGCCGTAATCAAGACCGAGGGTGTAGGACATGCGCGGGAACGTGGGGGAAACGAGGCTGGCAGGCAAGAATCATGTGAATATTACAGTAATATTGAATTCAAGCTGGTAGCGGGTGGCGGTTTAGCTGTTTAGTGTCGGCGGGGCGCCTGTTTTTCCGCCCGCTCAACGGCTATAAGCTAAAAACCTAAACCGCTAAAAGCTAAACACCTTCCCCGGCACCCGCCCCCCACCCCATGTCCTCCATGTCCGACATCGCCCGCGCGGCGGGTGTTTCGAAGAACACGGTGAGTCTCGCCCTGCGCGGGAGTCCGCGCGTGTCGCAGGCGACGCGCGACCGCATCGCGGCGCTGGCCGCGAAGATGGGCTACCGCAGCAACGCCACGGTGTCGCAGCTCATGTCGGAACTGCGGCGGAACCGGTCGGCGCGCTTCCAGGCGACCCTCGGTCTGATCAACGCCAACGAGGACCCGCGCGCCTTCACCGCCCATCCGACCCTGCCGATTTACGTGGAGGGCTGCCGCCGCCGCGCGGCGCAGCTCGGGTACGGCCTCGATGAATTCTGGCTGCACGAGCCGGGCTGGACCCCCCGCCGCTGGCTCTCGATCCTGCGCACGCGCAACATCCGCGGACTGCTGGTGGTCGGACTGATGTCGCACAACCGCCTGCCTGAGCGCTTCGGCCCGTTGTGGGCCGCGCTGCCGGCGGTGGTCACGGGCGTGCGCACGCGCGGACCGGAGCTGTCCTTCGCCTGTTCCGATCATCATGCGCTCTCGCTGGCCGCGTTCGAGAAGGCGGTGGCGCTGGGCTACCGCCGGCCCGCGCTGGTGCTCGACGGGGTGATCGACCAGCTCATCGAGGGTCGCTTCACGGCGGGTTTCATCACGGGGCAGCGGAAGTTCTGCCCGGCGCGCGAGCACACCGCGCCGTTCCACGACGTGGCGGCGGCGCGGAAGGATCTGCACGTGTTCGAGCGCTGGCTGGACCGGACGAAGCCCGACGTGATCTTCACCCTCTACCACGAGGTGAAGCGCTGGTTGGAGTCCCTCGACCGGCGCGTTCCGGCGGACGTCGGACTGATCCAGTACGAATGGCGCGCCGACCACGCCGAATGGGCCGGCATGGACCAGCGCAACGACCTGGTCGGCGAGGCCGCGGTCGACATGCTGCTCTCCATGGTCCTCCACAACGAACCCGGCGTGCCCGACACCCCCCGCGCCACCCTCATCGGCAGCCACTGGGTGGACGGCGCGACGGTCAGGCGGGCATGACGGGTTGCGGCTGCGGTCAAATCCGGGGCGTTACGATTCAGTCGGATGACCGGGCCACCGGGCGGTGGAACGCGTGATGGGTTTTCCAGAGAACGAAGTCCAGGCCCTGGCTTATGGGGCCACCGGGCCGGAAAGGTAGCTCCGGCGGCAGGTGCCACGCAAGCCCATTCCGGCCGCCGCTATCCAAGCGCCTCAAGCGCCTCAATCCATTGGCCCTTGACAGCCTGTTGAGGCTGCGGGAAGCGGTTTTGGAACGGTCGGGAATGATTCTCTCCGACACAAGCCGTAGGTCTCAATGGCCGGCGCGCCGCCTTCTTCTTGGTTAAATGGAGTGCCGCGATCAAACAGCCAGCGAAAATTGAGTGGTCGCCGCTCAGATTTCATGGTATAAGCGGGCATGGATCGTAACTCATTCATCCACAAGATCGAAGAACAATGGTCGGCGGCCAGCATTGTAGCCCTGCTGGGTCCCCGGCAGGCGGGGAAGACGACTTTGGCGAGGCAGTATGCCCGCCAATCGCCATGGAAATTCGATCCGGGGCTCCAGTACTTCGACCTGGAGGATCCCGCCCATCTGGCCAGGCTGGACAACCCGATGCTCGCGCTGGGAGGCCTCGAGGGACTGGTCATCATCGACGAGGTCCAAAACCGCCCGGAACTTTTTCCGGTTCTCCGCGTTCTGGTTGACCGGGAAAACAATCCCGCCCGCTTCCTGATTCTCGGGAGCGCCAGCCGGGATCTGATCCGCCAGGGCGCGGAGACGCTCGCGGGGCGGATCGGATTTGTCGAGGTCACTCCGTTTCATGCCGACGAAGTCGGTTCGACCTTCCAGGACCGCCTCTGGCTGAGGGGCGGCTATCCCCGCTCCTTCCTGGCGGAAACGGATCATGCCAGTTGGCTGTGGCGGGAGGCCTACATCAAGACCTTTCTGGAGCGGGACGTGCCTTCGCTGGGCATTCAGATCCCCGCCGCCACCCTGCGCCGCTTCTGGATGATGCTCGCGCACGTCCACGGGCAGGTGTTCAACGCCTCGGAAATCGGCAAAAGCATGGGCGTCGCCCACACAACCGCCGCCCGCTACCTGGACCTGCTCAGCGGCACCTTCATGGTCCGGCGTCTGATGCCATGGCATGAAAACATCAAGAAGCGCCAGGTCAAGTCGCCCAAGTTCTTCTTCCGGGACGCCGGTATTCTGCACCGCCTGCTGGGACTCCCCGACATGGCCGCCCTCATGGTTCATCCGAGGATGGGCGCCTCGTGGGAGGGGTTCGCCCTGGAGCAGGTGATTTCCCTGAGCGGGGCGGATGCCGACGATGTGTACTTCTGGGGTGTTCACGGACAGGGCGAGTTGGATCTGCTGATCCATCATCGCGGCAAGAGGCTCGGATTTGAAATCAAGTACTCCGACCATCCCAGGGTCACCGCGTCCCACCGCCTGGCTCTCGACGCCCTGTCGCTGGACCGGCTGACGATTGTCTGCCCCGGCAATTCAAGCTACCCCCTGGATGAAAAGATCGGGGTCCGGGGACTTCTCGACGTAATGGATCATCCTGAGACGCTGTGGACGGGCGGGTGAGAAATGGCGCGGCCGGGGTGACCGCGGCTGCGGCGGAAACGGGGCGGGCGACGACGTGGCAGAAGTGGTGGAAAGCATGATGGGTTTTTCCAGAGAAGGAAGTCCAGGCCGTGGCATTTGGGGCCACCGGGCGGTGGCGGTCCGTGTGAAAATACAAAGACCGAAATCTTCCTGAGTTCCTGGTTTCCTGATAAAAATCTGGTCCAGGCAACCCTCTGTCAGGGGGTTCCGCCGGTCCAGCGGAGGTTGCGGAGGGCGCGCGGTTCGGGCCAGGGGCGGCCGTCGATCTTCACGACCTGTCCGTCACGCACGACGCTGCCGGAAGGGCTGATGCTGAACTCCGTGACGCTGCGCCAGTCGGTCAGGGGGAAAAGTGATTTTCGGGTCGGTCGCCGCCAGGTCGGACAGGCGCACCGAAACGGTCTGAAAACCGGTCGCAGCCGCAAGGGCTCGGCCTGGCGTAGTCCACGCGGGTTTTGCCCGGCTGGATCGCGCCCCAGAGTTGCAGGTGAAGGTGAGGACGAGGGTGTTGTCCACCGGGCAGCGGATGTCGAACTCCAGCGTCGCGCCGTCGGGGCCGCGCCGTAGGATCCTTGAGCTTGCGGGTGGCGGCGGACCAGGCGGCCGGGTGACCCAGTTGTTGCGATACCAGTCGTGCCAGCCGCGCGCGCCGTCGTCGATGAGGCGCGAAGAGGGCGTCGGTCACCTTGACCCCGGCGGCCTGCAGGGCGGCGGGCGCGGCGGAGAGGACGCGGGAGCTGAGGATGAATTCGCCGTGGCAGGCGGTGCCGATGCATTCGGGATGTCGCGCTGCGGCGCCGGCATCTCGTACACCACGTTGGCGTGGACGAAGAGCGGTTGGGCGGTGTCGAGGCACCGGGCAGGCGGCTCCAGCCGGCGTTGGTTTGACGGCGCCGGCGTCGCGCCAGAAGCGGGTGAGGGCGTGCGGATCGGCGGAATAGCCGTCGACCAGCGCACGAACTGGGCGGCGTCGGGCATGACCTCGACGCGCGGCACGCCTTCGGGCGAGGCGAGCGTGAGGGTCAGGCGCGGGGTTTGCGGCATGCGGAAGGCGCCCTTGAGGTGCTCCTCGAACCAGAGGTGGCGGGTGATCTCGGAGGCGTCCTCGTGGCGGTGGTTGTAGTGCGGGGAGATGCTGAAGCGGACGAGGTCGTCGGGGACGTCGCGCCAGTTCCAGGCCATGTTGTCGATGATCGCATGGAAGTCGTTCTGCGGGGAGACCCAGAGCACGGGGCGGGCGATGCGCGGGATATAGGCGTTGTCGGAAACGCAGGCGAGTTCGAAGGCGTCGGGCTCGGTCTTCTGGCCAGCCGGGGAGGTCGGCCTGGCTCTTGAGCACGACCCCGGAGCCGCCGCAGGACGGCACGGATGCGCGCACGCGCGGGTCGATGCGGCAGGTCAGTGGTGAGCTTGCCGCCCATGGAGTGGCCGCAGACGCCGATGCGGCCGGGGTCGACCTCCGGCTGGCGCTCGAGCACGCTGACGGCGCGGCGCGCGGCGATGAGCACGACGAACCAGTTGCTGTTGCAGGGCGAGACTACGGGGTCGAGGGTGAACTGGTCGGGAGAGAGCGGAGACCGGCGGTTGACCGGGTTGCGTTGCGGGGGATGGGTGGCGTCGAGGTTGCCCCAGTCGGTCTGCGGGCCGTCGTATTCGCCGCCGGAGCGGCCGAGATTGAGTTGTTGCCGCCCCAGTTGAGCGAGAGCCCGGCGTAGCGCGGCGGGCGGAGGTGATGACGTTGTCGAGCGAGGCGGACTGTCCGCCGCCGTGCAGGTCGAGGATCGCCGGGAGCTTTTGCGCGCCCGTGGGGAAGGCGTAGAAGGCGGCGACGCGCGAAGGGGGCGCCCTTGAAGACGCCGACCTGGTATCGGACCAGGCGGCAGGCCGGCCGCCGTCCACGTTCCACTCCTTGAGCACCTCGACCTCGAGCGGGGTGGCGCGGTCGAAGGCGTCGTAGCCGGCCCAGAGTTCGTCGAGGGTTTGCGGAATCTTCGCGGGGTCGAGGAAGGTGTCCGCGGCGCCGCCTCGGCTGCGAGTGCGAGCGCCAGCATGCCGGCGGCCAAGGGCGAGTTCTCATGATGACCTCGGGGGTTGTGCTTTTCGGGGTGCGGCTGCCGGCTCCGCGGCCGGCTATTCGGGAGGAGACCGGCCCGGGTGCGAGGGACGCCGGGGGTGGAGGTGCTGCCGGGTTTTACCGGAAGATCGGGGCCACGCTTGTAGGTGGTGTTCCTGGTGCGCGGCGGCCTTGATGTCCTCCAGCAGGACGGTGACGGCGGCGAACAACTGGGGGTCGAACCCGGCGGCGCGGGAGCCCAGGGGGTTTTCCACAGCGATGTCGGGCTCCGCCCCTGGCGTTCCATGTCGATGCCGTCCGGCTGGGAGAACCAGCCGGTGCGGGATGCGGAAGGTGCCGAGGTCGAGCACCTCGCGGTCGAGAGGTGGAGATGACGCCGCCCTGGGTGGTCTTGCCGACGAGCTTGCCGCGGCCGGTGGACTTGATGGCATGGAGAAAATTCGCCGTTGCTGGCGGTGTGCTCGTTGCAGAGCACGGTGACGAACTTGTTCCAGCGCGGGCGCTTGAGGTACGAGCCCTGGTATCCCGGGCTGGCCGCCGCGCGGATGATGCGGCGTGCTGCAGGTAGATGAGGATGGAGAGGATCTGGTCGGCGGTGAAGCCACCGCGGTTGTTGCGGACGTCGATGACCAGTCCGTCGCGGCCATCGCCTTCCTCATAGACCATTTCGAAGAGGCGGAGATCGTCGTTGCGCATCGCCTCGAGGAAGATCTTCGCGGCCCTGGCTCCATTCGCGGACCCTGGCGCGGGCGGCCTCGGTCTCGGCCTTGCGCGCCAGCTCCCGGATGGCGTCGGAGGTGCTCAGCGGCGGGCGCACGGCGAGGTTGGTGTTTCCCCGGCGCAGCGAAAGGGAGGACATCGCGCGGCAGCGGACCCTCCAGCAGGGGGCAGAGGTCGTCGTCCGGCATGACGGGCGTTCCGTTGATGTGCGTGACCACGTCCCCGGGCACCAGCCGGGAGACGTCCCGGTCGGCGGGGGATCCGGCGATGACGGACCGCACCAGCAGGCCGGGTCCGGCGAACGAGGGGTCGAACACGACCCCGGGATGACCGGTCTCGCGTTTCCAGCCCGCGGCCGCGGCGCCGTCCCGCCGGGGGGTGAACCCCAGGTGGGACGCGTTGAGTTCCCCGAAGAGCATGGAGGCCAGCCGGGCGAAGGCGGAATCGTCGACCTGGCCGGCGATCTCGTCGTAGGCCGACAGCACGGCGTTCCAGTCGAGGTGGTTCAACTTCTCGTCGTAGAACTCGTCGCGCATGGTGCGCCACATCTTGCGCAGGGCGAGGCGGCGCCAGGCGGACTCGTCGCGCCGAAGGAGCGGACGGTGAAGGGCAGTTTTCGCTCGTAGAGCGCGGGGCACGCCGCCGACCGACCAGCGGATGCCCTTTGCGGTCCATTCGGCCCATTCGCCGAAGGTGGCGCTCATGAACTCGGGCTTGTCCGGGTGGGGGAAGAAGAGTTTCCAGGTGCCCTCGCGGCCCTCGCGGCTGGCGCGGAAGGCCAGAGCCTTGGCGTCCCAGGACCAGAAGAGGCCGGAGGGGACGCCGCCGCCGGCGTCAACCGCCTGGACGCTCTCGGCGAGGCCGTCGAAGTCGATGCGAACGGTCTCGTCCTTCTTTTCGGCCCTGCCCGCCGGGGTCCCGTCGTCGCGCCGCGTGCGGCCGCGGTCCTCCCGGCGGAGCCATGCGTAGTGGATCGGGCAGGTCCCGTCGAAGCGGCGGCCGATCCAGGCGATCACCCGGCCGTCGGGCGACCACTCGGGGTTTCCGTCCCAGTCGGGATGGCGGGAGAGGTTGAACGGAGGCTGGGCGCCGTCCGCGGAGACGATCCAGACGTCGTGGTTGTCGTCGCTGTCCTCGGCGGAACAGACCAGCCAGCGGCTGTCCGGGGACCACGAATAGCCGGCGATGCCGGTGGCGGCGATGACGCGCACGGCGTCGTTGCCGCCGGGCGTGGCGACCCAGAGGGAGCCGGGGGCCTCGACCCAGGCGAGGCGTTTTCCGGAGGGGTCCGGGGAAAGGCGGGAGCGGCCGCGGGTGTCATCCGTCACGGCGGTGAGCGTGAATCCCGGGTTGCGCCACCAGGGCAGGGAGGGGTCGGCGCGCCCGGCCTTCCACACGTTGCAGCGGTCGCCGGTGTCGCGCAGGAAGTACACGGTGTTGGAGACGCCCGGGGCGAAGAAGGCCCAGCCGTCCTGCGCGTCGCTGCCGCGGGTGACGGGCACGGGCTCGCGCAGTTCGGTGTCCATCACCCACAGGTCGCCGCCGGCGCTGAACAGCACCTCGTCGGCGTCGCGGGTGAAGGAGACGGAGCCCGGGATGTCGTCGTTGTCCGCGCGATTGAGCACGATGCGCCGGGTGGTGGCGGGCGAGCTGTCGGGCGGGGCGGTGATCTGGATGCGGCTGGGCTCGGCGGGATCGGCGGGGCTCCAGCGGTAAAAATCAAAGCCCGCGCGGAAGACGACGACCGATCCGTCGCGCGAGATCGCGGGGAAGAAGACGCCCGGGCCGCTCATGAAGGTGCGCTGGCGTTCCTCTCCGGTGGCCAGATCCTTCTCCCAGAGGTTGGAGGTGCGGGAGGCGTCCTCGCGCACGAAGTAGACGGCCTTCCCGTCGGGGCGCCACAAGGGCCAGCGGCATTCCGCCCCGTCCGCCGAGCGCACGAGGTTGGTGAAGGTGCCGGTCTCGAGGTCCGTCATCCAGATCGTCGCGGCGAGGCTGCCGCGGTATCCCCGGCGATAGACGCTGTCGCCGCCGTGCATGTAGACGATCTTCCGTCCGTCGGGCGACACGCGCGCCCACTCGCCGGGCTCGTCGAAGAGTTGCCGCTCCGCTTTCGCGCCGGCGGTGTCGACGGAGAAGAAACGGCCGGGCAGGAAGTCTCCGCTGTCCCGCGCTCCGCGGACGACGAGGCGGCGGCCGTCGGGAAACCAGTCCTGCGGCCCCGAACCTTCGGAGTGCCGGGTGACCTGCCGGGCCTCGCCCTCGCCCAGCGGGATGATCCAGGTCTGGTAGGTGCTGTCCCGGTTGCTCATGAAGGCGACCGAGGTTCCGTCGGGAGACACCACCGGGAACCGGTCCATGGCGGGGTGCCGGGTGAGCGCCCGGGCCTGTCCCCCCGAGACGGGAACGGTCCAGAGGTCCTCCTGCCACTCGAAAACGAGGGTCGCGCCGTCGGGGGTGAGGGCGGGGGTGGCCGGCAGACGCACCTGGGTGGCGTTCGCGGTCAACCCGACCAACGTGAACAGGCAGAGAGCTTGAACGGAACCGGGCATGGGACTCCTGGTGCGGGACGGGCGGCCCACCCGCCCGCCGGGCAGCTTCAACGGGTGACGTCATGCGCGGATCGTTATTCACCCATGCGAAAAAACCCCCGGTTTGCACCGGGGGCCGTTGCGCACGTGTGCGACGGAGGCGTTACTTGGCCTTGATGCCCTCGACGCTGACGTTGATCTTCACGTCGTCGCCAATGGCCTTGTCGCCCGTGCCCAGCAGGCCGTTGTACTTGATGTTCCAGTCCTGGCGGTTGATGGTGGTCGTCGTTTCAAATCCGATGCGGATGTTGCCGTACGGATCCTCCACGGGGCCGTTGAGGTCCACGGGAAGGGTGATGGACTTGGTGACATCGCGCATCTTCAGGTCGCCGGTCACCTCGTACTTGCCGGCGGCGGTCTTCTTGACGGCCGTGCTCTTGAAGGTGATGTCGGGGTTGTTCTTCGCGTCAAAGAAGTCCTCGCCGCGCAGATGCTCGTCGCGCTTGGCTTCCTTGGTGTCGATGCTCTCGACAGGAATGACGGCCTCGGCGGCGATCAGGACGCCCTTGTCATCGGTGGTCAGCTTGCCGGTGACCTTGCCAAAGGCGCCGCGCGTGGTGCTGACAACCATGTGGCGGACCGAAAAGCCGATGTCGGCGTGGGAGCCGTCCAGGTTGTAGACAACGTTTTCCGAGCGGGCCTGCAGGCTGAGGGCGATGGCCGACGCGGCCAGGATGGGCATGAACTTCATGGGTTTTTCCTTGGGTTATGTGTTGGGCGGGGTTCTTCCCCGGGAGGGGGGAAGATAGCCCAAAAAACAGGGCCTGCAAGTTGCAGGCCCTGCCGGGGAGGAAAGGAAGCCGGGATCAGCGGCTCAAATCCTTCACCTTCTGCTGCTTCACCGCCTGGATGCGCGCGGGCTGTTCGGTCTTGTGGCTCAGGTACGCGGCGGAATCGGTGCCGGTCGAGAGCTGGCCGAAGTTGACGAGCAGACGCGGGCGGACCGGGTCGGTGAT
Organism: Kiritimatiellia bacterium; assembly: GCA_046346795.1. Taxonomy (GTDB): domain Bacteria; phylum Verrucomicrobiota; class Kiritimatiellia; order SS1-B-03-39; family UBA6053; genus JAXMHJ01. The sequence continues at coordinate 22,443 of JAXMHJ010000077.1, forward strand.
GTCGAGCAGGATGGCGGTGTCGCCGCCGAAGCCGAGGACCAGGTAGCTGTCGGTGTTCTCCAGGGTGGTGAAGACCACCGCGCCGGACTCGGGCACCTCGACCACGGCGAGTTCACCGCCCTGCGGGGCGACATCCACCTCTTCCATGCGGAGCGGCTCGGCGCTGTCGACCACGCGGGCCGCGGAGGCGCCTTCGCCGGCGTAGAAGAGGAGCTGTCCGTCGACCAGGGCGGCGGCGACGGCGACGCCGTCCACCTCGACCTGGGAGCGGGAACCGTCGCCGGTCGGGGCGACTCGATAGACGCCGGGTTCATCGATGACAAAGGCGTCGGCGGCCGCGGTCTGTTCCTCCACAACAGTCACGATCACGGGGCCGTGCTGCGTCAGGGTGCCGTCGAAGTCGACGTCCTCCAGCCAGTAGAACCACCGTCCGGGGGCGACATGCAGGTCCGTGTAGGTGTAGGTGGCTCCGCCGCCGGTTCCCTGCCCTTCCACCAGGGCGGTATTGACCTTCACCCGCTCGCCGTTGAGGCGCGAGGACCGGTACAGGTTGAAGCCGAAGTTGTCCGTCTCGGACGCGGTGCGCCAGGTCAGGCGGACGCCCGTGGGATCGATCACGGCGCCGAATTCGGCCAGATCGATGGCGGTGGGGTCGGGCGCCAGGCCGAAGTCGTTGATGTA
>JAXMHJ010000078.1:0-21939 GCA_046346795.1 Kiritimatiellia bacterium
GGGGGGGGGGCCAAGGGGGGGGGGCGCCCGGGGGGGGGGGGGGGCAGCCGCGGGGCGGGGGCGCGGGAGCTTGCGGCGCCGCCGTCACCTCCACAAAACCGGGCCCCTTCGCGGCCTCTTCCAGGCCGCGGCGGGCGAGCATGCCGCCATCGGTCATGTCGAGTTCGACCAGGACGCGGCGGTAGTTGGCGCACGCCGTCTCGTAGAGCACCTGGACGTCGACGAGGTCCTCCTCGAGTTCGAGCACGCGGCGGCTGTTGCTCTTGCCTTCCGCCAGCAGGACTTTTTCGGCGTCCAGGGCGGCGCGGTTGACATCGGTTTCGCGGGCGAGGGCGAGTTGCGTGTCGCGCACGAGCCGGGCCTTGTTCATCACGCTGCGCATGGCGTTGGCCAGGTCGGATTCGGTGGCCTGGTAGCCGAGGAGCGCGCGCTCGTGGCGGAGTTTGGTCTGTTCCAGTTGCGACCTGGCCTTGCGGTCTCCGCCCAGACCCATGCGGAAGACCAGCTCCACCGACCAGTTCTGGTATTCGCCCTCGGAGAGCCGGTCCCAGGACTCGGGGACGTCCTCGCCCAGACCGTTGTAGCCGTAGCTGCCGACCAGGTCCAGCTGGGGCCAGCTCTGATTCCTGGCCACGACCAGGCGGAGGTTTTCGATCTCGATCTCCTTCTGGCGGATCAGCATGTCGGGATGCGAGCTCACCGCCCGGGTCATGGCCTGGTCGAAGTCGGTCACCACGGGGTCTCCGATCTCGAGGATCTCCGCCTTGATGACCGGTTGGGCGTCGCGCGCGGTCCATCCGAGCAGGGACGCGAGCGCCTTCGCGGCCTCGTTGGCCTCGGTGCGGGCCTCCAGCCAGCGGCGTTCGCGCAGGGCGACGCCGGCGCGGGTCTGGTCGACGTCCATCTGCGAGACGCGGCCCTCCTTGAGGCGGTTCTTGTTGTCCTCCAGCAGGGATTTCACGATCTCCAGCGACTTCGCGCGCAGGTCCACCGCGCGGACCGACTGCCAGGCGGACCAGTAGCCCAGCTCGGCGCGGCCGATGGTGAGCATGCGGCGCCGGCGCAGTTCCTGCTTGGCGACCTCGTGGTTGAGCTCGGCGTTGCGCAACTGGCTCCTGGTGACGGCCGGCCCGAAGTTGCGCAGCAGCGGCTGGGAGAACGAGATGCTGGCGATCGACGCGTATTCCTCGTCAAACGCGGCGCGGGTGCGGAAATTCTGGTTGGTCAGGTTGTTGGACAGCTCGTCAAGCGAATAGCCCAGGCGCCACTTCCCGCCGGAGGCCACCGTTCCCTCGAGGGCGGCGGACAGACTCGTGTTCCGCTCCTCGAAGGTGGGGCTGAACTGGCTGATCTCCTGCTCGACGGTGTTCTGGCGGCTGTTGTTGTAGCGTTTCCCGGAAACCACGGCCTCGGGTTCCCAGTAATAGCTCTCCCCGCGCGCCTCCTTCTCGGCGATCTGGCGGTCGATCTCCTGCAGGCGCAGATCCGGATTGTTTTCCAACGCGATGCGGATGACATCCTGCAGGGTCAACGGCTCCGTAGCGGGTTCGACCGCCCGGGAAACCGCCGCTGCAAAGGTGAACCCCGCCGCCAAAACCAACAAGCCCGGCATGTTTGTTTTCATTGTGCCCCCTTCCGTCCCGTGAATTGACCGCCATTCGTGGCCCGAACCTCCCAATCCAGGCACCGGGGGAGAAGGTAGCCCGATTCCCCCCGATGGGCAAGCACAACGAAAGGCAAAGAACATGCCCTCCCCTCCCCCAATCATTCCGCCGTTCGCATCGACAAGCCCCGTTCGACCGATTAGCATTGACCTCATGTCGACCCGATTGACCATCCCGGGATTTGAGGATCTGGAGCCGCTGGGCCAGGGCGGCACCGCCACGGTCTGGAAAGCCCGCCAGACCCGCCTGCAGCGAACCGTCGCGATCAAGATCCTGCGGCGCAACCTCCGCGGGAATTCCGACGATCTGGCGCGCTTCCTGCACGAGGCCCGCGCCGCCGCCGCGATCATCCACCCCAACCTCGTGCAGGTCATCGACGCCGGCGAATACGACGGCATGGTCTACACCGTGATGGAATACGTCCCCGGCAGCAGCGTCGCCGACCTGCTCGCGGTCCGCAAGATCTTCGACGAAACGGACACCCTCGCCATCGCGACCGACCTCGCCGCCGCCCTCGACTCCTGCTGGCGGCACCACCGGATGATCCACTCCGACATCAAGCCCGGCAACATCCTGATCCACTCCAACGGCACGATCAAGCTGGCGGACATGGGGCTGGCCAGCCTCGGCGGCATGGCCGACAGCCCCCTGGAGGAGGGCATGACGCTGGGCACGCCCAACTTCATGCCGCCCGAACAGGCGACCGGGGGGCGCGCCGCCGACTGCCGCTCCGACATCTACTCGCTCGGCGCGACGATGTACCAGATGCTCACCGGGGTCGTTCCGTTTGGCGACCGCACGCCGGACGAGGCGATGCGCGGCCAGGTGAACGGCCAGGTGGAGGATCCGTGGGTGCTCAACCCCGCCATCTCGCCCTCCTGCGCGCTGCTGGTCGAGAAATGGATGGCGCGCAAGCCCGACGACCGCCCGGCCGACTGGGTGGCCGCGCTGGCCGATCTCGCCGAGGTGAAATCCGGCCGCCCCCCGCCCCGCTCCCACCCCGCGGCGGGCCTGAGCACCGTCCGCCGCGCCCGCACCCGTCCGCTCCCCCCGGGTTCAGCCGCCAGATGCCCGCCGCGTCCCCCCTGGTCTCGTCGGTGGAAGTCCGCCAGAAGGAGGAACTGCATTCCTCCCCGTTGCAGGTGGCGGGCCTGGCGGTCGCCGTGCTGGCGGCCTACGGGTTCACCGGGGCCGTGACCTACCCCGAGGCGGTCCGCACCTCCGGCCTTCCCCCGGACGAGGCCCTGGAACTCATCCTGCCCCCGCCCCCGCCCGCCTACCGTCCGCCGCCGCGGATTCCCGTCCCCGCCGCCCCGGCGGCGGCCCCGTCCGCCGCGGCGAACGCCGTGCCGGAGCCGGCCCCGCCCCGCCGCCCGCCGGACGCGGTGCCCGTCCGCCCCGCGCAACGCCCCGCCGGTGCGGCGGAGGACTGGGACGACCCCGAATTCAAGGGTGCCCTCGCGCGCCTGCGCGCCGTCCGGGAGGCCTACCGGAAGCACGTCACGGGGGATGAGCCGGCCGACCTGAACCGCCTGGATCAGGATCTCGACCAGGCCCTGCGCAGTCTCCAGTCCCTGCGGGAACGGGCTCCCAACGGCGCGCGCGTCGGCGAACTCATCCGCGCCGGCAACCAGCTCCGCTTCAGCCTGCACCAGGCCCGGAAGCTCCTGTAAGATTAGGTTTTCTCGCTCGGTTCCTGTCATTAAATCTTGATGTGCCCGCTTCGCATTCCGGTATGCTGCGGCCACATGAAAACACCAACCGTCGCCGCTGCGCTCGCCCTTCTCCTCACCATCGCCTCGGGCTGCGACCTGGGGGAACCACCAGTTCATCGGATGTCGATTCCATCGTGGCCGGCCGAGCACCTCCCTCTCCGACGCCCTCCGCGGTGCCCGCGTCCGCAACGGGATCGGTGGCGCCCGCCACCGCCGCCAAGGCCAAACTCCGCGGCGCTCACCCCCGCCGTTGCGCCGGTCGTCGCTCCGGCCGCCCCCGCCCCGGCGCCGGCCAATACCGGCGGCGCCCTTTTCCACACCACGGCCAACAGCATCACGCTACGATCCGATTCGCGGGCGTGGTCACCGGAATCGACGCGTTGACCGCGATCATCGACCGGGGCGGAACCCGGAGCTCCTCGGTGGCGGTCGGAGCCACCCGGTCGGGAAACACCTGGACCATCCCCAAGGCCCTCGCCTCCTATCCGCGCGGGAACGTCCCCAACACCTGGCGGATCCGCCTGGGCGCGACGCCCCCGGCCGGGGTGACCTATCACATGAGCATCATGCAGACCTTCGTGCGCGTGGGCGACAATCCACTGGGACCGGGTTCCGTGACCTACCCGCCCACCACCCGGCGGTGAAAACCTCCCGCTCCCCGGACTTTCGATTCTGAAACCACGGCTCCGGAAGGAGCCCGCCCGCTTGGATTTCCAAGCGTTTATGCTTGAAGTGAACACCCACCCGCCTTCTATATGGAGAGAATATGAAAAATCACCTCCGCGTCATCCTGCCGGTTCTTCTCGCCGCCCTTTGCTCCGCTTGCGATCTGGAGATGGGCAGCGGGACCTCCTCCTCGAGCCTTGCGTCCGACACCTCCAAGGCCGCCAATACAACCGTCACACCGGCCGCGCCGGTGACGGAATCCGTGGCGCCGACGACGGCGGAGAAACCCGCCACCACCACCGGCACAACCGACGCGGAAAACCCGCGACGACTCCGGTGGTCACCCCCACCCCCACGCCCACCCCCACCCCCGCCCCCGCGCCGGTGGTGACGCCCACTCCCGCGCCCGCAAACACGGGCGGGGCGCTGTTTTACACCACCCCGAACAGCATCACCCTTCGCTCTGATTTCGCCGCCGTGGTCACCCGCATCGACGCGCTGGTCAACATCATCGACAAGAAAAGCTCCGTGGCGATCGCGGCGACGCAATCAGGCAACACCTGGACGATCCCCCAGTCCCTGGCCGCCTACCCCAAGGGCAACGTGCCCAACACGTGGCGGATCCGCCTCGGCGCGACGCCGCCGGCCGGCGTGACCTACCACGTCAGCATCATGCAGTCCTTCGTGCGCGTCGGGGACAACCCCTACGGCCCCGGGAACGTGACGTATCCCCCCACGACCCGCTGATCCCCCGATCCCGCCGCGGATGCGCCGCGGCGGTTTTTCCCTCCTTTGCTCCGCGTCGTTTTTGTCTTGATTGTGATGCATATAGCCTGAAGTATACAGGTTATGATGCGGAAATCAGGCGCGATGTCCGGAAGCGTTCCCTCCGCGCCTGCCCCGGGGCGCGCTGGGCGCCCAAGCTGATGCTGGCCTTCTCCGGTCCGGTGCTGGTGTGCCTCGGATTGGAGGTGGTGTTGCGCCTGCATCCGGTTCATGCCTCGCTCGACCCGGCATCCGCCTGGGATCGCAGCCAGGTGTTCTTCACCTACCCACCCGCCCCGGAGGAAGACCCCGCCCCGCCAGCCCCCGGTGTGCTCCACATCTCGGTCGTCGGCGATTCCTTCGCCCAGGGCGCCGGCGTTCAGACCGATGACCGCTACGCCAGCCGCCTGCAGCGGGCGCTGAACACCCACGCCGGCCTGCCCCCGGTCCAGGTGGATTGTTACGCGGCGGCGGGGACCTCCACCTACCAGCAACTGCCGCAGTTGCGCCGGGCGCTGGACACCCACCCGCTCGTGGTGATCCTGGGCATCTGCCTCAACGACACGGAGGACTGGACCCAGCCCGAACAGTTGAAGGCGTGGCGGTCACGCTGGCTGCCGCCTGCGGCGGGCGCCTTCCAGTGCTGGCTCGCCCGCCACTCCCGCCTCGCCGGGTTGCTCCAGGCCAGACTGGCGGACATCCACATGCGCAAGGGCTACCTGAAGTATTTTCGCGACATTTATCGCAGCGACTATTCCGGGTGGAAGAGGTTCGCCGCCGCCATCCCCCGGTTCAAGAAGGAGTGCGACGACCGCGGGACGACCATGGTGGCCCTCGTCTTTCCGCTGCTGGCCGACCCGTTCGACCGGGGGCTCTATCCGTATGAATCGCAGCACGAGGCGATCCGCAAGGTGATGCGGGACGCGGGGGTTCCCTGCCTCGACCTGCTGGAGCAGTTTCGCGGAAAGGATCCCGCGCGCATGACCGTCATCCCGACCATCGATCCGCACCCGTCGGAGATCGCCCACCGGATCGCGGTGGATGCCCTGATCCCCTTCCTGATCAAGGACCAGGCCGTTCTCAACGCCGCCTATCTTCCGGACGAGAGCAAGGAGGGTGTCGCATGGCACCAGATGTGGCGTCGGACGCTCGCCCGGACCCATCCGGGCGCCATCCCTTGAGACTTGTCCCGAACACATTCCCGCGCAACCTTTCCCCCAACCCGTTCCAACCCCGAAAGCCCATGAAAGACCACCGCCGCCCGACCACCCTGCTGTCCACCCTGGCCCTCGCCGCCCTTCTCTCCGCCTGCAACGACGGAAAGGACGACAAGGGCAGCCCCGGAGTCGGGCAGAGCATCTCCGGCAAAAACTGGACCGGATCCCTTTACGCCACCGACGGCTCCGACCGAACCGCCGTCAAGGCCAGCATCTCGCAGGACGGCGAAGCCGTGATCATCACCACCGACCTGCCCGTGAACCACATCGCCCACAAATTGACCGGCACCTTCAAGTCCACCGGCAAAATGCTGGTGACCGATCCGTTTGACGGCGAGTTGTGGAGCACGTTTTTCGGACCGGCCCACGGCAACTACATCAAGCTGGCCGATTATGAAACACGCCCCGTCCCGGGCAACGGCATCGATGACTTCTACATTCTCGAGCTGAGCCGGAACGGGGGCGGCCGCCCGCCCGACGTCATCCCCACCGCCCCGGGCACCACCAAGGACCCCTGACGGCGGACCCCGCGCGCCGGCGGTTCCGGAGAACCGGGCCGCCGATTCTTCATTGACCGGATTCCATTTCATCCCGTAAGCACGGGCAGAGCAATTTTGATGCAGAAAGATCCCTCCATGCAAAAAAGCGTTTCCGACCTCACCTGGCCCTGGCGTCAGGAGTCCGCGGGTTCCCATTCCAACCGGCCCTCGGCGGCTGGAATCTTCCTGCCTCCCGTCATCGGCTATGCCGTGGCGGCCGTCTTCTATTTCCGCCTGCACCGGCCCCTTCCCGCCGTGATCGTCGCGGCCATTACCACGGTGATCCTCGCATTGGCGTTCCTCGCCCCGGCGGCCCATGCCCGCGTGCAGCGGTTCTTCGCCCGCCTGGGTCATCTCATCGGCCAGGCCCTGGCCTGGCTTCTCCTCACCCCGTTCTTCTATCTGGTGATGGTGCCCGGCCGGGTGCTGCTTTCCTTCAAGGGGCGGGATCTCATGCAGCGCGCGTTTCTGCCGCGCAGCGAGACGTACTGGCAGGACCGCCTGCCCCGCTCCTCGAGCCATTTCACCCGGGAATACTGACCCCCCTCCTTTTTTGTGGTTTCATTCCGCACAGCTCTGCTAGAACCCGGCCGATTAATGCATCATAAACAACAGCTCCTCTGCTTTTCCGTGAAAGAAGGATTCCGCGCATGACCGCCATTCTGGGCATTTCAGCGTTTTATCACGATTCCGCCGCCGCCCTCCTGGTGGATGGAAACATCGTCGCGGCCGCGCAGGAAGAGCGCTTCACCCGCAAGAAGCACGACGAGGGCTTCCCCATCCGCGCGATCGAATACTGCCTGGCCGAGGCCGGCATCGCGCCCGACGGCCTCGCGGCGGTGGTCTTCTATGAAAAGCCCATCACCAAGTTCGTCCGCCTGCTGGAAACGTATTTCAGCACCGCGCCGCGGGGGCTCCGCTCCTTCCAGATGGCGATGCCGATCTGGCTGACCCGGAAGCTGTGGATCCCGCTGGAGATCGAGAAGGCGCTGACCCGCGCCGGCATCCGCATGCCGGCCAGGCTCTATTTCCCCGAGCACCACGAATCGCACGCCGCCAGCGCGTTCTACCCCTCGCCCTTTGAAAGCGCGGCGATCCTGACGGTGGACGGTGTCGGCGAATGGGCCACCTCCACCCTGGGCCACGGCCGGGGCAACGACCTGCGGATCCTCAAGGAACTGCGCTTCCCCCACTCCCTCGGCCTGCTCTATTCCGCCTTCACCTACTTCTGCGGCTTCAAGGTCAACTCCGGCGAGTACAAGCTCATGGGGCTGGCGCCCTACGGCCGGCCCGTGTACGCGGACGCCATCCGCAAGAACCTGGTCGACCTGCGCGACGACGGCTCCTTCCGGCTCGACATGAGCTACTTCGACTACCTCTCGGGGCTGCGCATGACGAATCGCAAGTTCGCCGGCCTGTTTGGCGGCCCGGAACGCAAGCCGGAGGCGCAGATCACCCAGCGCGAGATGGATCTCGCCGCCTCGATCCAGGTGGTCACGGAGGACATCGTCCTGCACATGGCCCGCCACCTGCACAAGCTCACCGGCGAAAAGAACCTGTGCATGGCGGGCGGCGTCGCGCTGAACTGCGTGGCCAACGGCCGCCTCCAGCGCGAGGGTCCGTTCGAGCACATCTGGATCCAGCCCGCCTCCGGCGACGCCGGCGGCGCGCTGGGGGCGGCCCTCGCGGCGTGGCATCTCGCGGAGAAACAGCCGCGCCCCACCCCGCCGCCGGGCCGCGACGCCATGAGCGGATCCTTCCTGGGCCCGTCCTATTCCGACGACGAGATCGGCGAATTCCTGGCCGCGAAGGGCTACCCCGCGGTCCGCGTCCCGCCGGGGGAATGGGCCGCGCACGTCGCGCGGATCGTCGCGGACGAAAAGGTGGTCGGCCTCTTCAACGGCCGCATGGAGTTCGGCCCGCGCGCACTGGGCGGCCGCTCCATCATCGGCGATTCCCGCTCGCCGAAGATGCAGTCGGTCATGAACCTGAAGATCAAGTATCGCGAGTCCTTCCGCCCCTTCGCCCCGGCCTGCCTGGAGGAGAAGGTCTCGGACTACTTCGAGCTTTCCTCCCCCTCCCCCTACATGCTGATCGTCCAGGACGTCCGCAAGGAGCGCCTGTCCGGGGTCGACCGCGCCCCCGGCACCGCCATGCAGGAGATCATCAACCAGGTGCGCAGCGACATCCCGGCGGTGACCCACGTGGACAACTCGGCGCGCATCCAGACGGTCAACCACGACCAGAACCCCCGGTTTTACGACCTGCTCAGGGCGTTCGACGAACTCACCGGCTGCGCGGTGATGATCAACACCTCCTTCAACGTCCGGGGCGAGCCGATCGTCTGCACGCCGTCCGACGCCTACCGCTGCTTCATGCGCACCGAGATGGACTACCTGGTCCTCGGCGCCCACGTCCTCGACAAACGCGATCAACCGGTGTTCGAGGACAACGCCGACTGGCGCAAGGAATTCGTTCTGGACTGACCCCCGCCCCACGTTCCCACGGAGTTTCCCATGATGTTCCTACGCCATTTCATCCGCCTGATCCGCGAGCTGTTCGGCTTCGCGCGCGAACACAAGGCCTGGTGGCTGGTGCCGCTGATGATCTTCCTGGCGGTCATCGCCGTGGTCATCGTGGCCGGCCACGGCGCGGCCCCGTTCATCTACACCCTTTTCTGAGCGGGTCATTTGGACACGTCTCCCACCCCGCCCCCGCCGAAGATGTCGCGCCGCCGCGGCTGCCTGATGGGGCTTGGCGTCCTTCTGTTCTCGTCGCTGGTGCTGGTCGGAACCGGAGAGGTGATGGCCCGCCACGGGTTCGTCCGGGAAAAGGCCGCGGACGCGCGGACCCGGGGCTCGCCCATCGGTTTCGACCGCACCTTCGGCTTCAAGGGCGTGCCCGGCTTCCAGGGAATCGTCGGCGGCATCCGGGTGGGCATCAACGAGCAGGGTTTCCGGGACGAGTCGTGGGAGGAAAAGCTGCGCCGCGCGCAGGCGCATCCCGAGCGCCCCCGCATCCTGCTCCTCGGCGACTCGATGACCTACGGCTACCTGATCTCCAAGGACTACCGGCTCTCCGAGCAGTTGGAGTCCTGCTATGCGAAGCACGCCGGCGGGGCCGAGGTCTTCAACGCGGCCATTCCCGGCTACGGCCCGGCCGAGCAGTTGCGCGTGCTCGAGCGCTTCCTCCCGGTCATCCGCCTGGCAACGGTCGTGCTCCGCTACTGCTCCAACGACTTCGGCGACTCCGCCCTGCCTTACGACTACCGCAGCCCGAACCGGGTCTACAAGCCCTGGTACACGGTCGAGGGGACACTGGCGCTCAACGAGCGCGTGCCGCGGCGCTTTTCCCTGAAGGTGCGCGACACCTTTCTGAATCACTTCGACCTGAAGTACGCCGTCGACCGCCTGCAGTACACCTTCGACGACCTCCGGTATCAGAAATGGGGCGTCTATTCGGCGCTGGACATCAACCCGGCGGACAAGGAGCACCGGACCGCCGTCATCGCCCACCTCGACACCTCGCAACCGACCCCGCCTCCGCCGGCCTGTTCGCCCGGCAGAAACCGCGGGTCCTGGCGCTGTGGGGGCGCATGCGCGACCTGTGCCGCGAATCCGAGCGCGCTTCCAGATCATCGGCACCGTCGATGTTTTGTCCAAGGCCGGGGAGCCGGGATTCCTGGCGGAGGTCGGGCGCACGGACCTTCCCTTTCTCAACTACCATGACCCGCTCGCCCCGTGGCAGCCCTGGGCCTATGTGGAGGGCGACGGCCACCCCAACCTGGTGGACAACTACGTCGTCGCAACGGCCCTGTACAACGAACTGGAGAAGGATCACCTTCCGGCCGACTTCGCCGACGCCTCCTGGATCCGCAAAATCCCGTTCGCCCTCGAAATGTCCGGCAACCGCGAGGAACACCTCCTGCGGTGGGGCCCCTGGGGCAAAACCGCCCACCGCATGCGCGACGCCACCTCCGAATCGCGCCTGCTTCTGCGCAATCCGGCGGTGAACGGCGAGGTCGACATCGAGATCACGGGGATGGTGCCGGCCCCGCATCCGGGCCAGCCGGCGGAGGAGGAAACCCTGCAGTTGCTCCTGCCCGGATCGGCAAGCCAGCACATCACCCTGCCCCGGGAAGGAGCCTTCGACATCACCTTCCATCTGCCCGCGACGAAAATCCCGGTCCTCTTCCTCAAGATCAACATGGAAGGCGCCCTCGGCAACAAGCCCGGAAACCCGGCCTCCCGATCGGTCAAGATCCACACCGCCACCGCACGCGCCGCCCACCCCGCCTGATCACGGCCACGACCGATTTGTGATGCATTAACCGGCCTCCGCGGAACGGCCTTTTTTGTTTGTGCGTCTCCGACCGGCGGTAATGTCGTTATTATTGACGAATTTTCTGATCTTCCTTTGACATCGGTGCATGTTATGGCATCGTATCAGAATATAGTACCATGTTTTGATGCTTTTACAAACACCACCCCCATGACCGCCCGTTCAACTTCCCGTCCCGTCCCGGCCCGTCGCGGCCTTCATCCCCTGCGGGCGTTCCTGCTGGGCACGGGGGTCCTGCTGTTTTCCACCGCCCTGCTGCTGCTGATTGGCGAAGGAATCGCGCGCCGGGGCTTCGCGAAGGAGAAGGCGGCGGACGCCCGCATGGTCGGATCCCCCATCGGCTACGATCCGCGGTTCGGGTTCAAAGGGATTCCGGGCTTCAACGGGATCGCCGGCGGGGTCCGGGTCCGCATCAACGAGCACGGCTTCCGGGACGACTCCTGGGGGGAAAAGCTCGCGCGTTGCGCGCAGTATCCCGCCCGGCCGCGCATCCTGCTGCTGGGCGATTCGATGACGTATGGCTACTTCATCTCCAAGAATTTCCGCATCGGCGAACAACTGGAAGCCTTTTACACCGCTCACCTGGCCGGGGCCGAGGTCTTCAACGCGGCCATTCCCGGCTACGGCCCGGCCGAGCAGACGCAGGTGCTGGAGAGCCTGCTGCCGGTCATCAAGCCCGACATCGTCATCCTGCGGTATTGCGCCGTCGATTTCGGCGATCGGCCTGCCCTACGATTACCGCAGCCCCAACCGCGTCTACAAGCCGTGGTACACGCTGGACGGCCGCCTCGCCCTGAACACGCCGGTTCCGCGCAGGTTTTCGCTCCGGATCCGCGGCACCTTCTGGGACCGCTTCGACCTGAAATACGCCGTCGACCGCTGCCAGTACGCGCTGGACGACCTTTCCTACCGGCATCTGGGCGTCTATTCCGACCTGGGCATTCTGCCGGCGGACAAGCGGGAACGGACGCTGAAGATCGCGCGGCTGGGCTACCTGGCCATGGACCTCGAAATCGCCGACGTCTGCTCGGCCAGAAAGCGCCGCGCGCTCACCCTGTGGTCCGGCATGCGCCATAGCTGCATCGGGGGCCCGTTTCCTGATGACCGGCACCATCGCGGACAACGCCACCGGCGGGGAGGCCGGCCTGCCGCACGATCTGGAGTGGCTGGGCATCCCGTTCCTGAATCTCGCGCCGGCCCTGCAGCCCTGGCAGCCCTGGGCCTACGTCGAGGGTGACGGCCACCCCAACATGGTGGACAACTACGTCGCGGCCACGGCCCTGTTCAACCGCCTGAATGACACCGGCCTGCCGGTGGATTTCACCGGGGCGGTCTGGCTGGACCGGATCCCCGCGGGTTTCGAATTGTCGGGGAATCAGGAGGACAAGACCCTCCGCTGGGGCCCGTGGGGACAGACCCTGCACCGCATGCGGGACGCGGTCACCGACTGCCGGTTTCTGCTGCGCACTCCCGCGCCCGACCAGCCGGTGCGGGTGGAGATCTCCGGCGTCGTTCATCCCTCCACCCCCGGGGCGGCCGACTCCGTCCGCATGCGGCTGACCCTGCCCGGGGAGGAAAGCGCGCCCGTCCTGCTCCCGGTGGAGGGACCCTTCAGCGCGGCCTTCCGCTTTGAATCGCCCCGCCTTCCCCTCCTGTTCCTCCGGATCAAGCTGGAACGGGCCGAGGGTATCGACGGCGGCATGCTCGAGGCGGGGAAACCCGGTCTGCTCCAGGTCCGGCGGGTCGCCGCCCATCCGGACGCCGCCCCCCTGTCGCCGTTCGGCCAAACCGGCGGGATTCACTGACGCCGGCCGTCAGGACGTCTTGACGATCAACAACTCCGCCTTGGTCACCGACGAGGAACGCCGCACCCCGGAAATCAGTTTTTTCAAATTCTCCAGCATCGTTTTTTCCCGCTTCTCCGCGGCGGGCAGATGCTCGACGGCGTCGCTGATCGCCACTTCCAGAACCTCGACCGCCGTGCCGGACGGTACGACGAGCAGATAGCGGGCGGGGGCGATTTCCACCATGCTCAGCCAGGGGATCTTGGCCAGCGCCGCGCTCGGCCCCACCACGATCAGCCCGTGGCCGGGAATCATTTCCACGACGTCAACCGCCTTGGCGGCCCCCGGCCGCCCCCCCATGGTGGCCTCGGTGGCCTTGACGATGGCCTGGGCCCGGTCCGTGCTGATCGTCTCCAGGTCCTGCAAGGTGCGCTTGGGCAGCGTGACGGTGATCCGGTGACTGGGCCCGTCAAACTTGCGCGGGCGTCCGCCACTGCGCGGGGAACTGGTTTTTTTCATGTTTGGACCTGGGGTTGCTGTCCCCCTGCTACTTGGACGTGGAGAGGAAGGCAAGAGGTTTTTATGCAATAATCGATATATTATCTTTGTTGTTGCACTCTAATTGTCGCCCTGTATCTGGCTCCGTCCTTATCTCCGTTCAACCCATAAACACGAAAGACCCCATGAGCAAGAACCCTTCCCTCCTCCTCCGCATCCTGGCCGCCCTGGCCATCGCCGGTTTCGCCGCCACAACCGGCTGCGACGACTCCGACAACAAGGACACCCCCGCGGCAACGGAGACCGGCACGAAGACGGACACCGGCGCGGACACGACCAAGGACACGACCAAGGACGAGACGGTAAAGGAAACCACGCCGGCTCCCGCCCCCGCGGCCGCCAAAAGCGTCACGGGCAACTGGTATTACAAGAAGGAGATCATGCGGCTGAAGCAGACCGGGTCGTCCATCCAGGGCACCACCGAGGTCATCGGCTTCGTGAACAACCCCGCCGATCCGATCGAGTCCCCCGTCCGCACCGTCGGCAGCATGCAGGCGAACGGCACCGTGAAGCTGACCGAGCTGGTCACCTACCTGGCCAATCCGTCCAAGAGCTTCAACGTGGTGAAGTCGGGCGGCCTGAAGGACGCGAACACCCTGGTCCTCAACGTGACCTCGGGCCAGGCGCCGCACACGCAGACCTGGATCAAGAAGTAATCCGGCTCAGTCGCGGATCGCGGCGCGGCCGAAGGCGAGGGACTCCTCCAGCCAGGTGTCGGTCTTGAGGACGTCCCGCCGCTGCCCGAAGGCGCGGAATTCGGCGGCGCGCTGCGCGGTCCGCACCAGCAGGCGGGCGAACGCGGCGTGCCCGCGCGCGCCGGAAGTGATCCAGCGGGCGGTCTGGCGGCGGAGCCAGCCGGGCACGTAGCGCACCGCCAGTTCGTCCTCCAGGGAGCCGAAGGTGATCGCGGACCCGGGGTCGCCCTGGCGGCCGCTGCGTCCGTAGAGCTGGCGGTCCACGCGGCCGGCCTCGTGGAACTCGGTCGCCAGCACGTGCAGCCCGCCGCTTTCGGCGATGCCGTGGCCCAGCAGGATGTCGGTGCCGCGGCCGGCCATGTTGGTGGCGATGGTGATGCGCCCCTCCCCGCCGGCCTCGGCGATGACGTTGGCCTCCTCCTCGTGGCGGACGGCGTTCAGCACGCGGTGGTGGAGCCCCTCGCCCATCAGCAGTTCGCCGAGCTTTTCGCTCTGCCGCACCGAGCGCACCCCCACCAGCACGGGCCGCTTCGTGGCGTGGACCTCGACGATGGATTGCACGATGGCCCGCCACTTGGACTCCTCGTCCGCGAAAATTCGCGGAGCGAGGTTCTTCCGGATGACCGGGCGGTGCGGCGGGATGCACACGACGGGCAGCCGGTAGATGCGCCACAACTCGCCCGCGGCCTCCTTCGCGGTGCCGGTCATGCCGGAGAGGCGCTGGTAGAAGCGGAAGAAGCGCTGGAAGCTCAGCCGCATCGACGTCTCCGAGAGGTCGGAGAGCGGCAGTCCCTCCTTCACCTCCACCGCCTGGTGCAGGCCTTCGCGCCAGGTGCGCTGGTGCATGAGGCGGCCGGTGAACTCGTCGACGATGACGATCTTTTCGCCCTGCACGACGTACTGCTTGCCGTTTTCGTACAGGTGCTCCGCCAGCAGGGCCTGCAGGATCAGCTCGGTGCTGCGGCGCGGCGCCTTCCACAGGCCGGGCATGCCCGAGGACATCGCCTCGATGCGAGCGCGGCCCGCCGGCAGCAGGTCGATGATGCGGTAGCCGGCGTCGATCTTGAAATCCCGTCCCGGCTCCAGCGTGGCCGCGAGGTCGCGCGCCTGCCGGCAGGCCTGGGTGAACATCTCGTTGGGGTGCGGGCTGGACAGGATCACCGGGGTCACCGATTCGTCGACCAGGATGTGGTCGGCCTCGTCCACGATGGCGGTGTGGATGCCGCGCATCACGGGCTGGGCGGGCGCGACAAGGTCGCCCCGCACGATCCCCGGCACCACGCGCACGCCGAAGTGCTGGTGGCGGCCCAGGCGCAGGCGGTCGCGCAGAAAGTCGGCCACCACCTCCTTGCCGGTGGCGTAGGTCACGGGCCGGGCGTAGGCGGCGCGACGGTCCTCCTGTTCCAGGTCGCCGCCGACCGCCCCGGCGTCGAGTCCGCAGAAGCGGTAGAGCGGCCCCATCCAGCGGGCGTCGCGGCGCGCCAGGTAGTCGTTGGCGGTGATGATGTGCACCGGGTGTCCGGACCAGGCGGCGAGGGTGGCGGCCAGGCCGGCGGAGAGCGTCTTGCCCTCGCCCGTCGCGAGTTCGGCGAGGTAACCGCGGTGCATGGCCAGCGCCCCGGCGATTTGCACCACCCGGGCGCGCAGGTGCAGGGTGCGCCGGGCGGCTTCGCGCACGGCGGCGAGCGCGCCGCGCACGACGGGGTCGGGGGGGCGCGGCTTGAGCCGGAACTGCCCGGCGAATTCCGCCAGCCGCTCCTTCAGGTGGTGGTCGCTCAGGTGTTCGAACTCCGGCTCCAGTCCGTCCACCGCCTCCGCCTCGCGCAGCAGGCGCGGAACGACGGACTTGCGCCGGTGGTGACGCCCCACCAGCAGGTCGGCGAGCGCATCCAGGCCCTTGTGCGGGGGTTTTTCCTCCCGCAGCTCCGTCTGGCGGCGGTCCTGGCTGGGCGTCTTCATCGTCGCGGACCCCGGGAATGATTCGAGCGGTTGAGCATGCCGGCAGGGTGCATATCCCGGCACGAAATGCAATTTGGAAGCGAATCCGCGGGCGGATGAATCCGGAGCCACTTTTCCCCTTTACAAACGGACGACCCGGGATATTTTCAAATCCACTGCATCAGGAAAGCCCCGGTTCGCGCCGGGGTTTGCCAACCGGGGTCGGAGATCCCACGGTGGTTACGCCCAAAGTGGCGGATGTGCATGTTCCGGTGTCCGGGGCATGAACCAACTCTCCGCGGGATTCGCGTCCCGTCCCTTCCTGATGCGTTCATCCAAACGGAGGACCGCATCATGATCGCAACGGCAAAACCGCAACTGGCCATCCGGACGAATCCGGAGAATCCGAACCACCATCTGTGGTTCAACAACGGGACATGGTATGTCCACTACACCGTGTATCCGACCTCCTGCACCGCCGAACGGGTGCGGCATTCCCTGAAGACGCGGGATCTGGGCGTGGCCCGTCACCGCCGGGACGTCCTGTTCCGGGAATGGCGGGAGCGCGACGTGGACCTGCGCTGAGCGATCAGTAACGCACGGGCGAATCCACGCTGTAGGCGTAGGGCACGCTGATCTGGTGGCGGGTGGCGAAGGCCTCGATCGCCTGCAGGGCGCCTTGGGAGCGATCCCGCGTGTAATCGCCGATCAACTTGTAGATATTCTGCCAGGCCCATTCCAGGCGGAGGGTTTGGGGGCCGTGCGCGGCCTCGGCCAGATCCACCTGGAAGACCAGGTCGAGCTGCTTGTCGCCGGAGTTTCCCACGATCTGAAGGGCGATCTTCCGGGTGCCGACGGGCGCCTTGCCGTAGATGACGAGCGGGCGGTCGAGGTAGAGATGGGTCAGCGCCCGCGGGTAGACCTCCGATTCATCCATCCCCGTGAACCGGTAGGTGAGGCGGGAGAGAACCGGGTTGCGAAGCTGCCGGCCGATCTCCAGCAGGGCGGCGGCAATGCCCTCGTTGTCGGGAACGACGATGGCGTCGCCGCGGTTGCGGTAGCTGACCAGGTCCAGCAGGTACTTGTTGGCGCGCTGCCCGCCTCCGACGCTGAACATGGAGATGCGCGCGTCGTTGTCGCGGGTGAACTGCTCGATGATGTCGGAGCTGTCCATGAGGCCCATGGTCGGCCGCCCGTCGGTCATGAGCAGGGCGATGAGGGGGTAGCCGTCGGGGGGACGCATCTCGGACAGCTTCTTGAGCGAGGCGTAGACGTCGGTCTTGCCCCGGGACGAGAGGTTCTGCATGAACGCCCGCGCCCGCGCCTTGTAGGTGGCGTTGGCCGGCTGCAGGGAGGGGAAGCAGGTTTCCACGTTCTCGCGGAAGGTGATGATGTTGAACGTGTCGTCCGGATTCAGCAGGTCCAGCGAGCGGTCGAGCCCCTCGCGGAAGCGCTTGAGCTTGGAATTGGTCATGCTTTCCGAGCAGTCGAGCATGAAGACCACGTGCTTGGGCAGAACGGGCAGGGCCTCGATGCCGTCCCGGTAGATCTCGGCCTTGAAGTATTGGGTCGTGGGATCGCTTTCATCCACCCGCGTGAAGACGCGGATGCCGAGGAGTTTTTCCACGGGCTTGAGGTCCACGATCTCCGCCGCGGGCTCCTCCAGCAACGCTCCGGGCCCGGCGTCCAGAGGGGGCATCGGCCCCGGCGAGGGAATGCCGCCCCCCGCGCCCGCCCCCGCGGAGGAGGTGACGTCGGAGGGGATGAACATGCGGTCCAGGGCGGCCGGACCGGCGGTCAGCGGCGGCGGATTCCGCGCGGCTTCGGCCATGTGCAGCAGCTTCGAGGGGTCCAGGGCCTCGACGGGGGCCGTCAGGTCCGCGCCGTTGACCGAGCGGGGCACCTCGGGGGTGAACTGGCGGGGCAGCGCGCTGACCTCCTCGGAGTAGAGGGCCTCGGTCACGGCCAGGATTTCCTGCCGGGCCTGCCAGGCGGGCACGGCTTCCGGGAGCGCGGCCGGTTTGACCGACCCGAGCGTGTCCTTCGGCGCGGCGGAGGGCTCCACGGGATCGTTCAGCGGCGCCGCATCCGGCGGGGTCCCGGTCTGCTCCAGCTCCCGGGTCACGTCGGCCACCCGGTTGGGGTCCTCCGGCACGAACCGCTCCGGCTCCGGGTAGGGAACCTCCGACGGCAGCTCGGCCATGCGGACCTCCCGCACCTCGAGGACGGAGGGAAGGTCCGGATCGGACCGGACCTCGGACTGGAGGGGAGAGCCCACGGGCAGCAGCGGCAGCGCCTGAAGCGCCACCACGTGCAGCACGCCTGAAACGATCAGGGCGGCGGCCCAAAACGCGGCGCGTTTGGACCCCCTGGGCTGGCCGAACTGTTCTTTCATGGTCAGTTGTTCTGCAGTTTGATCAGGAACTCCGCGTTGGTGGAGGACTTCTTCAGCTTTCCGATGAGGAGTTCCATGGCTTCGACGATCGGAACGCCGTTCAATGCACGGCGGAGGATCCAGATTTTCTGGAGTTCCTGGGCGTGCAGCAGCAGCTCCTCCTTGCGGGTGCCGGACTTCTCGATGTTGATGGCCGGGAAGATCCGCTTGTCCACCAGGGCGCGGTCCAGGCCGAGTTCCATGTTGCCGGTGCCCTTGAACTCCTCGAAGATCACCTCGTCCATCTTCGAGCCGGTGTCCACCAGCGCGGTGGCGATGATGGTGAGGCTGCCGCCGCCCTCGATATTGCGGGCCGCGCCGAAGAAGCGCTTGGGCTTGTGCAGCGCGTTGGCGTCCACGCCGCCGGAGAGGATCTTGCCGCTGTTCGGCTGCACCGTGTTGTAGGCGCGGGCGAGGCGGGTGATGGAGTCGAGCAGGATGACCACGTGGCGGCCGTATTCGACCATGCGCTTGGCCATCTCGATGACGATCTCGGCGACCTGCACATGGCGCTCGGGCGGCTCGTCGAAGGTCGAGCTGATGACCTCGGCCTGGGTGTTGCGCTGCATGTCGGTGACTTCCTCGGGGCGCTCGTCGATCAGCAGGATGATGAGCTTCACCTCGGGGTTGTTCTTGGAGATGCTGTTGGCCATGCTCTGCATCAGGACCGTCTTGCCGGTGCGGGGCGGGGCGACGATGAGGCCGCGCTGGCCCTTGCCGACGGGGGTGACGAGGTCCATGACGCGCATCGAGATTTCCTCGGCGCCGCGCTCCAGCGTCAGCCGTTCCGTGGGGAACAGCGGCGTGAGGCTCTCGAACGGGATGCGCCGCTTGGCGAACTCGATGTCGCGGTCGTTGATGGAGTCGGCGGTGACCAGCGAGAAGAAGCGGTCCTTCTTCTCGGGGGCGCGCAGCTCGCCCTCGACGAAGTCGCCGGTGCGCATGCCGTAGCGGCGGATCTGCGCGGGGGCGATGAACACGTCCTCGGGGGTGGGCAGGTAGCTGTAGTGGGGGGAGCGCAGGAAGCCGAAGCCGTCCTGCAGCACTTCCACCACCCCGCGGCTGCGGATGGTGCCGCCGCGGCGCTGGTGGTTGCGGAAGATCTCGAACAGGAGGTCCACCTTGCGCATGCCGGCGGCCTCCTCGATGCCGAGCAGCTCGGCGGCCTTGACCAGCTCGGGATGGGCGTAGGCCTGGATCTCGGGCAGCTTGAGGACGACGCCCGCGCGGTCCTGCGGGATGGGCTCGTACGACTGGTGCTGGAAGTGCTGGCCTCCGTGCTGGGGCTGCTGCTGGGGATGGGGCTGGCGCCCGTGGCGACCCTGGCGCTGTTCGTGGAAACGTCCGCCGTGGTGGCGGGGCTGGGGGAAATTTTCCGGGCCGCGGCCGCGGTGGCCCTCGTTGCCGCGGAAACCACCCTGCTGCGGTCCGGGGGGGAAGCCCTGCCCCTGGCCATCCCCGCCCTGCTGGGGCGGATTGGCGGGCGACGGCCCCGGCGCCGGGTGGGGCGGGCGGCCCTGGAGGTCAGCGGGGGCGGGGGGGACGTCATGGCGCGGACCGCCGCCCCGGTCCTGGGCGGGGGGCGGACCGCCGGAGGGGCCCTCGACCAGGTCGATCAGGTCGGCGGGACGGCGGTGGCCGCGGGGAGGGAGCGGCATGCGCTGCTCGCGCACTTCCGGCTCCGGGAGGTCGACGGGTTCGGGCGGGCGCGGCGGTGGAGCGGGAGGCGTCGCCGGCGCGGGCGCGGGCGCCGGAGGCGGGGCGGAGGCTTCCTCGGAAACGGCGGGGGCGGCCGGCTTGCGGCCCCGCCGCGGTTCAAAGACTTCCGGGGTGGCGGAGGCTTCGGCGCCTGCGACGCCACTCGAACGGGGAAGCCGGGGCGGACGGCCGCGGCGTTTCGGGGTTTTTTCTTCAGTCATGTTGTCTCTTCTCCTTTTTCATCATGTCGTGGAGGATGTCGCGGACCTTCTCCGCCAGCTCCTCCAACGAGCCGTTGTTCCAAATCACGTGGGTTGCCCGCCGGACTTTTTCCTCCAGGGGCCACTGCGCGGCGAGTCTTCGCAGGACCTCCTCTTCCTCGATGCCGCGCAGCCGGAGGCGGCGTTGCACGGTTTCCGGGCTGGCGGCCACCACGAGGATGGCGTCCCAGCCCGTCGCTTCGACACCCGCCTCGAAGAGAAGCGGTATCTGCACGGCCCCGGCGGCATTCCGGGCGCGGACATCCCGCACCCAGACCGCCACCCGGGCCAGGACGCCGGGGTGGACGATGGCGTTGAGCCTCCCCAGCGCCGCCGGATCCGAAAACACGATGGAGGCGAGGACCTTGCGGTCCACCGATCCGTTCGCGGCCAGGACGCCCGGCCCGAAGGTCTCCGACAGGGCCGCCGTTTCCGGCGTTCCGGCCCCCATGAGCTCATGGGCCACCACATCGGTGTCGAGTCCCTCCAACCCCCGTTCCACCAGCAGCCGCCCCACCGTGCTCTTGCCGCACGCGAGACCGCCGGTGACCGCGACGACGAATCCTCCCGGGATCACGCGGGCGGCCAAGCTCACTCCCCCTGCCGGCCGCCCTGAAGCCCCCGCAACCGCTCGATTTTCGCGAGCAGCGCGAAGCCTCCGGGATGATGGGGATCATATTCAAGCGCGGACATCACGCGCTTGCGGGCGGTGGCGGAATCACCGGAGTCCAGGGCCAGCCCGGCCATCTCGGTGAACCCGTCCGCCATTTCCTGATCCTGGGATGTTATCACTCGGAAAACCGCATATTTTTCGTTCGACCACGCGTAGTGGAAATACCGGGGTTCGTCCATGCGCAGGGTTCGCCGGTAACCACGAACCTTGCGGGCGGAGGATTCCTCCACCGCCCGTTTGAGAAAGAGCATGGCGGGAGAGGTTTCCTCCGGGGTCAGCGCCGCGGCCATGTACCGCAACTGGCCGGTGAGAAACGCCCTCACCTGCGGTGTGCGGGGGGCCGGTTTCAGATGAATACCGGTTTTGCCGGCCTCCACGGTGTCCGGGGAAAACTCCCCCAGCGCGAAGACCACATAACGGGCCTTCATCGACTCGCACCAGTCGCGAAAGGCCTTTTCATCCCCCCGGAACAGAAGCGTGGCATACGCCTCCACCCGGTCGCGGATGACCCGGTTTTCGTACTTCGGATGCAGGACCACGGGGTTACCCGCCTGGCAAACGATCGGCCCGCTGATGGTGAAGTTGGCCACGACCGGGGCTCCGGCCGCGTTCGTCCGCAGCCAGTCCAGCAGTTCGTTGGACAACTTCACCTGTCCGGGGCTCTCGCCCGCCCACCGGGTGCCCGCCCTGCGCAGGGTGTTCACGGATTCAACCATGATCCCGGCGAAGAGAGCGACCCCGAGCGGGATCCATGCGCGCGCCAGTCCCTTTCGAGCCGGGACCGCCAGCGCCCCACCGACAACCAGCGACGCAAACAGGATCACGAAGACGTGAAACCGGAAAAAGAGTACGCAGGCCGCAAAGGAGAGCAGGCAGAAGGCGACCGGAAAGACCGGCGCGCGGGGATCACCCGAAGTACGCGTGAAGAGATACACCGCCATGGAGACGGGCGTCAACGCGAAAAGAGCCGGAAAATAGTCGTGCAGCAGAGG
>JAXMHJ010000079.1:0-21627 GCA_046346795.1 Kiritimatiellia bacterium
GATGATAGAGGTAGGCCAGCCAGACATTATGCGCCTGCCAGCCGTTGGCACCGGGCACATACGTCCATGGCAGGTAGAAGTTCATGTGGCGGTTCTTCGACTTGCAGACTGCCGGGTCGAAGATCTGGTGAGTGAGTTGGTTGACCGGATAGAACGCACCGTCGAGACCGTAGGTTTCCTTGGCGAACCATTTGCCGCGTGGCAGGTAGTCCACCATGTACCGGTTATACGGCTCGGCCAACTCGGCATGGTTGCAGTTGAACGCGCCCCAGAACGCCTGCTCGAAGTTGTAATCGGTCGTCGCGCAACCGTGCCACGGCATCACATCCGTCGCGCAGCCCATGAACAGTCCGACTGGCGGCACGCCGGGCTTGCTGCAACAGCGAAGGAAGTACAGATTGCGATACCAGACCGATTCCAGATAATCCCCATCCAGATCAACGCCCGACTTCGACCAGAACTCGTGCCACACCGATTCGTGCGCGGCGATCTGTTGCGCTTCATCTTCGATCGTCAGCTTACCGGCCAGGCTCACCGCTGCCGCGACCGGATCCCTGGCCTCAAGGGACGTAACGACCGCCACCACGTGGCGCGTTCCTTCCGCGGCGTGCGCCATCGCAAATGACATCCCCGGCCAGTCTTCGTCACCGGGAACCTTGGTCAACGCCCACTCAATGCCGTCCTGTGCGCCGCGCGTCGAAGCGGGAATGAAATGCGCCGTGCATGGCGTTAGCGTCACCGTCTCCGCCGTCTCGAACACCATCGCGTTGTGGTTTGCCAGTACACGCGCCGTGAGCTTGCCGGTCACAGTGGCAACCGCGCGGGCGAGGTCGAGTCGCGCCTCCAACTTCTGCCCGTCAGGCAGCTTCGCGCCGGCCAGCGATTGTGTTTCTTCTCCGACAACCACCGAGTGCAACCGAACCTCTGCCGGCTGGCCGTCGTTGGTCCGGACATAGAGATCCACCCGGTCGGGCTTCTTGCCGGCGGGAATCTCAAACGTGACTTCGCTGGCGGTGGGCGTCGCCGGTTGCCAGCCGGATTTCACGCCGGTGTCCGGAAAATCCAAATACCACTGCGCGTTGCCGGTGCCCGACAATTTCGCGGTCACGTTGTTCACCGGACCGGCAACCTTCGGCGCGAATCCCCAACCGGAGCTGTCTCCCGACTTGCCGGCGATGGTGGCGATCACAAGTTGGCCGGTGTCGTCATAGCGGATGGTGGCCTTGGCGTGAGCGCGCACCGTATTCCATCCCGCGCCGCCCGAGCTGGCGAATTCGACGTGCCCGCAGATCAACGGGCATGGATATGCCCTGTCCCACGACGGCGGATTCCCGCAGCGGGGCGGCGAGGTCCATTCGTGGTTCTTGATGTCAATGCGGACAAGTTCGGGATCATTTGCGGTGTCGAGGCGTCCGTCGCACGCGTCGTTCTTCGTGATGGTGAATCGGAGTTTCCCTTGATGAATCCACAGAATGCCGTTGAAGTCGCCGTTGCCAAGAATCAACGAGCCGGGAATCTCCGTCGCCATCGGTTGCTGCACAACCACCGCCGCATCGAGCGCGGACGGATGGGGAATTCCCGCGGCATACATTTCCAAGGGCTGGAAAGGTGCGGCCGCGAGCATTCCAATGATGGGAAGCTTACGGGTGGCGATCATGTCGGGGTCATCCTTGTCCGATGGTGTAACAGGCGAACGAACGAATATGTGGCGGGACGAGCGATCGCGTGACCCGCAGGCGAAGCCTGGACACGGTCTTCGGCTCGAAGCGATGGATCCACTTGTGGCCGATCACCTGCCCCTGCGCGAGCGGGACCCAGGTCTCGCCGACGAGCCCCTCGATAACATGGTCGCGCGCGAGTTCGCCGTACTCGATCTGCTCCTGCAGCACGACGCAATCGACCGCCCCCGGCTCCGGCAGGTCGAGCACCACCGTTTCGGCCTGCTGGTTCTCGACCACGGCCAGGGGCTTGCCGAAGCGCTCGCGCACCAGTTTCCCGAAGCCCGCCAGCGCCGCCACGTCCGCATCGGGCAGCGTGCCGTCGGGCTTGATCACCGCGCCGATGATCAGGTTCGCGTTGCGGCCGACGGAGGTGAAGTATTTTTTCAACAGGATGTCGGGCGGATGGACGGTGTGGTCCTCGCCCTCCTTGTAGAACCAGTTGTGCCCGCGGTGGCCGCGCAGCGGGATGTCCACCATCGCGGGCGACCAGACCGTGCCGTCCGGATCGCCCCCGTGCAGCCTGCCTTTCCACGCGGGGCTGTTGTGCGAGACGCCACTGCCGCCGGGCATGGTCGCGTAACACGGCGAGCCGGCGTGCCCCTCCTCGTTGCCAACCCATCGGTGGTCGGAGCGCCGGGTGCTGGAATAGAACACGCCGTCCGGCTGGTGCTTCTCGAAGAGGGGCAGCATGTCCGGACCGCCCTCGTCCGGCGTCTTGGTTCCGGCGTCGAACCAGATCTGCGCCAGCGGCCCGTACTTCGAGCAGATCTCCTCCATCTACTTCTCCGCGATCCGGTTGAACGCGTCCTGCTCCGGCGTGCCCCGCCCCTTGCCCCAGTCCACGTAGTGCCCCCACACCTTCTGGTACACGTTGCGGTGTACGCTGAAAAAGACGCCCGGCCGGATGCCGGCCTTCCGGCATGACGCGCAGAAGTCGGCCACCACATCGCCCCGGCCGCCCCGCCAGCTCGTCTGCTTCAGACCGTAGGGATAGGCGTCGCTTTGCCACTGCATGAAGCCGTTGAAGTGCGTGGCGGTGAAGACGGCGTACTTTGCGCCGCAGGCCCGGGCTGATTCGATCCACTGGTCGGTGTCGAGTTTCGCCGGCTGGTACAGGTTCGGATCCCAGGTTTTTCGCGCCGAGTTGTTGGGCGAGCGGTCCCCGGCCGCGATGGCGAGGTCGAAACTAAAGAGCAGTCCGATCTCGTCGTCCTGCCAGGCGAGCTGGCCGGGCGTGGGCAGCACGAGGCGGGGC
Organism: Kiritimatiellia bacterium; assembly: GCA_046346795.1. GTDB lineage: Bacteria > Verrucomicrobiota > Kiritimatiellia > SS1-B-03-39 > UBA6053 > JAXMHJ01. Next base: position 2,977 of record JAXMHJ010000079.1, read on the forward strand.
GGCCGCACGTCATCGGCGCACCGGGCCAAAGACGGACCGAGCACGGATCCCGCCAGGCCGGCGGCCCCGGTGTGCATAAACGACCTGCGGCTCATCCCGCGGGAGATGGTATTCATGGCGTTGCCTTTCCCTTGTTTGGCGGACGCCCGGGGGCGGCCTCGTTTTGCGGATCGAGACGGAAGACGCTCAACACCGCCCGGTGGTCCGAGGGCCACGGCCCGGGGTGGACGATGTCCGAGGTCTCCCGGGCTTCGCCGATGACGGCCGCCTGCACGACGGAGAAGCCGTCGCCGGCGAAATAGAGGAAGTCAATGCGGTCCAGCACCTGGTCCTCCCAGGGGCGCCGGCCGGGCGTGCCGGCCGCATAGGGTGGCGTCCAGGTGTTCCCGGGGTTTGCGACCGGGTCGGGATGGATCACCCGGTAGGCGTCCTGCAGGCCGGCCGACAAGAGCGTCCGGGATCCCTCCCATGCGATCCGCGGGCGGAGCGGGGCGGCCGTGGGATTCCGGACCCAGCGATCCGCGCCCCGGGCGGCGTAGCCGTCCGTCCAGTCCAGATGCGAAGGCTCGTTGAAATCGCCGAGCACGAGGACCGGCCGCCCGGCGGCCAGGTGGGGTTTCACGCGTTCCACCGTTTTGCGGTAGGTGGCCGGCACGCCGACCTTGGCCAGCACATCCGCCTCGAACTCCGCGGGTGCTGTGGAGAAATCCCCCGCCCGCCACCGCTTCTGCACGTAATCGGGACCGTAACCTTTCGCCGGCCACCAGTGAATGGTGTGCACGATGACGGCCCGGGCGGGCGTGACCCGGACCTGGTGCAGGGTGGGATCGTCCGGATGCTCCGGGTCGGGTTCGATCGGAAAGCGCGAGTAGAGTTGGATGTTGATCCGACCGTCGGAGCCGCCCCGCCGTCGCCAGTCCGGGTCATCCGCCCGCAGGATGGGCAGAAGGGGATCGTTGGCCCCGGGCGGCTCGTTGACGCAGACCAGGTCGGCTTTTGCCTGTCGGATGACTTCCGCGAGATTCGTGTGCCGGGGCCGCCGGAAAAGCGGCGAGCCGGCCCCCACCTCCGACACCGGCGCGCCGCCGGTGAGCACGTTGAAGGCCATCACCCTGACCTCCACCGTCTCCCCGCACAAGGCGGGCTGAGCCGCTACAAGCAGGAACAACAGGGCGATTCCCGCCCTTCCGCACGGCCTGATCGGAGTCATCACTTGTTCGCTCCCCGGTTGCCGCCCGCCGAACTCTCCACGGCGTCCTGCAGCTTGGCGCGATATTGCGCCGCCTCGGGTTGCCGGTGCGCTTTTTCCAGACGCGTGGCCAGGAGGTCGATGACGCAGCCGTAGAGCGGATCGCCGTGGATTTTCCGGCCGCGCGCGCCGCTCTTCATGACCTTCCGGCCGTCGCAGGTTTCCTCCATTTCCAGCAGCCAGGCCAGGAGCGCCCCGTCGTCATCGGCCCGCCGGGCGATGGCGCGGACCAGCGCGGCCAGCTCGTCGGCGTCGGCGCGGCCCTTCGCCTCCACATGGCGGGCGGCGGCCTCCAGCGCGGGCCGGCGCAGAGCCGCCCACCCCTCCACCGCGACGCGGAATTCCGCGAGGGGTCCGGCCAGGGGGATGCCGTGTCCGGCGGAGGTCCGGAGCATGCCGAGGATCCGCCGGTTGGCGTCCGGATCCTTTCCCGGTTCGAGCCCCGGCAGCAGCAGTTCTTTCGCCAGCACATGGAGATAGGTGCTGGACCACCGGCGGGGATTCGCATCCGCAAAGTCCTCGTCCGTCTCGTTCTCCAGCGACGCCTCCGCCGCTTTCTCCCGGTACGCCAGCACCTCGTCATCGGAGCCGGCGATGAGGGTGGTGGCGAGCTGGATCAGGCCGGCCTTGTGCAGCGCCGCCGGGACGGAGGGCGGGCGCGCTTCGCACAGTCGGGCCCAGACTTCGGTGTTGTACGGATTCCGGCGGGCCACGCTCCGCAGCACCGCGCCGGCCAGCTCCGGCTCGCGCGCCGACAGCAGCCCGGCCAGATGCACGCCGATGCGCGTGTCGAGGTAGGTGTCCAGCCCGGCGTTCATGGCGAGGGCCAGTCCGATGTGGTACACCTGCGGCAGCTCGACCCGCGGGTCGGCGAAGAGCCATTGCGATTTCGTCTCGGAGGGTCCCTTGGTCCCCTGTTTGGTCCCGGCGAAGTATCCCTGGGGCGAATGACTGTAGACCAGGATGCAGGAATGATGCGGCTGCCCGGCCTTGGTCACCGGCACGCCGACGCTCATGCAGGCGCCCAGCCCGATGGTGGACATCTCGTGGCAGACTCCTCCGGCCTTGTAGGTGCCCTGCCACGACTCCCAGTGCCACGGGAACGGCTCCAGATCGTCCAGAATCGCCAGCTCCTTCCCGCGGTATTTCCCGTAGGCGGGCAGTTTCCCCCCATCCGCCACACGACGCCAGATATCCTCCGCCTCCCGCAGCGGCCAGCCCTTCGCCAGCGGCATCAGGAGCGGCCAGGGCGCGGTCTTCACGGGAAAGCGCGGCTTGATGCCATCGAGGTATCGGCAGAACCCGGCCATGGAGGGAAACGGGTCGCGCGACGCCGGCCGCAAGCCCGCGCGGACCATGACCTTCATGAGCAGCTCATGCGTGATCCGGTCCGCGTCCGGGGCGTGGTCGCCCATGCGCGCCAGCAGCTCCTTCTTCAGCGCCCCGGACTCATACAATTGGCGCGGGGTAAGGTTCTTCTCCTTGAGGAATGCCGCGATGCGATCCAAGCCTTCGGCGTCGGTCAGCTTGTCGAGGTGGTTCTCCCACTTTTCCCGCCGCTTCTCGACGACGCGGGCGCGCGGGGCGTCCTTCTTCTCCTTCGCCTTGGCGGCGCCCCCGGGCCCCGGCTCGTCGGCGGGGCGCGCGAGCGTGACGACGCTGTATTCGGGCCACTGGATGCGCCCGCTCTTTTCCCATGCCTCCGCCCGGCCGCGCAGCGCCCATTCCTCCTTCTCGCCAAGCGCGCCGGGGCCCACGCCGACGAACCGGCGCGCGACCGCGCCCGCCACCAGGAGCTGCTTGTACTCGGCGAACAGCGCGTCGCCCAGTTGGTGCCGGAGTTCGAGGAGGTTGAGCGCGATGCGCGGATCCGGGGGATAAACCGCCGCGTAACAGGCGTCGCGCAGGACCGGGTCGCCGCGCAGCCAGGCCTGTTGCGCGTCGGTAAGGGTGACCCGTACCGCGGCCAGTTCCCGCCCCACCCGCGCCTCAGCATGACGGAAAAAGGCGTCGCGCACGTCCGGGGTCAATTCCCCTCCGGCCCGCCGGACCGCGTCCAGCAACTCTTCGCGGGATTCCGCCGCCGGCGCCGCGAAGGTGGTGGTCGCCCCCGCCAGCAGAAGGCCGAGGATGGAAAAAATGCCAGGGGTGTGGGCCTTCATTTGTCCTTTCGTCCGCCTCTTCGGCGGGGTGCGGGTGTCCGGCCCTCCTCCGAGGGGGCGGAGGGAAAGCCGCTCTCCCGAATGCGCCGGCCCATTTCGCGCAGCACCGTCGCATGCGCCGGGGAGATGGAGCCGTCGGCCCGCGGACCGGTGTTGAGCAGCAGGTTGGCGCCCACGGCACCCGCGGTGGCGAGTTTGGCCCAGGCCTCGTCGGCGGAGAGATTCCGTTTGTTCGCGTTGTACCCCCAGCTCCCGTCCTGCAGCGTGGAGCAGACTTCCATGGGCTTGCCGGAGGGATTCGCCACAGCCTTGTGCTCCGGGGCGAAGAAGTCCTCAGTGCCGAGCAGGCCCTGCTTGTACGACACCATCACCTGGGGCTGCAGACGGTGAATCAGATCGTACAGCTCCTGGCACTTGAACTTCTTCCGATCGCCCGACAGCGGCACGGCGATGCCATCCAGCCAGATCGCCGCGACGGGCCCGTAATTCGTCAACAGCTCGGTGATCTGCGCGGTCATGAAGTCCAGATATTTCTGCAGGTCATGGTCCTTGCCGTAGGCATAGGCCGGCTCCGGCGGCTGGTATTTCGGCCGGGCGCTGCCGCCCCAGGCGTCGTTGTTCGGCGCGTGCGGATGCCGCCAGTCGCGCCCGTGCGAGTAATACAGGCACAAGCCCAGTCCGCGCTTCCGGCAGGCCGCCGCCAGTTCACCGACGAGATCGCGCCGCGCCGGGCTGTTCACACTGTGGAAATCGGTTTGCCTGGTCTCGAACAGGCAGAAGCCCTCATGGTGGCGCGTCGTGATGTTCACGTATTTCATGCCGGCGGCGAGCGCCAGATCGGCGATGGCGTCCGCGTCGAACGTTTGCGCGGTGAACCGGTCCTTCAGCTTCGCGTATTCGGCGACGGGGATGAGTTCCTTGAGTTGCACCCATTCATGGCCCTCCAGCAGGGAATACAGGCCGTAGTGCAGGAACAATCCGAACTTCGTCTCCCGGAACCACTGGAGCGCCGCCGCGCGCGGGTCTCGTTTGTAGAGATCCCCGTAACCCTTCAGGTACGACGGCGCGTCCCCCGCGGTGATATCCGCCGACGAGGCGCGACCGGCCAGCGCCAGCCCGCCGACCGCCAGCAGGCCGTTTTGAAGAAACGAACGCCGATCAAGCATCGTTTCACCCCTTCAAGGCCAGCCGCACGACTTCCTCGACCGTCGCCTTCTTGCCGGCCTTCTCCATCGCCTTGCGGATGACCGCGGCGGCGTCGATCTGCTTGTAGCCCAGCGCGGCGAGGGCGAGGGCGGCGTCGCGCGCGATGGAGGCCGCGTCGTCCGGCAGGCCGGGCGCGGCGGCGGGCCCGGCGGCGAGAGCGACCCCGTCCATCTTGTCGCGCAATTCGACCACGATGCGCTCGGCCGTCTTCTTGCCGATGCCGGGAAGCTGGCTCAGGCGCTTGATGTCGCCGGCGGTGATCGCGGACGACAGCTCGGCGGGCGGGATGGCGCTCAGCGCGCCGATCGCGGTCTTGGGGCCGATGCCGTTCACGTTGATCAGCTTGAGGAACATCGCCCGCTCGCCCTCGGTGGCGAAGCCGTACAGCACATGCGCGTCCTCGCGCACCTGCAGCCAGGCGAGCAGCCGGCATTTCTGGCCGGGCGGGGGCAGCTTTTCGTAGCTGCTGACGGGGATGAGCAGCTCGTAGCCGACGCCGCCGGCGTTGAGCACCGCAAAGGTGGGCTGGGCGTGGTCGAGCAGGCCTTCGATGAAGGAGATCATGGCGCGGCGGGGGGCGGGGGTTGGGCGGGGGCGGGCGCGGGGCCGGCGTGCGGGGCGATCCAGGCGTCGTACTCCCGGAGGCTCAAGGCCCCGACCTTGCGCGACACCTCCCGGCCGTCCTTGAACAGGATGACGCAGGGGATGCCGGTGACCTTGTGGGCGTCGGAGAGGCTGCCGTTGCGGTCGGAGTCCACCTTGGCGAAGCGGGCGCGGCCGGCGTAGTCCACCGAGAGTTTTGCCAGCAGTGGCTGCACCGCCCGGCAGGGGCCGCACCAGTCGGCGTAGAAGTCCACGATCACCGGCTGGACACCGGTTTTCAGGAAGGCGTCGAACTCCGCGGTCTGGAGTTGCACCACGTTGCCCGGGGGGCCGTCGCCCCCGGGGGTCAGGTGCCCGCCCCGCCACAACACCAGCAGCAGGAGCATTCCGGCCAGCACGAACAAGCCTTTGCGATCCGTCATGTCGTCTCCGGGGCGGGGGTGGGTTCAGGAAGCAAAAAAAGCCCGCCGGAGACTATCCGGCAGGCGGCGCTTGAGGTCAAGCGGATGCGCGCTTCAGGAAGCGGAGGCTTTGGCCTTGGCGGCCTTGGCCTTCGGCCTGGCCTTGGCTTCGGCCTTGGCTTCCTGCTTCTTGCGCTTGATGTAGCGCTTGCGCGCTGCGACTTTGACACGACGGCGGAGTTGTTGTCCCATAAGGGCGCGGAGGAAAGCGGAAGCCGGGCGTCCCGTCAAGTGCATACAATGTCTTTCGCCCCGGGGAGATTGCGGCTGCGGGGCCCCATCGGGAGACGGGCGGGCCCGGGGGCGGGGCTTGTGCACATCCCCTGCTCACCGCCATGAGGATAGCCGCCGCCGGCGCGCGGCGAGGCTCGGCGGGCCGCCTCGCCCTACCGGTCCCCATTCCCCGACCCAAAATGGAAATCCACAGCCCGGGGAAAATCGGGTAGAGTCGCGGCCGGGAGACCTGGCGATGCATCCGACCCCTTCCTCCGAAAATCCCCGCCCGGCCGGGACGGGAGCGCCGAGAGCCCCGCGCGGCCGGCTGCTCGCGGTCGCCGTGCTCCTGGCCCTTTGCGCGGCCGGGCCGGCGCGGGCCGGCGCGACCTTCGTGCGCCAGTGGGGCGGGGGCGGATCGGGCAACGGACGTTTCCAGGGCACCCACGCCGTGGGGTTCAGCCCGCTCTTCCGCATTTACGTGGCGGACGAGGCGAGCCACCGCATCCAGTACTTCGGCATGGACGGGGCCTATCTCGGCCAGTGGGGCGCGTGGGGCCACGGCGACAACGAGATCATCAATCCGGTCTGCCTGGCCTTCCAGGCCGACGGCACGGTGTACGTGGTGGAACGGGACAACAACCGCATCCACTACTTCACCCCCGGCGGGACGCATCTGGGCAAGTGGGGGACGTCCGGAACCGGCCCGGGCCAGTTCAACCTGCCGTCGGCCGCGGCCTTCGCGCCCAACGGCGATCTCTACGTCACCGACCGGATGAACCACCGCGTCCAGTACTTCGGCCCGACCGGCGCGTACCGGGGATCCTTCGGGAGCTACGGCGGCGCGGCCGGGCAGTTCCGGGAGCCCTACGGCGTCGCCGTGTCCGCGGCGGGCGTGGTGTATGTTTCGGACAGCCAGAACTGCCGGGTGCAGTACTTCACCGCCGCCGGCGCATACCTCGGCGCGTGGGGGTCGGTGGGCTCCGGCGACGGCCAGTTCGGCAACACCTCCATCTACAACAACGGCCCCGGGCACGTGACCATCGACCGCGACGGATTCATCACCGTCGCCGATCCGAACAACAACCGGCTGCAGGTGTTCCGGCCGGACGGGCAGTTTGCCGGCAAATACGGCGGCTACGGCACGGGCGGCGGCCTGTTCTATTTTCCGAACGGCGTCGCCTGCGCCCCCGGCTGGCAGGTCTACGTGGCGGACGAGGGCAACAACCTGATCCAACAGGTGACCTGGCGCACGGAGGCGCAGCCGACCATCCGCGTCACCGCGATCCAGCGCACGCCGGCGGGGGTCTCGGTCGAGGTGGAGGCGCTGCCCGACCGGACCAATGGCGTCGAGCGTTCCGGAGACCTGGTCCATTGGGAGACGGTCGAGACCGCTCCCCGCCTGAACGGCCTCTTCCAGGTTCAGGACGCCGCCCCGACCGGTCCCGGGCCGGTGTTTTACCGCGGCGTCCGCGCCCCCTGACGGGCTGACCAGCCCCTGGAGGGCGGGGCTTCGTCGCCGCCTTGGCCAGCCCGCCCGGCCCGAGCCAATGGAGGGCGGCGCTTCGTCGCCGCCTTGGCCAACCCGCCCGGCCCGAGCCCATTCCCAAGGCGGCCTGAAAGTCCGCCCTCCAAACCGTCCGGCCCGAGCCAATGGAGGGCGGCGCTTCGTCGCCGCCGCCAACCCGTCAGGCCCGAGCCAAATCCCGCGGCGGCCTGACAGTCCGCCCTCCAAACCGTCCGGCCCGAGCCAATGGAGGGCGGCGCTTCGTCGCCGCCTTGGCCAACCCGCCCGGCCCGAGCCCATTCCCAAGGCGGCCTGAAAGTCCGCCGCCAAATCGCGTTTCCGGTGACCGGAATCCGCCTTGCCAAATCGTTCCGGTGACCGGAACATGCCGGACGGAGTGAACACCCGCATCCTTATCACCGTCTGGCTGGCCGCCGGGGTCGTCGCCGTTTTGGGCGTCCGGTTTGCCCTGCGCACCTGGTTCGAACCGGACTGGCCGGGGGACGTGCCCGCGGAACTCGCCGCCGTGCGCGAACCCGCCCGGCTCGCGCTCGGCATCACCCTCGCCACCCTGTCCATCTTCGCCGCGATGTTTGTAACCGCCCGGATGCGCGGGCGGAAATAGGAACGCCGCCATGACGAAATCGGAACCCATCGACTTTCACTGCCCCTCATGCGGACGACTGGTGTACAATCGCAAGGCCGATACGTGCGGGTATTGTCGAGCGACGCTGCCCACGGCGCTGCGCATCGACCCGGAAGTGGCCGGGCGCTGGGACGCCGCGCGTCAAAAGCGCAAGGCGGAGAAGGAGCGTTGGGCGAAATTCGACAACCGTCCGGCGAGCCGCAGGGAAACGGGCTGCTTCTGACGGCGCAACAGAGACAAGATCCCGGCGGATTATTATTAGTTTAGCCTTTCAAGGGGTGACTTAGGGGCCTCAAGATGCGGCAAAATTCAATCCTCCTTCAAGCCGATGGCAATCCCTGTCATGAAGCCGACCAACATCAGGACCCTTCTAGCCGCTCTTTGCTTTCTGTGCGCTGGATGCTTCGACGATGCCGTCGAATCCTCCTTGTCCAGCAAAGTACGAATCGCCAGCACCGAACCTCCGGCGGGTAAAGTCGGGGAGCCCTATCTTTTTCGGATAACGGCCTCGATAAAAAACAACACCAGCGATTCCAGTTACGACTATCGGTTTCATCTTTTGGGTGGAGAGATACCGCCGGGCACCAAGTTCACCCGAAGCCGCGAACTGGGCAACGATTATGCGGAGATTGCCGGTACGCCCACGCTCGCCGGAAATTATCGATTTGAGGTCTCCGCAATCTCTATCACCTTGGAAGATGAGCGGAGGGAGGAAATCCGAAATGACGGGGAACCCTTGGGCAGTTCCGGCAAAGACGCGGAGGATCGGAAGACGTACTCGATCCTGATCCGGTAGGTAAATCAAGATCACGATGGCCGCGAAGAAGGAAATCCTTTGCTGGCTTTGCTTCCTTCTGTTTTATCATCAACGGAAGACAGCATCTGTGCTCTGTGTCCTCAGTGGTGAAAAATTTCCATCCCGCCGCAATTCCTCCTGGCGTCTTTGCGTCTTGAGCGAAGCGGGCGTGAAATCCGTATTCGAAGCAACTCATGAATTTTCGTGAAGATCCCGAACCTCGGCCACCGGGGCGGTGGCGCTCCGTGTGGGTAACTTTGCCGCCGGGCGGTGGCGGTCCGGTCAGCCGCGCCGGGCGCGCCCGGCGATGACCTTCTGCAACACGATGAAGAGCAGGAGCAGGACGCCCACCGCGATCTTCGTCCACCAGGTGTTGAGATCGCCCTGGAAGGTGATGAGGGTCTGGATCAGGCCGAGGATGAGGACGCCCATCAACGTCCCGGGCAGAAAGCCGACCCTGCCGGTGAGCAGGGGTCCCGCCGATGACCACCGAGGCGATGACGTCCAGCTCATTCGACAAACGAGGCGGCCGCTCGACTGCATGTAGAAGGTGGCGATGCAGCCGCCCAGCGCGGAGAAGAACCCCCGCCAGGGCGTAGATGCCGAGCTTGGTGCGGCCGACCGCGCCCATCAGCCGCGCGGAATTTGTCCGACCCGATCTGCACACGTTGCGCCCGAAACGGGTGTACACGCTGACCAGCATCGCGGCGATGACGCAGACCACGAAGCACACCGCCGTGAACGGGATGTCCAGCCGCGCCCCGCCGGGATGGCGAGGGTCGGGAGGAAGTCGGAATAAAACGGATGGTTGATCGCCAGCGACTGCGGCTGGATCATGAAACTGAGCCCCGCGCATCAGGAACATTCCGCCCAGCGTGACCAGGAACGGCGGGAGCTGGAAGACGTGGATCAACCCGCCCATGCCCGCGCCGAACGCGGTGCCGATGACCAGCGCGAGGGCGAGGGCGAGCGGCGGGCTCCAGCCCTGGCCGACCAGCGTCGCGACCAGGATCCCGGTGAAGGCGATGACCGAGCCGACCGAGAGGTCGATGCCGCCGACAGGATCACGAACGTCGTTTCACCGCCGCCACGCCCAGGAAGGCGTTGTCGCCGAAGAGGTTGATGATCACGCGCGGGGAGTAGTTGTCGTAGCTCAGCGCTCCGAGCAGGTAGAGCCCGAGCATGACCGCGCCGTGGCCGCCAGCGGGATGTGGCGCGCGTGGAGCTTCACGAGGCCTTCCTCGGTGGAACACCCGGCCCAGCCAGCGGCGCGAGACCTCGCTCTGCAGCAGGCACACGGCGATCACCAGCGCCTTGGGCACGGGCGCGATGTCGGCGCTGACGTTGCGGGCGTACATGCGGTGAGGGTCTGGATGAGCAGCGCGCCGATGACCGACCCCATGAGGTAGAACCGCCCGCCGGTCAGGGCCGTGCCGCCCACCACGACGGCGAGGATGGCGTCGAGTTCCAGTAGAGGCCCGCGTGGTTGGCGTCGGCGCTCTTGATGTTCGAGGCCGCCACCAGCCCCGCCAGCCCGGCGCAGAAGCCGGCGAAGACGTAGGCCATGAACTTGACGAGGCGCGCGTTCACCCCCGCGTAGCGGCTGGCCGCCGTTGTCGCCCACGCTCTCGATGAACAGCTCCCAGCGCCGCTGGCGGGTCAGGAGCTGCGTCGCCGCCAGCATCGCCAGCACCAGCGTCAGCGTGAAGGGCAGGCCCAGCAGGTGGCCGTTGCCGAGGTAGACGAGGGTGGCGTCGTTGAAGTTGATGATCTGCCCGTCGGTGACGAGCCAGGCGACGCCCCGCCCCGCCACCATCAGGATGAGGGTGGCGACGATGGGCTGGATGCCGATGACCGCGACCAGCAGGCCGTTCCACGCGCCCAGCAGCAGCGACACTCCAGCGCCGCCGCCAGGGCCGCCGGCGCGGAGACGCCCTGCGCGACGACGAGCTGCGCCACCACCGCGCCCGCGATGGCCATGATGGCGCCGACCGACAGGTCCACCTCGCCGGTGGCGATGTAGACGAGCGTCATGCCCAGCGCCAGCAGCATCACCTTCGCGCCGTGGTTGAGGATGTCGATGCGCGTGCCGTAGAGGTGGCCGTCGAGGATCTTCAGGTCGAAGAACCCGGCGTGAAGAACTGGTTGAACAGCAGCAGCAGCCCCAGCGCCAGCAGCGGCCAGAGCAGCGGCTGCCGCCGTGACGAAGAGCAGCCCGGCGAACACGCCCCAGAAGAGCAGACTGGAAATCATGACCCGGTTCTCCGCGCCGGTCGCGTCGGCGATGCGCCGCATGACCGCGCTCTCGGTGATGTCGGCCCCCGTCAGCTCGGCGATCTTGCGCCGGTCCTTGAGCACGACGACGCGCTGGCTGGTGCGCACGACCTCCTCCAGCTCGGAGCTGATGAAGAGCACGGCGAGGCCGTCGCCGCGCAACTTCTCGATCAGCTTCTCGATCTCGGCCTTGGCGCCGACGTCGATGCCGCGTGGTGGGCTCGTCCAGGATGAACAGCCGCGCCCTCGGTGGCCAGCCAGCGGGCGAGCAGGACCTTCTGCTGGTTGCCGCCGCTGAGGTTGCGGATGAGCTGCCCGGGCCCGGGGTCTTGATGGCGAGGGCCTGGATGAAGCGGTCGGCCAGCTCCTGCTGCTTGGCGGGAGGCAGGCGCTTCCAGGTGCCGCGCCGGCCTGCAGGGCGAGGATGATGTTCTCGCGGACGGACAGGTTCGGGATGATGCCGTCGGTCTTGCGGTTCTCGGCGGTGAAGGCGATGCGGCGGGCGATCGCTGACGCGCGGGTTGCGCAGGCTGACGGCTTCGCCGTTGATCTTCAGCACGCCGCTGTCGGCGCGGTCCACCCCGAAGAGCAGCCGCGCGATCTCGGTGCGGCCGGAACCGAGCAGGTCGGCCAGCCCCACCACCTCGCCGGGGTGGATGGAGAGATCGAAGGGGTGGATCGAGTTCCGGTCCCACCCCGGCGGCCTCGAGGAACGGCGCCCCGCCCGCGAGCGCGGCGGCGGCCGGGCGCTGGTGCAGCGCCTTCACCTCCTCGACGTCCTTGCCGATCATGTGCCCGACGAGCTGCAGGCGGGAGAGGCCGGCCGTCGCGTATTCGCCGACCAGCCGGCCGTTGCGCAGCACCGTGATGCGGTCGGTCACCGCGTAGACCTGCTCCAGGAAGTGGGTGACGAACACGATGCCGATGCCCTGGCCGCGCAGCTTGCGCATCACCTGGAACAGCTCCCCCACCTCCTGTCCGTCGAGGCTGGAGGTCGGGCTCGTCGAGGATCAGGAGCTTCGCCGAGATGTCGAGGGCGCGGTTCAGCGCCACCATCTGCTGGATGGCGATGGAGCAGGAGGAGAGCTGGCGGTTGACGTCGATGTCGACGTCCAGCCGCGCGAGGGCGGCGCGGCGCGCTCGCGGATGCGGCCCCAGCGGATCGCGCCGAACCGGCACCGGCTGGCGGCCCAGGCAGATGTTCTCCGCGACGGACAGGTGCGGGATGAGGTTGACCTCCTGGTACACCGTGCTGATGCCGAGTGGGCCCGGCGTCGCGCGGGGACTTCGCTGATGGCCGCGCCGGCCAGTTTCGTTTCGCCGGCGTCGCGCTCGTACACGCCGGTGAGCACCTTGATGAGCGTGCTCTTGCCCGCGCCGTTTTCGCCCATGAGGGCGTGGATCTCCTCGGCGGCGGACGGTGAAATCGACCTCGAGAGGCCTGCACGCCGGGAAACCCTTCGTCAGGCCGCGGATCTCAAGGAGCGGAGAGTCCATGGGGCGCCGGCGCCGGAACGGTCAGTACTGGCGGGTCGGCAGGCGGCGCCTTGGACTGGTCGTACACGCCCTCGTTGACGTTGATGCGGCGCTCGAGCTTTTCGCCCGCCTTGATCCTGGCCACGGCGTCGAAGATCTGCGGACCGATGAGCGGGTTGCATTCGACGGTGCAGTTGAGCTTGCCCGCGGCCATGGCCTCGAAGGCCCTTCACGCCGTCGATCGACACGATCACGATGTCCTGGCCGGGCTTGCGGCCGGCCTCCTCGATGGCCTGGATCGCGCCGAGGGCCATGTCGTCGTTGTGCGCGAACAGCGCGGTGATCTGCTTGCCCCGGCGACTTGTGGAAGGCCTCCATGACCTCCTTGCCCTTCTGCGCGGGTGAAGTCGCCGCTCTGCGACTTGATGATCTTCATGTCCGGATGCTTCGCCAGCACCTCCTCGAAGCCCTTCTTGCGGTCGACGCCGGGGCCGACCCGGGCGTGCCGACCGTTCGGCGATGACCGCCTTGCCGCCGGTCTTCTCCGCCAGCCAGGTGGCGGCGCGGCGTCCTTCCTCGACGAAGTCCGACCTTGATGAAGGTCACATAGAGGCCTCGTCGCTGACGTCCACCGCGCGGTCGGACAGCACCACCGGGATGCCGGCCTGTTTGATCTCCTTGAGGACCGGCTCCCAACCCGTCTCCACCACCGGCGAGAACGCGATCACGTCCACGCCCTGGGCGATGAAGGAGCGCGGTGGGCCTGATCTGGTTTTCCATGGTTGCGCGTCGGAGAAGACCAGCTTGATGCCGCGCTTCGCCGCCTCGTCCTTGACCGATTGCGCAAGCTGGCGGTGCGCCAGGCGCTTTCCGCGCCGATCTGCGAGAAACCGGACGGTGACGGTCTTCTTGCCGTCCGCCGGCGGCCGCGTCCTATGGCGCCGCAGCCCGCGAGCAGGGCGGCGGAAACGGTGAGGGCGATCATTCCGAAGCGCTTTCATGGCGGCTGTTCTCCAGGGTGGGTTGGTTTCCCGGATTTGCGATGTACAGGTTTGACGATCCCTGCGCAAGGGGCAACCCCGGGGTTCGTATTACAGTAATATTCCGTCCGGCCCGAGCCAATGGAGGGCGGCGCTTCGTCGCCGCCTTGGCCTACCCGCCCGGCCCGAGCCCATCCCGAGGCGGCCTGAACGTCCGCCCTCCAATCCGTCCGGCCTCGAGCCAATGGAGGGCGGCGCTTCGTCGCCGCCTTGGCCTACCCGTCCGGCCCGAGCCCATCCCGAGGCGGCCTGAACGTCCGCCCTCCAATCCGTCCGGCCCGAGCCATCGGAGGCGGCGCTTCGTCGCCGCCGGAAAATCAACCGGATGGCCTTGGTGACGATCGGCCCGGCTCGGCCTGGATCTGCGCAAGGTGGTCGGCGCCCTGAAGCTCGGCGTAGATCTTGTAGACGTCCTCGGTCCCCGAGGGCGCGCGGCGAACCAGCCGTTTTCGGTGACCACCTTGAGCCCCCGATCGGCCTCCTTCGCCGTTGCCGGCGTGGCGGGTCAGCTTGGCGAGGATGGGCTCGCCGGCGAGGGTCGTGGCGGCGACCTGTTCGGGCGACAGTTTTCCCAGCGCGGCGCGCTGGCGCGTCGAGCCGGGGCGTCGATCCGCTCGTACACGGGGTTGCCGGAAGCGCGGTCAGGCTCGAGGTAGTGCCAGCCCGGGTCGTGGCCGGTGACGGCGGTGATCTCCGGCCAGCAGGGCCAGGATGAAGCCGTCCTTGTCGGTCGTCCACACCGTGCCGTCCTTGCGCAGGAACGACGCGCCGGCGCTCTCCTCGCCGCCGAATCCGTAGGACCCGTCCACCAGGCCCTTCACGAAATACTTGAAGCCCACCGGCACCTTCCGCGAGCGTGCGCCCCAGCGCACCGGCCACGCGGTCGATCATCGAGCGTCGACCAGGGTCTTGCCGACCGCCGCCGGCGCGCGTTGCGCCTGGCCGGTGGCGGAAGAGGTAGTCGACGCCACCGCGAGGTAGTGGTTCGGATTCATCAGCCCCATCGTCCGCGTCACGATGCCGTGGCGGTCGACGTCGGGGTCGTTCCCGAAGGCGATGTCGTACTTGTCCTTGATGCGGATCAGGCCGGCCATCGCCGGCGAGGAGCAGTCCATGCGGATCTTCCCGTCCTTGTCCACGCACATGAAGCTGAAGGTGGGGTCGGCGTGGTCGTTGATCACCTCGATGTCCAGTCCGTAGCGCTCCGCGACGGGCGCCCAGAAGGCCAGGCCCGCGCTCATGGTGTCGGTGCCGATCTTCAGCCCGGCCAGGCGGATCGCCGCCAGGTCGATGACGTTCTCCAGGTCGTCGACGTAGGCGGCGATGTAGTCGTGCGCGATGGTGGCGGCGGCGGCGCGCCCGGGCGGCCGGCAGGCGTTTCACCTGCAGGTTCCGCTTCAGGTACTCGTTGGCGCGGTCCGCGATCCATGTCGTGATGGCCGTGTCCGCCGGTCCGCTGTCGGGCGGATTGTACTTGAAGGCCGCCGTTGTCGGGCGGGTTGTGCGAGGGGTGATCACGATCCCGTCCGCGGCCGGACCCCTCTTCGCCGCGTTGTGGCGGAGGATCGCGTGCGAGATCACCGGGGTGGCGGGTAGCCGCCGCCGGCCTGGATCATCACGGTCACGTGGTTCGCCGCCAGCACCTCCAGGGCGGTGGTGAAGGCCGCCTCCGACAGCGCGTGCGTGTCCATGCCGAGGAAGAGCGGCCCGTGGATTCCGTTGGCCGCGCGGTAGTCGGCGATCCCCTGCGTGATGGCCAGGATGTGGTCCTCGTTGAAGGTGCCCCTGGTGGACACCCTGGGCGTGTGGCTCCGACGTGCCGAACGCGACGAGCTGCTCCGCGTTGGCCGGGTCCGGCTTTTCGGTGTAGTACGCGCTGATCAGGCGCGGGATGTTGGCGAGGATGGACCGCGGCGCGGGTTTGCCGGCGAGTGCGTGCAGGGACATGGTCGACTCCGGGAAGAGGTTGGCCTCCCCGTTACATGCCTGCTGCGGCCGCGGCAATTCTTTTGGCGGGGCGGGGAGGGCCGTCAAACGGACCGCCACCGCTCGGTGGCAATAACATTCGATCGGACCGCCACCGCTCGGTGGCAAGCGGTTTGGAAAGGAGCGCGTGGTTTGAGGGAGGGGAATCGTTGCCACCGAGCGGTGGCGGTCCGTGTGGGAATCGTTGCCACCGAGCGGTGGCGGTCCGTATGGGAATCATTGCCACCGAGCGGTGGCGGTCCGGACTTTCCGAGCTTGAGGCGCGGCGGGGGCGCGGCTAGGATCGACCGCTACAATCGCCATGCACATTCGACCCGCCCTCGCCCTGGCCGCACTGCTCGCCCTCCCGTCCCCGGGGGCCACACTCACCGTCGATCCGCTCGTGCCCGTGCCTCGCCCGGGCGCGCCGGTGCCGTGCGAGATGCGCATCTCCGGCCTGGCCGCCGGGGAACTGCTGGAGGGGCGGCTGGGCTTTCTGGACGACCGGCGTCAACTCGTCATCACCGGCCCAGAATGGGTGCTGCAGGGGCCGGAGTCGGTCCGCGGCTTCCTGCTGCCGCCGGTCTCCTTCGACGCCCCGCTCACCCCGGTCTGGCTGCCGGCCGGAAAGGACGCCGGCACCCGGCTGCGCGGCGCGCCCCTCGCGTTCAAGGGCGAGTTCAACGGCCGGCCGCCCCAGCTCGCCGCGGTGCTGCACGATCACGACCGCGACCTGATCCCGGCCCGGCGCTTCGCGGCGCGCCTGACCCCCAAGCCGTTCCGCACCGAGATCGACATGACGCCCGTCCCCGTCTCCGTCGAACACGCCCCCCGGCTCCCGCTCGGCTGGACCGCGTACGACCTCGTGGTCGCGCCCGCCTCCGCCCTCGAGGCCCTTTCGTCCGAGCAGCTCGACGCCCTGCGCGCGTGGATCCGCGCCGGCGGCCGGCTCGTCCTGCCCGCCGCGTCCTGGTCGCGCCTGGCGTGGGACGCCCGCCCGGAACCGGACGCGCCCGTCTCGTGGCTGGGCTTTGGCCGGGTCTGGTTGCACGACTGGGGCAACGCCGAGGCTGCCCCGCCGGAGGGCGAGACGACGGCGTTCCTGCCGCTGGAGACGCTGGCGCTGGAGAGGCTCACGAAGCCACCCCGGTTCACCACGCCGATGGAGACGCTGCTCCTGACGCCGGGCCGGGTGATCTCCACCGGGGGCCTGTTGATCCTGGCCGCGCTGATCGTCGGCTGGATCGCCCTCGAGCGCCGCCTCTTCTCGCGCAGCCGCCACAAGGCGTGGGTGTGGGTGTCCCTCCCGCTGTTCTGCGTGGCCCTCACGACCGCGCTGGTGCTTACGCTCAACGTCATCAACCCCGCGAAGGCGGCGGAAAAGAGCCTGGTGATCCACGACGTCTCCCCGGAAGGCTGGATCACCCGCAGCATCACCCTGCGCCACGTGCTCTCCGGGCGGTCGCTGGACGTGGCGGAGGCCTCGGCCCGCGGGCTGCTGGTGGCGCTCGACCCCGCGGCGGACGGCGTGGGCGGGACCGGCCCGCAGGTCCGGCAGACCGGCTTTCCCGGCGAGGGACACGAGTTGCAATGCCACCTGGGCCCGTGGAGCCACGCCTGGTTCAGCCGGATCGAAATTCCGCCGCAGCCGCAGCCCTTCGATCCCGCGGGGTTGGAACGGATGGGCGTGACGGACGACAACTTCCGCATGGCAGGGGGAAACTACCATTACGTCTCGCCTGCCGAACAAAGTGCGAAAAATGTGTATCTGCGCCGCCCCCTGGCACGGCCCGGCCCGGAGCTGGTGGTCACCGCCGGCACAGACCGGAACTATTACAACACCCTGCCCCCCGAGTATCTGCCGCTGCCCTTCTCGCTCGGCAAGGACAACGTCCGGATGTGGAAGAAGGAAACGGACGGCGTCACCACCCTGTATCGTGTCATTCGAAAACTGGAGTAACCCATGTCCGACATCCTCATCGAAAACCTCGTGGTGCGTTACGGCAAATTCGAGGCGGTGCGCGGCCTCTCCCTCGCCATCGCCCCGGGCGAGGTCTTCGGGCTCATCGGCCCCAACGGCGCGGGCAAGACCACCACGCTCAAGGTGCTGGCGACGCTGCTCAAGCCCCACTCCGGCCGCGTGGCGGTGGGCGGGATGGACGTGGTGAAGAAGCCGCACGACGTCCGCCGCCGCATCGGCTACATGCCCGACGAGTTCGGGGTGTACGACGACCTCAACGTCGAGGAGTACCTGCACTTCTTCGCCGCCGCCTACCGCATCGCCGCGGCCGACCGGCCCAAGCTGGTCGAGGACGTGCTCGCCCTCACCGACCTGGCCCCGAAGATCCACGCCGACGTCGACTCCCTCTCGCGCGGCATGAAGCAGCGCCTCAGCATCGCCCGGCTGCTGCTGCACGATCCCGCGGTGCTGCTGCTGGACGAGCCGATGAGCGGCCTCGACCCGCGCGCCCGCATCGAGATGCGCGAGCTGCTCAAGGCCCTGCGCGAGATGGGCAAGACCATCCTCGTGTCCAGCCACGTGCTGCCCGAGATGGCCGAGTACTGCACGCGGATCGGCATCTTCGAGGACGGCCGCACCGTGGCCGAGGGGCCGTTGCGCGACCTCTACGCCCACGCCGGCCTGCGCCGCACCGTGCACGCCCAGTTCGCCTCGCTGCCCCCCGGCCTGCTCGACGCCGCCCGGGCGTGGGAGGGCGTGGCGGCCGTGACCGAGCTGGCCGACCGCACCTCGTTCGAGATCGACGACCAGCTCCTGCCTCCCGACGAACTCTGCGCCCGCCTGCACGCCGGTGGCGCCCGCATCCTCGCCTTCCAGACCTCCGCCCTCGACATGGAGACCCTCTTCATCAAGCTCACCGCCGGAAAACCCGGATGACCGCGAAGGTCCATCGCGCCACCACCTGGCCGCTGCTGCGCAAGGATCTCACGGAGATGGCGGCGCAGGGGCGGGGGTATTGGCTGCGCGCGGGAGTCGTCGCGCTGGGATATGCCGGGTTTGCCTGGATGCACTGCGAGTCTGGGCAGGATGTGTA
>JAXMHJ010000008.1:0-92740 GCA_046346795.1 Kiritimatiellia bacterium
GTTCGGCAACCTGTACCTGACCACGCGCGACGGCCGCGTCCTCAGCCTCGCCAGCGCCCCCTACGCCGGTGACTCGGGCAAGGGTCCCTATCTCTACCAGGAGCTCAGCCCGGTCGGCCCGATGATCGCCTCCAACCTCGGCCCCGCCGCATTCACCAGGACCATCACCGACACCTCGTTCCGGGTGCACCTGCCCCGCGTGCTCTTCGCCGAAATGCAGTCCGAGCGCGAGCCCGACGGACGCCTGGCCGGGTACCTGCCCTACGGCAATCCCGGTCACATCGTGGACTGTCTCAACGAGGTCGCCGCCAAGCCGAAGAAGGGGGCCAAGACGGTCAACCGCAACCCCGACCTCAACGGGTTCTACCGGTCGGTCGGCAAGGGCTTCTTCCTCGGCGACAGCACCGGGCTGAAGTTCTATCCCTATCCGTCCAAGGACGAGATGGATGACCAGCACCACATCTGGTACCGCTCCGCCAGCATGTGAGCCCGGCCGGATTCGCCGGACAGGGGGCGGAAAAACCTTCCGCCCCTTTTTTATCTTTTCTCCAATATCCGCGTTCCGCCGGGCGTCCCCAAGCGAGCCCGTCCGGATCCATCAACCCCTACCCCCCGACCATGCCATGACCTCCAGAACCTCCCCCGCCGCATTCCTGATCTGCGCCTGCCTGGCTCTCACCGCCCCGGCCGCCGCGATCAAATCGGAGCGCATTCCGGCCGACACCTTCTCCAGCTTCGTGAAGAACTGGGACGACGCCAAGACCCCCGTGCTCTGCGCCCTGATCCGCGACAAGGCCGGCTGGGACGGCGTGTTCGGCGCGGCGGCGTTCATGGGCAACAAGAAGCCCTTCGCCCCGGCGGACACCACCTGGAACACGCAACAGATCCTGGTCGTCTCCCGCGTCATGCCCGCCCCCGCGGACGGCAACTTCGACAAGGCGTTCACCGTCCAGGGCCTCGCCGACGACGGCAAGGGCACCCTCACGCTGCGCTACACCTTCACCGCTCCCCCCAAGGCCTCCTCCACGGTGAAGAACGAACTGCTCCTCAAGATTCCCCGCAAGGACTACACGCGGGTGGTGGTGGTCGAGAACGGCAAGACCGTGGGCGAACTGGGTCCCGGCGCGTGGGTGGTTCCGACGCCCGCCCCGTAGGGCTCGACCTGGGTCGAGCCGCGGCCTCAGACAAGCGGAGGCCCTGCAGCGCCGCGCCACCGATTGTTCGGATTAAACCCTCAATCGGAACCGATGGAGAACATCGCATCAAGGTCGTGCTTCGAGTAGGTCCGGAAGGCGAGCATGGTCTCGCTGTCGAGGATGCCGTCCACCTGGAGCATGGCGCCGGTGACGATCCCGGAGAGCTTGTCGGTGTCCGGCGCGCGGACGAGGGCGATGAGATCGTAGCGCCCGCTCACCGAATAGACTTCGCTGATTCCCTCCATGCCGGAGAGCTGCGCGGCGATCTCGTTGACCTTCTTCCGCTCGACCTTGAGGGCGACAATGGCTGTGACCATGGGGAAACCTCCCGGGGCGCGGATTCCGTCCGGCTCCGGGGTCATCAAAGCAGAGCGCCGGGGAACAGGCAAGCCCACCGGGATGTTCATGTGGGCCGGACGGGTTGGGGCAAGCCGCCGGGGCGGCGGCGCTCCGGGCGGCGGCGCTCCGGGGATCAGAACGTGAGCTGCACCGTGGAATACAGGAAGTCCACGTCCTCGTGGGCGCCGGTGTCGGAGAGGAACCGACCGGCGAAGAATTTGGACCAGCCGGCGGAAACGGTCAGATGGTTGTCGACGGGAAGGGTCACCAGCAGGTCGAGTTCGTCGCCGACGTCCCCGCTGGCGGTGTCGCTGCCGGCCCGCTGGATCGCGCCCGCGGCGTTGTAGAGGGCGTCGCCCTTCTCATCCAGGTCGAACCAGTGGTAGACGACGGAGGCCTTCGCCTTCCCCGCGGGAACCTCCCAGCCGGCCTGCAGGTCGCGGATGTTCTGCCGGCCCACGAAGTCGGCCCAGCCGAAATATTTGTGCCCCAGCGGGTAGAGCTGGTTGAAGGTGTTGAGTTCGCCGTCGGTCTTGTCGCCGTCGCCGCTGGCGAGGTCGTATCCGGCGGTGATCGAGCTGCCGAGCGGGCAGAAGGGGATCTTGCGCGAGAGGGCGACGGCGACCATGTGCGCCTCGACGTCCTGTCCGGCGACGTCGCCGGTCTGCCAGGCGCCCTCCAGGTCGACGTCCACGCCGGAGAGCGGGCAGGTGGCGGTGACGCGGCCGCCGAAGGTGTCGCGGTTTTCGTCCCCGGCGGCGGCGGCGAACGTGTTGGTCTCGTTGTCGGCGACGAGCCAGTAGAGGTCGAGGGTTTTCACGGGGATGTCCTTCAGGCTTTTCGTCGCGTAGACCCCGTAGAGGTTGCGGCCGGAATCCTCGTCGTTGAACCCGGTCGGGTCCACCTGCACCAGGCGCGCGGCGATGCCGTCGATCTTCCAGCCGCCGGCGGTGGCGAGGAGGCGGCCGCCGTCGAAGGTGCGGCGGGTGTTGACCCAGTCGAGCGCGCTGAGCAGGCGCTGGGCGCCGTAGTTCATCTCCTGCCGGCCGGGGCGCAGGGTGAGCTGCACGCCGCCAACCACGGGGAGGATGACATCCACGAAGGCGTTCTGCAGGTCGAGCGTGTCGCGGTCGATCGCGCGTTTGCCGCCGGGGAGGTCGCGGTCGGTGGTGTCGGCCGAGCGGCCTTCGACGAAGACGCGCAGGCGGTCGCCCAGTTTCAAATCGCCGTGCAGCCGCAGCCGGCCGAGGAAGAAGCTGTCGTCGTTGGCGGGGGCGAAGGCGAAGTTGTCCCAGTTCTCGAAGCGCAGGCGGAGTTGGCCGCCCAGGGAGAGGGTGACGCCCTCCGCGAGGTCGATGTCCTTGAGGGTGTTGGCGCAGTCCTCCGCGGGATTCGCGCGCCAGGCGGCCGCGTCGTCGAGGTGGCGCAGGTCGTTGATCTTGATGGCGGCGGGGGGCGGGGCGGCCTCTTCGGCGGCGCGGAGGCCTTCGCGGGCGGCAAGCACGGACAGGAACGTCATCAGAACTCGGGTCTTCATGGCGGTTCTCCGGTGGGTTGCCGCCCCCTCTAGCCGATAATCAGGACTAATGCATCCGAATTCCGCTGGAATATTCAGGACTTCTTGCCGGCCATCAGCCCGTGCGCCCGCAGGTAGTCCTCCATCTCGGCGAGGCGGCCGATGGCGAGCATCTCGCCGGCGATGGTTTCGGCCTCTCGGCTGTCGATGGCCTGGATCTTTTTCTGGAGGCGGAAGATGGAGCGGGGGTCGACGCTGAGCTTGCGGATGCCCACGCCGAGGAGGAACGGGAGCATGCGGGCGTCGAGGGCCATGTCGCCGCAGAGGGAGAGGTCGACCTGCTGGCGCGCGGCGCCCTCCGCGATGCGCTTGAGGGCGCGCAGGACGGCCGGATGGTAGGGCACGTAGAGGCTGGAGACGCGCTCGTTGGTGCGGTCGACGGCGAGCAGGTACTGGATGAGGTCGTTGGAGCCGATGGAGAGGAAGTCGCAGTCGTGGCCCAGCTCGTCGATGATCTCCACGGCGGCGGGCAGCTCGACCATGCAGCCCAGCTTGGGGTGGGCGTTGCAGGCGAGCCCCTCGTTGTGGAGGTCCTTCACGCACTGCCGGACGAGGGCGGAGGCCTCGGCAAACTCGTCCACCGAGGAGATGAACGGGAACATGATGTGCAGCGGGTGGTTGTGCCCGGCGCGCAGCATGGCGCGGATCTGCTGGGTGAAGATGCCGGGATTGCGCAGGGTGAAGCGGATGGCGCGCAGGCCGAGGAACGGGTTGGTCTCGTGCACGTGGCTGTGGTACGGCAGCATCTTGTCGCCGCCGACGTCCAGTGTGCGCAGGACGACGTTCTTGGTCCCCATGCCCTCGGCGATGCGGCGGTAGATGGCGACCTGCTCCTCCTCGGTCGGGAACGCGCTGCGCACGATGAAGGGGAATTCGCTGCGGTAGAGGCCGACGCCCTCGGCCTTGAAGTCGATGGCGATGGTCAGGTCGCTGAGCAGGTTGACGTTGGCGTAGATGCGGACGCGGGCGCGGTCCTTGGTGAAGGTCTTGTCGGCGGTGGCCTTCTTCTCCTCCTCGAAGCCGGTCGCGATGGCGGTCAGGACCTGCTCGTAGTCGTGCAGGATCTGCTCGGCCGGTTCGACGTAGAGCACGCCCTGGGTGGCGTCGAGCAGCAGGGGCGTCCCGTCGCCCAGGGAGAGCAGGCGGGGTTCGTCGGCGAAGATGATGGGAAGCTGGAGCGAGCGGGCGAGGATGGCAACGTGCGCGGTGGAGCCGCCCTGGACCATGACCACGCCCTCGACGCGCTGGGCGGAGAGCTTGAGCATGTCGGAGGGGAGCAGTTCGCCGCTGATGACGATCTGGCCCTTGTAGTCGCTCTCGTGCTCGGAGCTTTCGGACAGGTTCTGCAGCAGGCGGTGGCCGAGGTCCTTGACGTCCTGCACCTTCTCGCGGAGGCGCGGATTGCTGGACCGGGAAAAGAGGGTGATGAAGTCGTTCACCACGCCGGTGACGGCGCGGTTGGGACTGGTCCCGTTCAGGATCCGTTTTTCCATCTCCCCCAGGAAGTCGGGGTCGCGCAGCATGAGGAGGTGGGCCGAGAAGATCAGCGCGGCGACGTCGG
The DNA here is from genome assembly GCA_046346795.1 of Kiritimatiellia bacterium. Taxonomy (GTDB): domain Bacteria; phylum Verrucomicrobiota; class Kiritimatiellia; order SS1-B-03-39; family UBA6053; genus JAXMHJ01. The sequence goes on from JAXMHJ010000008.1 coordinate 4,673, forward strand.
CCAGCTTCTCGTCGAGCTGCTTCTGCAGCGCGGTGAGTTGATGCTCGGTGAGGGTCATCGCCTGGCGGAAGCGGGACAGCCCGTGCTCGGGGGTCTCCGGCTCGTCGTCCCCGGCGGTGAAAACGTCGTAGGACGCCTCGCCGATGACCAGGGCCTTGCCGACCACCACCCCGCCGCAGATCGGGTTGCCCTTGACGATCCGGATGTCCTGCAGGTCGTCCTGCTCCCCGGCCACCCGCGGCGGCTCGACCTTGTGCAGATCGAGCAACATGCGGGTTTCCTCGATGAGGGCGACGAGCTGCTCGCCGATCATCTTGAGCGCCCGCCCGTCCTTTTCGGAGAAGTAGTCCGGCTGCGGATCCTGCACCACCAGCACGCCGACGGGCTGGAGCTTGCGGAGCATGGGAACGGCCAGGAAGGCCTCGAACTGCTCCTCGTTGATGCCGGGGATGGGCTTGAAATGGGGGTTGTCGACGCCCCGCCCGGCGCGCATGACGCGCTGGAGCTTGAGGGAGGTGCCGACGAGGCCTTCGCCGAGCTTCAGGCGCAGCCGCCCCACCGCCTCCTGGCTCAGCCCCTGCGTCGCGGCCAGGACCAGGTCGCGCCGGTCCTCGTCCCAGAGGTAGATCGAACAGACCGCCGCCTCCATGTGGTAGGCCACGGTGCTGACCACCGCCTTGAAAAAGTCGTAGATGCTCTGGCTCTTCTGAAAGAGAGAGCTGAGCTCGTGGTAATCGCAGATGAGTCCGACGTTCTTGGGCATGGCAGGCTCCTTAAACCCTATCACGCGCCCCTGCGGAAGGCAATTCGCATGGACTTGACGTTTTGGGAAAGACCACTAGTGTGCGCGCTTCGTTTGCCAGATGGTGTAACGGTAGCACAGCAGACTCTGACTCTGCTTGTCTAGGTTCGAATCCTAGTCTGGCAACCATCCCCCCCTTGTCGTGACCCCGGCCGAAGTTGGTTTGAAGGGTTTTTATCAGGAAGGCCGGAAGGCAGGAAAAGAGGGGCTCCACTCTCCTTGACAGGCACCAAAGAGTGCCACTAGAGTATCACTATGAAAACGGAACTGGTGACGACCCTGAAGCGCAATGCCACCGACGTCATCGCGGCTCTCCGCGAGCATCGCGATCCGATCCTCATCACGGAGCATGGACGCCCGGCGGCTTATCTGGTGGATGTCACGACCTACGAGGCGCAGCAGAAGCGCATGCAGCTTCTGGAGGGGATCGCCCTGGGTGAGCGCGCGATCCAGGAGGGTCGCGTGTCGTCGCACACGGAGGTCCGCAAGAGGATGGGGCGATGGCTGTCGTAAAATGGGCGGAGCCGGCGATTCGAAACCTGGAGGAAATCGCCGGGCACATTGCGCTGGATAAACCGGCGGCGGCCGCCCGCTACGTCAAACGTGTCATGGACGCGGTTGCCCGTCTGGCGGCCTTTCCAAGCTCCGGAAGCATCCCGCCCGAAATCCCGGATTTGCCCTATCGACAGGTCATCGTCCCGCCTTGCCGGGTCCTGTACCGCGTGGATGGCAAAACGGTCTGGGTCGTCCATGTCTTGAGAGGTGAGAAACCCCTGGACACGGATGAACTGGAAGCTTCGGACTGAATTGGTCCCCCAACCCGACCCGGGTCCACCCCGCAGGCCCGGTCAGGTTGTCATCCCGAGCGCAGGCGAGGGATGACAATCTGGAGGGCGTGACCTTTCCCTGCGGCATGCAAGGCCGCCGGATGGCCGCGCGCAGGTGCCGACGCCCTGTTTTCGTTTGCGTGGCGCCTGCCGCCGGGGTTACTCTCGCGGCGACACCGCCCGTTCAAGAAACCAGTTGGATACACGATGAAGCTGCGACGAAAATGGATCATCCGCTGCTCCGCGTTTCTCGGCGGCGCGGTCATTCTGGCGGTCGCCGTTTTCGCCTACGGTCTGCCGAAGTACCGGCAACATGCGCGGCTCGCATGGAAGACGGCGGCATTGCCTGAAATCAAACGACTCGCGGAAGACCCGGCGTGGGTGGCCGATCAGATGCGAATGCTCGCCGGAACGGCCCCGGCAACCGGTGGGGTCCTGGCGGCTCCATGGCTCAGTGAACACATGATCCTGATGAAAAACGGAGAGTGGCTGGTGTACAAGAGCCACTGCAACAAGGTGCCGCCCCGCCGGGTGAGCGACATCTTCCTGGCACGGGGATCCAACGGGCAGTGGTATTACAGCACCTGCCATTTCTGTGTCGGCATGTGCGCCCTGATCCTGCAGCAGGAGGACCAACCCCGCGACATCGACACCTTTGAACGGCTGTACCATTTGAAAAAATTCGACGGCCTTTCAGACGATTGCCTCCAGGAGACCGGGATGGCTCCAGACTTCCACGCAAGATCATGAAACAGGATAGATCTCTCGCAGGGGCGCAGAGAAGTTCTTGGAGAAGCTGCAAATCCTTCCCATGCCGAACCGCTGCCATCTTGAGATGAAGGTTGGACTCACAGACCCATTCTCCGCGCCCCTGCGCCTCTGCGCGAAAAACAATAACCGCTGGGACGGCTTGCAGACATGGCCTTTTCCGACCAGCCCCGGTCGTCAGAACTCAATCTGGATGCGGTTCTCGACGAGGTCCACGCGGCCCTCGCCCTCGACGTCGGCGCGGACGTAGTTGAAGGCCAGCTTGACGTGGTTGTCCACGTACCAGTTGACGCCGTAGACGCTGGTGTCGAGCACGCCGCCGTTCACGGCGCCGTCGGTGAGATCGAGGGTGTCGTACCGCACCGCCAGTTCCCACGCGCCGCTGCCGGAGGAGCCGCGGAAGGGCCGGTCGGGCTTGGGCCGCCCGAGGAAACCGCCGGTTTCGTTGTAGGGGCGGATCTCACCGGTGATCAGCCAGGCCATCTCGGCGTACCAGGAGGAAAACCGCGGATCCCCGTCGTCGGCCTCCACGGCCGCGCGAACCCACTCGCCGTCGATGGTGACCGGGCCGGCCAGAACGGCCCATTCGAGCCCGGTGAGGACGGCCTCGTCGGCCTCGACATCCCCGGTGTCGACCAGCACCGGCGCGATGCGCGACCCCGGCCGCCCCTTGGCCCGGAACGGCGCGGAAAGGGTCTGGAACGATCCGCTGGCCCCCAGATGGAGGAGCCGGGACTTGTCGTCGGAGAGCAGGGGCAGCGCGGTGACGCGCCCGGTGGTGTGGTAGCCGTCGTTGGAGACGAGGCGGCCGGTTTCATCGGTGTCGCGGAAGACGCCGGCGGAGACGGTGGCGCGCTTGTCCGCCAGGGTGCGGTCGAAGCACACGCCCATGTTGTACACGGGGGTGAAGGCGGTGACGCCGGCCTTCTCCATGAAGTGGAGGTGATTGTTGCTCATCAGCTCGCTCATGCTGAAGGGCTCGATCATGTGGCCGGCGCGGATCCGGCCGAGGAGCGGGAGGTTGCGCAGCCCGACAAACACGCTCTGCGGGGTGGCCTTGCCGCCGGTGAAGTCGTACTCCAGCGAAAACTCGCTGGCGGGGCCGACCGTTCCGGCCAGGCCGAGGCGGACGCGGCGGAAATCCACGCCGTCCTCAAACACGCGTTCTTCGGTCTTCAGGTCCTCGTCGACATCCCCGTATCCGACGGCATCCGCCTGGATGCGGCCGCTGAGCTTGAGGGCGACGTCGTGCTTCTCGTTGACGATGCGCAGGCCGTCGCGCCATTCGAGCCGGGCGGTGCTCTCCGCCCCGGCGGCGGCGGCCTCGAGTTTGCCCACACGCTCCTCCAGCGTGGCGCTGGCGGAGGGTTCCTGCGCGCGGACCGCCGACGGGGCGGAGCACAGGAGCAGTGAAAACAGGGTTTGGGAAAGGCGCATGGGTTTTGGGCGGGGCCGATGTTCCGGTCACCGGAACATTTTTCCCGCCGGGGTTCCGGTCACCGGAAAAACGTCTCGCAGCCGCAGCCGGTCAGGCGGTGCGCAGGGGCATGATGACGTAGAGGAAGGGCTGGTCGCACTTGATGACGCCGGGGCTGAGCTCGTCCGTCATCTCGAGGAAGACCTCGTCCTGGGTGAGCACCTTGAGGGGTTCGATGATGAACCCGGGGTTGAAGGCGATGGAGAAGTCGTCGCCCTGGTACTTCACGGGTATCTTTTCCCGCGATTCGCCGATGTCCGGGGTGGAGGTGATGACCTCGATGCGATTCTTGGAGAAGGCCAGGCGGATGGAACTGGACTGCTCGCTGGTGACGAGGGCGGCGCGGCGGACGGCGGAGAGGAGCAACTCGCGCTCGATGGCGATGCGGTGCTCGGCGCGGCTGGGGATGACCTGGCGGTAGTTGGGGAACTTGCCTTCGAGCAGCTTGGAGAACACGAGCACGCGGCCGAATTCGAACGAGGCCTGGTTGTCGGCGGCGCGGATCTTGAGCGGGCCCTCGTCGGCGAGGAAGCGCAGGAGTTCGTTGATGGTCTTGGTGGGGACGACCAGCTCGGCGGCGGTCTCGGCGGCGAACTCGACCTCGGCCTCGGCCAGCGCGAGACGGCGGCCGTCGGTGGCGACGACGGTGAGCTTCTCGTCGGCGAAGGACAGCAGCGAGCCGTTGAGGATGTAGCGGGTCTCGTCCACGGAGGCGGCGTAGGCGACCTTGCGGATCATCTCCTTGAACACGCCCTGGTCGATGACATAGCTGCGGGCGGCCTCGAAGGAGGGCAGCGGCGGGAAGTCCTCGGCGGACATGCCGATCATCTTGAAATAGGCGGGCCCGCTGCGGATGTGGGCGCAGTTCTTGTCGTCGAGTTCGACCTCCACCTCGCCGGCGGGCAGTTCGCGGATGATGCTGGCGACGCGGCGCGCGGGCAGGGTGATGAGGCCTTCGCGGGAGACCTGGGCCTCGACGGTGGCGCTGATGCTGATCTCGAGTTCGGTGGTCGTGAGGGTGAGCAGACCCTTCTCGGCGAGCAGCTTCACATTGCTGAGGATGGGGATGGAGGGTCGCGATCCCACGATCGACTGGACCTTGGAAAGGGCGTCGGAAAGGGCGTCACGCTGGATGGTGAATTTCATGGCGGGTCCGTGGCTCTATATGAATAGGAATGGATATATGGATGTATCTATTCTTATCCGTATGGGGTGTCAATAAGCAGGATAAGTCTGCAAAGGGGTTGTTGGGGGAGGGTTGCGGGGGATCGGGCTTGTGGAGACCCGGCCGGAAAGCCGGCCGGAAGAGGGGTACTTGTCCACCGGCGCCGCGCCCCTGTGGAGAAGAGGCGGGTTGGCGACAGGCTGTTGCGCGGCTGTCCACAGGTTGTCATGGGGGATTCCAACAGGCGGCATTCGGGGCGTTTCAACCACGCTGGGAGAGCCGGTGCTTGATCATGGTGACGTGCTGGCGGACGGTGCTGTCCTTGGCGATGCGGTCCTCGATGCTGCGCACGGCGTGCAGGACGGTCGCGTGGTTCTTGCCGAAGGCCTCGCCGATGGACGGCAGGGAGTGGGCGGTGAGGTCGCGGCAGAGGAACATGGCCACCTGGCGCGGGAAGGCGATGTTGGCGGGGCGCTTCTTGCTGAGGATGTCGCTGAAGCGGATGTCGAAGTACTCGGCGACGAGGCGCTGGATCATCTCCATGGTGAGCGTGGTCTGCGCCTCCTGGTCGAGCGCGTCGCGCAGCAGGCGCTCCAGCGACTCGATGTTCATCACCTGGTTGGTCAGCGAGGCGTAGGACGCGGCGCGGATCAGCGCGCCCTCCAGGCGGCGCACGTTGCTGCGGATGTTCTTGGCGAGGAAGTTGAGCACCTCGTCCGGCACCTGCAGATTCATGTCGCGCGTCTTGGAGCGCAGGATGGCGATGCGCGTCTCGATGTCGGGCGCCTCCAGCTCGGTGACCAGCCCCCACTCGAAGCGCGAGACCAGGCGCTGCTCCAGCCCGGGGATCTCGCCGGCGGGGCGGTCGCAGGTCATCACGATCTGCTTGTGGCTGTCGAAGAGCGCGTTGAAGGTGTGGAAGAACTCCTCCTGGATGCGCTCCTTGCCGCCGAGGAACTGCATGTCGTCGATCAGCAGCACGTCCACGCTGCGGTACTTCTTGCGAAACTGCACCAGCGAGTGGTTCGTCAGCGCGTCGATGTACTGGTTGGTGAATTCCTCGGACGACATGTACACGATGCGCGCGCCGGGCTTGAGGCCCGCGTAGTTGCCGATCGCGTGCATGAGGTGCGTCTTACCCAGACCGACGCCACCGTACATGAAGAGCGGGTTGTAGGCGCGCGCCGGCGACTGCGCCACCGCGAGCGACGCGGCGTGCGCGAAGTTGTTGGAGGGGCCGACGACGAACGACTCGAAGGTGTAGCGCGGATTGAGGCCCGTCTCGCGGACATGGGCCTTCGGCGCGGCCTTGGCCGGCGTCTTCGGGACCTCCGCGACGGACGCGGGCGCCGGCGGGGGGACGCGATCGCCGGAGGCCGGCCGCGCCACGATCATGCGGATCTTCAGCGACTCGTCGCTGCACGACCGCACCGCCTTCTCGATCAGCGGCAGATAGTTCTCCTCCAGCCAGGTGCTGTAGAAGTCGTTGGCCACGCCCAGATGAAGGCAGTCGCCCTCGATCCCGATCGCGTGGATCACCGAGATCCAACGCTCAAACACATCCTTGGAAAGTGTCTCGCGCAGCAGTTCCCTGCCGCACTCCCAAATCTTCCTTGCGTCCATCGTCATGCGGGTGTCCATCCGACATCGTTTCGCGGGAGGCAACCCCCGCAGGTTTTGAGTTCCAGCGGCCCACCCGAAAAAGCCCCGGAAATTGAGGAAAACTGTTGAAAACCCGGGGGTTCTCAACAAGTTGTCCACAACCCCCGATGTCTCTCCCGGGGAGCAGGGAACGGGTCATAACGCCGCACGCGCCGTGGATACATTTCTTTGTCAAAGCAGGCTGGAAAAAAGAATCGAAGCGCAACGGGTGGTGTTTTGGTTTGGCAAAACAACTAGATGTGGTCCCTGAAAAGGTTTTTGTAACATTCCGCTTTTGAAATCCACACCGAAACCCAATCCCGCAAAGCAGGCCGAAAATCGCGAAATCCGGGGTCCGGACACGATTCGGAGATGGCCCCGGATCGGGGAAAATCCTATACATATCCACAACCCCCTATCGTCCAACAGGAAACACGCCCATGTCCACCCCCTGGATCCTCACCGCCGCCGCCACCGTCGCCGCGGCCGTGTGGATCGAGCGCAAGCTCATCTACAAGCCCTCGCGCTACGTCCTGCAGACGCCCGCAAACGTGGACGTCGAGCACGAGGAGGTGACTTTCCACTCCGCCGACGGTGCCATGCTCAACGGGTGGTGGATCCCGCGCGCGAACGCCCGCGGCACGATCCTCTACTGCCACGGCAACAAGGGGTCGATGGGCGACCGGGTGTGGATCGCCCGCGACCTCTCCCGCCTGCCCTTCAACGTGTTCATGTTCGACTACCGCGGCTACGGACTCAGCGACGGCATCCCTACCGTGCATGGAACGCGCCGCGACGTGATCGCCGCCTGGGAATACGTCCGCGGCCGGCACGGGAACGGGGAAAACCCGCCGGTCGCGCTGTACGGGTCCTCGCTGGGATCCGCCATCGCCGCGCAGCTCCTGGCCGGGCGCCCGGTGCGCTGCTTCATCCTCGAGGGCGGCTTCACCAGCACGCTGGAGATGGGCCGCCGCTTCTATCCCTGGATCCTGCCGCGCATCACCTGCGTCAACCGCTACGACACCCTGTCCCTGTTGCGGGAGTTCGACCGGCCGCTCCTCGTCTCGCACAGCCGCGAGGATGCCGTCATCCCGTTCGACATGGGCCGGGCGTTGTTCGACGCCTCCCCTTCGCCGAAGAAACAGTTCTTCGAGCTCTCCGGCGTCCACGGCGAATTTCCCTGGCGTCGTTCCCCGGGTTATTGGGAGACGGTCGCGGCCTTCCTCGACGAAAACATGCCGCAGGGTTGATTCTTCCCGCCCTCGCCCCGCCCTCCCGTGGGTAGGGCGAAGCCACCGGCTGAGCCTCCCCCCTGGAGGGCGGCGCTTTGTCGCCGCCTGCCCATCCCTCTCGGCCTGAGCCATTGCCGAGGCGGCCCGAAAGTCCGCCCTCCAACCCGTCCGGCCTGAGCCTTTGGAGGGCGGCGCTTTGTCGCCGCCTGCCCATCCCTCGCGGCCTGAGCCGTGCTGAGGCGGCCTGAAAGTCCGCCCTCCAACCCGTCCGGCCTGAGCCTTTGGAGGGCGGCGCTTTGTCGCCGCCTGCCCATCCCTCGCGGCCTGAGCCATTGCTGAGGCGGCCTGAAAGTCCGCCCTCCAAGCGGTCAGACCCCGCCTCTCATCCCTCCCGCACGATGTCCGCGCCGAGCGAGCGCAGCTTCTCCTCGATCGCCTCGTAGCCGCGGTCGATCATCTGCGCGTTCTCGATCACGCTCTCGCCCCGCGCGCACAGCGCCGCCAGGATCAACGCCATGCCGGCGCGGATGTCCGGGCTGGTCACCAGGTTGCCCTGCAACGCCACCGGCCCGGTGATGACCACGCGGTGCGGATCGCACTGCACGATCGCCGCGCCCATCTCGATCAGCCGGTCGACGAAGTACAGGCGGCTCTCGAACATCTTCTCGAAGAACAGCACGCTGCCCTTCGCCTGCGTCGCCAGCACCAGCAGCACGCTCAGCAGGTCCGACGGGAACGCCGGCCAGATCCCGTCCTCGATCTTCGGGATCGCGCTCGACAGGTCCGGCTTCACCCGCAGCTCGCAGCCCGCCGGCAGCGTCCAGGCGCCGTCGCCCTCCTCCCACTCCACGCCCAGCCGGCCGAACCCGTGCCGCAGCACCGGGGCCACCTCCGGTTGCGTCATGCCCTCCACCCGCAGCGCCCCGCCCGTCAGGGCCGCCGCCGCCAGATAGCTCGCCGCCTCCATGTAGTCGGCCTCGATCCGGTGCTGGCAGCCGTGCAGGCGGGGGACGCCGTCGATGAACAGCCGGTTGGTCCCGATCCCCGCGATGCGCGCCCCCATCTTGTTGAGCAGGTGGCAGAGATCCTGCACGTGCGGCTCGCACGCCGCGTTGAAGATCTCGGTCCGGCCCGCCGCCAGCGCCGCCGCCATGATCAGGTTCTCCGTCGCCGTCACGCTCGCCTCGTCCAGCAGCAGGTAGCCGCCGCGCAGGCGGCTTTTCGCGCGCAGCCGCACCGACTGCGGCCCCACCTCCATCTCCGCGCCGAGGCCGCACAAGCCGAAGAAGTGGGTGTCGAGCCGCCGCCGCCCGATCGCGTCGCCCCCGGCACCCGGGATCGACACGCTCCCGCAGCGCGCCAGCAGCGGGCCTGCAAAGAGGATCGACCCGCGCACCCGCCGGCTCAGCGCCGCGTCCGGCTCGGTCGAACGCACGTCCCGCGCGTGGAGGATCAGGCTGCGGCCGCGCCATTCGTGCGCGACCCCCAGCCGCTCCAGGATTTCCAGCATCACCCGGGCGTCCACGATGTCCGGGACATTCTCGAGCGTCACCGGTTCGTCGGTCAGCAGCGCCGCCGCGATCATCGGCAGCGCCGCGTTCTTGTTGCCCGTCGCCTGCAGCGTGCCGGAAAGTGTGCGTTGACCGCGGATGATGAATCGCGCCATGAAGGAGTGTGTGTTAGAGTTGACCGTGTCCGGGAGCGCCCCGTTTTCCGGCAGACCCGTCCCCTGCGCCGTGACCCCATCTCTTTCAATCCCAAACCCATGAATCTCCCCGAAGACACCATCGCTGCCCTGGCCACCCAGCCGGGAGAGGCCGGCGTGGCCATCGTGCGCGTCTCCGGACCGGGGGCCTTCTCCGTGGCCGACCGGGTCTTCCGCTGCGCCGGCGCGCCGCCTTCCGCTCGACCCGCCGGAACCTTTGTCTACGGTCACACCGTCGACGCCGAAGGGGGCCGACTCGACGAGGCCCTCCTCCTGGTCTTCCGCGCCCCCCGCAGCTACACCCGCGACGACGTCGTCGAGATCCACGGCCACGGGGGACGCATCGCCGCCACCCGCCTGCTGCGCGCCGTGCTCTCCGCCGGCGCCCGCCTGGCCGAACCCGGGGAATTCACCAAACGCGCCTTCCTCTCCGGCCGGCTTGATCTCGTCCAGGCCGAAGCCGTGCTGGACCTCATCCGCTCCCAGTCCGACCGCGCCGCCGCCGCCGCCCTCCAGCAGCTCGAAGGCTCGCTCAGTCTACAGTTTGACAAGATTTATAACGACCTCATGCAAGCCGCCGCACGTATTGAGGCCACACTGGACTTTCCAGAGGACGAACTACCAGAAACCATAGTTCCCGAAATAGAAATTGAACTTCTGTTCGTCCGCGACGACATGAACAATCTACTAAATACATGGGGTGAAGGGCGGCTTCTGCGGGACGGTGCCCGGGTGGTCATTTCCGGAAAGCCCAACGTCGGAAAATCCACCCTGCTCAACGCTTTGCTCGAAGCCAACCGGGCCATCGTCTCGCCCATTCCCGGAACCACCCGCGACACCATCGAGGAGGATCTCGTTCTGGGCGACATTCCGATCCGACTGGTGGATACGGCCGGGCTGCGCGAGACCGAATGCGAGATCGAGGCCGAGGGAATCAAGCGGACCCGCGACGCGGTGGCGACCGCCGACCTGCACATCTACCTTGCCGATCTTTCCGTCCCCCCGGACGAGGACGTGCTGAGACACATCGCCGGGCTGCCCGAAAACCGTTCGCTGCTGATCTTCAACAAGACGGATCTTCCGCACGCCTGGCCGCCCGTTCCCTTGCACATCCCCGCCGACCGCGTCCTTCATGTTTCCATCCTCCAGCCGGCCGATGTCCGCCATGTCCGTCATGCCGTGATCCAGGCGTTGACTTGCGGAATCGATCTCTCCGCCCGCCCGCACGCCACCATCTCCGAACGGCATCGTCAGGTCCTGGCCGATGCCCTGGTGGAGCTCGACAGCGGGATCGACTATCTCGCGTCGCACCGCGAGGACGTGATGGTGCTCGCCGCCTCGCAGGTGCGGCTGGCCCTCCAGCGGATCGGAGAGGCCACGGGCAAGGTTTATCACGAGCAGTTGCTCGAGAGCATTTTCTCCACCTTCTGCATCGGGAAGTAACCGGCGTATGTCACCCGTACCGAACGAAGCCTATGATGTCATCGTTGTCGGCGCCGGCCATGCCGGGTACGAGGCCGCACTGGCCGCCGCCCGCATGAAGGCCCGGACCGCGCTGGTCACGCTTGATCGCCGGGCCATCGGCCGCATGTCCTGCAATCCCTCCGTGGGTGGCATGGCCAAGAGTCACATCGTATACGAGCTCGACGCCCTGGGGGGCGAGATCGGGCGGAACGTTGACTACACTGGGATCCAGTTCCGCACCCTGAACACCCGCAAGGGGCCGGCCGTGCAGGCCACCCGAGTCCAGAACGACAAGGATGCGTTCCCCAAGCGCATCCAAGCCGTGGTGGCGGACGAGCTGTTTCTCACTGTCATCGAGGCCGAGGCAGGCGCGCTTATCCTGGAGGGAGGCACTCTCAGGGGCATTCGCGACGCGGGGGGCAACGAGATCCTGGGGCGCTCGGTGGTGATTGCTTGCGGGACCTTTCTCGGCGGCCTCATCCACATCGGCGACAAGAAGGCCCAAGGGGGACGGATCGGCGAAAAGGGCGCCTATGCCCTGAGCGACAGCATCCGTGGACTCGGCTTCCGGATGGGGCGGTTGAAGACCGGAACCCCCCCGCGGCTGCTCAAGGACAGCCTGGATTACAACGAGATGGAGATCCAGTCCGGCGAGGACCCGCCGCCGTTCTTCAGTTATCAGGCCAAACGAGATTGGGAAATGTTCCACGTGGAACATCAGGACTACGACCGTCATGGACTGTTCCACGTGGAACAATGGAGCTCGGACCACACGCCTTGGCCGGTCGGTTGGCGTCAGATCCCGTGCTACATCACGCACACCACCACGGAAACCCATCAGATCATCGAGGACAACCTCGGGCTCAGCGCCATGTACGGCGGCCACATCGACGGCACCGGGGTGCGCTATTGCCCCTCGATCGAGGACAAGATCGTCAAGTTTCGTTCCAAGGACAGCCACCACGTCTTCGTCGAACCCGAGGGCCGCCATGCCGTCACCATGTATCCCGCCGGCACCTCCAACAGCCTGCCCGAGGATGTCCAGCACCGGATGATCCATTCCATCCCGGGAATGCGCCGCGCCGTCTTCCTCAAACCCGCGTATGCCATCGAGTACGACTACGTCGATCCCACCCAGCTCTACCACACCCTGGAAACCAAGGCGGTCGAACACCTCTACCTCGCCGGCCAGCTCAACGGCACCACCGGCTATGAAGAGGCCGCCTGCCAGGGTTTCGTCGCCGGGGTCAACGCCGTGCTCAAGCTCCGCGGCGAGCCGCCCCTGGTGCTCGGCCGGCACGAGAGCTACATCGGGGTGCTCATCGACGACCTGGTCACCAAGGGCACCGACGAGCCCTACCGCATGTTCACCTCGCGCGCCGAACTCCGCCTGCTGCTCCGCCAGGACAACGCCCTGTACCGCATGCGGCCACACGCCGCCCGCCTTGGCATCCTGTCCACCGCCGAAATCGCCCGCATCGCCCTCGAGGACCGGCAGATCGAGGACGAGATCAAGCGCCTCAACAAGATCTTCCGCGACGGATCCACCCTGGCCCAGCTTCTCCGGCGACCGGAACATTCCTACGCCGATCTTTCCGGTGACCGGAACCCGGACCTGTCCCCGGATGTCATTCTGCAGGTCGAGACCAACATCAAGTACGAGGGCTACATCGCCCGCGAGAAGCTCATGGCCGATCGCGTCGCCCGCATGGATCAGCATCGGATCCCGCCCGACCTCGACTACGACGTCATCACCGCCCTCCGCTTTGAAACCCGCGAGAAGCTCAAGAAGTTCCGCCCCGAGCATCTCGGCCAGGCCTCCCGCATCAGCGGCATCACCCCCGCCGACATCATGCTGCTATCGGTCTGGCTGTCGCGTTGAATTCCACCGAAGCGCCACCAACCGCTGGCCCCCGCGCGCAGAAGCCATACCACCAGAACCAAGAGCTTTCCTGTCCGCCCGGCTGGTCGTTTTATCTGGAACCCAGGAACTCAGGAAAAGAGGGCGAAGAAGGTGGGGCGTGGAAATGGTTGCCATGATGATGGTTGCGACCGATTCTGGTGGCGGTCTGCGCCTCGGGCGGGTTTCGTTCTTATTCCAAACCCGCGGGGGAGGGTAGGTTGCGGCTGCGAGCAAATTTGAAGGTGGCTCTCCCGCCAGCCCGACCACCGTTTGGATGAAACATCCCCGTGGCAGAAACCCCGAGGTTCCAAGGCCAACATAAAAAGAACTATATTTCTGTTATATTTTTTCCGCGGAGGCGCGGAGGAGGGGGAGGGAAGTCCAACCTCCACTCCAAAATCCGAGTGGCTTTGCATGGGCTTGTTAACCCGACTTTCGCTACTCGGCGTCAGGCCAACCCGATTCCCCAGCAAACGCCGGGGGTGAAGGCCAAAGGTCTTCACTACATCTCGATTTTGCGGGCGGCGGTGATCCGGGGTTTGGGTTGAGGAGGAAGGGTTAGTTTCAGGCGCTCCAGCAGGAGTTCCACCTCCGGCTCGGGCTCGGTGTGACGAGGAAGCGTCAGCACCCGGCCGTCGGTGGTGGGGAACTCCACATCGAGCATCTGAACGTTGGCCATTTTCTCGAAGACGGCCCGGGGCGTCAGCCCGGGGGCCAGGGCCTTGAGCCGTGAACGCAGGGTGACCTGCAGGCAGTAGGCCAGAAAGCTGATGAAGACATGGGCTTCGATCCGACCCTCGAGTTGGTGCCAGACCGGACGGAGCCCCAGATCCCCCTTGAGATTGCGGAAGGCCTCCTCGACCTGAACCAGTTGCATGTACCGCTCCCACAGCACGGCGGGGTCGGTCCCGTTGAGGTTGGTGCGCAGCAGACTTTTCCAATCTTTTCCAGCCTTCCGGCCTTCCTCATAAAAATCATCCCCTTTTCCGCCTTCATGAGTTTCCGATAAAAACCTTCCCCACGTGGGCCCGGGACTTTCCAGATGAGCCGAAAACACCCGGTTGCACTTGAGCCCCGGGGGAATCATGGCAGTCTCGCAAGCATGAATTCCCAACCCCCCATCGACCCCGGCGTCCGCATCGGCCACGTGCATCTCAAGGTTGCCGACCTCGAGCGCTCCATCGCCTTCTATGGCGGCGTGCTCGGCTTCACCCTCATGCAGCGGTTCGGGCGTGAGGCGGCGTTCCTCTCCGCCGGCGGATACCACCACCACATCGGCCTCAACACCTGGGAGTCCGCGGGCGGACCGCCCCCGCCGCCGGGCTCCACCGGCTTGTATCACCACGCCATCCTGTATCCAACCCGGGCCGCGCTGGGCAACGCCCTCGCCCGGCTCCAGGCCGCCGGCGTTCCGCTCACCGGCGCGGCCGACCACGGCGTCAGCGAGGCGCTCTACCTCGACGATCCCGATGGCAACGGCGTCGAGCTCTACTGGGACCGGCCCGCAGACCAGTGGCCCCGCGACGAAAACGGGGCGCTGGCCATGTTCACCCGCCGGCTGGATCTGGCCGGTCTGCTGCGCGCCGCCGCGGGGTGACCTTCACGGCAAATTTCAAGAGGAAGGCTGGAAGGCGGGAAAATTGAACCCGGCCCCGGCCTCCCGCCCGGGGCGCTATTGCCAAAAGAGACGGGTCGGGGTACTTGTCCATCAGGGAAGGAACCGAGATGAACATAATGCAGCGAGCGCTGATCATTCTGGCGGGGATGGCGGCGTCCGCCGTTTCCGGGGCGGACTATTACGCCGCCCTGGATGGCAACGACTCCGCATCGGGAACCGCCACCAACACCGCGTGGCGGACGTTGCAGACCTCGGTCAACCGGCTCAACGCCGGGGACACCCTTTGGATTCGCGAGGGGACCTACCGGGGCAAGGTCTCGTACACCAACAAGAACGGACGGGTGGACGCTCCGATCCGGATCCGGAGTTACCCGGGGGAGCAGGTCGTGCTCAAGGGAAGTGTGGTGGCGACGGGCTGGATCGGACCGAGCAACGGAATCTGGCGGCTGCCGGGGTGGAACTTCAACAGCCAGCAGGTGTTTGTCGACGGGCGGCGTCTGACGCAGTTGGGCTGGCCGAACGACTGGACCCGGTCGGTGGCCTGCGGGTGTTCCTCGTGGGTGTACATCCCGTTCGGAACGGATTGCCGGCGGATCGGCGCCACGGGAATGGGGTTCGACTTTCCGGAACTGCCGGGCGCCATGACCGCGGGAACCTTCTGGTACGAGGCTGCGAGCGGGACGTTGTACGCGCGCCCCTTCGGAGACGAGGATCTCAACACGCACCTGGTGGAGGTGAGCAAAGACCTCGGTGTCTTCTATGACACCTCCGGAACGGGCTGCCTGCAACTGGAGGATCTGTTCTTCGCCCACTCCAGCACGTTCAACGCCACCCAGGGAGGCTGGCCGTTGGTGTCGATCGGCAAAAACTGCCTGGTGCGCAACTGCGACATCTCGGAAGGCGACGCGGTGGGGTTGAGCTTTTTAAGCAACAGCCGGGCGGAAAACTGCCGGATCGCCGACCACGGCATGATCGGCGTCTCGATGAACTATTCGACCGGATGGGTGATCGATTCGTGCGTTGTCTCGGGAAACAATTACCGTCAGATGAACGCCGAGTATGGCGGAGGCCTGAAACTCATTCCCGACAGCGCCGGAACCGTGCAGAACTGCGAGGTGCGGGACAATTTCGGGACCGGCATCTGGTTTGACACGTGCAACTCGGGCAAACCCATCATCGTTCGCAACAACGTGGTCCTGCGCAACTCCGCCGCGCCGGGGAGGAATCAGGATGTCTCCCGGAACGCGGCCGTGGGCATTTTCATCGAGATCAGTTCCAACGCGGACGTGTATGGAAACGTCATCTCGGGCAACGCCTGCACCGGAATCGGGGTCGCGGGGTCGCGAAACGTGCGCGTTTTCAACAACACGGTTCACGACACCCGGGGGGTGGCCTCCGGGGGCGCGCCGGCCGCGGAGGCCATCGTCCTTTATCGCGGCTCCACCTCCTTTCCCCTGGAGAAGGTGGAGGCGTACAACAACCTGATCATTGACAATGTCTGCCGGTCGGATCTGGCGGTCCCCGTCAGCGACGGTCTCCTCCACCGCAATCTCATGACGGACTACAATTTCATCTACCGCACCGTTCCGGGCGGGGGGATTTCCTCGACGGCGCGCGCCATGTTCAACTCCAACTTCGGTTATTATTACACGTTGGGAAGCTGGCAGTCCGCCATGGGATATGATCTGCACAGCCTGGTCGCCCCGCCCCTGCTGGACGCTTCGCTCCGCCCGCTGGCCGGGTCGCCGGTGATCGACGCGGGGACGCCCGACGTGCCCGGTTGGCTTGGCACCGAGGGCCGGCGGGGATCCGACGGCGACGGGGACGGGAGTCCGCGGCCGGATATGGGCGCGTATGAATGGCTCGCGCCGGGGGTGCGGGTCATCCATGTGGACGCCGCCGGCACCAACCCCGTGGCTCCGTTCACCAACCTGACGTTTGCCGCCACCAACCTGCTGGAGGCGATCGCCGTTGCCGCGGCAAACGACATCGTGCTGGTGGAGCCGGGTCTCTACGAGATGGACCGGGAGATGGTCCTCGATCGTCCGGTGCAGGTGCGCGGCGCCCTGCGCTCTTCGGGTTCGGCGGTTCTTGCGGCCACCGCCACCAACCGGATCGCCCGTCTCGACCACGCCGGGGCGCTGCTGGAAAACCTCACCCTGCGAAACGGGAAGGCGGATACCGGGGGCGGAATCCTGTTGAATCAGGGCCGCGTCCAGGACTGCCTGGTGGAGAACTGTTCGGCGAACCAGGGCGGCGGCATACGGGCCGCCACGGGGACGGTCGTCCGCGCCACCGCCATCACGGGCTGCTCGGCCGCCGGATCGGGCGGGGCCCTCTGGCTGGCTGGCGGGGCGCTGGCGGATTCCTGCACGCTGACCGCCAACAGCGCGGGCGGGGAGGGGGGCGGAGCGTATCTGGCCGCCGGGGCCGAACTGCGCGCGTCGACGCTCCGGCAGAACCAGGCGTCCGGCGGCGCCGGCGCGGCCCTGGCCGGAGGGAGTGCAACAACGTGCTTTTTCGACCGCAATACCGCCTCCGGCGAGGTAAGGGCGCCCTTGCGTACGCCGCGGCGCGCTGGTGAACTGCCGGGTTTTCGACAATCAGGCGTCGGAGAAAGGCGGCGGCGCCCTGCTCAGGGCGGCGCCTCCATGATCAATTCGCTCTTTCTGCGCAACCCGATCGGCCGAGGGTGGAGGCGTCTGGTTGACCGGCGCGGTCCTGTCGTATAGCACGCTCTCCGACAACACGGCCACCGTGCGCGGCGGCGGCGTTTACGCCGGGGTGGCCGCCGGCGTCAGCGCCTCGATCACCCACTTCAACGGTGCCCCGGCGGATCCCCAGGTGGCCGCCGGCGACGCCTCCGCCCTTTTTTCCCACATGGGCTGCCCGACCCCCTCCCCGGCGACGGACATGTCACCGGAGACCCGCTGTTCGTCAATCGCGCGGGCGGCGACTACCGCCTGGCCTGGGGCTCTCCCTGCATCGACGCGGCGCCCGCCTCCGGGTCGCCCGCCGCCGACCTGGATCTGTTCGAACGCCCGCGGAACGGGAACGCCGACGGGTTGGCCGTGTCCGATCTTGGCGCGTTTGAAAATGTGGCGGTGCATTATGTGGACGCCGCCTCCGCGCCCACCCGTCCGTATGCCAACTGGCAAACCGCGGCGCGCACCGCCATACAGGATGCGCTGGCCTTCGGCCGCGGCGGAGATGTCGTGCTGGTCGCTCCGGGCACGTATCTGTTGTCCGCCCCGGTGTCCATCGGGGCCGCCGTCGGCATTTTCTCGGTGGGGGGGGCCGAAGCCACCATTCTGGACGGCCAGAACACCACCCGGTGCGTCTTCCTCGCCAATTCCGGCGCGGTGATGGAAGGATTCACCCTACGGCGCGGCCAGGCGGCGGCGGGCGGCGGTGCCTACGTCCTCGGCGGCACGCTCCGCCGGTGCATCGTGACCCAGTGCGCCTCGACCGGGGACCAGGGCGGGACGTTCGCCTATCTCACCGGCAATTTTCCCAATCCCTGCACCGCCGGCACCGACAGTACCCTCAAGGAGGGTGGCGGCGGCGTGGCGCTGGTCGGCGGCGGTCTGCTCGAAAACTGCCTGATCCACAACAACACCGCCGTCCGCGGGGGCGGCGTCGTGCTGAGCCGCGGGAGAGGCTCGGCATTGCACGGTCGCCGGAAATACCGCCACCAGCGACGGGGGCGGCGTCGCGCTCATCACCGGTGGACGGCTCGTCAACAGCATCGTATGGGACAACACCGGCGGCGTGTCCTCCAACCTCTTCCTCAGCGGCACCCAGCCCGTCGTCCGCCATACCTGCTCCGCCCCGGCTCCCGACGGAACGGGAAACTTCGCGGCCCTCCCCGGATGGACCGGCGCCGCCGATCTGTTCCGGCTGCCCGCCTCCTCGCCCTGTCTCGACCGGGGCGAGGCGTCCGCGACCCTGCTGGATTTCGCCGGCGTGGCCAGGCCGCAGGATGGCGACGGCGATGGAACGGCCACCCCCGACCCCGGCGCATGGGAACGGGTCCGGATCGCCGGGGATGCCGACGGCGACGGCCTGACCGACGCGGAAGAAACGGCGCTGGGCACCAGCCCGTATCTTTCCGACACGGACGGCGACCTGGTTCCGGATCCCGAGGAGATCCAGCTCGGCACCGACCCCCTGGGCGTGCTCTCCTATCTCAAACTCCTGCCGCCCGCCATCCCGCCTTCCGGAGACGGCTACACCCTCCGGTGGAGAAGCACCTCCCGGCATGTCTATTCCATCGCCCGCGGCACCAACCTGCTGGAAGGGATTTCCCTCCTCATCGCCACCAACCTCCCCGCCACCGCGCCGTGGAACGAGTACACCGACCCGGACGCCACCGGGTCCGGCCCGTACTTCTACCGCATCGAGGGGCGGGCCCCGTAAATTCCCGGGCCGCCTCCGGGCCGGTTGCGTGGACCGTGCGGATGGAATTGGAATAAGGAAGAGGGGATATTGATAAGGAATGCTGGAAGGCTGGAAAATGGAATAAATGGGGAGGGGAACCGGGGAGGGGGAGAAATATTTTTATCAGGAACTCATGAACTCAGGAAGAGGAAATGAATTTGTGAAAATGGGGGAAAAGATTTTCGGGGGTTTTCATTTTATTAATATGGACATGATATTGGTTTTCGTTGTGCGATTCATTTCTTGCTCTTCTTGCTCAGGAAGTCGGCGATGGAGTTTGGACCACGTTTAGAGCCCTCAAGCCATTCAATGTGCCATTCGGTCAAACGCTCCCCAGTAACGTGTTCAAAAACTCCTTCTTTTGGTTCATTCACATGCTCAAGCTACTGAACCAAGACTATTGGTGGTTCTGCCCCCTTGGTTGTCTCCGAAAATCGTTTGGCGCTTTCATATGTCGAAAACGCTTTGAAGTAGTCACTACCCTCATTCAAGCGTTCGCCACCAGATTGCGGAGTCAATCCAAACGCGATACTCAAGAACATCGTCATAGAAATATCCTCCTCCGGACTTAACCAGCGAAGGATAAGTTCCCACCTTGCCAGCATCGACCGCCAGCGGGAGTCTTGAACCGACACTTCCCGACGGCGACAACCTCCCGGGTGCAAGTGGCTGAAAGCGATCCCTGGCTGACCAAGAATGGTTCGGAAAACCGAGGCCAGGAAACCAACGATAATGAGCAACGCTAAAATCGCGGAAAAGTTTGCGTATGGAGCACACGGTTTTGAAGACGAACTGTTTTATTGAACGACGACCGGATTTAACACTCTCATCGGATCGGCGGGTTTGCGGGACAAAAGCGATTTTCCAACGTGGAACTCCGCCACCGCCCGTTGTTGTAGGGATGGTTGTCCAACGGGGCGCTCCTTGAACTTCCGCGGCCGCCGACACCGCCCCCCGGCGGCGCCGTCTACCGCATCGAAGTCAACGCGCCCTGACCCCGCGAGACGCCCCGGCAGCGTCCCTCCTGTTTATCCTGTCCGGTCTCTTTCCGGCGTCATCAAGCAGCGCGGGTGTGAACCCCGCTATTAATCCGGCGAGGCCGCAATCTCCATGGCCGGGGTAGACTGATCAGAGGAGCCGCATCTGCGCGGAGGGGCGTTTTTCCATTTCGCCGGGGAAATCGCCGAGGAGGCCGACGTCCGCCGGCCGGGTTTTGGCGGCGAGAAGCTGGTGGAAGCGGCGGCAGAGTTCGGGGACGGCGGCCTCGCCGGGGCTGTGCATGAACACGAAGGGTTTGCGGCCGTCGCGGATCCAGCCGGCGACGACCCCGGCGATCCTGTCCAGCCGCTCCAGGTTGGGCTCGACCTCCGGGTGGCCGACGTAGCGCAGAAAGGGGTGGGGGCCGGTGGCGGTGAAGCATTCGGGGGCGCGGGGCTTTTTGCCCTGGGCCTCGACGATGGCGGGGCTGTCGGGGGGGAGGGAGTGGAGCAGCACGGTGTCGAAAAGCGCGCGGTCGGCCTTGTGGGCGGCGAGCAGGTCGTTGAAGCGCCGTTCGATCTCGCCTCCGTCGTGGAAGTCGGGGTTGCGCACCTCGACGGCGTACGGGTAGCCGCGGGGGAGGTTTTCGAGGAAGGTTTCGAGTTCCGGCAGGCGTTCGCGGCCGAAGCCCGGGGGGAGCTGGAGGAAGAGCAGGCCGAGCTTTTCGCGGATGGGCTTCATCAGCAGGGTGAAGGCGCGGGCCTCGCGGATGGCGAAGGAGGAGCTGAGGCCGTAGTCGTGCGAGATGGCGCGGGGGAACTTGAAGCAGAAGCGGAAGCCGTCGGGGACCTCCGAGGCCCAGCGTTCGATCGCGTCCGGGCTGGGCACGCCGTAGAAGGTGTGGTTGCCCTCGACCGTGTTGAACACGCCCGAGTATTGAGCGAGGTAATCGGCCGGTTTGGCGCGGCGGGTGTAGAGGGATCCGCACCAGGCCTTCACCGCCCACATGGGGCCGCCGAGGTGGTAGTGGCGCAGGGCCGATCCGGCGCGGGGAGTGGCTGGTTGGGGGGCTTTCACGGCGGGCATTATAGCCATCCGCCCCGGGAGGGCAAACCTTCGCTACAAAACGGCCGCTTTTGGGCTTCGGCACGGCCAATAGTTTTTTAACACAATTGTTTACTTAAAAAAGACGACGAGGTAGTCTTTCCAAGTGCTTTCATCAGACAATAATGCCAGACAGACATCCACCACGGGAATCTTTATGAAAACCGCGCGCTTTATCCTTCTCGCCTCCGTCGGTTTCGCCTCATCCCTCCGGGCCCAGCTATACTGGGACAATGCGGGCGGCACGGCCAATGACTGGGGGTCGCTCGCCAACTGGTCCACGGTGGCGGGGGGCGGAACGGATCCGGCGGCGCTGCCGACCACGACGGACACGGTGGTGTTCAGCGCCTCTTCGGTGGCGGCCGCGCAGACGGTCAATCTGAACGCGGGACGGAGCGTGCTGGGCCTGAGCTTCACGACGTCGTTTGCGCACAGCCTGCTGGGCGGCGGAACCAACCAGGGTCTCACGCTCGCGGCGGGGGGGATTGCCAAGACCGGGACGGGGGCCGTCACCATCGGCAGCGCCACGGCCGGGCAGCAGGTTGCGATCGCGCTGTCCGCCGACCAGACGTGGGCGAACAACAACGCCACCGGGATCATCACCATCAACAATGGCGTTGCCGCGAGTACCGCGGTCAACCGGCTGTTGACCCTGGGGGGGACCAACACCCTGGGGGACATGATCGCCGGGGTGATCGCCAACAATGGCGCGGGGGTGATGAGCCTGGCCAAATCCGACGCGGGGCTCTGGGTCCTGACCAACACGGCGAACACCTATACGGGCGGGACCACCGTCAACGGCGGGGAACTGCAGGCCTTTTACAACGGCACCACGGCCGGGACGTACGCCAATCTGGGCACGGGGGCGGTGACGGTCAACGCCGGCGCGACCCTTCGTTTCCGCACCGCCAGCACGTCCAACGCCATCCAGTGGAACAATGCCATCAATCTGAACAACGCCACCCTGATCCATGATGACGGCACGCAGACGCTTTCCGGGGCGATCGCCCTCACCGGCGCCAACACCATCAGCGGGCGGTATGCGGGGAAGAACCTGACGCTGTCCGGCATCATCAGCGGAGCGGGCTCCTTCACCAAGACCAACACGGCGGCCCAGGACACGGTGCTGATCCTGAGCGGGGTGAACACCTACACGGGTTCGACCACGGTGTCCGACGGCACCCTGCGTCTCGCCAGCGCGGCGGCCCTGGGCGGCAGCACCGCGATCCTGGTCCAGAACAACGAGAATCCGGCCGCGGCGAACACCAACAGCCTGCAACTCTCGGGCGGGCTTTCCTTCGGCGCGGGCAAGACCCTCACCCTGCGCAACAATTCCACCAGCAACATCGCCAACGCGCGGGTCGCGCTCGACAACCTGTCCGGGAACAACACCTGGGCGGGGGCGATCGTGCTGGATCAGGGGCTGAACCAGACCCTGACCTCCACGGCGGGGACGCTGACTGTTTCGGGCAACATCAGCCAGTCCGCAACGCCCTCCACGCTCCTGTTTGTCCGGGGCGTGAGCAACGGGGTTATTTCCGGCGGAGTGAACCTCGGCACGGCCCAGCTCTTCAAGACCGAATCCGGCAGTTGGACGGTGAGTTCGACCGGGAATGTGCACGGGGCGCTGACCGTGGCCAACGGAACGCTCGTCGCCAACAACAACAACGCGCTCGATCCCACGGCCACCCTGACCCTGGGCGAGGGCAATGCAAACCAGGGTGTTTTCTCCATCAACGCGACCTTCGCGCAGGAATTCGCCGGGATCTCCACCGCCGCGACCACCACCGGGGCGCAGACCATTTCCGGCGCGGGATCGCTGTCGACCGGCGCGGCCGCCAAAACCTTTACGGTCAATGACGCCGCGTCCGTGGCCGATGATCTGACCATCTCCGCGACGATCTCCGGCGCGGGCGGCTTCACGAAGGCCGGCGCGGGCACGCTCTTCCTCAACGGCAACACCGTCGCCGGGCCGGTGAGCGTGGGGGCCGGCACCCTGCGCGGCGCGTTCACCGCCAACGGCGGGCTCTCCGTGCAGGCCGGCGGCACGCTGACACCCGGCTCCTCCGTCACCGCCGGGACCATCACCGCCAGCACCCTGGCCTTCGGCGCGGGCGCCAGTTCCGTCGCCATCAACATCGGCAACGGCCCGTCCGACCAGATCAACGTGGTCAACGCCGGCGGATTGACCGCCGCGGGGACGGCCACCTTCACCGTGTCGCCCTCCGGCGGCTTTACGGCCGGGAACAACTACAATCTGATCAGCTACACCGGCGCCTCTCCCGGCACCGCGGGCTTTGCCCTGGCGACCCTGCCGGGCCGCGTGGTGGGCAACCTGACCGACACGGGAACGGCGATCGCCCTGGCGGTCACCGCCAACGACAAGGTGCAATGGACGGGCGCCACGAGCGCGGTGTGGGACGTCAACACCACGCCCAACTGGCAGACCGTCACGGGCGCGAGCGCGACCAACTACCTGCAGGGCGACGACCTGGTGTTCCCCGACGGCGCCGCCAACACCGCCATCACCCTGGGCGTCGCGGTCAGTCCGGCCAACATGGAATTCACCAACACGGCGGCCACCTCCTACGCCATTTCCGGCGCCGGATCCCTGGGGGGTGCCATGACCCTCTCCAAGACCGGAAGCGGCACCGCGACGCTGAGCGGATCGGCCGCCCACGGCTACACCGGGGCCACGACGATTTCCGCCGGCACCTTTGTCGTCAACCAGGGCACCGGCGGGCTCACGGCCACCTCCGGCGTGGCGCTCTCCTCCGGGGCGACCCTCCGGCTGTACGCCGACAACGCGAACCTCACCTTCAGCCGCAACCTCACCGGGGCGGGCACGGTGGTGATCGATCCGAATGCCGGCGGAACCGCGGGGGGCGCGACGTCGCCTCAGCGGGACCAACACCGCGGTTTCAGCGGCACCCTGATGCTGCAGCCGACCTCGCCGTCCTCCGTCAATAATTTCCGCACGGTGGGCGCCACCGCCCAGGCCAATCTGGGGTCCGCCGCCGTAATCGTGAATACGGGCGGCCAGCTCTGGTGGACCGGCGCGATCAACAACAACCTCACCATCAGCGGAACGGGTTATGCGGAAGCGGCGGGCGGAACCCCCGCGGCCGGGAGCGGCCTTGCCTACGGCGGTATTGGCGCCCTGCGCATGGGCTCCGATCTTTCCGGCACCCTCACGCTGAACGGAACCGCCAAGATCCAGAATTATGGAGGCACCACCATCCTGTCCGGGGCCATCGGCGTCACCAACCCGACCGATCTGCTGGTGGTGGGCGGCGGCGGCAGCGGCAGCACGACCATCCTCACCGGGATCAACAACGCCGCGGGCGCCGGTTCGCTCAACCAGATCTGGGTGAATTCGGGCGGCTCCGGCGGCGGCACCGACCTCCTGCAGGTTGGCAACAACGGGACGACCGGCACCCTGGGCCTTGGCAATGTCTTCCTGCAGGGAGACGCCGCCAAGACCGCCATCCTCCGCTTCAGCCGGTCCGACGGCTACACCCTGGCGCAGGACGTCCTGGCCAGCGTCAACACCGCCAGCGCGAACCTGGTGCGCACGCTGGTGCATGTGAACACCACGGGCGCCGGGCTGACCTTGAACGGGAAGACGATCGACCTGTCGGACGGGACCAACGGCGGGAGTCTGTATGTTTCCCCCAATATCAGCGGATCCATTCTGAACATCGACACCGGCGCAACGGTGGATGTGGGCTACTTTACCGTTGGAGAGGCGGCCAATTGCTCCGGCGCGGTCAATCAGACCGGCGGCGCCGTTTCCGTCATCACCAATCTTCGCGTCGGCCACTGGGGAACGGAAACGTCCACCTACTCCCTGTCGGGGGGTACGCTGACCTTCTCGGGCACCCCCGCCTCCACGCCGGCCGCCGCGGGCGAAGTCAGCGGCGGGCTGTACGTCGGCATTGACGGAACCGGCGTCTTCAACCATTCCGGCGGCACGGTTTCGACCCGCTTTGTCGTGCTGGACAACCGCGGTGACACCCCCGCGGGCACCAACATGCCGACCGGCGTCGACCAGTACAACCTGTCCGGCACCGGCACGCTGGAGTTGAACAACGCCTGGGGGGTGATCGCCCGCAACCTTTCCACCGAATTCAACTGGAACGGAGGCACCATCCGGAACATGGGCTCCAGCATCGCGGTGGGGTTGAACACGCCGATCACCGTCGGAGCCTCGGGTGGCACGCTGGACACCGTCTCGGCGGGCAACTCCTTCGTGCTGATGAACAGCATCTCCGGGTCCGGGACGCTCACGACCGCGGGAGGCGGAACCCTCACCCTGAATCCCGACAGCAACACGACCCGCACGGGCACGTCCACCGGCACGGGAACGCAAATCCTCTCCGCCAATCTGGCCGGGGCCTCGCCCCTGACCAAGATCGGCGCGGGCACCACCACGTTGTCCGGCGTCAACACCTACACCGGCGCGACCACCGTCACCGCCGGCCGGCTGAATGTCTCCGGCTCGGCGAACAACTCGGCCTTCACCGTCGCCTCCACGCTGGGCGGCGAAGGCTCCATCGGGAACCTCTCCCTGTCCGCCGGATCCTTCCTGGCCATCGACCCGAACACGACAGCCGCGCTTTCCGCGGTCGCCCTGACCACCACCCCCGCCATCACGGTCCAGTTCGACGCGCAGCCCTCGGGCGCGGGCCTCATCACCGTCCTCAACTACACCGGCTCGCGGACGGGCGCGACCAGCGACTTCGCCCTCGCCTCCACCGCGAACTACCGCTCCGCCGTCTTCAACGACACGGGGACGAAGATCACCCTCGATACCGGTGTGAAGGCCCTGGTCTGGAACAGGACCTCGGGAGGGCAGTGGAATCTCAACACCTCCGCGCGCTGGAACGCCGCCGAGGCCGACAAGTTCTTCTGGGGCGACCAGGTGACCTTTGACGACACGGGGGTCTCCGCCGCCGTGACGTTGACCGGGGATCTCCGCCCGGGATCCATGATCGTGAACTCCTCCTCCGCCGGACAGAACTACACGCTGACCGCCTCCGCCGGAAACATCATCGCCGGCTCCACCGGCCTGCTGAAGGCCGGCACCTCCGTCCTCACCATGGCCGGGAGCCGTGCCCAACACCTTCGCCGGCGGCACGACGATCCGGCAGGGCGAAATCCGCGTGCAGAACGGCGGATCGCTCGGCACCGGGACCATCACCCTGGGTGACGGCAGCACCGGGGCGGGCAACACGGCCCTCTACATCGACACCAACCGCTCCACCGTCTCCGTCCCGGTGGTGGTGTCGAACAGCAGTTCAGGCACCGCCACCCTGGGCTCCCGCGCCAGCATCGGGGCCACCGGCGGGTTCGGCTTCAGCAACATCACCCTGCAGCGGGATGTCGTGCTGGACTCCAACGCGGCGGACCGCACCGACTACACCAACATCGGCGGCACCGGAAACATCACCATCACCGGCACCGCGCGCACCCTGCTCAACAGTGTCAACCCTTCACGGGCAACATCACGATCAGCCCCGCCAGGCGAGCAGGTACCTGCAATCCGGGGTCGCCACCGCCGGAAACCAGAACTACATCCCCGACGCCAGCAACCTGACGGTGAACGACTTCGCCGGAATACGCAGGCGGAATACCGAATTTCGTCACCGGCGGCGAGACCATCGCCGGTCTTTTCGGCAACGGCACGGTCGATGTGAACAGCATCGCCGGCACGCTCACCGTTGGCTTTGGGGACGTCTCGCTACCTTCAGCGGCCAGATGGTCAACGGCGGGGCGAGTGTCCTCTCCTGACCAAGATCGGCGCCGGCACCCTGACCCTCACCGGCAACAACACCGCCACCAGGGCCACCTCCGTCAACGGCGGCATCCACCTGGATCGGCACAGGCGGCACCTCCGGATCCATCGAGGGCGCCCTTGCCATCGCGGTGGGCACCACGGTCAACGTCGACGCTCCGACGCCTCGGTTCTGCCGGGTGCGCTCAGCGGTGTCGGAACACTCAACAAGGCGGGAGCGGGCACCTTCAGCCTGAACGCGGGGAGCTCCTTCTCCGGCACGATCAACCTCAACGCTGGCGCGCTGGTCGCCGGGAACACCAACCCTTGGGGAACCGCCGCCGCCACCGCCACCATCGTGATGGCCGATGGGACCACCCTGTCCACCACCACCACCTCCGCGCACGCCCACTTCGGGAATCTGTTCATGTCTGGAGGGTCGACCGTCACCACCGGCAACGGCACGGGATCGTACAACGGGGAAAACTTCCAGCTCAACGGCACCGTCACGGTCGCCGGGGGAACCACCGCCGCGATCATCACGCGCGAGGCGACCCGCACCGACGCCAATTCCGGCATTTCCCTGCGCGGAGACCGCACCTTCAACGTCGCGGATGTCACCGGCACTTCCGCCGCCGACCTGATCGTTTCCACGGAACTGGAAGCCTCCGACAACGATGCGGGGGTCAATCAAAGCGCCCTGACCAAGACCGGGGCGGGCACGATGCTCCTGTCGTCGCTCAACACCTATACCGGCAACACCACCATCAACGGCGGCGTGCTGGAACTGGGCGCCGGGGCAACGATAGCGCGCATGCCGCCTTCAACAACACCGCCGTGGTCACCGTCAACGCCGGCGGCACCTGGCGCGTGCGCGACTACAGCTATGGCGGTGGGGCAGCTTGCGGATTACGCGCAGCGGCGCGTGCTCAACGGGGGGACGATCGAGGTCACCGGGAACACCCACTCCTCCGGGCAGGATTTCACCGTCAACGCCGCCGGCAACAACCCGCTACACCCCGACCGGACAGACCCTGACCCTCGGCGGGAACGCCAACACCGACATCACGATCAACGGCCCCCTCACCTTTGACGCCGTGGGCAACATCGCCGTGACGGGCACCTCGTCCCTTCTCCAGGGCACCGGATCGGTGACCAAGACCGGGGCGGGCACGCTGACCCTCTCCCAGGCCAACACCTACGCCGGCACCACCACCGTGCAGCGGAACGCCCTGATGCTCACCGGGTCCGTCCCCGGGCTCATCAACGTGTCCTCCGGGGCCACCTTGGGCGGCGGAGGATCGGGCGGCAGCATACGCTGGCCGACTACGGCGGTTCTCTCCCCGGGCGAGCTGGATGGAAATGTGGACAACATCCTTTCGGCCGCCTCGCTGACCCTCGCCGACACCACCGTGCTGCATGTTGAACTCGGGATTCCCCAGCAAACCTACTACACGGATCCGGGTGTCGGTTCCTACTTCACCGACCACGTGGCGGTCGCCGGGGCCCTTGTCCTCGACGGCGCCGTCCGCATCGCCAACCGTCCGATGCGACCTCCACGATCTGTCCACCGTCGTCTTGGGTGACCGTTGGTTGGTTCTGTCGTACTCCACCGCGGCCGGCCTGACCGACAACACGCTCGACATCCACCCCGACTCCGTCGCCGCCCCCGCCGGCCTGGCCTTCAGCATCAACACAACCTCCAACCCCGGATATGTTTACGTGGAAGTCATCCCCGAAGCCGGAACGGCAGGATTGTTCGCCCTGGGGATGTTGCTGCTCCGGCGCCTGCGGCCGCGCCTGATTCCTTCCGCCGGTCCCGCCCCCGTCCGCGGGCAGGACCCCGGACACCTTCCCCTTGCCGTGCGGGGTGCCATGGCCTACACTGGCCTCTCGAATGCGTCTCGTCTCTACAACATCCGATACGGCACCGGCGGCAAGATGAACCGCTTCCCGCTCAGCGGGTATCTCGGCCGCACCACCCGGCACCTCGATACGCTGGCCCGCTTCCTGAACGACCTCCACCCCGACATCATCGGCCTGGTGGAGGTGGACGCGGGATCCTACCGCAGCCGCCGCTGCAACCAGGCCGAGGAACTGGCCGAGGAGCTGGGGCACTTCCACGTCTACCGGTCCAAATACTCGGAGCGCAGCCCGTTCGCCGAGTGGTGCCCGTGCTCAACAAGCAGGGCAACGCGCTGCTCGCCCGCGACACCATCCGCGCCCAGCGGTTCCATTACCTCAACGCCGGCATGAAGCGCCTGGTGATCGAGCTGGAGCTGGACCACGTGGTCATCTTCCTCGTCCACCTCGCCCTCTCCTTCCGCGTCCGGCACGGTGCCCGGCTCGACCGCAGCTCATCCGCGACGCAGAAGCCGCTGCTGGTCGCCGGGGATTTCAACGCCACTCTGGGGGGAGGCGGAGATCGACCTGTTCCCTTGGCCGCGACCGATCTCCGCAACGCCAACCCCATGACGAACCCTCCTTCAAGCTGGGCCCCCGGCACCACCTGGACTTCATCCTGCCTCCCCAGGCATCCGGTGGGCCGGTTCGAGGTGCCCAAGGTTCCTATTCCGACCATCTTCCCCTGGTGTGCCGTTTCGGGTGTGACCCCTCCTGGGGCAGGCACCAGCGGGCGTGACCCATATCAGGGAATCCCCGACTCCTGTTAAAGGGTGCCAACTCCAGGGTGCTACTGTCTAACATCCCTAAACATTCATCGGGGCGAATTGCTTCCATACCACAACCGGAGATCAAATGAAGAAGACGTGTATTCTGGCCATCACGGCCCTGTCTTATAGCACTCGCACCAACCCATCCGCCTGGTCGTCGTCCGGTCTGGAGCGACGCGCGGACATTGGCACCTCCATCCATCCGATCTATCTGTACCATCAGCTCCCCGACGAAGTGGGCGCGGTTCCCGGCAAGGTCCCCCTCGGCGGTGACGTCAGCACGGCACGCCGTCAGGCCGAAGTCGGCTGGCCGACGACCTCTCCCTCATCGCGGTGAAGGACGGCTACATCGACTTCGATGATAACGCTGGACGGTGAGGAGACTTCCTTGACCTCGGCGCCCGTTCGAGGCCGTCTTCCTGAGGAACAATGGCCTCACCGTCAGCGCCCGCGTCGTGGCCGAGCTCCCCACCGGGGATGACAAGGTCTGGCAGGGCAACGGAGACGGCGTGATCGTCCCCGGCCTCGTCGCCACCAAGGTCAGCGGCAACACGCAGATCACCGGCACCGCCGGATACATGGCCGCGCTCGATGACGGCGACAGCTCGATGTGCTACAGCGCCCTGCACCTCAGCTACGCGGTGACCGAGATGATCGTCCCGCTCGTCGAAGTGAACTACCTGCACGTCACCGACGCCGGTGACGGCGGCAAGCGCTTCAACAACCAGGCCGACGGCGCCGTTCCCTCGATCGTCCGCTTCGAAGGCAACGACCTCATCAACCTCGGCGCCTCCAACGCCGAAGACAACCCCGACTACGTCTCCCTGGCCGTGGGTGCCCGCGTCCTGGTGACCGAGTCGCTGGACCTCGGCGCCACCTACGAGTTCATGCTCACGGACGAGGAAGAAAGCCTGACCAAGGACCGCGTCACCGTCGACGCCATCGTCCGCTTCTGATCCCCCCGGGCATCGCGTTCCTCCTCCTTTTCGCGATGCCGACCGGCCCTGGATTCGTCCAGGGCCGGTTTTTTATTGCAAAAAACGCCCCGGCTTGCACCGGGGCGTTTCCTCGACAGGTCGCGATGTGCCGGCCAGCGTCGCTTGGGCGCGCCGGCGAGGGCGAGCCCACCGGAACGCGCGGTAGGGGCAGCTCACGTAGTCCAGTCCGGCCTTGTAGCAGAACTTGATGGACGACGGGTCGCCGCCGTGTTCGCCGCAGATCCCGCACTTGAGCTTGGGATTGGTCTGGCGGCCCTTCTGCACGGCCATCGACACCAACTGGCCGACGCCGCGGGCGTCGAGCTGCTGGAAGGGGTCGACCGGCAGGACCTTGTTCGACAGGTAGTCCGGCAGGAACGAGCCGATGTCGTCGCGGCTGAAGCCGAACGTCATCTGGGTCAGGTCGTTGGTGCCGAAGCTGAAGAACTGGGCGGTCTCGGCGATCTCGTCGGCCGTCGGGGCGGCGCGCGGGACCTCGATCATGGTGCCGACGGTGTAGGTCACCTTCGACTTGCGTTCCTTGATGATGCCGTCCGCGGTGTCGCGGATGATCTTCGCCAGGCCAGCTCGGGTCTTGCTGCCGACAGGCGGAACCATGATCTCGAGGGTGACCGAGCTTCTTTCTTCTCGAGGTTGCAGAGCGGCCTCGATGATGGCGCGGGTCTGCACTGGCGGCCAGCTCAGGATAGGTCACCGAGGCGGCAGCCGCGGTGTACAGCATCAGGTTGGCTTCGTGGAGCTGCTTGGCGCGCTTCTGGATCTTCTCGACCGACACGCCAAGGCTTCGCGGTTTCCTGCTGGGCTTCCAGGGTGTGCGGGACGAATTCATGCAGCGGCGGGTCGAGCAGGCGGATGGTGAAGCCGGGCGGGCCGGCCATTCCTGGAAGATGCCTTCGAAGTCCCCGCGCTGGAGCGGAGCTTGTCGAGGGCGACTTCGCGCTCGGCCTTGGTCTCCGCGACGATGAAGCGCGGATGGCGTAGATGCGCTCCCCTTCGAAGAACATGTGCTCGGTGCGGCGAGAGCCGATGCCCTCGGCGCCAAGGCGCGGGCCACCAGCGCGTCGGCCGGCGAGTCGGCTTGGCGCGGACCTTGAGGTCGCGCACCAGGCCGGCCCAGTCGGACACCGTCTTGTACATCTTGTAGATGAAGTGCTTGCGGGCGGCGGCCTTGTGCACGCGGCAGCGATCGGGCTGACCTCGGTCGGGATCTGGCCGGCGTAGACGTTGCGGGTCGAACCGTTGAGGGAGATCCAGTCACCCTTCTTGTAGGTGACGCCCGCGATGGTGATGCCGGCAGCATAGTCGATCTGCGCGGCGCTGGCCCCGCAGACGCAACTTGCCCCAGCGCGCGACGACCGCCGCGTGGGAGGTCGTACACCCGGTGGGTCAGGATGCCCTGCGCCGCCCACATGCCGCCAGCGTCCTCGGGGAGGTCTCGGCGCGCACCAGGACGCGGCTTGGCGTTGGGGTTTTCCTTGACCGCCTCCTCCGCCTCGTGGAAGCGCCGAAGATGATCTGGCCGACCGCGGCGCCGGGACCATGGCCAGGCCGGTGCAGATCGGCGTGTGTACTCGCCACCGCGTCGAAGATCGAAACGGGAGCTGGTCCAGGTCGCCGCCCGACAGGGTCATCAGCGCGGTCTTGGGGGTCAGCAGCTTGGGCAGCGGCTTGCCGGTGACGACGTCGATGCCGGTGGCCATTTCCACGGCCCAGCGGATGCCGGCCAGGCCGGTGCGCTTGGCGTTGCGGGTCTGGAGCATCCACAGCTTGCCCTGCTCGACGGTGAACTCGACGTCCTGCGGGTACTTGTAGTGCTTTTCCAGCTTGGCCATGATGCGGCAGAGTTCCTCGTGCGCCTTGCGCCAGACGGGGCTCTTTTCCGCCGGCATGTCGTCGAGGTTCTTCGGGGTGCGGATGCCCGCGACCACGTCTTCGCCCTGGGCGTTGATCAGGTATTCGCCCATCGGCTTGGCTTCGCCGGTGGAGCCGTCGCGCGTGAAGGCCACGCCCGTGCCGGACTCGTCGCCCATGTTGCCGAACACCATGGTGCAGATGTTGACGGCGGTGCCGATCAGGCCCTGGATCTTGTTGATCTGGCGGTACTTCTCGGCGCGCTCGGAGTTCCAGGAGTTGAACACGGCCTGGATGGAGCATTCGAGCTGTTCGATCGGATCCTGCGGGAAGGGCTTCTTGACCTTCTGGAGGTACACCTTCTTGTAGATTTCGACGAGCTCCTTGAGCTGGTCGGCGGTGAGTCGGTGTCCTGCGCCGCGCCGTACTTGCGCTTGAGGGCTTCCATCTCGACTTCAAAGTCGTGGTGGGTCAGGCCGGACGCCGGGCCCATGACCACGTCGCCGAACATGTCGATGAAGCGGCGGTAGCAGTCCCAGGCGGTGCGCTCCTGGCCGGTCTGCTGGATGAAACCCTGCACGGAGCGGTCATTGAGGCCGAGGTTGAGCACGGTGTCCATCATGCCGGGCATGGAGACAGCGGCGCCCGGAGCGGACCGAGACGAGGAGGGTTGCGGGGATCGCCCAGTTTCTTGCCGGTGAGCTTTTCCAGCAGGGCCAGCTTCTGCTTGACCTGGTCCATCATGCCGGGGGGCAGGGCCTTCTTGTGGCTGTTGTAGTAGGCGCAGGCCTCGGTCGAAACCGAGAACCCGGCGGGGTTGAGGAGGCCGGCCAAGGCCATCTCGGCCAGGTTCGCGCCCTTGCCGCCGATGAAGTGGCCTTCATGTTGGTGCCACCCTCGGTGTACTTCTTGCCAAAGCCGTAAAAGTACCGCATGTTGCTTGTCGTTCTTCTTGCTCGCCATTCGGAGATGCTTCCGTGTGTGGTTTGTTGCTGAAAAAGGCCGCGAACACTAGCAATCCCCCCGGGGGTGTCAAGTGTCCGGTGGGGCCGTGGGCCGGGGGAAGAGAAAGCGGGTGCCCAGCCCCCGCTTTACCGGGAGCCGCCACGGCCACCGCCGCTGCGCAGGTGCGGGGCGCGGCGGTGTTCGAAGAGGTAAAGGCCTGCAGTCCCGAGGTCAGCCAAACCGTCGATGACCGGTATGCTTTTGTCCGCAGTCGGCGCCATGCGGATGTGCGAGGGCATGTCGTCCGGCCCCTCGACCGTGTGCACGAAATACGGCGTGTCCTCCGGCACCGGCCGGTCGAAATAAGGCGTGCAAGTCGATCCGCGCCGAGGGTCGGCGTTCTCCCCATGATCACCAGGCTGCAACTCGTGTGGCAGACAGAGCACCGTCGCCACCCGTTGCGCACGCCGCTCTCCCGCACCGCCGCCTCGACCTGCGCGGTGATCTCGTACGTGCCCTTGCCGCGTGTCTGGACCGTAAACCCGGTGGAATGCGCGTTCATGGGCTGGCTGTAGCAGCCCTGACCACGGATTCAAGGGGAACGGCACCTCACTGACCGGCCTCGGTCAGGTCTTCGCCACAGGAGATCCAGAATTCATCATAACATCCCTCTTGGCGTCTTTGCGTCTTGAAGCCGCTACCGCGGCTGGGCGTGAAATCCGAATACACATATCCGATTTCGTAACTGGCGACTGCGGCCCCCGCGAATATCCGCCTCACCGACGCGTCAAACGCCGATTTCTTAGCAACCCTCACCCCGGCCTCCGATGCGCCTGCCCGCCTTCCTCGCCCTCCTGCCTCTCCTCGCCGCTCCCGCCGCCGAAACCCGGCTGCAGGACCTCGACCTCGCCACCATCCGGCAGGGCTGGGGGAAGGCGCAGGCGGGCAAATCGGTCGCGGAACGCCCGCTGTCCATCGGCGGGATCCCGTTCGACCACGGCGTCGGCACGCACGCTCCCTCCGTCGCACAAATCGCCCTCGACGGCCGGGCGACGCGCTTCCAGGCGTCCGTGGGTGTCAACGACGCCGGCCGCAACGAGCCGGGCTCGGTCGTGTTCACCGTCCTGGGCGACGGCAAGGAGCTGTTCCGGTCGGCCCTCCTGCATGGCGGCGACAAACCGGTGCGCATCGACGTGCCGCTCGCCGGGATCGAAACCCTCCGCCTCGAGGTGTCGGACGGCGGGGACAACCACGATTCCGATCACGCCGACTGGGCCGGGGCCGTGATCACCAACGACGGCGCCCCGCCCGAGCTGGTCCCGCCCGGTACCGTGCGCCTGCCCCCCGACCTGTATCCGCCCGTCGAAGCCCGCAAACCCTCCCCGGGCGACACCGCCTATTACATCAACCCCGCCGCCGGCGACGACACCCGCACCGGCCGCGCGCCCGACCAGGCCTGGCGCTCGCTCAAGCCCCTGCACGCGCTCCTGCTCGCCCCCGGCGACCGGGTCTTCCTCTCCCCCGGCAAATACGCCGAAACCCTCCTGCCCATGGGCGCGGGCACGGCCGACCGCCCCGTCGAAATCCGCTTCGCGAAGGGCGAATACGACTTCTTCCCCGCCAAGGCGAAACGCCTCGCCCTGCACATCTCCAACAGCAACGACGACCCGCACACCCCCAAGCCCGTCGCCGTGCTGCTGCAAGGCGTGAAACACTTCCGGCTGCAGGGCGACGGCAGCGACCTCTTTGTGCATGGCAAAATGATCGAAATCATGTGCGACCACGCCGAGGACGTGTCCGTCTCGGGCCTCGCCTTCGACTACCGCCGCCCGCTCGTCTCCGAATTCACCATCCTCGACGTCGCCGACCACCACGCCGACGTGGAGGTCCAGAAGGACTGCACCTACGCCATCGAGAACGGCCTTTTCGTCTGGATCGGCGAGGGCTGGCGCTCCAACGGCACCGCGCTCAATCAGGAGGTCGACCCGGCCGACGACTTCCGCACCTGGCGGCGCGGCGGCGGCCCCCTCGGCGGCGTCACCAAGGCGGAGGAGCTCGCCCCCTTCCGCGTGCGTCTGCACTTCAACGGCAACCCCGGCTTCACCAAGGGACGCGTCATCCAGTTCCGCGAGACCTTCCGGGACATGGCCGGGGGCTTCATCGTGCAAAGCCGCGACATCGCCTTCCGCGACGGCGCGTTTTACGCCCTCGGCGGCATGGGCGTCGTCCACCAATTCTCCGAAAACATCACCTACGAACGCATGCGCCTCGCCCCGCGCGTCGGCGGCGGCCGCACCACCTGCGCCTGGGCCGACATGCTGCACTTCTCCGGGTGCAAGGGGCGGATCCTCATCGACGGCGTGACCTTTTCGGGCTCGCACGACGACCCTGTCAACGTGCACGGCACCCATCTGCGCATCGTGGAAAAACCCGCGGCCAACCGGGTCCGCGTGCGCTTCATGCATCCGCAGAGCTACGGCTTCCCCGCCTTCTTCGCGGGCGACACCGTCGAGTTCGTCAACCACGACAACCTCCGCGCCTACGCCACCAACCAGATCGTCGCGGCGGAGCTGGACGGCGAGAAGGACATGCTGCTCACCCTGCGCGACCCCGTTCCGGAGACGGCGGCGAACGACGTGCTGGAGAACATCACCTGGACCCCGTCGGTCACGATCCGCAACTGTCATGTGTCGGGCGACTCCTGCCGCGGCTTCCTCCTCACCACCCGCCGGCCCATCGTGGTCGAGAGCAACACCTTCGTGAAGACCTCCATGTCCGCCCTGCTCATCGCCGACGACGCCAATTCGTGGTTCGAGTCCGGCCCCGTGCACGACCTGCTCATCCGCGGCAACACCTTCGTGCGCTGCGC
The DNA here is from genome assembly GCA_046346795.1 of Kiritimatiellia bacterium. Lineage (GTDB taxonomy): Bacteria > Verrucomicrobiota > Kiritimatiellia > SS1-B-03-39 > UBA6053 > JAXMHJ01. Next base: position 40,908 of record JAXMHJ010000008.1, read on the forward strand.
CGAGCCGGTCATCCTGATCGAACCCGAGAATCGTTCCGCCAAGCCGGAGGAACCCGTCCACCGCAACATCCGCATCGAGGGCAACACCTTCCAGTTGAACGGGAACACCGCCGTCTCCGCCAAGAGCGTCCAGGGCCTCCGCATCACCGGCAACCGTTTCTCTTCCCCCGGCCTTCCCGTCCGCCAGCACGCCTGCACCGACGTCGTGATCGAGGGCAACGAGACAGGTGTGAAGTAGGCGCGTTGCAGGCGCGGCCCGAGCCCCTGCCGCGGCGGCCACAAAGGTCCGCCCTCCAATCCGCCCGGCCCGAGCCACTGGAGGGCAGCGCTTTGTCGCTGCCGGGGCCAATCCGCCCGGCCCGAGCCAACGCAGGGGCGTTGCTTGCGACGCCCGGCCCGTGGAGGCTGCGGCTGCGCGCCCCTGAACGAGTTTTTCCGGTCACCGGAACTTTTTTCGCGCGGGTTTTCCGGTCACCGGAACTCCGGGTTGGTACAGCGGGGCCTGCGGCCCCGCTTCCGCCGGTTCAACGGCCTCGTTCACCCATTGCTGGAAGTCCTTTTCATGACACCGGCTTCGGCGTTTCACAATTCCAGCACACCGACAGCTCGGCGTCGACTTCCTCCCCGCATTGCCGGCAGGTCCAGGGACCTCCCGCGACGTCGGCTTCCGCGCTCATCGCGGCCACGATGGCGGCGGCTTCCTCGAAGCGGTCGTCCGGCACCCATACCTCGGGCCAGGCGAAGGCGACGGTCGTCGAAAATGGGAGCGGACAACCAATCCCGGCGGAGGCCGAGCCCCGTTCGTTCTTGATCATCGCGGGTATGCCGCCGGCCTCCAGCAGGCCCTTGAGGAAGTCGCAGGGGAGGACGCTTGGATTGGTGAAAACCTTTAGCATGGCGTCATCTGACCCGTTCATCGCCGCACAAGCAAGGTGAATTGATCCCGCCCGGCCCGAGCCCCTGCCGCGGCGGCCACAAGGTCCGCCCTCCAACCCGCCCGGCCTGAGCCACTGGAGGGGCAGCGCTTTGTCGCTGCCGCAGCCAATCCGCCCGGCGTGAGCCACCGTTTGCCCCAGTGGTTCGGCTCGCGGTGGGTTCGCCCTACCCACGGGTTGGTAGGGCGAGGCGACTCCGCCGAGCCTCGTAACGCTTTGGCGGCTCACCCGGCGAGTTCGCGCTTCCATGAAGCGAAAGGCCGCCGCACAACTGCGTTCGTTTTGTATTCATACCCGATCCCCCGGAGCCCCATGTCCAAAACCATCACCCTGCGCCTCGACGGCGAGGACATCCACCAGGCATGAAGACCCGGCCCTTCTCCTGGCGGCGCCACGGTGACCCCCTGCGCACCGGCCGCGGACCCGGGCGAGGTCGTGCAGACGGCACAGGCGCGCGGGTGATGGAGCACATCAGAAGACCTTCTGGAACGGCTTGGACGGGGCTGTATGCGGAGTCGGAGACGAAGCGCCACCCCGACTTCATGTGGCCCAACGGGGTGATGTTCACCGCGCTGGTGGCGGCCGCGCGGCACGAGCCGGAGACGTACCGGCCGGTGATGGAGCAGTTCTTCACCGCGCTCGACGCATACTGGGACGCGAAGGCGAAAGTGCCCGGTTACGAGCCTTCGCCGGTGGCGGGCGGCACCGGGGACAAGTATTACGACGACAACGCCTGGATGGTGATCACCTTGCTGGAGCCCACGAACTGACGCGGGACAACCGCTACCGGGCGCGGGCGGAGCAGGCGCTGCACTTCGTGCTCAGCGGCTGGGACGACCAGGCGGGCGGCGGCATCTGGTGGCACGAGGGGCACAAGGACGGCGCCAAGAACACGTGTGTGAACGCCCCGACCGCCGTCGGGTGCCTGCGGCTGGCCCGCGTGAGCGGCGAGCGGGTGGCGCGGCAGCTCCGCGACCGCGCCCGCCGGCTGGTGGCGTGGACGGTCGGCGCGCTGCAGGCGGACGACGGCCTCTTTCACGACCGCGTGATCGTCGCCACCGGCGCGGTGAAGAAGGGAAAGATGACGTACAACGCCGGGCTGATGATGCGCGCGTTTCTCGACCTCCACCGCGTCACGGGCGAGCAGAAGCATCTCGACGAGGCCCGCCGCATCGCCCGGGCGGCCGACGCCCTGGTCAACCCCGCCACCGGCGCCTACCGCGATCACATCAAGTGGTCGCACCTGCTGGTCGAGGCCGACCTGGAGCTGTACCGGGTGACGCATGAGGCGTATCTGCTGGAGCGCGCGCGGAAGAACGCCGCCTTCTTCTACAACCAATGGCGGACCCGCCGCCCGCCCGACCTGATGGCCAACGCCTCCCTCGCCCGCCTGCTCTGGCTGATGGCGGACACGGAGACCCGGTAAAGCGGGGGCTGGGCACCCGCTCCGGGAGGCCGCCGTCCACACCGGGAGCTGGTCGGGAGAATTTCGGCAGGATGGATCCAGCGGGTCGCCTGTTCCTCCACGGTGTCCGATTCGAGCCGTACCGCGCGACGGTTTCCGCGGGGCGTACGAATCGTGATTGCCAACGGTGGGGCCGAAGGAGTAGTCCGGGACGGACGACGTTGGCGAACCCCATTGCATTCCCGGGCAGGGGGCCCGGGAGGATCAACAATCACCGGAGATCCGGAATGAAGACCTTCACCAGACGATTCGCGGCGAGCACCTTTTCATCGCTGTGCTGAGCGGATGCAAGACCCAAAAACCTATGATGGACACGGGCCTAAACATCCTGTCCGACCCCGGAACAGGATTATCCGCGAATGGGCAGGTCGAAAACGACATGACGGAAGTGCAGGACGCACGGATGCTGATCTGGTCGGCGGATCTCCGCCTGCAGGTTTCCTCCGTGAGCGATGTGGTGGGCAGGATCACGTCGCTGGTTGAGCGCCAGGCCGGGTTTGTCGAACAAAAGACGGAGCACGGGGATCAACAAGCCGCGTTGACCCTCCGGATCCCCACGAAATCCTTCAAGGAAACGGTCGGGGGGCTGGAAGCGATGGGAACCCTCATCAGCCGCAAGGTCGAGGCCTCGGACGTCACGGCGGAGTACATCGATGTTGAAGCCCGGCTGAAGAACAAACGCGTGTTGCGCGACCAGCTCAAGCAACTGCTGGAGAAGGCCGTTGAGGTCAAGGACGTCCTCGCGATCGAGACCGAACTGAACCGGCTGCAGGGGGACCTCGAGTCGATGGAGACGCGCATCAAGTACCTCAAGGGGCTGGTGGACTACTCCGTGGTGAAGCTCGTGCTGGAAAAGGAGCCACCGCCGGTGAAACCCCGCATTTTGGGACCCCTCGGCTTCCTGTTCCACGGGGTCTATTGGTGCGTGGAGAAACTTTTCGTGATCCGGGAATAGGCGGGCGTTGGCGGGCGCGAATCCGCGGGCGGAAAAGCCACGAACCTCGCCGAATTTCCTTCCGCATTTTCACCGGAGCGGTACGTCTTCACGATCATGAACCCCTCCTCTCGCATTCTTTTGTTCCTCGCGGCCGCAGCCGCCACGGCCGGCGCCGCCCGGGCCGAACCGGTCAGCCTCTCCGGGATCTACCCGCACCTGGCCTATTACAACAACGAGGGCGAATGCGGCACCGGAGCGGTGGTGCCGTGGGCCGACCGGTTGTGGGTCGTCACCTACGGGCCGCACATGCCCAAGGGGTCGAGCGACAAGCTCTACGAGATCACGAAGGACCTCACCATCACGACGCGCCCCGAGAGCATCGGCGGCACCCCGGCCAACCGGATGATCCATCCGGAGAGCCGCCAGCTCTTCATCGGGCCGTATGCGATCGACGCTGATCGCAACGTGCGGGTGATCCCGTACACCGCGATGTACGGCCGTCACACGGGCAATGCGCGGCACCTGACCGACCCCGCGAACAAGATCTACTACGCCACCATGGAGGAGGGCGTCTACGAGGTGGACGTGCGCACGCTGGCGGTGACGGAGCTGTGGCGCGACGAACAGGTGCAGGGCGGACGCAAGGCGGACCTGCCCGGCTACCACGGCAAGGGCCTGTACAGCGGCCAGGGCCGGTTGATTTACGCGAACAACGGCGACCACGCGGCGCAGGCGCGCTCCAGGCCGGACGTGCCCTCCGGCGTGCTGGCGGAATGGGACGGCAAGGCGGACGCCTGGACCGTCGTGCAGCGCAACCAGTTCACCGAGGTCACCGGCCCGGGCGGCATCACCGGCAACAGGAACCCCGCGACCGACCCGGTGTGGAGCGTCGGTTGGGACCACCGCTCGCTCATCCTGAAGGCGCTGGACAAGGGCGTCTGGCACACCTGGCGCCTGCCCAAGGGGTCGCACTCGTACGACGGCGCGCACGGCTGGAACACCGAATGGCCGCGCATCCGGGAGATCGGCGAAAAGGACCTGCTGATGACGATGCACGGGACGTTCTGGAACTTCCCGGCGACCTTCTCGGCGGCGAACAGCACGGGCATCTCCCCGCGGTCGAACTATCTGAAAGTCATCGGCGACTTCGCGCGCTGGGGCGACCGGGTGGTGTTCGGCTGCGACGACACGGCGAAGTCGGAGTTTCTCAACAAGCGCAAGGCCAAGGGGGAGATCGTCGCCCCGCAGTCGCACTCCAACCTGTGGTTTGTCGAGCCCGCGGCGCTGGACCATCTCGGCCCGGTCATCGGCCGCGGCGCGGTGTGGGTGGAGGAGCCGGTCAAGGCGGGCGCGCCGTCGGAGGGGTTCCTGTTCGCCGGCTACGACCACCGCGTGCTGCACCTGGTGAGCGGCGAGCCCACGCCGGTGACCTTCACCCTGGAGGTGGACCGCGCCGGCGACGGAACGTGGACGAAGCTGCGCGACGTGGAGATTGCGGGCAATGGATGGGTCGCCTTCACCGCCGCGGATCAGGGCGCGTGGATCCGCGTGACCGCCGGGCGCGATCTGGCCAAGGCCACCGCGGCGTTCTCGTATCGCAACCGCGACGCGCGCGAAACCGCCAACGACCCCATGTTCGCGGGGCTGGCCGGCGCCGCGGAAACGAAGATCACCGGCGGGATCGTGCGCTCGATGGGGGGCGAACGGAAGAAGCTGGCGTTCGCGGCGATGACGCCCGGCGGGAAACCGGCGAACTATCTGCTGGATGAGAACCTGCGGCTGGTCGCGGTGGACGAGCCGGAGACCCTCGCGACCACCGTGAACAAGGCGGCGATCGTGCAGGGCGCGCTGCAGGCCGACGCGGCGTCGGTGCTCTACGTGGACGACGGCGGCCGCCGCTGGCGGCTGCCGCGCGGCGACGCGGCGTTCGACGCGGCGGGTCCGCTGGGCGACGGCCGCGTGGTGCGCGAGGTGGCGACGGAGCGCGACCTGTTCAACGCGCACGGGACCTTCTACGAACTGCCGGCGGACAATGCGGGCGGCTTCAGCAAGGTCCGCCCGGTGGCGACGCACAACCTGCGCGTGCACGATTACTGCTCGTACCGCGGGATGTTCATCATGACCGGAATCGTCGCGCAGCCGCAGCCCGGCAATCCGCATGTGATCGTGTCCGACGACGGCCGGGCGGCGCTGTGGGCGGGGGCGATCGACGACATCTGGAAGATGGGCAAGCCGCGCGGCACCGGCGGGCCGTGGAAGGACAGCGCGGTGAAGGGCGGACAGATTTCCGACCCGTACCTGATGACCGCCTACGACCGGAAGTCGGTGACGCTCGGGCAGACCGGCGCGGCGGCGGCGAACCTCACGCTCGAGGTGGACATCACCGGAAGCGGGCTCTGGGTGCCGTACCGGACCTTCGCGCTGGCGGACGGGAAGACGGTGGAGCATACGTTTGACCCGGCCTTTTCCGCCTATTGGATCCGCGCGCGGATCGACACGGCCTGCACCGCGACGGTGCAGTTCACGTACGACTGACCGCGCCGGGGCCCCTGGAGGGCGCCGCTTCCGCGGCGCCGTGGGCAAATCCGCCGGGTCCTGCCCCGCCGCAGAGATGCGCGGCTCGGCGGGGTTCCTCCAGAGGCGGACGGGCTGCCTCGCCCTACCAAGGGGTTGGGTAGGGCGAAGCCACCGGCTGAGCCTCGAGCCACTGCGGCCCGGAAGGACCGCCCTCCATTCCGTCCGGAGCCCCTGGAGGGCGCCGCTTCGTCGGCGCCGGCGGCCGGAAGGTCCGCCCCTCCAAACCGTCAGTCCGGAGCCAATGGAGGGCGGCGCTTCGTCGCCGCCGCGCCGGCCCGTTCAGAATACAGGCGCCAGCAACCCGCGCAATTCGGCGTCGAGGTCGCGGGCCTCGAAGCGGCGGATGCGCTCGCGCTGGCCGGCCAGCACGGCGTCGCGCAGGGGGCCGGGGATGGCCAGGCGGTGGATCATCTCGGCCACCTCGTCGAAGCGCTTGCGGTGGAACAGCACGCCGGCGCCGTCCATGGTTTCGGGCACCGCCGCCTCCGCGAAGGCCAGCACGGGCACCCCGGCAGCCATGGCCTCCAGCACGGGGATGCAGAAGCCCTCGTGCTCGCTCATGCACAGGAAGACGTGCGAGGCCTGGTAGCAGGCGCGGAGCTGGTCGTCGGGAATGGAGCCGAGGAAGTCGACGTTTTCGAGGTGCAGGTCCTTCTTCAGGGTCTCGAGCATCGCCTGGTAGGGCTCGGTGCCGGCGAAGGAGCCGACGTGGATGAGGCGGGACTCGGGATTCACGTAGCGCTGGTAGTAGTGGAAGGCGTGCAGCAGGTCCTCGATGCGCTTGTTGGGCACGCACCGGCCGACGAAGAGCAGGTTGGTGAGGCCGTCCTGGTAGCGCGAGAGGATGCCGCGGTGGGGGGACTGGCGCAGATGGGCGAAGTCCATGGTGATGGGCAGCACCCGCACGTCGCGGTAGCCCAGCGCCTCGATCTCGCGGGCGTTGAAGCCGCTGTCGGCCAGGTTGATCTCCGCCGCGCCGGCGAGCAGCGCCATCTGCTGGCGGCCGCGCTCGAGATGCCCGGCGGTGGCCTCGTTCACCGCGCGGAAGAAGGCGGGCGGGGTGATGTTGTGGTAGATGATGACCTTGCGGCAGTGCAGGTCCGGGAAGAGCAGGTTGGCGTCGGACCCGATGGACAGGTGCAGGATGACGACATCTTCGGGAGCGACGGCCGCGCGGGCCGCCTGCAAGTCGCGGCAGTCCGCGCGCAGTTCCGGCAGGACGCGGCGGTGCTCGCAAAAGATCTCGGAGGCGCGGCCCCAGCGGCGGAAGATTCCGCGCAGGACCCGGGCCTCGTTGCTGATGGCGTCGCCGTTGCTGAAACCGGCGAGCAGTTGATGGATGGCGGGCGGCATGTTTTCCGGCGATTGTGCCCGAAGAATCCGCGAATGGGAAGGGCTTTGACGCGGCCGCAAGCCCCCCGGCCCGGAGGCGGCGGACTACCAGGGTTTCCGCGCGTCGAGTTCGCGGAGCACGGCGCGGCGGAGCTCGAGGGGATCGACGGCGCCGGTGGCGCGGAAGGCGACCTTGCCTTCCGGGGTGATGAGAACGGTGAGGGGGACCTCGCCCTGCCAGTCGGGGTCGAAGGCGTCAACGAGGGCGTCGCGGTCCTTGCTGGCGAAGAGGAGGTTGCGGTTGGAGGCCTGCTGCTTCTTCAGGAAGGCGAGCACCTCGGGTTCGTCGGCGGGGTCGTTGACGGCGACGGTGACCAGTTCGAACGCGCGGTGGCGGTACATGCGGTTGATGGTGACGAACTCCGGAAACTCGGCGACGCAGGGGGCGCACCAGGTGCCCCAGAAGGTCACGAGGCGGGTCTTGCCGGAGGTGTTCTTGCGCAGGTCGGCGAGCAGGGTGGCGCCGGCCTTCTCCACCGTGACCGGCTCCGCGGCGAGCTTTTCCATGTAGGCCTTCACCTGGTCGGCCTTCCCGGCCCACTTGGTGGAGCAGCCGGCGACCTTGGTGGTGGTGACCGGCGGTTCGCGTCCGGCGAGCAGGGCGTCGATGGCGTCGGCCACAAACCGCTTCCGCACGTCGCGGCCGCGCTCGTCGTCGTCGAACCGTCCCGCGTAGCGCAGCTTGCGCGCCTGATCGAACACGAAGTAGTGCGGGGTGGCGACGGGGCCGTAGGCCGTGCAGACCGCCTGGGGAGCGTCGCCGTCGTAGAGGTAGGGATAGTTGTACTTCCGGTCGCGGGCGCGGATCTTCATCGAGGCGAAGGAGTCGTCGAGGTCGGTCCAGCCCATCTCATCGAGCCGGAGGCCGCCGGGCGAGCTGCTGGAGATCGCCACCAGCGCGACGCCCCGGTCCTTGTAGTCCTCGACCAGTTGCCGGGTGCGCTCCTCGTAGTGCTGCGCGGTGGGGCAGTGGTTGCAGGTGAAGTTGATGACCAGCACCTTGGCGGTGGCGAAATCGGAGAGCGCGTGGTTTTTCCCGTCCACGCCCGGCAGGTTGAAATCGGGCGCGGGCGCCCCGAGGGGCAGGGTCACGGGGTCTGCGGCTGCGGCGCAAAGGACTGGCAGCAGCAACAGGCAGAGGGGGATTCCGGAGCGGGCGGGTCGCAGGGTGTTCATGGGCGCAGGGTACCTCCCGCGTGCGCCGACGGCAAGGTTGGTGTTGGAGGACGGGGCAACGCCCGCCAATGCATGGGTAGGGCGAAGCCACCGGCTGAGCCTCGACCACTGAGGCGGCTCGGCGGAGTCGCCTCGCCCTACCAGGGGATTGGGTAGGGCGAAGCCACCGGCTGAGCCTCGAACCACTGCGGCGGCCTGAAAGTCCGCCCTCCAAATCATCAGGCCGGAGATCGTTCAGAAGGGGGCTTGGGGACAGGGCAAACGTTCCTCCAAATGAACGTGCTCGAAAACCCGAACTTTCATACACGACCCTGGAATGTGTAAACAAAATTGATCCGCGCCGCCCGCCGCCTTACGGAAATGAGCGCCCTGAAACGGCGACCCCGCCCACTCCCATCCGCTCTGAAACCGGAAAAACACACGCCCATGAAAATCTCCACCTCCACCCTGTTCCTTCTGGCCGGCCTGGCCTCCGTTCTCACGCCGCCCGCCCGGGCGGACCGGCTCGACCTCAACTTCAACCGCGACTGGTCGTTTCACCTGCCCGCGCAGGGGGCGGCGGCGGCTCCGCGCTTCACCCCGCCCGCGTCCGATCGCGTCGCCGAGGGCGCCTTCCCCGGTGGCACCGCGGCGCAGATCGTAAACTTCCCCGCGCGGGAGGCCCGCTTTGTCTGCCTCGAAATCACCTCCGCCCATCAGGGCCCCTTCGCCTCGGTCGCGGAATTCGACCTGCTCGATGAACAGGGCAAACCCCTCGACCGTTCGGCCTGGAAAATCGCCTATGTGGACAGCGAGGAGGCGGACTCCGGCGAAGTCGCCGCCAACGTCCTCGACGGAAAACCGGAAACCCGGTGGCACACGCAATGGAAGAGCGCCCAGCCCGGCCCGGTGCACGCGCTGGTGCTCGACCTCGGCGCAACCGTGCGCTGCTCCGGCTTCCGATACCTGCCGCGCCAGGATGGCAACAGCTCGGGCATGAGCCGGGACTGGCGGCTGTACGCGCGGCTCACGCCCTTCGCCCTTCCCGCCGCCGTCCGGGAGGATGCGCCCCCGCCCGCCGGCGCGGAGTGGGAGGCCGTGTGCCTTCCCCACACCCCGCGGCTCGAGGCGCTCAACGCCAGCGGCGGCCGCAACTTCCAGGGGATCTGCTGGTACCGCAAAACCTTCCCGACCCCCGTCGGCGCCAGGGAGCGCAGGGTGCTCCTCGTCTTCGAGGGCGCGATGCAGGTGGCGGACCTCTGGCTCAACGGCCGCAAACTGACCACCCATGCCGGCGGCTACCTGCCCTTCACCGTCGACTTCGGCGACGCCCTGCGCCCGGACGCCCCGAACGAACTCCTGATCCGCCTCGACAACCGCGACAACCCGGAGGTCCCCCCGGGCACGCCGCAGGGCCGGCTCGACTTCACCTACTTCGGCGGCCTCTACCGGAACGTCCGGCTGGTCGTGCTGGACCGCCTGCACATCACCGACGAATACCTGGCCGACAAGCCCGCCGGGGGCGGAATCTTCGTCCGGTATCCGAAGATCGCGGCCGATCAGGCGGTCGTCGAGATCCGCACCGAGGTCGTGAACGGCCACCCCGCGGCGCGGACCTTCCAGTTGCGGCAGGAACTCGTCGACGACGCCGGCGCGGTGGTCGCCGAAACCGTGCGCGAGGCCTCGCTCGCCGTCGGCGCGGAGGAAACCTTCTCCCAGACCGTCACCCTGGCCAACCCGCGACTCTGGCATCCCGACCACCCCGCGCTCTACACCCTGCGCACCTCGGTGCTCGCCGGCGGAGAGGCCGCCGACCGCCGCGTCACCCGCATCGGCCTGCGCCGGATCGAGTTCAAGCCGGAGGGCCTGTTCATCAATGGCGGCAAATACTTCGCCTCCGGGTTCAACCGGCACCAGGACCATCCCTACGTCGGCTACGCCCTGCCGGACTCCGCCCACTGGCGCGACGCGAAGAAGATGCGCGAGGCCGGCTTCACCTCGTTCCGCAGCCACTATCCCCCGGCCCCCGCCTTCATGGACGCCTGCGACGAATTCGGCATCCTCTGCGTCGTCTCCAACCCCGGCTGGCAGTTCTACGGCAACGGCGCGTGGGAGCAGCGGCTCTTCCAGAACGCCCGCGAGATGGTCCGCCGCGACCGCAACCACCCCTGCGTCGCCCTCTACGAGCCCTTTCCCAACGAGACCGGCTATGGCGAGGCCGCGGCCCGCACGCTGTACCAGGCCGTCCACGCCGAGCAACCCGGCGGGGGTTGTTTCGTGGCCGGCGACGCGGAGGGCGCCCACCGCCCCTTCGTGGACGTCGCCTGGAGCCGCGACCCGGTGAAGGACCTCCCGTACTGGGGGCGCGAGTGGGGCGACAGCGTGGACAACTGGGGCGACCAGCAGGGGCGGGTCCGCGTCGCCCGCGGCTGGGGCGAGGTGCCGATGATCACCCAGGCGCTCAACCACGCCATCAAGCTCGACACCATGCTCCGCAACTCCGGCGGCGGCCCCGCCGCGACCCGCCTCACCGGCGCGGGCGTCTGGGCCGGCATCGACTGCTACCGCGGCTACCACCAGCAGCCGTTCCTGGGCGGGGCGCTCGACCTCTTCCGCCTGCCGAAGTTCGACTACTATTTTTTCCAGAGCCAGCGCGATCCGGCCGTGCGGCTGACCGGGCTCGACTCCGGCCCCATGGTCTTCATCGCCAATTATGCGTCCGCCTGCTCCCCCGCCGGCGTCACCGTGTTCAGCAACTGCGAGCAGGTCCGCTTCTACGAAAACGGCAAGCTGCTGGAGACCCGCTCACCCGACCCCGGTTACGTCCTCGACCATCCCCCCTTCACCTTCCGCGCGAAGGCGGCGACCGCGGCCGCCTCCGCCTACAAGCTGCCGGGCGACCTGGCCGCCAACTCCGAGCCCGGCTACCACTACCCGGCGGCCGACTACAAGGCCGAGGGACTCATCGGCGGCAAGGTGGTGGCCGCCCATTCCATCCGCGCCGCCGGCGTGATGAGCCGGATCGTGCTGGAGGCGGACCTGTGCGGCCGCGACCTCGCCGCCGACGGCGCCGACTGGGTGCGGGTGTACGCGAAGATCTGCGACGGGCGCGGCACCGTCCATCCGTTCGCGACCGATCCGGTGACCTTCTCCGTCGAGGGCGCCGGCGCGGTGATCGGCGACGCCACCATCGGCGCCAATCCCGTCAACGCCGAGGCCGGCATCGCCACCGCCCTCATCCGCTCGACCACCACCCCCGGCAAAATCACCGTCCGCGCCGAGTCCCCGGGCCTCAAGCCTGGCATCGTCACCCTCGAATCCCGCCCGTAGCCGGGGGTCGCGCTCCGCCCGGTGGCCGGGCGTCGCAGGGGGTTGACATGGCCCCCCCGCCACGGGGCTTGCGGCTGCGGCCAAAACCGGCTCCGATTCCGGTCACCGGAACGATTTTTGGCGGGTGGTTCCGGTCACCGGAACGACCCAAGCTCAGCGACCCGGCCCGCGGGACACGCGGATTGCAACAGTGATGCGATGGCCGGGTTCGCTGCAGCGCATGTTAGGCCGCGTCTGTTTCGTCATAATGCCACTTCAGAAATAATGCTGTGTCATCCTTCGCGCAGTCAGCCTGTCCGCGAATGTAATCGTTCTCATCACGAAGCGCGGCCTGAATAATCGGCTGCACCAACGCGCGGTCAAGCTGACGATGCACTCGCGCAATGTGACCGAAGCCGAGCACAGCGTTGCCGCGCACGTTGAAGTGCTCATGCGAGGAAAGCCGAACGCACAAATCCTGGGCATAGCACCAATCATCGTCGTGCATGGAGACTCCGATGACTGCGAGACGCAAGGCCTCGATGTCGTCGGTGCGTATGGCCTGCTCAACATCCTCGTGCTTCCAAGGACCAATCTCTCTGTATTGAGGGCGTTGTTCTGGCATGGTGTGCAGCGGCCTAACATGTTATTGTGCGTCACGCATAGCAAGACGGGCATCATCGTTTTTTGTGAAACCCGTCAAGCCTTCCCTTGGAAACCTGTGGGTTACGAATGAAAATTGACGCATAGCAAAACCGGGAGGAGCTTTGCCATGCGTCAAAATCAGCCGGGGAGGATGGCGCGGTTTAACCCGGAGGCGAAGGGACCGGAGGGGTTTGTCGCCTCGACCCGGGAGGGCGGGGCGGTGGAGTCTTGTCATAGGTCGATGGAATTCCCACCCGCGGACGGAAGGGTCAACGCGAATCATGCCATCCATTTTTATGAAGGGAGGTTCACGCCCAGCCGCGATAGCGGCTTCAGACTCAAAGACGCCAGGAGGATGCATTCGATTGGAAAATGAGCATCCGGTGAAACCGTCTTTCAACAGGAGGAGTCGGGAGGTGAAGCGTGGTTGGCCGGATCGGATCCCTTCCATCCCTGCGTTTTTTTCCAGCCTCCCTTTTTCCAGCCTTCCAGTCTTCCTCATAAAATCCATCTTGGCGTCTTAGCGTCTTGAAGCCGCTACCGCGGCTGGGCGTGAAATCCGAATTCCACGAGAAGCCATGAACTTCCCGGAAGACCTAAAAAAGTTCCACCCAGCCCCCTACCGGCCGAACCGCAACTTGAGAACGTACGCCTCCCACGCGGCCTGGAATTTCCCCATGTCGGGATTGCCGAGCGTGTCCACCAGCGCCTGATACCCGGAGGGGTCGTCCTTGCGGGTCTTCATGAACCGCCGGTAAAACGCGTCGAGCTTCCCCTCCTCCTGCAGGTAATAGAGCAGATACCGGGCCTGGGCGTAGTTGTCGCCGGTGACCCCGCGGTAGAAGCCGCGCGAGTCGTATCCGCACAGCGTCTTGAAGTCGGGCAGGCTCTTGCCGCGGATCTCCTTCTGCAGGCCGGCCAGCCGCCAGTTGGTGAGGCCGGCGATCCGGCCGGCGCGGTCCTCGCACTGCTCGTACAGCGATCCAAGCCCCTCGTTGAACCACGGCGGACAGTCCGGAATGTTGGCCTCGACGAAGGGATGCACGATCTCGTGCACCAGCGTCCCGCCGCCGGTGGCGATGTTCATGATCAGCGCGTCGGCGGTGGAGGAATAGAACCCGTACGGCGTGTCCGGCGGATCCCCGGCGACCGCCTTCGCCAGGGCCTCGTACGACGGCGCGTCCTTCAGCAGCCAGATGGTCAGCACGCGGTCGGGCTCCTTCTCGAAGTACGCCTTCCTGAGCAGCGTCACCGCCCAGCGCACCGTCTTCTGCGAAAAGATGCGGAGGTCGGCGGAGTCGAGATTCCCCACCACCACGAAGGGCGGCTCGATCAGGACGGTGTACGGCTTCAGGTCGATGGTGCCGCGCAGCTTCCGGATGTGCTGCGCGTAGTCCGCCGCGGTGAGTTTTCCGGTGGCGGCGGGCGCGTCCTTTTTCACGGTCATGCGCCCGGGGGCGAGCGGGATGCGCACGACGGTCCACACGGCCGCGTCGTACTTCAGCGGCCACAGCTCCAGAAAGTCCGCCTTCTTCATGCGCAGGCCCCGGCCATCCTCCAGGGCGGGGTCGTTGTAGACCACCTCGCCGGCGGCCTCGTCGAATCCGGTGACCAGCCGGAAGTGTTCGGTCGTGCCGGGGTTCTTGTCGAAGTGCGTGCACACGATGGACGGCGTCCCGGCCTGCAGGTCGGCCACCAGCGCCGCGAAGGCCTTTTCCAGGTCCGGCCCCGGCGCCTTGGCGCGGATCCGCGTGAACGTCGTCTTCCGGTCGACCTTGAATCCGATCGTCTCGCACGCCTGCACCAGCTCGCGCGTGTAGCAGCCCCGGCCCTCCAGGGGATCCAGGCCGGAGCGGTTGAACACCTCGTCCTGGGTCGTCGCATAGCCCAGCTTCCGCAGCCACATCTCCACGCACGCCTCTCCGCAGAAGTCCGGCTTTTGCTTCACATGCGGGATGTCCGCGAGCCGGTCGGGCTCCGGTGCGGCCCGGGCGCCGAGGGTGAGCAGCGCGAGCAGGAGCGGGGGAAAGGTGCGGAGGAGGATATTCATGACAGGGGTGTTCGTTGGACGTTTCCGGCCGGCCGTTCTTTGGGAAAAATCCGGAACGTCGCCGCCCGGCGGCCGGGAATCGGCGTTCGTGCAGGCCCGCCGGCGGATTGCGGCCGCGCCGGAAACGGGGCGGGTTTTCGATTCTGGGTTCTCGGTGGTTAAAACCCGTTCTTGGCGGGAGAAAAGGAAAGGGGAGCGCCGGATGGGGCCGGCTGGAAGCCGGCGGTCCCGGTGGCTCAGTTCCCGAGCCAGCCGGCGACCCAGCGCCATTCGGCCTCGAGGTGGTCGACGATGTCCTTGCCCTCGGTGAGGTCGGGCGGCATGACGGCGAAGGTGTAGGTTTCGATCTCCAGATGCGGGGATGCGGCCTTGAGAAGGAGTTCGCGGAAGGCGGGGGTGAGGGCGTCGCGGGTGGTGGCCAGTTCGCCGTCGCCGCCCCAGTACATCGGGACGTGGAAATGCACGCGGGCGTCGGTGGCGCCGGCCGGGAGATCGGCGAGGGCCTGTGGCAGATCGGTGTAAGCGAGACGCGCGCCGCCGGGGCCGCGGGCGACGGTCTGGTGGAGATACACGCCGTCGTCGAAGGCGGGCATGCGCCGGCGGAAAGACGCTGCGGACGGACAGACCAGCGCGGCGCTGAGCTGGACCTTCGAGATCGGGACGCCCTCGCCCAGCACGCGGCGGGTGGAGTCCGCGAGATCCTCGCCCTGGATGGCGAGGTGGCAGGTGTCGAGACAGAGCCCCAGGTGCGCGCGCAGAAGGGCCTCGGCGGCGGGCCGTGTGAGGCCCTGCTCGTAGGCGATTTGTCTCGCGGCCTTGAGCAGCACGCGGTCCTTGTAAAAGGCCAGGAACTGCGCGGTGGTCTCCAGGAAGCAGCAGGGTTCGGGCTCCAGTCCCAAGTGGATGAGCCGGCCCGTGCGTTCGCGCAGGAGGTGCAGGGCGTGGGCGGTGCGTGCGAGCAGCAGGGCCATGTGATCAATGTCCTGATCGTCCTTGATCCACTCGGCGAAGGAGCCGGGCACCGTGCTGATGCTGCCCTCCACGCCCTCGGGCAAAAGCCCGGCGAGATGGCCGGCGACGCGGGCGGTGTAGCGCGAGCGGGCGTCGTCCCGCCAGTCCGGGGCGTAGACCTGTTCCTTGACGCGGGTGCCGTGGAAGGCGGCGAAGGGGAAGGCGTTGACGGTGAAGGCGTAGGAGCCGGATTCCTCGATCAGGTCCTTGAGCCGGTTGAGTTCGCCGGGCTCGGCGAGGGCTTCGGCGGCCTCGTTGGAGAGGCGCAGGCCGAGGCCGAAGGGGCGGCCGGGGCAGACCCGCCGGCCCAGTTCGCGCGCGGGACCGCGGACGGCTTCGTGAACGTCGGAGATGCCCGCCCCCGGGTGGACGTTGAGGCAATAGGTGAGGTGGATATTGGCGTTGGATTCGAGTCGCATGGCGAAGGGAACTTGTAGCAGAAAACAGGTATAACTCAACGGGTGACTTTGGTGGGCGGGGCGGCCTCTGGAGTGTCCCGACCCGGTCGGATGACCGGGCGGGGGCAAGCGAAGCGCGACACCGCTTTGCACTGCGGAGGACAACGAGCGCAGCGAGGCGGCCTCCGACGCGAGCAGGAAAAACCAGGCCATGGAGGCTGCGGCTGCGATCAAAAACACCCTGCGGCCAACATTGTCCCGACGGCGGGTTCCTGCGACCGGAATACGGTTTCCCAAACGTTTCCGGAGACCGGAAAAGGGTGCTCTTTGGCGAAGCTTTGGACAAGGCGATCATGGCCTGTCTTATTCCTCAGCAGGGTTTTTGGGATGGCGGGCAACTATGGAGCATCAAATTCGATCATCGTGCGGAACCCCTTAAACTCTAAACTCAGGACTGGCCCCGTTCCGATCGTCAAGCAGGCGGACGGTTATGTTGGTGACGCCGGTTGCCAAAACCGCATGCGGTTTAGGGGCTTGGCGTCTCCGCTTTATATATAACGTTTGTAGTTAATCCTCCATAATACTCACTCGTATAAATAAATACATTGTTTGTTTGAAGATTACCAGGTTTCGGAAAGCAAACTTTTGCATGACAAAGCAAAGCTCCGGATGTATGCTTTGCATCCAGCCAATAATTTTCCCCCCATACAACGTCCGTTACAGCGACCCAAGGATTTTCTAATACTTGCGCAACAGGTGGAGGATTGTTCATGAGCGATAGTTGCTCGTTCGTAGTCAAAGATGGCCGCCTGAAAGTGTTAAACGTTACAACGAAATCCTCCGCACTATACCCATAGACATTGTTAGTAGAATCAAGCCAAGGGAATTTCAAAAGAACGGTGGCTCTCTCCGGCGGAAATTTGACCATATAAACGGTATTTGTTGAGTCGGCCTCTTCTTTTGTATTTTCAACTAAAAGACTGGCGTGAATCTTATCATCACTAAAAAGCGTGAAATAATCAGATTCGTCATTGTTTAGTACCGTGAAACAACACCTGTTTGTGTTAGCAAGTTTTGTTTCTATATATTTACCGCCACCACTCGATCCTACTGTTAGATTCGTAGCGGGCATATTGTATTGATCAAGCACAACCAATGTTACAACTTTTCCACTAGCCAACATAGGCAGCGCGGTGGCGTTAATTAACAAATATAACAACATCATCGAGTCAACTCGTGCGGTTCTGTAAAGCAAGGTGTAGAGTTTCATTTTTCAACCTTTCTTAGCATTTTGGTTTTTGCGAATTGAGGTCCTGTATTTAGTATTTAAGAGCATCTTGAGCCACCGATAGTTTTTGCTCCACGGCCTGGATCCGGGGTTGAGGTGTTTTATCGGCCCGGAATCTTATGCTTCCCCGCTTTTGTACTTCAAGCATTCGTCCACTTCACTCCCCCCGTCCGGGCGATTTCCTTCAGGTAGGATTCTTTCCAGGCATTGAACTCCTCGTAGCTCTTGAATCGCTTGGAGCCGAAGCGCGGCAGACCCGTGGGTGTGGGAAAGCCAACCACTTTCGGGTTGGCGGCCCATTCCCGCAGATGATCCGGAGCTGTCTGGGTGTATTTGTCCATGAGACTCCACTAACTTCCTGCTTTTTGATTTGCAAGACCCGGCACCTCCCGCCCTATCTCTCGCCGACAAAACCCTTCAAGCCATCGCCACCGACCGCCCCACCACCGAGGACGCACTCGCCAAGGTCTCAGGCATGAGCCCCTCCAAACTCCGCAGCTACGCCGAAGAACTCCTCGACCCTGTCCTCTCCTTCCGCCTCCGTTAGTCCGAGTTTCCGGTCCGGAAACGATGAACGTGAATGGGCGTTTTGGGTCGCAGCCGCAAGCGCCAGCAAGTCCAGACCGGGGCCGCCTCTGGAGTGCGGGGGCAAGCGCAGCGCGACACCGCTCTGAATTGCGGAGGACAACGAGCGCAGCGAGGCGGCCTCCGCCGCGGCCGGTGGTTCCCGGGCGGGACAGGGCCCCGCTGCGCTTGTCCCCTTGGAGAAAAGCGGTGTCGCGCTTCGCTTGCCCCCGCACTCCAGATGAGGGATCACCCGACGAGGGCGAAGGCCCGCAGCTCGCCGAGCGCATCCGCGAGCAGGGCGAAGTCCATGGTGTGAACCTCGACGCGGCGGCCGACACCGTCGGGCAGGGTAATGCAGAGATCGCCGCCGAGGTGCTCCTGGAAATCGGCCAGCCCCTGCAGCAGGGCGTGGGTACCGTCGCCGAGGCGCTCGTCCATCTCCGGATACCAGAGGTCGAACCCGGCGGCGCGGAGGGCGTCGAGCAGGCGGGCGGCGTCCGCGGGGGCGAGCAGGCCGAGACGGCGGGCGTAGAGGGCGTCGAGGGCGATGCCGGTGGCCACCGCTTCGCCGTGGCGCACACGGTAGCCGGACAGCGACTCGAGCTTGTGGGCGGACCAGTGGCCGAAGTCGAGCGGGCGGGCGCTGCCCATCTCGAAGGGGTCGCCGCCGGCGCGGATGTGGTCGAGGTGCAGGAGGGCGCAGCGCTCACCAGCTCCTCCATCGCGGCGTCGTCGCGGGCGCGCAGGCGCGGGGCGGCGGCGCAGAGCCAGTCGAAGAACGCGGCGTCCTTGATCATCGCGACCTTGAACGCCTCGGACGCGCCGGCGATCCAGTCGCGGAAGGGCAGCGTGCAGGAGGAGGAAGTCGTTGATTACGGCGAAGGGCGGGGCGAAGGTGCCGATGGTGTTCTTGCCGCCGTGGAGGTTCATGGCGGTCTTGACGCCCACGGCGGCGTCGTTCTGCGCGAGCACGGTGGTGGGCACGCGCACCATGCGGAGGCCGCGGTGGACGAGCGAGGCGGCGAAGCCGGCCGCGTCCAGCAGGGCGCCGCCGCCGATGCCGATGACGTACGACTGGCGGTCCATGCGGTGCTCGAGCATCGCGTCGATCAGGGTCATGGTCAGGCGGTAGTCGTTCTTCGCCGCCTCGCCGCCGGGCAGCACGAAGGGGTCGGTGACGAGTTCGACGGCGTCCGGTCGGGCGGCAAACCACCCGCGCAGACGTTCGGCAAGGCCGGGGTTGGCGTCGAGCACGGGGCGCTCGACGACGATCAGGACGCGATGCCTCCGGTCGGGCTCGCGCCGGCGGAGACGTCGAGCAGCAGCTGGTTTTCCGGCGCGAATAGATCGCGGCAGAAGAGCACGGGGAAGTCGAACGGCACGGAGAGCCGCTGCTCGTGCCGCCGCGCCGCCGCGGCCTGCCCGGGGTTGATCATGTGCTGAACCATTGCTGGATAAACGCCCCGAAGGCCGAAACGGTTCGCGGTTCCGACACAAAATCGGAGGTGCACAGCCAGGCCACGTCGCCGTCCGGCTCGATGGTGCCGTGGGTTCCGCCGACCTTGGCGGTGTTGAGGCTGACGGTTCCGGGGGCCAGCCGAAGAACAGTTCGCACGGGTCGAAGCCGGGCTTGTTGTGGATGTCGACGTGGGTGGCGAAGTCGGGGCCTCCTTTCGGTCGGTCCACCACGGGTAGGCGAACCAGCGGCCGGGTTCGGCGACGAGCACGAGGTCGCCGGAGCGGGGGTGGTCGATGCCGGCCTTTTGCTGGGCCTGCCAGTCGAACACCTGGGCGACGCCGGGAAGGGCCTCGAACACTTCGCGGGCGCTCTGCAGGGCGGCCTCGCCGGAGGTGTGGACATGGGCGATTTCGTGGTCGACCATGGCGAAGGCGCGGCCGTACCAGAAATCCGGATAGGCCATGCCCTTGAGGGTGCGGACCTGCATGAGTCCCGCCTGGCGCAGGGCCAGGTTGGGCAGGATGGCGGGGCCGGTGCAGGCGCGGATGGCGTAGTCGCCGAAGATCAGCACCTCGTAGCCGGTGCGCTGCGCGGTCTCGAGCAGGGTGGCCAGGTGGTCGCCGAGCGCGTCGGCGGCGGCGAGGGCCTTGGGGTGGTCGGGGCCGTGGCGCTGCAGGTCGTAGTCGAGGTGGGGCAGGTAGGTCAGCAGCAGGTCGGGCGCGAGGGCCGGGTCCTCCATGACGGCGCGGGTGGCGTCGACGATCCAGTCGGTCGACCGCCGCGAGGCCAGCGGCCCCCAGTAGTGCATGAGGTTGAAGCCGCGGCCGAGGCGCGCGCCGAGGCGGTCGTACAGGTCGGCGGGTTGAGAGTAGCAGTCCTGGATCATGCCGCCCGAGTGCTTGTGGACGGGCCGGGGCGAGAGGACGAGGTCCACCGCCTCACCCAGGCTCTGCTGCCAGAACATCATGCCGACGCGCAGTCCGCGCGCGCGCATGCCCTGCCAGAACCGCTGGCCCTGCACCAGGTCGGCCGACTGCTCCCAGAACATCGGCCGGCGCAGGTCGCGGTGGTACAGGCCGTTGGCCACCATGCCGTGCCGCGCGGCGGTCGTCCCCGTTCGAAACGCCGCCTGAACGGGGCAGGTCAGGGCCGGGAAGGTCCCGGGCATGCGCTGGAACACGCGGCCCTGGAGGCGGGCCTGGACGCGCGGGGCGAGGTTCCAGCCGAGGGCGGCGCAGTCGACCACCAGCAGTTTTTTTCGTGTGCTCATGGGTTCTCCATCCGGGCGTTCGCCGCCTTGTCCCGTTCCTCGGCCGCATCCAGCGCCCGGGCGGCGAGCGCCTGTCCCAGGGGGGTGCCGGCCTTTTCAAAATACCCCGCGGCCGCCCGCGCATTCCGCGCGGTCCAGGCGAGCATTCCGCACGACAGGGCCGCCTCGCGTTCCCCCAGGGCCTGGACCAGACGCCGGACCTTCTCGCCGGGCGTCAGGTCGTTCAGGCGCAGGTTCACGGTCACCGTGCCCTCGCGCTGCACACGCGCGGCGACGACGTGGGTTTCGGTCACCTCGTCGATGCGGTAGGTCCGGGGGCCCTCGACCAGCCAGAGCTCGACCTCATGGCCGATGTCGTCCGCGAAGGAGTTGAGGATGGTGGCTCCGGTGCCGGTGATGCGTTCGAACTCCGTTGCCAGGCGGTCCCGGTCCGGCCCGGGCGGGGCCTCGTTCACCGCGTTTTCCGCGACGCGGAGGTCTCCCGCCAGAAGGAGTTCGGCCACGTTGCGCACCAGCGCGTCGAAGCGCTCCTTTTCCTTCCGGGACTCCCGCTCGCCCTGCTGGCGGGCGGCGGCGACCGCCTTTTCCAGTTCCACGGCCAGGGCGGCGCGGGCGGTTTCCGTCCCGGGCCGGCCGGAGCGGCGGATCCCGGCGGCCACCCCGGCCGCCTCGTCAAAACGCCGTTCGCGAATGAGCGCTTCGACGCGCCCGCGCGCCTCCGCCCGGGCGGCTTCCTCCTCGCGCAGGTGCCGCTCCAGCGTCGCGGTTTCCAGCGTCTTCCACAGCTCCGCGCGGCGCGCCTCCGATTCGCGGCGGAAGGGGCCCTCGTAGCCGAGCACCAGCATCTGGGCGCCGGTGAGATTGCCCTCGCTGGCCTGCTCCTCGGCGCGGTTGCGCAATCCGGCCAGCACCAGGTTGACCTCGTGATCGATCAGGTCGCGGAATTTCACCACCTGCTCGGCGGCCAGCCGGGAGACCTCGACGTGCCCGCACGCGTCCGCCTCCTTGCGCACCGCCTCGAACGTGTCGAGGTGGAGCTGCATCTCCGACGGATCCAGCAGCGTCCGCCCCATGGCGAACCGGAAGAGTTCCTCGACCTTCCGGCGCGCGGCCTCGGGCCCGGACAGGGCCGGCGGCGGCGGTTTTGCGGCGGGGCGGTCGCCCAGCTTGAGGGTCACGCCCACCGCGGTCGCCGCCAGGATCAGCACCGCCGCGATCCACATCAGCCGCCCGATCAGGTTGCTCTCGCGGCACTGGTCCGGCACGCGGCCCTCCAGGGCCTGCCGGATCGCCACCATCAGCTCCTCATAGCTCTGGAAACGCCCCCCGGGGTCGCGCGCCATCATCTTGGTGATCAGCCGCGAACACGGCTCGCCCACCTCCGCGCACATGGCGCTCGCCGCGGGCGGATCGCCGGTGTTCTTCTTGGTGATCACCTCGGTGACGTTGCGCCCCTGGTAGGGCGTGACCCCGGTGACCATGTGGTACAGCGTGGACCCGAGGGAGTAGATGTCCGACCGGAAGTCCACCTCGCTGTTCCCGTCCGCCTGCTCGGGCGACATGTACAGCGGCGTTCCCACCATGTAGCCGGTCTGGGTCAGGTCGGCCATGTCGATGAGCGACTTCGAGAGGCCCATGTCCAGGATCTTCACATCCCCGTCGTCCATCACGATGAGATTGCCGGGCTTGATGTCGCAGTGGACGATCTTCTTCTTTTCCCACGCGTAGGCGAGTCCTTCGGCGACCGCCAGGGCGATGCGGAGCGCCTCCTGCTCGGGAATGATCTTCCGCGTCAGGATCATCCGGCCGACGTCCGTGCCCTTCACGTACTCCATGGCCAGGTAGTGGATGTCGCGGTCGTTCCCCGCGTCGTAGGCCATGGCGATGCGCGGGTGCGTGAGCTGGCCGTGCATCTTCACTTCCTGCCGGAAGCGCTGGACAAACTTTTCACTGCGGGTGATGGCCGGCGGCAGGACCTTCAGCGCGACCATGCGCTTCAGCGAGATCTGCTCCGCCAGGTACACCGTGCCCATGCCGCCCGACCCGATCCGTTCCAGCAGCTTGTACCCGACCAGCGTGCCCGTTCCCACCGCGTCCATGGGCACCATCAACGTGGCGTCGCAATGCGGACACACGGCGATGTCCCCGCCATGGGCGCTGTTGGCCTTCACGGCCCCGTTGCAGTTCGGACATTGAAAGATGAAGATCATAGACCGGCGCGGGCCGGCCGTTCAAAATCCCACGGAACCCCCGGCGGGATCAACGGAAAACCGCCGGCATGCGTGATGGGACGCAGGTTCAGTTCCGGGTCCGGTACAGCGGGGGCTGGGCACCCGCTCGCTTCTCTACAGCGGGTGCCCAGCACCCGCTGTACCGCATACGGCTTACTTCGCCGGCGGAGGAATGCAGGCGTCATAGATGACGATTTCGGGCGGGGCGGCCACCAGGTCCTTGATTTGGTCGCCGAAGGCCTTGAAGTGGGGGGTGGCGAAATGGGCGTCGATCGCCGCCTGGTCCTTCCACTGCTCGAAGAAGAAGAACGAGGCCGGCTCGTGCGGGTTCTGGTACATCGTGTAGCTGACACACCCCGGCTCCGCCCGGGAGGCGGCGAGGATCGCGGGGGTCGCCGCGATGAAGGCCTTGATCTGGTCGGGCTTCACGGAGACCTTCGCCGCGATGAGCTTCTTGTCACAGGCGGCGGCCGTCTTGCCGGTTTTGCAGGAGCAGCCCGTTCCGACGACCCAGAGGGAGGCGGCGGCGAGGAGTAGGGTCAGGGTCTTTTTCATGGGATTCGCTTTCATTCCGGGGGTTGGCGCCGGGGCGGTCGCGCCTTCGCGGAAACGGGTATTAGAATCCTTCCGCCCCGCCTGTGCAAGGAAATCAAGGGGCCGCGGTGATCTCGTACGGCAGGGCGGGGGCGGTGCAGAGAACGTTCTTGCGCGTGCTGGAGGCGAGCAGGTTGAACACCAGGTTGCCCGCCATGCCCGGCTTGCACAACGCGGCGTCGGTGGTGATGGTGACCTCGATCCGGTTCTGCTCGCCCAGGAATTTCACCTCTCCCATCTGGAGCCCGGGCGGGGGATCGGACAGCTCGACGTGCGGGTTGCCCCAGATCTTCTTGCCGAGGGCGTTGCCCAGGACGATCTTCACCGGGCCTCCGCAGGGCAGGCGCAGCGGCTTGTCCCCGGGACCGGCCGGTTCCCGCACCGCCAGGGCCATCTTGGCCGGCCCGGTGATCGTCAGCAACCCCCGCTCCATCCGCACCAGATGCCGGTACAGAAAGGCCTGCATCATGTCCTCGGCCGGAAGTGCGGGATGCCGCACCTCCCGGTCGCCGATGCGGGCGGCTCCCTCGAGCACCAGCGGACGCGTGCCCGCGGGCGTGCCTCGCGGAACGGTGAGGGTGCAGCGGACGCGGTCGGCCCCGGCCGGGATCACTCCGCCGTCCAGATGGAAGCCCTCGGGGGCGTCCATCACGCGGAGCCGCACCGGCCCGGCGAATCCGTCGCGGCGCAGGACATGCACGGTCAGCGGGGCGGACCCGCCCGCCGCCAGGTTGATGCTGGCGGGGGTGGTGCGGAGTTCAAAGTCGGGCTGCTCGACGCGAAGCTCCAGCCGGTAGGCGAACTCGTCGCCGCCGCGCTGCTGCACATCGCGCACCTCGATGAAAAAATCCCCGCCGGCCGGCGGCGCGAAGGTGAGGCGGGCGTCGGCGTGATGCGTGATCAGGCCTTCCCCGCGGTCCACGCAGTCGTCCTGGAGGGCCAGGCTTTTCCCGGCGGCGTCCCTTAGCTGCAGCAGGGCGTCGAGCGGCGATCCGAGACGCCGGGCGTGGATCTCGGCGACCAGGGGTTGCCCGCTTTCGCCGGCCACGCGCCAGACATCGCAGTCGCCGGGCTGGCCGATGCGACCGGCCGCACTTCTGCCGACGGGCAGTTCTCGCGCCCCCCCCGCGTCGTCGTTCGGCTCCTTCTCCACGACATCGCCCGCGGGCGCGTCGGCCGGGGCGGGCGGGTCGGTTCGCGGCGCGCGGCGGATGCGGCCGTACCTCGCGGCCGCGATAGAGGGCGTCCCGGATTTCCAGCACGTAGTCGCCAGCCTCGGGGGCCTGGTAGGACAGCACGGGATCGGGGTCGAACAGATGATCGTCCGCGTAGGCGGCGCGCCGGCCCGCCGGGTCGTGCAGCGCGAGCACCGCCTGGAACCAGCCCGGCACGGCGTCGGCCAGGTAGGGCGACAGGACGCGGGCCTGCGCGGTGAACCGGACCCGCTCGCCCTTTTGCAGGGGGACGCGGACGCGGTCGGCGTCGCCGGGCATGATCTGGCCGTTGAACACCGCGCCGGACACCAGCACGGGCGCGTCGGCGGGCGGTTCGCGGTCGTTGGGCTCGACCTCGCGCAGCTCCGCGTCCGTCCCCACCTGGAAGACCATCGGATTGGAGAGACCGTCTGGGGTGATCACCCGGATCTCGCGCGGCCCGGGGGCGGCGTCCGCGGCGACCTGCAGCCGCACGCCCAGCTCCTCGCGAAGCTGCGGGTTGAACTGGCGGCGGGCGTCGAACTTCTTGAGGCGCTTGCGCCCGGTCTCGTCCCAGCCCTGCTCCTTGAAGGTGTTGAGAATCTTCGCAAGCTCCTTCTCCAGCTTCGCCCGCTCCTCGCCCTGCGCCTTTTCGATCGTCTGGTCGATGGCCTCGCGGCGGTTGCGCAGGCTGTTGATCTCCTGGTTGGTCAGCTCCTTGAACCACCCGGTCACGCCCGCCTCGATCCCGCCGCCGGAGATGTCGAGCCCGGTGGCCTTCTCGATGAACTGCCCGCCCACGACGATCTCCGTCGCGCCGCCGGTGCGCGCGCCGGCCGGGAAAAAGTACCCGATGTGCGGTTCCTCGGCGCTTGCGGCCGCGGCCAACAGCAACAGCGGCGCGATTCGCGCGGCCGCCCTCATGTCATGATCTCCGTGAGCAGTCCGCCGCGCTCGATCTTCTCCTCCGGCCCCGGGGTCACGCGCACGTTCCGCCCCTGCGGGTGCGGGAGGACGGCGGCGCCGTCGATGCCGAGGCGGTCGTAGATGCTGCCCACCAGGTCGCAGGGATGAATGGGGCGGCTGGCCACGTTTTCGCCCCGGGCGTCCGAGGCCCCCACCACCCGGCCGCCCATGAAGCCGCCGCCCGCCACGACATCCGAGAACACCTTGCCGTAGTGGCTGCGGCCGCCGTTCCACGGGGCCTCCCACTGGACCTTGGGGCTGCGCCCGAACTCGCCGCCCCACCACACCAGGGTCTGGTCGAGCAGGCCGCGGGCGGAGAGGTCCTCCAGCAGCGAGGCGAAGCCGTTGTCCAGGTCGGGCAGCATCTTCTGCATGGCCTGGAAATGCTGCTTGTGCGTGTCCCAGCCGTTGTAGTTGATGGTGACGTAGGGCACGCCGCGCTCGACCAGCCGGCGCGCGAGCAGGCAGGACTGCCCGAAGGGCGTGCGGCCGTAGCGCAGCCGCAGCTCGTCCTTCTCCTGCGACAGGTCGAACACCTTGCCGGCGTCGCCCAGGATCATCTCGTAGGCCTGGCCGCGGCAGGCCTCCACCCGCTCCATTTCGGGGTCGCCCGGCAGCGCCTCGCCGAGCACGTCCAGCCGCTGGAGCAGCTCGCGCCGGTCCCGCTGGCGCTGGGTGGTGATGCCCTTGGCGACCACGCCCTCGACCATGAACGGGTCGAGGTTGGGGTTGCCCCCGGTCGCGAACGGCTTGTAGCGCGAGCCGAGAAACCCGGCCTCGGAAAACCGCCCCTGCGGCTGCGTCAGCACGATGTAGGGCGGGATCAGCCCCTTGTAGCCGGCGCGGTACCCCTTGAAGTACGACACCACGGCCCCGACGCAGGGATGGACCGTGCCGTCGTCCGGCATGCGGCCGGTCTGCACCATGTAGGACGCCGTTTCATGGGCGTTCACGCCGTGGGTCATCCCGCGCAGGATGGAGTACTTGTCGGCCATCGTCGCCAGCCGCGGCAGGAGCTGGCCGATCCGGATGCCGTCCACATTGGTCGCGATGGGCTTGTTCAGCGGCCCGCAGTAGTCGTGGCCGGCGTCGGGCTTGGGGTCGAAGGTGTCGAGATGGGAGGCGCCCCCCCACATCCAGATCTGTATGACCGCCTTCGCGCGGGGGGCGGGGGCGGGCGCGGCGAAGCCGGAAGGGCCGAGGGCCAGGCCGGCGGTGGCGGCGAGACCGGACTTGAGCAGGGAGCGGCGGCTGAGGGTGTCGGGGTGCATGGCGTTGCCTGGCCGCCTAGTGGCGGAAGAGGAATTCCCGGGAGTTGAGGAGGGCCCAGACGAGATCGTTCACCGCTTCATGGCGCTTGCGCCCCCCGTCCTTGAAGTGCGCGACGGCGGTCGTGCGGTCCTCGTCGGAGGGGTGCCGCGACAGCAGGGAGAGGTAGATCTCGTCGATGAGGGTGGGGACCTCCTTCTTGCTGTTCTGAAGGGCCTGGATGGCGGGGCCGCTCTCGATCTTCTGCTGGATGTGCGTCGAGTTGAGCAGGTGGAGTATCTGGGTGTCCGAGACCTCGTTGCTGCGCTCCGACACCAGTCCGGTGTCGCGCGGGGGCCGGCCGAACATGTCGAGGAAGGGGCTGGTGATGCTGCCGTCGCCGAGCGAGGCGGCGCGGTGGCTCGCGGGGATGTAGGTGAAGGGCTCGGGGATCTCGCTGGAGTAGGTTTCGCGGGTGCCGGTGACCTGGTTGATGGCGTCGATCAGCACCTCGGCGTCCAGCCGCCGCACCGGGTAGTGCGAGAAGTGCGCGACGTCGGCGCGGTTGGCGTCGAGCGGGATCGCCGAGCGCTGGTAGGTTTCCGAGTTGAGGATCAGGCGCATGACATGGCGCGCATCGAAGTGGTGGGACGCGAGTTCGCCGGCCAGGAAATCGAGCAGGGCCGGGTTCGACGGCGGGTTGTCCGGGCGCAGGTCGTCGGGTTCGTGCACGATGCCGCGACCGAGCAGGTCGAACCAGATCCGGTTGACCAGGCAGCGCGCGAAGTCGCGGTTGTCCGGGGCGGTGAGCCAGTCGGCGAAGATCTCGCGCGGGTCGCGGGCGGGGTCGAGCGGGACGCGTTTCCCGTCGGGGAAGACCGCGGCGGGAGGCGGGCCGGCGGCCTCGGCCTTCGCCCGGTCGAAGAAGACGATCTCCTCCTTCCACTCGGCGGTTTCCTTGAACCCGATCCGGCTGAAGCACGGGGCCATGCCGTCGCGCCGGGCGGCCGGCAGGTGTTCGGGGCGCACGCCCAGGAAGGTGAGGACCACCGACTCGGTGATCGCGGCGGGTTCGCGCCGGGGATGGCGCGGTAGAAGTTCACCAGGGCCGCGCGGAAGTTGCTGCCGCTGGCGGTGAGCAGTTCGCGCGCGAGGCGGTCGAGCGGCAGGTTGTCCCGGCAGGCGTCGACCAGCCAGCCGTGGTAGGCCTGCACCGCGTTGGGCCAGGGCGGCCGGGAATTCCGACTTCACCCGCAGCCGGTCGCACCAGTGCATGGCCTGGTAGTCCGCCCAGGCGTCGTGGTTGAACAGGCGGTCGATGAGGGCGGCCCGCTTGTCCGGCCGCCGGTTTTCCAGGGAAGGCCTTCACCTCCGGCGCGCGCGGAAGGGTGCCGGTCATGTCGAGGTACACCCGGCGGATGAACACCGCGTCGTCGCAGACCGGCGACAGGGGATGGCGCGGTCCTTCAGATCGGCGGCGACCAGTTGGTCGACCGACCTCCCTTCCTCACCCGCCCGCGACAATCCCGCCGGGCAAACGCCCAGCAGGCAGCCGATCCACGCAGCGGTCAGCGCCGCCGGTCTGGAAATTTCATGGGAGGGTCCGGGTGGCGCGGTCCCGGGGCTCGGGAGCCGACGCCGGCAGGGGGACGCCCCGCCGGCGGGGGGATATTCAGCAGGGTAAAGCGGGCTGCGCACCCGCCCCGGGAAGACGGTGGAGCGACCCGCCGGGTGAGCCTCAAACCGCGAGGCTCGGCGGGAGACGATTCCCCCGAAGCGCAACCCTCCACGCCCGGCCAGTGACCCACCTTCCCCGCGCTCTTTGCGGGCTTTGCGGAAGGATCTTTCCCTGCAACGACCGTCTCAGCCCCCGCTCCATCAACATCCCGGTTTACACGTATGGATCATTTCAAAGAATGCGAAGAAAAGGTTGTCCGGCTGGTTGGGGAACTCTGTCCCGGCAAATCAAGCAAGTGGCGCCGTTCCGAGCGGATGACTTCTTCGATTCTTGAAGGCGTCGCTGGTGGAGGTGGGAGAACCAGAGGCTCCCGCGAAGAAGATTGCGTATTGCCTGAGTGAGATGTCGTGGAGTTTCGCCTTCCTGTTCTTGCTCGCCGCTTGCCCCGAACGTTTCACCAAGGAAGAAACCGCGGCCGGACTCGGTTTTTGCCTGAATGATATGCCCGGCTTTTTTGCCCAGGCCAAAGAGGCGTTGGACAGTTGAGCTTGCCGCCTCCTTCGCGGACCCGAAGGCGCAAACGGGGTTATTTTCCGGCGACCGGAAAACGACCGGAAACGCGCCGCAGCCGCAAGCCCCGCGGCCTGCGTTCGGTTTGACGTGGGCGGGTTCCCGTCGCCCGCCTATCTTTTCCGGCCTTCCTGATAAAATATCCCCGCCGCGGGTCAGGCGATCTCCCGCAGGCGGCGGGCGTCGCAAGCGACGCCCCTACAAACGGGCGGAGGCGGGAGTCAGGTGATCTCCCACCCCTTGCGGTAGGTGCGCTTGACGAGGGAGTTGGCCTCGGCGGAGTTGGGGATGCGCAGGCCGGGGGAGTCCCAGGTGAGGTCCTGGTTGGGGAAGGCGCTGGAGAGGCAGCCGAGCAGCACGGCTTCGGTGAGCGGAGCGGCGTAGTCGAAGTGGGCGCTGGGCTGCTTGTCGCCCTTGAGGCAGCAGTCCACGAATTCGAGGTAGTGGTCGCGCGGCTCGAGCTTGGGATACTTGTAGCCCTGGAACTTCTCGCGCGGGAAGAGGCGCGGGGTCTCCATGTGCGGGGCGAAGAGCACGCCCTCGGTGCCGACGTAGATGCTGCCCTGGCCCACTTCCGGCTTCTTGTCGGCGCTCATGCGGAGCAGCTCGACCACCGCCTCCGGGGGCTTCTGGTTGCCATCGGTCCAGGTCACCTTCACCGACTTGTCGGCGGTGAACTCGGTGCCGGCGAAGGTGTACTCCACGCGGCCGTGCACGCCCCAGTTGGTGAGGTTGGGCGGCGGGGTCCCGGTGGACTTGACCGAGATCGGCGCGGCCAGATTGAGCGCGCGGAACCACCCGCTGAACATGTGGCAGCCCATGTCGCCGAGCGTGCCGGTGCCGAAGTCGCGGCGGCGGCGCCAGTTGCCCGGGTGATAGTAACCGTTGATGTACGGGCGTTCGGCCGCCGGGCCGAGCCACTTGTCCCAGTCGAGGCTGGCGGGGACGGGGTCGGTGTTCTGCGGCACCGGGGCCATGTCGCCCCACGTCTTGTTGCTGAAGGTGTGGACCTCCTTGACCTTGCCCACGGCGCCCGCCTGGATCAGCGCGACGGCGAGGCGTTCCGCGAAGGTGGAGGAGATCTGGATGCCCATCTGCGTCATCACCTTCTTCTCGCGGGCGCGCAGCATGAGCTGACGGCACTCCCACAGGTTCTGCGCGAGGGGTTTCTGTCCGTACATGTGTTTGCCGAGCGTGATGGCGGCCATGCCGATGGGGGCGTGCATGTGGTCGGGGGTGGAGACGTTGACGCTGTCGATGTGGTCCGCCTCCTTGGCCAGCAGTTCGCGCCAGTCCTGGTAGAACTTCGCGGCAGGGAACTTCTTCTTCGCCTGTTCGAGGTGGCTGGTGTCCACGTCGCAGACGGCCACGACCTCGAACATCGGGTGCTTGGCCAGGTCGTTGAGGTCGCTCCAGGCCTGCCCGCCCGCGCCGAACGCGGCGTGGCGCAGCTTGCCGTTGGGCGAGGCGGCGCGGAGGCCGGTGGTGACGAAGGGAGCGGCGATCGCGGTCGCGGCGGCGGATTGCAGGAAGCGGCGGCGGGGGACGAGGAACGGCTGGCTCATGGGGGACTCCGGGTTGATCGGCGAACGCTATTCCCGCCCCCGGACCCTTGGCAAGCGATACCGCAAGATTTTCTTCGTGTTCCGAAGATACCGCCCCCGTGGTGCGGCGGCCTGCCGCCGCTGTGATTTTGCGCGGCCTGCCGCGCCTACTCCCCTTCACAGCGTTGGGTTACGGGATTTCCTCGCCGGGGAATAGAAAGTCGTCAAACGCGGATTTGGGTTCTGGCACGGGATCCGGTTTGCGCTCACGCCCGGGGGCGAAGGACAAATGAATTCCGTTTTCGGTGAGGATGTAATGAAGACCTTGATCCTCACACATGAGGTTCAAGGCATCATAAACACTAATCTTATGGAAATTTCCGCCCAGCATTCGTCCGCCATCATATTGCGGAATCACCTCGGAGGCGAGATTAGGAGACAGGAAGAATGTTATCCTTTTCCCTGATGCCCGCGTGACCTCCTTCTCGAAGCGGCTCATTTTTTGCGCCCACGATTCCGCGGGAACCTTCTCGTACAGGCGGTAATCCAATAAAAAAGGTCTCCTGACCCATTCAAGAATGATGGATTTTAGCAGCGAAGACTGCATATACGCTCCGGCGGACATGCCGGACCGGGTGACGCGCTCGGATAGCCCGACCTTCGCCAACCGCGCACGCCGCTCCCCCCAATTGCCCGACCGAAAAAAGCAGGACCATGAATCATCCCGCGTGTAAACGGCGTGGGCGTAGACCAGCGCGGGGCTGGAACGATTCGCGAGCCCCAAAAACTCCAGCGTCCACGGCCCCTGACCGCCCGTGCGGGTCGCGACAAATAGGCAGATGGCGCGATAGGTGTTGGTGCGCTCAAGACTTACCAGTCCGCTCGCCACCCCTTCCTTCTCCGAGAAAAAGCGATCCACAAGCTGAACGTCCGCCTCATCGCAGGGGTGCCGGAGGTTTTGCAGCAGGTTGGTGGAGGAGAACGTCCCCGGCTTGAAATCCATAGAGTGCAACACGCGGATGTCCTGATCCCCCGCGAGCAGGGCCGCCGACAGGGTGTTGGTCCCGTACGCGACGCGCAGGCTGGCTTCGCCGTCCGGCCCGGTTGCGGTTTCGAGAACTTTTTTGAGTTCGTCGGCGGTCATCGTCGGATGAAGGGCCGGGCGCAGGCATTCGCGCAGGTCGGCCTCGGACGGACTTTCCACGCCGACCGCCGGCATCGCCACGAGACACGACAGGAGAAGCGTTTGAATTTTCACAGATGCTCCTAACTTCGCTGCATCATCCGCCCGACCACCAGAGGGAGCAAGCGGAAACATCCCGGTCCGCCCATCAATGGGATTCCGCGGTCAGCGTCCCTGCTCCTCCTCCATCAAATATTTCTTTTCCAGCCTTCCAGCATTCCTCATTAAATAACCTCTATTTTCCTGTCTTCCTGAGTTCCTGATAAAAAATCGTATCAGCAACTCGCCTTGTCCCTCACGGCTTCAACCGCAAAAACAACCCCCATCCCGGCCCGCCGACCAGCGGTTGGAACTGCCGGGGGTTTTCGAGCATCCACATCAGCTCGATGGAATCGGGCGCGAAGGACATGACATGCGTGGCCCCGGCCTTCTCGAGCCCCGCCGACCAGGCCTCGAAGCTTGCGCCCGGAAACAGCGCGTCGGGGCCGGAAAATTCGCGCACGCGCCCGTCGGCGAAGGGCGGGACGTACACCAGCCGGTTTTTCCAGTCGGGCCCGAGAAAGGGATAGAGCACCCAGTTGTCGCCGTTCTGATCCGGCCCGCCCGTCACCGCGATGACCGAGGGCTCCGGAACCTTGCGCGCGGGGTCGATCCAGCCGCGCTTCATGACGTGGATGCCCAGCCCGTTGCGCCAGAGTTCCCAGCGGGACTGCTCCCGCACCGCCAGCGCGACCCCGAACACCGCCGCCGCCAGACCGGCCAGCGGAACGATGAAGGCCGCCCGGCGCGAGACCAGCGCCATGCCCGCCCCCAGACCCGCCAGCGCCAGCACCCGCACCCAGCGGATCTCCACGGCCGTCCAGCCCGCAAACAGGCTGCCGGCCACGGCGATCAAACCGGCGAGCACCATCGGCAGAGCGGCCAGGCGCGAATGGCAGGACCGGCAAGCCACGGCCGCACCGACCGCACCGAGCAGCACAAACGGGAAATGCAGGAAGCGCCCGTTCGCGAAGGACCAGTAGGCGTGGAGGCGGTTGACCGCGAAGGCCGGACTCCAGAACAGCGCGAGGCCCGCCAGGCTGAGCAGAACGGCATAGGCCAGCCCGCGCGCGGAGCCGGGACGCCGTCGCAGCAGGGCGGTCAGGAAGGTGACCCCGAGCGCGGCCAGGGCGACGAGGCCGATTTGCGGGATTGGCAGGGCCGGGAGGTTGAAGACGCTCCAGAAGGCGGCGGATTCCTGATCCGGGTCGAAGGCACGCAACTCCGGCCGGTCCAGATACCATTGGATCATCGGCCCCGCGCGGCCCAGCTCGAGGCCCGCCAGCTTCACCGGAAAGGGCGAGAGCGGCGCGCCGGTGAACACCCACGACCAGCCAAGCCACGGCAGGAAGACCACGGCCGCGAGACTCGCGCCGAAGGCGTGGAGGATGTTCCAGCGCGCCCGCCGCTTTGAACGCATCGACCAGCAGCGGGGTTTTCAGGCCCATCAGCGCGATCACCGGCCATAGAAACTTTTAGTCGCGGCCGCAAGCCCCAGGCCAGCGCCGACGCCGCCCAGGAGCCCGGATTCCCCGCGCGCCGGTAGCGCGTCTGGAACACCAGCGCCGACAGCAGGAAGAAGGACTGCGCGTTCTCGACGTAGCACGCGCCTACCGACCGGAACGACACGGGAGGAGCGCGAACACCGCCGCCGCGCCCGCCGCCGGTCCGCGCGCGGCCCCCAGCGCCCGCGCGGTCTCCCACGCGGCCCAGCCGAGCCCGAGCCACACCGCCACATCGAGCGCCGCCGCCGCCGCGTCCGCGCGCGCGGGCAGCATGACCACCGCCAGCAGCTCCTCCCATCCGCCCGGAAAGAGCCGGTAGAAGCTCCACCCGCCCGGCGCGGCCAGGTCGTTCACACCGCCGGTCTGGATCCACATCGCCGCCTTGGCCAGATGGTACGAGAGCGCGTCATGCGCGAGCGGCGGCAGGAAGATTCCGCGCGCCGCGACCAGGGCCGCCAGCAGCGCGAACGGCCCCCACGCCCACAGCTTGCGCAGGGGGAAAGGCGATGCGGAGCTGGCGGGCGATTCCGTGGCCCGCCCGCGACAGCGCCGCGGCCGATCCGCGGTCGCGCCACAGGATGAACCCCGCGCCGGCCGGCGAAGGGCGCGAGCAGGTACGGCAGTCCGAAGAGTCCGGCCGACAGCGCCGAATGGAACACGGCCGAGAGCAGCCCCGCGCAGCAGCGTCGCCAGCACGGTCTGGCGCGCGGGCCGCGAAGACCCGCGCGCCAGCGCCCACGCACACAGGAACGACGAGCCGAGCAGCAGGGCCGTCAGGAGAGGGTCAGGATGGCGCGCAGGATCACACCCGCACCCCGAGCGCGTGAAAAAGAGCCGGTCGCCGATCGCGCGGTCGTTGTATTCGCGCAGCACGTAGGCGGCCTACGTCACCATGCGGTGGCGCAGATCGGCGTCGTCGAGCAGCCGCAGCAGCATCGACTCGAACTCCGGATAATGCCGGAACCACATCCCCGCGCCGGAGCGTTCGCACTGCCAGCGCAGCACTTCGCCTCGAGTGCACAAGCCCGGGGTGTATGAGGCCCGAGCAGCACGATGCCGAAGCTCTCGTTGACCTGACGGGTGGATGAACGCAGCGCCACGGCGCCCCGTGCTTCCTCCTCGGAGGCGTACCCGAGGCCGAGGATGCGGCAGCAGCGCCTCGGGGGCGGGCACGGTCGCCGCTGCCGGCTGAGCACGAGTTTCACATCGCGGCCGGTGCGGAGCGAAGGCGTCGAGGTAGTCCAGCAGCAGCGGCGTGCCCTTTTGAGCGGCTCGCGGCGGCCGGCTGTACATGACATACGGGGAGGAGAGGCGGCTGCGGGCGAATTTTTCCGGATCGGCGGTGAAGGCGTCGAGCCCCATGCCCACGACGGTGCCCTTGAAGGCGGGGATGTCGTAGAGGCGGCGGCTGCCCATTTCCGGTCTGGCTGTTGAAGATGATTCTGGCGCACGGTGGAAGAGGTCGCGGATGATGGATCAGGTAGGCGAAGCTCGTCGCGGCAGGGCACGAGCCAGCTCCGGTCGGGGTGGATGAGCAGGGCGCCCCGTGCGGCACGCCGAAGAGGTAGGGGCCGCCGAGGATGGCGTGGTAGTGCGGACCTGGCGGCGCAGGTGGTCGGTGACGCGGGCTGTGGACGCTGTTGGCCATCCACGCGCGCTGGTCGGCCGGGGAGACGTCCTGGTTGCGGGCAGATCTGTTCCTGGATGCGCAGGAAGGTGTCGAGGTTGCGCTCGAGACGGGGAAGCGGTGCACGCGTAGGCCGGCGGCGTCGAAGGCGCCGGGCGGGTCGTCGTTGGTCCAGGTGTGGCGGTTGCGCGCGCAGGTGGTCAGGAAGTCCACGGCCACGCCGCGCGAGGCCGGGCAGCGGGTGGCGAGGCGGCCGAGCAGGGTTTCGGCGCCGCCGACGACCCCGCCGCCGGGCCAGCGGGAGGTTGACGGCCGCCAGCCGGGTCAGCGCGATGGCCCCGCCTGTTTTTCCAGCTCGGCGATGCGCTTCTCGAGCCGGGCGATGTGTTTCTCGTAGTTCTGGAAGGCGCTGTCGATCGCGCCGTGACCATGAGGCCGTTGACCCGGTTCCGCTGCGGACCAGAGCCGGTAGGTGTAGAACTTGGAGCAGCTTCCGGCTACACTCACGGTCTTGAACTTCACCAGCATCTTGCCGCATGACCCCGCCGCGGCGGTCCTTGATGGTAGTCGGAGATGTCGATGCGGGACCGGGGCCGCGCAGGGCAGGAGAGGTAGAAGCGCAGCAGCTCGCCGCTGTCGGAGAGGTTGGCGAGGTTGCGCCGTTCGGCGCGCTATGCGGGCGTCCCGGTAGACGCCCTCGGCGGTTTTGCGCGCGATGAGCCCACGGATGTCGCGCACCAGGGCGGCGGCGTCCACCCCGGGGGCGTTGAGTTCGAAGCCTGCGGAATCCGGTTCGTCGGTCGCCGCGGGGCGACGATGTCAGCGGAGGGAGGGGGTGTCAACTCGCGAGGGAGGGACGGATGGACATGAGGACGAGACGCAACTATTCAGGGGAGCCACGTGATTTCGCCGCGGGTACGGGCCTGGTCGTCACCAGTTGACCTGGCGGGCGACGCCCATGAGGATCTTGACGTCGTTGATGCTGAGGCGGCCGCGCGAGAGGATGCGGCGGATGCCAAACATCATGTGCCCGGCCTTGTCCTTGCTTCATGAAGCCGATCTTGAGCAGGCCCTGTTCCAGCACACGGCGAGCATGTTCGCGCAGTTCGAGGGAGGCGTCGTCGCTGCGTTCCTTGCGGGGATAAGTCTTCGAGGCGAGCATACAGCTCGTAGGCGAGGATCAGCACCACCGCGAGAGGTTGAGGGAGCTGAACTCGGGCGTGGAGGATCTGCACGATGTGGTGGCGAGTTTCAGTTCGTCGTTGCTCAGGCCGTGGTCCTCGGGGCCGAAGACGATGGCGGCGGGGGCGTTGTCCGACTCGGGCAGCAGAGGAACGCCGCGGCGTCGCGGGGGTTGAGCACGGGTGCCCGCGGTAGGGCGGCCGTCGCGGGCGGTGGTGGAGAGGACGGTGGCGCAGTCGGCCACGGTCTGCGGAGGGTCGGATGCACGGTCCGCCCCAGGCCAGAGCGGCTCGGCGCGCAGGGCGAAGCGGCGGACGTCGAGGTCGGTGATCTCCGGCGAAGGGTCCACGAGCACCAGCTTCGAGAGCCCCATGTTCATCATCGCGCGGCACACCGAGCCGACATTGCCGCCGTATTTCGGGCGGGTGAGGACGATGCGGATGTCGGAGAGGGCCATGCCCGGCGCCTTACGCGGCCATCGCGCGATGGTAAAGGAGGGTTACAGCGCCCGGATCTTCAGGTTGCAGCGCACGAAAGGCCTTGGGGTCGTGGGCTCGAGGGCGATGGTGCCGGAGGAGAGCTTGCGGTCGCCCTGGATGTCGGCGGCCTTTTCCTCGTAGTCGGTGATTTAGCTCCTGGTCGTTGATCTTCGCGGTGACGCGCCTGCCCTTGACGGTGATGTAGGTGAACCACTCGTCGTCCTTGTGGGGGCGGGGTTGACCCCCGGATCACGTTGTAGATGCTGCCGGTCTTGATGGAGTCGGAGTGCGAGCAGTTGACCTGCATCTCGTAGCCGTGGGTGGGCCAGCCCTTGTCCTGCCAGGGCGGTGTGGATGAAGATGCCGCTGTTACTGCCGGGGTGGTCATCACCCTCGGCCTGGAACTCGAAGTCCTTGAACGACGCCTTGCCGTCCGCGCCCAGGTAGAACAGGTGGCCGCGGGTGCCGTTGACGACGATCCCGCCGCTCGACCTTGAAGCCGCATGGGGTTTTCCGCGGCCTTCCAGCCGTCGAGGGACTTTCCGTCGAACATGGTGATCCATTCCGCCTCGGCGGCCTGGCAGGCCGGGGCGATCAGGGTGGCAAGGGCGAGGGAGGCGAGGTCTTCTCAGGGGAATTCCTTGGGGAGGGTTGGAGGGATTGGACGTCCGCGGGGCGCGTGTCTTCATTTCCCGGGGAAGCGGCGCGGGCTCTTGCCCGGCGGGGACTTTCTTCATGATGATTTTCGCCATCGGGGCGATGGCGGCCCGGGGCCGCCGGAGGCGGTGGCGCTCCGAGGGGGACCCCGGTCCGCCCCGTCTCGACGAAGGTTCGGTGCGCCCGCGCGGGAGATCGGGAAACCTTGGTATCCCGAAAAAGTGAATAATTGACACTGGTGTTTGGGATTATTAAAATGAGAAATGCACATTTCACACAACCTCCGGCGTATTCTGCAATTTTCCCGAATCCTTTTTCTGCTGTCCGCCCCGGCGGCGGTGGGGCAGACGGTCACCACCATCGACTCCGGCTCCGGCGGCTGGGTGGGCGAACGCATTTCAGGCGCGGTGATCAATGGCAACCCCGCGCTGTGCTACGTGGACCGCCTCACCGGGCATGTGCGGTTCGCCCGCAACGCGTCGGCGGACGGGTCGGGAGCCTGGACCACCAGCAACGTGGCGCCCATCCCGGTCAGCGACACCGATACGCCCGTGCTGGAGACCAGCCTGGCGGTGGTGGCGGGCAACCCGGCTCTGGTGTTTTGCGACGCCGACCTGGGCCTTTACTACGCGCGCAACGCCAACGCCAACGGCACCGGCGCCTGGACCACCAACCGGGTGAGCACCACGGGGCGCTCCGACGCCTCGCTGGCGGTGGTGGCGGGCAACCCGGCGGCAAGCTTTTACGACGCGGACGCCCGCACCCTGCGCTTCGCCCGCAACGCGAATGCCACCGGCACCGGCGCCTGGACCCTCACCACCGTGGACGCGGCCAGCCGCGCCGGGGTGCACAGCTCCCTGGCGGTGGTGGCGGGCAATCCCGCCATCGCGTATTTCAACGACACCAACGACGACCTCCTGTTCGCGCGCTGCAGCACCGCCGACGGAACCGGAGCCTGGACGATCACCACGGTGGACGCCACCGGGCGCACCGGCGAGTTCCCGTCGCTGGCGGTGGTCAATGGCATGCCGGCCATCGCCTATTACGACTTCGACGAGCGGGCGCTGCGCTACGCCACCAACTCCGCCGCGGACGGGTCCGGCGCGTGGACCACGGTGATCGCCGACCCGGACCAGGGCCTGGAGCCCTCGCTGGCGGTGATCAACGGCACGCCGGCCATCTCCTATTTCAACTTTGACGCCAACAAGAGCATCCGCTTCGCCCGCTGCGCCACCGCCGACGGGACGGGGGCGTGGACGCTGACCAGCCTGGAAAGCGTCGACATCGGGTTTGAGACCGTGCTCTTTCCCCTGGCCAGCGGGCGGCCGGCGGTCGGGTATCACAACACCCTCGTCTCCGACGCCAAGCTGGCGGTGAACGCCAACACCTCGGGGACCGGGGCCTGGACGCTGTACGTGGCCGACGCCGGCACCGGCGGGCGGGTGGGCGTGCGCCTGGACGCGGCGAGCGTGCAGGGCAAGCCGGCGGTCGCCTACTGGGACCAGTCGCTCAACCGCGTGCTCTTCGCCCGCAACGCCAGCGCGGACGGGAGCGGGGCGTGGACGATCACCCCGGTGGCCGACGCGGCCGCCAACATCAGCAGCCGGCCATGCCCGCTGGCGGTGGTGAACGGGTTTCCCATGGTCGCGCTGCCCGGGCGCGACACGCCGCTGCTGCTCGCGCGGAACACCGCCGCGGACGGGAGCGGTTCCTGGGTCACCAACGCGGTGCCGGTGGTGGGGACGCCCTCCGGCTGGTTCGACCTGGCGGAGGTGGCGGGCCGGCCGGCAATCGTCTACCGCAACCAAAGCAGCGTGCGCTTCACCCGCGCCGGCAACGCCGACGGCACCGGGACCTGGACGGAGGCGGAGCTTCAGGACGCGTCCGCGCTGCTCAACCCCGGCACGCGCCTGCGCCTGGTGGTGATCGCCGGGGTGCCGGTGGTGGCACACTACGACGAGGACAACACCGACCTGCGCCAGCACAGCAACGCCCTTCCCGACGGCTCGGGCGCGTGGACCACCCGCGTGGTCTACAGCGCGAACAACGCGGGACTGCACTCCACCCTGGCGGAAATCGCCGGACTGCCCTTCCACGTCAGCTTTCAGGACATCGACGCCCTGCCCGGCCTGCTGGTGGGCCATCGCGGCCGCGCGGTCACCGGGCCCTTCGACGCCGCACCCGTGCTCTCCGCCACGCTGGCGGATTTCCCCTCGGGTCTCTCCCTGGCCGAGGTGGGGGGCCTGCCGGCGGTGACCGGGTATGATCCAACCGCCCAGGACCTGGTGCTGTGGACCAACGCCAACCCCACCGGCGCGGTGGCGTGGACCTCGACCGTGCTGGACAGCGCCGGGGACGTCGGATCCGAGACCGCCCTGCTCAACGTGGACGGCCGCTATGGGGCGGCCTACTACGACCGCACCAACAGCGCGCTGAAGTGGGCGCTGGGGCCGGCGGACGCGCCGTCCACCCCGGACCTGGACCTGGAGCTGAACTCCGGCGCACTGATCGCCGACGGCGACGCCCTGGCCTATGGCGTGGTGGGCGTGGGCGGCTTCTCCCCGCGCGTGTTTGTCATCCGCAACAACGGCACCGCGGCGCTCACCGGCATCTCCGCGTCCCTGACCGGAACCGACGCCGCGCATTTCACGCTGTTCTCCACGCCCGCCGCCAGCGTGACCGCCGGCAACACCAGCAACTTCAGCGTGCGCTTCACGCCAACCACCTTCGGGTTCAAGCAGGCGCGGCTCACCATCGTGAGCAACGACCCCAACGAGGGGTCCTACGACGTGCTGCTCTCCGGCTTCGGGGCCGAGCCGGACATCGCGGTCGAGCAGCCGGCGGGCACGGATCTGCCGGACGGCGGCGCGAAGAACTACGGCAGTGTCAACGTGGGCGTGACCAACACCCTCACCTACACCCTGCTCAACACCGGGCTCGACGTGCTGCGCAACCTGTCGGCCGGCATGGGCGGGGCGAACCCGGGCGACTTCATCGTGACCGGCTCCACCGCCAACCTCGCCGCCGGCAGCAACCGCACCTTCACCGTGGCCTTCGCGCCGCAGTCCCACGGCGCGCGCGCCGCGCTGCTCACGCTGCTGAGCGACGACCCCGATGAGTCTCCCTATGAGATCAACCTGTCCGGCACCGGCATCGCGCCCGACCTCGCGCTGGAGCTGCCGGCGGGTACGAACTGGGCGAGCGGGGTGACCCTCGACTTCGGCACCCACATGCTGGGCGCGCCCGCGCAGGCGCGCACCTTCACCCTCCGCAATGTTGGGAACGCCACCCTCACCGGCATTTCCGTCAGCATCATCGGGGCCAACGCCGACCAGTTCAGCGTCTCGACGACGCCGGGCGCCTCCCTGTCCGTCGGCGGGCAGGCCGCGCTGACCGTCCAGACGCTGCCCACCTCGACCGGCGCCAAGACCGCAACCCTGCGCATCACCAGCGCGAACGAGCCGGACGAGAATCCGTTCCTGGTCCCACTGGCCGTGCTCGCGGTGATGCCCGGCTCCCTCGACACCGCGGTGAACCCGGACGTGAACGGAGCGGTGAACGCGATCGCGGTGCAGCCCGACGGCAAGATCGTGATCGCGGGGGACTTCACCCAGGTGGGCGGACAGGCGCGCGGGCGCATCGCGCGGCTGCTGCCCGACGGCTCGCTGGAATCCACCGCGACTTTCAACCCCGGCTCCGGGGCCAACGCCGCCATCAACGCGCTGGCCATCCAGCCGGACGGAAAAATCCTGGTGGGCGGGACCTTCACCAATTTTAACGGCGTCTTGCGGTCGCGTCTGCTGCGGCTGGAGGCCAACGGCGCGCCGGAGGGCGCGGGCACGTGGACCCAACCCACCGTCACCGGCACGGCGGTGAACGCCGTCGCGGTGCAGGCGGACGGTCGCATTGTGATCGGCGGCGACTTCTCCGCCATCAACGCCACCGCGGCCGGGCGCATCGCGCGACTTTCTTCCGCGGGCGTCCCGGAGGGCTCCGGCGCCTTCAACCCCGGCACCGGCGCGGCCAACACGGTGCGGGCGGTGGCGGTGCAGGCGGACGGGAAGATCCTGATCGGCGGCGACTTCACCACCGTCAACGGCACCGGCCGCAACCGGCTGGCGCGGCTGAACACAAACGGCACGCTGGAGGGAACCGGCACCTTCACGCCCGGCACGGCGGCGCCGGCCAGTGTGCGCGCGCTGCTGGTGCAGGAGGACGGGCGCATCGTGGTCGCGGGGGACTTTTCCACGTTCAACGGCGCGGCGGCGGGAGGCATCGTCCGCCTGGGTTCCAACGGCGTGCCGGAGGGCGCGGGCACCTTCAATCCCGGCACCGGGGCGGGCACCACCACCAGCGTGCGCAGCCTGGCGCTGCACGCGTCAGGGCACATTCTGGCGGGGGGCGCGTTCACCACCTTCAACGGCGCGGCGCACGGGCGGCTGGTGATGCTGCGCGCGGACGGCACGGTGGAGTCCTCCTCCGTGTTCAACGCGGGCACCGGCGCCAACGGGATCGTGGCCAGCGTGGCCATCGGCGCCAACGGGCGGTTGATTCTCGGCGGCAGCTTCACCCAGGTGAACGGCACGGCGCGCAACCGCTTCGCGCAACTGCTGCACACGCCGCCGGTGTCCACGCTGGCCGCCTCCTCGCGCCAGCGCCTTTTCTGGCAGCTCTCCGGCAGCGCGGCGGCGGTGTCCGACGTGACGTTCGAGCAGTCGGTCAACGGCGGCGTCACCTGGACCCGCTGGGCGCGGGCACCCGCGTCTCCGGCGGCTGGGAGCGACCGTTCGACCTGCCGCAGACCGGATTGGTGCGGGCGCGCGGCCGCACCCCCGCCGGCCAGGGGAACTGGGAGCGGGCCTGGCGGAGGCGTCCGCCACGCTGAACCTGGCGCCCAACATTGTGGTCAGCCACACGATGGCCGCCGCGGGAGCGGGAGCCTTCTGGGTGTCCACCGGCACGGCCGGCGGCACCACCAGCCCCGCGGTCACCTTCACCGTGTCCAACACCGGGGCGGGCGAGCTCTTCGGGGTCACCACGAGCCTGACCGGCACCCATGCGGCCCGCTTCACGCGGAACGCCACCAGCCTGCCGTCCGTGATTCCCGCCGGTTCCAACGCCACCTTCACCGTGACCTTCCAGGCGCCCCTCGCCTCCGGACTCTCGGTTGCCACCATCAACGTCGCGTCCGACGACCCCGACACGCCGCTGTTCTCGGTCAACCTGCAGGCCCAGTCCTGGTCCACCACGGGCGACCAGGACGGCGACGGCATGACCGACTGGGGCGAGGCCTCCCTTGGCTCGCTCGGATTCAATCCCGCCTCCACCCAGACCGCGCTGGTCAACGCCTACTTCGCCGGGGCCGAGTCCAACGGGTTGTACAGCCTGGCCGGCCTGCGGGCGATCCAGGTGGACGCCCCGGTGATCGCGCGCGACCCGCTCACCGGATTTTTCCGGCTCACGTTGGGGGTCCAGTCGGCGCCGTCCCCCACCGGTCTTTTCTCGCCTTTCCCGATGGCCGCGCCGCAGACGCTGATCAACGCGCAGGGCAAGCTGGAGTTCAACTTCACGCTGCCCGGCGACGGGGCGGTTTTCCGGCTCGAAGCGCAGTGACGCCCCGGGCTGGAGAGAATCCGCCCCGACCGTTCTGCAAGCGCTCCCGGCAGCCTGAAGGGCCAATGGATTGAGGCGCTTGGATAGCGGCGGCCGGAATGGGCTTGCGTGGCACCTGCCGCCGGGATTACGTTGCCGGCAACAAAGGGCGATGGCGAAGCTTTTACCAACCTGCCTCTGGTAGGCCACAGTGGAGGGTCGCTTTTCACCTACAAAAGTGACGCGTCGCTTTTTACCTACAAAACCGACCGGTCGTTCAATAAAACTGTTCGCTCAGGAAAAACACATGAGAATAATAGCATCCATACTTCTGATACTGGCGAACCTAGTTCATGCTACTGAGCTATTCGTTCCGAATGGCCGAGTCAACCCGGATGGCTACACGGCATTCATGGCAGTAGACGCCCACATGTCAGACGGCTTGATCCCTTTCCAGCCGGGCGGGCATGGCAAGTTCTATGTTGAGGGATGGACTCGTTCGACGCAACGTGCCGAATGGACTGTTGATGCGGAATCTGCGGACGATTACGAGGCTCGCGTTTCGATTCGCCGAGGCAATAGCCAGCCGCTCCGCATCGAGCTCAACGTTGCCGGCAAAACCCTCAGTGAAAAACTGCCGGCTGAAGCCCTAAAATGGAACGGGCACTCATGGTGGGGGCGCGTTCAACTCGCAGGTCTACTGGCTCTTCCTGCGGGGAAGTCTACCATGACGCTTCGCATCGTACCTGAGGATGGGCATCTCGATTTTGACGCCGAAGTTCATGCCGTCGAACTCGTGCGGCCCTCCGTGAGGGTCAAACTCAGTCAACGGGCGCTCTCGATGCGAGCCGACCCCACGTGGTTCCAACAGGCCCAGTATGGCATCATGGTCCATTGGACGAGTCAGTCTGCTCCGCTTCGAGGGAACCCGCTTCCGTATGACCAAGCCGTTACGGCGTTCGACGTGAAGGCATTTGCTAATCAGATCGAACGAACAGGCGCCGGCTTCGTCGTCTTCACCACCTCGCACGCCTTTCAGTACTTCCCGGCTCCGCTGGCATCTCTGGACAAGGTTCTTCCCGGCCGCACCAGCCAGCGCGACCTCGTCGCTGACCTTGCGG
This sequence comes from Kiritimatiellia bacterium, assembly GCA_046346795.1. Lineage (GTDB taxonomy): Bacteria > Verrucomicrobiota > Kiritimatiellia > SS1-B-03-39 > UBA6053 > JAXMHJ01. The sequence goes on from JAXMHJ010000008.1 coordinate 84,775, forward strand.
ACGAACTAGGCAGGCGAGGCGTCAAGTTGATTTTGTACTTTCATCTCGGTGCAATCAACGACCCCGAGTGGGTCAAGGCTTCAAACTATTTTGATGCTGACACCAGAAAGTTCTTTACGATCTGGAAGGACATAATCTCTGAAGCCGGTAATCGCTATCGAGAGAAGTTGGCCGGTTGGTGGTTCGATGAGGGAAGCACCAGCTATTATTTCCGCAGTCCCGACTGGGAATCGCTGGCGCGTGCCGCCAAAGCAGGGCATCCCCAGCGACTTGTCTCGTTCAATGCGTGGGAACTGATCAACCCCACGGAGTTTCATGATTTCTGCACGGGCGAGGGGTGTCAGGAGCCCTCTGGATTCTGCGGTGTATTGAAGCGCGGCGGCGACGGACGTTATCCCACCGGGACTCACTCAGGTCTGCAAGCAAGCGCATGTTTGATTACGGAGAGGGACTGGGGGCATTTTTACAGTAACACGCCATTCCCACCGCCGAAGTGGACCAGCGAAACACTCACCGCACTCCTGCAAGGATTCGTTGCTCACAAGAATGTTCCAATATTCAACCTGGAAATCACCCAAGATGGCGTGCTCTCGCGGGACACCGTCGCAATTTTCGAAGAGGCAAAGAAAAATCTAATGAAAAGGTGACGCCTGGGGCGGGTCTGTTGACGATACCAGAATCGTGCATGAGGGCGCGTCGGTCCGAGACAGTGCTAAAGAGATTATGAGAAGTAAAGAGTTCGCCGTAATTACAAGACGCGTGATTACCAAAGATGGTTTCGAGGAGTTTCAGCCGACAGCGTACTACCCAGAACGCAGAGAGGTGAAGTCGCTCGCAGGCCTACCGACAGACATTGACCCTGAGGAGGCAGTCTTGGATTGGGCGTTTCAAGGCGCCGATAACGACGAAGAGTTCATTGTCGCATTCAAGATTTCGGATGCCTGCTTCCGTGTAGTTCGATGGTTTGATTCTACCTTCCAACACGCTGAATTCCAAATCAACGAGCATTACACGTAACCAAAAAGACAAGGCGAACAAGACGGCACATCCAACGGCGGGCAACGTCCTTCCTTGAGTTCGGGCTTCCCTCGCCGCCGTGGATGGCCTAGACGTTAGGCATCGCAAGCACAACCCAGCGCCATGTGTCGCAGCATCAAGACCCTCTTCAACTTCGAGCCGCCAGCCACGGAACTCGAGATCCGCGACGCGTCCTTGCAGTTCGTACGAAAGCTCAGCGGGTTCTCGGTGCCATCCCGCGCAAACGAAGTCGCATTCGAGAAAGCCGTAGAGGAAGTGGCCGCAACTGCTCGGAAACGGATTGCGGCCCTCGTCACTCATGCGGAACCGCGAAGCCGAGAGAGCGAGGCTGCGAAAGCCAAGGCAAGATCAGCAGAGCGCTTTCGCACCAAGACAGAAAGCAGTTCATGAGCGCGCGGGAAATCGCCGACCTTCCAGACCTGGGCCCCAGGTCTCAAGCCATGCTTGCAGGCGCAGGAATAAAAACAGTCATCCAGCTCAGGCGCCTCGGCTCGGTTCGCGCTTACGCAAGGGTCAAGGCCACGGGGGCAAACGCTAGCCTGAACCTCCTTTGGGCGCTTGAAGGCGCCCTGACCGGTCTACCGTGGCAGGTTGTTGCCAAAGAGCACAGACAGAGCCTGCTGCTCGCACTCGAAACCCTGAACGGCGATGCCCAACCCCTCGCTCAACCGGAGCCCCAACGGCTTGCCACCAGCGCACGGTTAGCTCGAACGTTGAGCCACAATCCTTAACCAGCACCCCTCCTCTCCCTCTTCATCCGATGGACATCACGAACCCAAAACTGCTCAAGCTTAAGGGCGTGCTATTCTTGATCCTGGGTGTCCTGAGCGGCGCCCTGCTGATCGTCCTCGCGGCGGATTGGAGGGTGATGCCACTGCTCGCCATCAGCGTCTGGGCGTTTGCGCGGTTCTACTATTTTGCGTTCTATGTGCTTGAGCACTATGCCGACCGGGAGTTTCGCTACTCTGGACTATTGGATTTGGTCAGATATTTGCTCACCAGGAAGCGCCATTGAGGATCGTTTAAAGGTTCACGCCCGGCCGCGGGTGCGGCCTCAAGACGCGAAGCCGCAAAGTCTGAATCGATTGGGGCGGAAAATCATGTGCGTTCCGCAGCGGAAAACACGCCCTCGCGAGCATCGCCCACGAATCTGAAGATCCAGCATGCTCCCTGTACCCTGCTTCAACCCGCCTTCCCGTCATCCTGTCCGAAATTCTCTTGGCGTCTTGGTGTCTTGAGGCCGCTACAGCGGCCGGGCGTGAAATCAGGATTTAAGCTGGCGACACGAAGTTCCCGGAAGAACCGGATCTTCCCTGTGCCCGTAGCGATCAAGGCCGCCGCTTCAATCAAGCGCGGGATCATCGGGCGCCAAGGTTCCGGTTTGCCAACCCGGGAATCCAGCACCTGACGCGGGCGCGGTAATCCTGATAGGGGCGGCCGAAACGCTGGGCCAGGTCCTGCTCCTCGAACGGGCGCACCGCCCAATGCCAGACCACCGCGCCCAGCAGGGCGTAGACCGCAAGCGGAAGGGACTGGAAAATCCACGCGATGGCGAGGCCCTGGCCGACCCCGGCGACGGCCATGGGGTTTCGCACGACGCGGTAGGGGCCGGACACGACGAGCTGTTTCGTCTGATCCAGCGGCAGCGGCGTGCCCGCGCCATCGCGCACCATGAAAAACGAGCTGGCCAGTCCCAGCAGGCTGAAAGCCAGAAACAGGGCGGCCCCCGCCCACAGCGGCCCTCCCGGCGCCGGCCGCGCCAGCGCCCCGAAGGCATCCAATATCACCCAGGGCAGGACCACGAGCGCCAACGCCCAGATGCAGACGATCTGCACCAGGGTTTTCGCAGCGTTCCACGCGAGGCTCGTGGAAGCGGTATTCCGGAACAGCACCGGGGCGCGGCACAGGAAGAAGTTATAGGCCAGCCCGGCCAGCATCAGGCCGGTCGGCAAAACTCCGCTCCGCGTCAGCAGCGTCGCGTTCAGACAATACAGCGAGGAGTAGGCGAAGGCCCCCAGAACGACGTACTCCAGCGCGGGAACACGGCGATACGCGCGATAAACCGACAGCGTCGCGATCACGAGCACGTCCGGCCCCAGAAACGACCAGAAGGCGACCGGGGGGATCCCCTCGAACTGGAATGCCTGAAAGAACGAACGGCTGCCCGCCAGACCCGCCCACCAAAGGGCGATCAAGGCGGCCTGCAGGAGATAGGCGGTTTCTTTCATGAAACGTTCGAGTCGGCGGGGCGGCGGGAGGCGAACCTCTTGCAGACCAGAAAGAAAACCAACACGCTCTGGGCGAGCAAGGTGGCGAAATTCCAGCGGTTGGCGGAGTGTGGCATGTTCATTCAAGCCGGGTTTCAACGCGGAAGACGTTTTGGGTGGAGCCGGAAGGAAGGGGAAGCTGGAGGTCGGATCCCGTGCCGGGCAGCCAGGCCGTGGTGTTGGTCCAGACGCCGGAGGGGCCGGGGGCGGACTGTAGCTGATACACACGATTGGAGGAAGAGGGAAACACGAGAAGGGAGACGGGGGGCGGGATCAGCGTGGCGCTGAGAACCTCGCCGCCGGACAGGGGATCGGTGTCGGCGACATACTCCCGCCAAGTTGTGTGACCGTCGTTGTCGGGGTCGAGCGCGGCGTCGGCCGCGAGGGTGCAGTCGAGCCCGCGCGCCAGCTCCCACGCGTCGTCGATTCCGTCGTCGTCGAGATCGGGATCGTCCTGGCCGGCGGTGCGGTAGGCGACCACAAGCTGCGGGGGATTCCCGGAGGCGAAATTGTTCCAGCAACGCCAGGCGTTCCGGGGCGAGGCGGCGCCGTCGATCACCACCGCGAAAAACTGACCGGGATTCCAGCCGGCGCGGGCGGTGACGTTGGACACCAGCACCGAGAGGTCGGGCGACTCCACCCACGCGCCGGCGGTGAACATGGGCGGGGACCACGGGACCGACGCGGCGGTCAGCGGGTGGAGCGCGGCAAGGGTCCCGCTCCCCGCCGGGACGAAGACCGGCACGGAGTCGAGGTTGTAGGCGCGCACAGCCCACGCGGGCGACCCCTGGTTGTCCGCGGTGGGTCGCAGCCGCAACCGGGCCGACAGGATTTCCGCCCCGCGCGGAACCGGCAGGGCGAAGGCCATCGCGGCCTGGTACACCCCGCCGTCGTCGCGCCCCGCGCAGAGCGCCGAGGCGTCGTAGGCGTTCGCGAAGACGATGCCCTCGGCCGGGTGCGATTCCGCGCCGCGGTTGGCGGCGGCGACGGTGTTGGTGGCGACGGCCTGCGCGGCCGCGTAGCAGCCGGCCCGCAGGGAAAGTCCCGCGCCCGGCAGCGTGACGGCGTGCGTGCGCGCGCCGCGGTCGGACCAGGCGCGGAAGACGAAGGTGGTGCCGCCGAGCACGGCGGTGGCGGGGGCTTCGAGTGCGTGCACGGATCCGGTCGCGAAGGACGCGCCATAGGGCGTGCTCACCGGCGACCCGTTGCGCAGCAGCGGCAGGCCGGGGGGCAGGGTCGCGAGTTCGAGCAGGGCCTGCGGCGGCGGCGGGCCGTCCGGGGTCACGGGCGCGGTGTTGAGCGGATCGGACGCGCGCGCGACCCACTGGCCGTTGCCGGGCGTTCCGGCGATGAGGGTGCCGGCGGGCGAGGCGGCGGCGCTGGAGTCGGCCAAGGCGGTGCCCGCGCCTTCTTCGAACCGGTAGCAGCCCGCGAGCCCGGGCGTGTTGGCGGCGATGACGCGGTTGTAGGTGGCGGCGATTTCAGCCGGGGTGCGGGCGACGGACCACACGCGCAGTTCGTCGAGGAAGCCGTCGAAGGAGGGATAGGCGGCGCCGGCGTCGTGTTTTTCGGCGGCGAGCACGATGTACGGTCCCCACGGCGTCTGGGGCGCGGAGTCGCCGGCGTTCGGATAGCTGATGTCGTCGCGCGAGCGGTTGGCGGCGCTGGCGGTGTCGGGCGCGCCGTCGACGTAGATGCGTTTCACGCCGGTTGCGGCTTCGCGGACGCAGGCGATGTGCCGCCACTGGCCGTTGAGCACGTTGACGCCGCCCTCGAGGGTGTGTTCGCCGTCGAGCGGGGCGGAGTCGGCGCGGCCGGTGCCGAAGCGCACGCGTCCGCCGGCGATGCTGACGCCCCAGTCGCGGTTGCTCGCGCCCCAGATGTCGCGGTCAACCACGATGTTGCCGCTGATCCACCGGGTGTCGAAGTATTCGCCGGCCGCGCCGCTGTTTGCGGAGGTGTTGTCGCCGGCGTTGCCGCGGATCCAGAACTCGATGGTGAAGTCCCCGGCGCCGACGTCGCAGGGCGTGCTGGCGTCGGGCCCGGCGGTGTTGTCGTCGATGGGAATGCGCGCCCGGTCCTGCTGTCCGGGCGGTCCGACGCCGGTGCCGAAGAAGCGCAGCGCGTGCAGCGAGGCCTGTCCGGACGCGGCGGGCGTCAGGGCGAGAAGGGGCAGGAGGAGGAAGGCGGGGTGCTTCACGCAGGCCTTGATCGGGACAGGATCGGGGACTTCTTCAAGGAAGCAAGGACTTGCAACGACAAAACGTCGCTTTGGGGAAAGTCCTCATAGGCGCGCCCTCCCCGCTCCGAGGGATGACCCGCGACGCCGGCCCGTACCAGGTCCAATACGCCAGGGCGAAGCCACCGGCCCGGGATTGCATGAGCGGTCCGGTCCCTCCGCCCGCCCTTGCGGCTTGCCAAACTGCGGATTTTCAGGCAAACGCGCCCCCCTCAGTCATGAAACGCTTTCTCGCGCCCCGCCTGTTCGCGGCCGCCGCGCTCACGGCCATCGCCATGGGTTGCGCGCGGATCGAGCAGGTGCCCGGGCCCGGGGGGGCGGGGGTGGAGCGCGGACCGGTCTTCGACCGGGACGGCAAGACCCTGCGGCACGGCGTCTGGACGGGCACCCATCCCGACGGTTCGCGCCGCTGGCAGGTCCGCTATGTGCGGGGCGAGAAGGTCGGCGTGTACCGCGAATGGCACGCCAACGGACGCCCCGCCGTGCAGGCCGTTTATGACTGGGATGGCAAACCGACCGACGACATCAAACGCTGGGACGAGGCGGGCACCCCGCTCGCCCCTCCCCCGGCAAAGGAAGACGACCATGGACGACCTGCTGAAAAAACTGGCCGATAACGCGCGCGAAACGGTGGAAAACCTCGCCAAGATGCTGAACACCACGGCCGACGAGGTGAAGCGCCGCATCAAGAAGTTCGAGGACGACGGGCTGATCAAGGGCTACCAGGCCGTGATCAACGAGGAGAAGGTCGGCCTCAACCGCGTCACCGCCGTCATCGAGGTCAAGGTCGTCCCCGAACGCGAGGGCGGCTTCAACCGCATCGCCAGCCGCATCGGCCGCTTCCCCGAGGTCACCGACCTCTACCTCATGTCCGGCTCCATGGACCTCATGCTCTTCGTCGAGGGCGAAAACCTCCACAAGATCGCGTCGTTCGTCAGCGAAAAGCTCGCGACCATCCCCGGCGTCTCCGGCACGGCGACCCACTTCATGATGAAAACCTACAAGCGCCGCGGCGTTTTGATGACCGAGGAGACGACCGATGAGCGGCTCAAAGTCTCCCCGTGACTACATCGCGGACAAGCTGGTCGGCATCCCCCGCTCCGGCATCCGCGACTTCTTCGACATCGTCAGCACGATGAAGGACGTGATCTCGCTGGGCATCGGCGAGCCGGACTTCACCACCCCCTGGCACATCCGCGAACACGCCATCTACGCGCTGGAGCGCGGCGCGACCAGCTACACCTCCAACCTCGGCCTGCTCAAGCTGCGCAAGGCCCTCGCCGCCTACGTGGAGCGGCAGTTCGGCGGCGTGTACAACCCGGCCGATGAAATCCTCGTCGCCGTCGGCGTCAGCGAGGCCCTCGACCTCGCCATCCGCGCCATCACCAACCCCGGCGACGAGATCCTCTACCACGAGCCCTGCTACGTCTCGTACCGCCCCCTCATCACCCTCGCGCACGGCGTGCCCGTCGCCATCGAGACGAAGGGCGCGGACCAGTTCCGCATCACCGAGGCCCAGCTCCGCGCGGCCATCACGCCCAGGTCCAAGGCCATCATCCTCAACTACCCCAACAACCCCACCGGCGCCGCCCTGCGCAAGGAGGACGTCGAGATGATCGCGCGCGTCTGCGCCGGGCACGACATCCTGGTGATCGCCGACGAGATCTACGCCGAGCTGACCTACGACCGCCCGCACCACTCCTTCGCGGCCGTTCCCGGCATGAAGGACCGCACCATCTTCCTGCACGGCTTCTCCAAGGCCTGGGCCATGACCGGCTTCCGCATGGGTTATTCCTGCGCGCCGCCCGCCCTGACCGACGCGATGATGAAGATCCATCAATACTCGATGCTCTGCGCGCCGATCCTCAGCCAGGAGGCGGCCGTCGAGGCGCTGACCAACCCCGCCGTGGACATCGCCGCCATGCGCGACTCCTACCGCGAGCGCCGCAACTTCCTGATCGAGTCCTTTCGCGAGCTGGACATTCCCTGCCATGCTCCCGAGGGAGCGTTCTACGTCTTCCCGGAGATCCGCAAGTTCGGCCTCACCTCGCGCGACTTCGCCATCCGCCTGCTCAACGAGAAGAAGGTCGCCGCCGTTCCCGGCACCGCCTTCGGCGCCTGCGGCGAAGGCTACCTCCGCTGCGCCTACGCCACCTCCCTCGACCAGCTCAAGGTGGCCGTGAAGCTCATCGGCGAGTTCATCCGCGGGCTCTGATCCCCGGTACAGCGGGTGCTGCGCACCCGCTCCGGCCTTGGAGCTTGCGGCTGCGTCGCCCGGCGTTCCCGGGGATTCTTCCGGACGTCCTTGCGGGAAGGCCGTCCTCCGCGTAGAAGGAGCACTCTTACGGAAGGGCTCCCCTCATTCCATGCGCGTACTCGCCATCCTGTTGTCGTCGCTCGCGGCCCTGACGGTCCACGCCGA
>JAXMHJ010000080.1:0-21511 GCA_046346795.1 Kiritimatiellia bacterium
GCGGCGGGGCTGGAGGAGGCCGTCACCCCCGATCTCGAGATCGGGCTGGTCGGGCCGTATCATCCGACGTGGATGAAGGGGCGCACGCGCGCCGCGGGCGTGAAGCCGGCGGACCTCGCCGGCTGGGACTCGCCCGTCTGGCCCGGGGCCGGGCGGTGATGCGCGCCCCGTGGATCCTGCTGGCCGCGGTCCTCGCCGCCGGTTCCGCCGGCGCGGAGGTGACGTTCGCGAAGGGAGACCATCTCTGTTTCGTCGGCAATTCGCTCGGCGACCGGATGCAGCACGACGCCTGGCTGGAAACGCTCCTCCAGAGCCGGAATGCCGGGAAGGAGCTGGTCATCCGCAACCTCGCCTATTGCGGCGACCAGGTGGGGTCGCGGCCGCGGATCGCGGGCAGCCCGACGCTGGAGGATTACCTGGCGCTCAGCAAGGCGGACGTGATCTTCTGCTTCTTCGGCTACAACGAGTCGTTTGCCGGCGCCGCCGGTCTTGCGCGGTTCAAGGCGGATTACACGGCCTGGATCGGGCGCTGCCGCGACCGGCCGTTCCACGAAGGGTCCCCGCCGCGGTTCGTGCTGTTTTCGCCCGTCGCGCACGAGAATCTCCATGATCCCGACCTGCCCGACGGATCGGAGAACAACGCCCGCCTGGCCCTCTACACAAAGGCGGTCGCGGAGGTGGCGGAAGCGGTGAAGGCGGATTTTGTCGACCTGTTCACGGCCTCGCAGGCGTTGTATGACGCCAACACCGCGCCCCTGACGCTGAACGGGGTGCACCTGACGGAGGAGGGCGACCGCCAGCTCGCCGAGGTCATCATGCAGGCGCTGACGGGTGAAAAAACGGCGGCGTCCCCGGCGCTGGAGCGGCTGCGGCAGGCGGTCCTCGAAAAGAACACCTGCTGGCACGGCCGCTATCGCGCGCCGAACGGCAACGACATCTGGGGCGGCCGGTCCAAGCTGACGTTTGTCAACGGGCAGTCCAACGCCGACGTGCTGCAGCCGGAGATGGCCCAGCTCGACATCATGACCGCGAACCGCGACCGCCGCGTGTGGGCGGTGGCGGCGGGCGGGGATGCGGTGGTGGACGACGGAAACGTGCCGCCGCCCGTGCCGGTCGTCAGCAACGTCGGGGGCGGCAGCCGGAGTTCGAGCGCGCAGAAGGAGGGGACGGCGGACTATGTGAGCGGCCTGGAGGGGCTGGCGAAGATGAAGCTGGCGAAGGGGTTCGAGGCGGGGTTGTTCGCCGACGAGGAGCGCTTCCCGGAGCTGGTGAACCCCGTGCAGATGGCCGTGGATCCGGCGGGCCGGCTGTGGGTCGCGGCCTGGAAGACCTATCCCGCGTGGCAGCCGGGGACGGTGATGGACGACCGGCTGCTGATCCTGCCCGACGAGGACCGGGACGGGCGGGCGGACCGCTGCGTCACCTTGGCGCACGTGCGGAATCCGACCGGATTCGAGTTCTGGAACGGCGGGGTGCTGGTCGCGTCGGCGCCGGATCTGCTCTTTCTCAAGGACACCGACGGCGACGACGTGGCGGATGTGCGCATCCACCTGTTGCAGGGGATCGAGGCGGCGGACACGCACCATGCCGCGAACGGTTTCGTGCTCGGGCCGGACGGGGCGATGTACTGGCAGCGCGGCGTGTTCATCGTCGAAAATGTCGAGACGCCCTGGGGGCCGGCGCAGCCGTCGTCGACCGCCGGCATGTACCGGTTTGATCCGCGCCGGTTCACCTTCCGCCGGCATGCGTCCATCGGCCCGAATCCGCACGGGACGAGTTTCGACACGTGGGGGTATCATTTCGCGACCGACGGGACCACGGGCAATCCCTTCCAGGTGGTGCCCTCGCCGAAGGGCTTTGCGATGCGCGAGCTGTTCCCGAAGACAGTCCGGCCGGTTCCCGCCAGCGGCATCGTCTCCAGCGCGCAGTTCCCGCCGGAGAACCAGCAGAATTTCCTGGTGTGCAACGCCATCGGATTCCTCGGCATCAAGCAGTACCGGCTGGACCGGAATGCCGCGGACGGGACGGTGGCCGGCGTCGAGGTGGAGGACCTGATGGTCTCGGAAGACAGGAATTTCCGGCCGACCGACGTGGAGTTCGGCGCGGACGGGGCGCTCTACTTCTCCGACTGGCACAACATGATCATCGGCCACATGCAGCACAACATCCGGGATCCCAACCGGGACCACAAGCACGGGCGCATCTACCGGATGATCGCGACGGGCCGTCCGTTGCAGGAGCGGGTGAAGATCGCCGGGCAGCCGTTGGACGCGTTGATGCGCAACCTGGAGCATCCGGTGGACGGCGTCCGGTACCGCACCCGCATCGAGTTGAGCGGCCGCCGTCCGGAAGAGGTGATGCGGGCGTGCCGGGAGTGGATGGCGAAATTCGACCCGGGGAGGAGGGAGGACGCCCATCCGTTGCTGGAGGCGTTGTGGCTGCACCAATCGAATGATGTCCGGAACCGGGATCTGCTCGACCGCCTGCTCGCGTCCCCCGAGCCGCACGCGCGCGTGGCCGCCGCGCGGGTGCGGCACATGTGGGACGGGCCGGATGACATGCCGGGGCGGGGGGACGAGGAGGAGCTTCCGGCGGACGCCGCGCCCGTCCACGAGCCGACGCGGAAATTGAATCCGGAGCAGCGCCGGATCTACGAACTCGGCCGGACGGTCTATCTGCGCGAGGGTCATTGCGTCACCTGTCATCAGGCCGATGGCAGGGGGTTGCCCAACCTGTATCCGCCGCTGGCCGGGAGCAACTGGCTGGACGGCGACGACGAGCGGCAGGTGAAGATCATCCTCAAGGGGCTGTGGGGGGCCGTCGAAGTCAACGGGCGGACGTTCGATCCCGCCGCGGGTGGCGGGCCTCCGATGATCGGATTCGCCCCCCTGCTGAACGACGCGGAGGTCGCCGCCGTGCTCAGCTACGTCCATCTCTCCTTCGGCAACAACGGCAAGATCGTGCCGCCGGAGACGGTGGCGCGGGTTCGCGAGGCCACCCGGGGGCAGGGCACCTTCTACATGGCCGAAGAACTCCTGAAGGCGCATCCGCTGCGGGCCGGCGGGACGGAGCGGTGAGCCGCGGGTGACAAGGAAAAGACCCGGCGAAGCAGGAGCGAATCCTGTCCACCGGGTCCTTTCACTCCGGACGGTGCGCGTCCGGCGGTCGCCGCCTTGCGGAGGCGGGCGTGTTCAGTTCGTGAGCTTCTTGGCGCGCTCCTCGATGCTCTTGCGCCAGGAGAGTTCGCGGCGTTCGTTCCAGAGGGCCTGGGCGGCGCTGCCCTTGGCTTCCTCAAACGTGGCCTGGCGCTCGGGGCGGTGGGCGATGCGGGTGAAGACCACCATCACTTCGTTGGTTTGGATGTAGGTCTGTTCGCCGTCCTTGATCTTGCCCAGCTTGCTCCACACCGGGGGGATCACGTTGTTGGCGTTGAGCCATTCGTTGGTTCCGCCGGCGGCGACCAGGCGGCCCTTGGCGGCCACAAGGGTGTTGGTGCTGGCCTTGCCGGCGGCCACCAGCTTGGAGACGCGGTCCGCGTGTTCCGCGGAAATGCCGGTCCACTCGACGGCGGTCAGGCGGTAGGCTTCGGCCAGCTTGAAGTTCTTTTCATTGGCTTCGAAGTGCGCCTTCACGTCGGCCTCGGCGGGGGCGGGGATGCCGCGGATGTGCTCCTCGCGCATCGCCTGCACCAGGATCTGGCGGCGGGCGCGCTGGAGGGCGTCCTGCACGTCGGCCCGTTCATCCAGGCCGGTGGCGGCGGCTTCCATGGCCAGGTTTTGCTCGACGGCGGACTGGATGTAGCGGTTGGCGACTTCCGGATTGGTTTGCGCGAGCTGCCAGGCGGCCTGGAGCGTTTCGCCGCGGAGAATTTCCACCGCGAGGCCTTCGTCAAACGCCGCGGCGAACGCGGTCGATCCCGAAACGGCGGTGAGGGTGGCGATACCGGCAATCAGTCTTCTCATGTGTTTTTCTCCATCCATAGGTTGATGTGTTTTGCGCATATGAAGTCGTTCATCGTGACGCCTCCCGCCGTGTGGGTCCAGTATTCCACGCGGACTTGTTTGTAAACAAACGTAATCCGCGGGTGGTGGTCCTCCCGGCGGGCGATGTCGCAGACAGCATTCACCATTCTGACCGTCTGGTCAAATCCTTCGCATAAAAAGTCGCGCACCAGCCGGTCCCCCTCCAGACGCCAGGAGGGCGTGTCTTTCAGGGCCTGGATCAACCCGGCGGCCGTGAGTTGCGGGGCGTTTCGTTTGCATCGGGTCTCGACCGGGACGGACATGCCGGGACTCTGGGGATCACCAGGCGGTGTCGGCGCCGGTGGAGGTGGAGGTGGCCGACCAGAAGGGGAAACCCCCGGCGGCCTTGATGTCGGAGAGCACCTTCGCCTTCTGTTCCCCGGGCAGTTCCGCCAGATCCTTCGGGCCGACCAGGGCCGCCTGCCGGGCCAGGTCCACCGCCTGGGGGCGGAAGGCATAGCCCCAGTGATGGGTTTGCGGACGGGTTCGGTATTCGAGGGTGAGGGCGTCCACCTTCGAGGTCTTCCCCTCCTGGGCGTACTGGATGGCCAGGATGAAATTCCGGAGATCGGCGAACCACGGCTCCACGCCGGCCGTTTTTTCCATCAGGGTCTTCTCATCCATCAGGCGGACCAGATAGCGGGCGAGCACCTCCGGGGATTCGGCCGGCGGGGGATTCGCGGCGAACGGGACGCCGTCGCTGACCAGCTTCTGCAACGCGGACTTCATGGAGGGGGCGTCGCCCTCCAGTTTCAGCATGACGCCCTGGAACAGCACCAGCCAGGCGGAGGCCACATGGTTGCCCCGGCGTTCCTGGCCCTCCGCCAGCTTGTTCAGGTCGGCAAAGGCGCGGATGTAACTGCCCGGCTTGTAGGCGAGGACCGCCGACGTCACCTGCATGCTCGCCCCGCGCAGGAAGGGGGTGCGGTCGCTGATCTGCGCGGGATCATAATTCAGGGACTGGAGGGCGGTGGTCCGCCCGTTCCCGGCTCCGGAGCCCTTGATCTTGAGAAAATAGAATCCGGCCCCGATGCCGGCCGCGATGGCCAGCGTGATGCCGATGGTGAGCGGGAGGAAGAGGCTTTTCCGGGCCGGCCTGGGCGGCGTCTTGTCCCGCTCCGACGCCGCGCGCTGGGCCGCGTCCATCGCCTCCTGCAGGTCGGCCTGCATGGATTGATAGGTGGGAAAGCGGCGCGCGGGCGTCGGGTCCATCATGCGCGCGATGACCGAGGCGGTCTGCTCGGTGATCAGCGGGTTGACCTCGTTGACCCGGGGGGCGTCGCCCTTGAGGCGCGCCACGACGACGTCGGTCGCCGTCTTCCCGTCAAACGGCGGCCTGCCGACGAGCGCATGGTACAGCGTGGCCCCGAGGCTGTACTGGTCGGAGCGGAAATCCTCGTTCTTCCCGCGGGCCTTCTCCGGGGCGATATAGTAGGGGGTTCCCCAGATCTCGCCGCGCCCCTGCGATCCGCCTTCGAACTTGGCGAGGCCGAAGTCCACCACCTTGGCGTTCCCGGCCCGGTCGTACAGGATGTTGGCCGGCTTGATGTCGCCGTGGATGAGGCCCGCGTCATAGGCGGCCTCCAGGCCCTTCGCGACGTCGATCGCGGTTTCGAGCACGACGCGCTCCTCCACCGCCTGGTTGTTCTCCATCAACTGGTCGAGACGTCCGCCGTTCACCAGCTCCATCACGATGTAGGGCTGGCCCTTCTCCTGGCCGAACGAATAGATCTGGACCACGTTGGGATGGTTGAGGGAGGCCGCCGCCTGCGCCTCGCGCACCAACTGGTCGTAGAACTTCGGGTCGTTCCCGTATTCCGCCCGCAAGACCTTGAGGGCGACGTCGCGCCCCAGCGATTCGTCCCGCGCCAGATAGACCGTGCCCATGCCGCCCTGTCCGATGACCGACCGGAGCAGGAAGTTGCCCAGCTTCGCCGGCACCGTCTGCTTCGTGTTGCAGTTCGGGCAGACGATGGCCTCGAAAATCGAGTATTCCGAGACATCCAGTTCCACCCCGCACTTGATGCAGGAGATGATGCCGAGTTTGTCGGTCAGGATTCCGCTGTTGGCTTCTGGCATGGTCCCGTGGCTGTTGGAATGGACCGGGCGGCGGGGAGCCGTCTCCGGTGAATCGTTCGTTTATGAACGTGATGAATATGAAAAACCAGTTGAAAAGGCAGCAAGGTTCGTGCCTTGTTGCGGCATGGACCGCGTTGCATTCGAAATCCTCGGCCGACCCATCTACTGGTACGGCATCTTCTTCGGCCTGGGCTTCCTGGCCGCCTCCTTCCATTTCAACTGGCTGGCCCGCCGGCGCGGGCGTGGCGCGGACTTCGCGGCGGACCTGGTCCTTTGGATCATGCTCGGCACCGTGATCGGCGCGCGGACGGCCTACGTGCTGGCCAACTGGCCGGAGGTGACGGCGGACGGATGGACCGGCGTCTTCAACGTGCGCAAGGGCGGCATGGTCTTCTACGGCGGCCTCGTCGGCGCCAGCCTCCTCGTCGTCGTGTTCGCGCGCCGGCGGGGGATCCCCCTGCTGGAGATGGGCGACTTCGCCATCGGCGGCGTGCCCCTCGGACACGCCCTCGGCCGCATCGGCTGCCTCGTCAACGGCTGCTGCTACGGATCCGAGACCACCTCCTCCTGCAGCGTCCTGGTGGACGGCGTCCACCGCCACCCGACCCCGCTGTACGAGGCCGTCGCCAACCTCGCCGTCTACCTGCTCCTGCGCGCCTTCACCCTCCGGAACCCGCCCCGCGGCCGGGTGCTGGCCCTGTACCTGCTGACCTATCCGGTCGCGCGGTTCGCCCTCGAGTTCCTCCGCGGCGACGACCGCATCACCTTCGCCGGGCTCCATCTGGCGCAGGGGGTGAGCCTCGCCCTCTTCGCCACCGGCCTGATCCTCTGGATCCGCACCCGCCGCAATCCCCCGCCCGCCCCCGCCGATGCCCCTTCATCTCGCCGTTGACATCTCCGGCGAGGGCTGGCGGCTGGATGCCTGGGTGGCCGCCCATCATCCCGACCTCTCGCGCACCCGCGCGCAGGAACTCATCCGGACCGCCGCCATCCTGCTCAACGGCCATGCCGTCAAACCCAACCACATCGTGCACGCGCGCGACCGCGTCAGCGTGGACCTGCCCGCGCCCGTCCCCGTGCGCATGGAGGCCGAGGACATCCCGCTCGACGTCCTGTTCGAGGACGAGGACCTGCTCGTCATCCTCAAGACCGCCGGCATGGTCGTCCATCCCTCCCCGGGGCACGAGACCGGCACCATCGTCAACGCCCTCCTGCACCGCTGCCGCGACCTCGCCGGGATCGGCGGCGAACTCCGCCCCGGCATCGTGCACCGCCTGGACAAGGGGACCACCGGGCTGCTGGTGGTGGCCAAGAACGACAAGGCCCTGCGCTCCCTGCAGGCCCAGTTCAAGAACCGCCGGGTCAAAAAAACCTACCTCGCGCTCGTGTGGGGCCACCCCAAGGCCGCCGAGCTGCGCATCAAGACCACCCTCGGCCGCGACCCGGCCGACCGCAAGCGCATGAGCGTCAACTCCCCGTCGGGCCGCAACGCCGAGTCCGTCGTGCGCCTGGTGGAGCGCTTCCCCGCACAGCCTGGTCGAGGTGGACATCCTCACCGGCCGCACCCACCAGATCCGC
This sequence comes from Kiritimatiellia bacterium, assembly GCA_046346795.1. Taxonomy (GTDB): domain Bacteria; phylum Verrucomicrobiota; class Kiritimatiellia; order SS1-B-03-39; family UBA6053; genus JAXMHJ01. Next base: position 7,680 of record JAXMHJ010000080.1, read on the forward strand.
GTCCACCTCGCGCATGTGAAGCTGCACATCGTGGGCGACCCCGTCTACGGGCGCAAGCGCGAACCCGATCTGCCCTTCGCCCCCGGCCGGCAGATGCTCCACGCCTGGAACCTCTCGTTCCACCACCCCCGGACAAAACAGATCATCCGGCTTGCCGCCCCCGTTCCGGAGGATATGAACTCCCTCATCGCCGCCTTCCGCGCCGAAGCGTCCCCATGAGCCAGCCCCCCGTCTCCCGAGCCGGATTCCAGGATTTCCTGGGCGAATTCCAGCGCCACCTCGTGCAGCTCCGCGAGGAGGGGGTTCGCGCCATCGAGGCCGACCCCGCGCTGGTCCGCAAGCTCGGGCAGCCCCCGGCCCCTCCCGTCCCGGCCGCCCCGCCGGCCCGCGCCGCGGTGGCCGGTCCCGAACGCTGGATGCTGGCCGTGCGCAAACCGTCCGGCGGCGCTCCCGTGCTCTGGCGGATCTGCGCCGACGAGGCCTCGTTCACCGGTGACGCCGGCCAGCTCATGCGCTCGATCCTGGCCGCCGCCGGCTTCGAACTCGCGGGCGAACCCTCCGTCGAGGCGCCCGCGGGCGCCAGCCTGACCCTCGCCTTCGGCATGCGCGCGTTCCAGACCGCCACGGGAAATCCGCGCGCGCCGTTCGACCGGTCGCGCGGACAGGTGGTGGAGGGCGGGGGGGGACGCGTGATCGGAACCTACGCGCCGCCGGATCTGCTGCCCAACAACGTGCCGCTGAAAAAGGCGGTCTGGGCGGACGTCAAGGCGGGTCTGGCCGCGTGCGGACTCGAAGCGCCCGCCCGCTGAGTTCCGGCGTCTACTGCACGTCCACGCGCACGGTGTTGTTCATCACCGCGTCGCGCACGAAGGCCTCGCCGTCCTCGATGACCTCGCCCAGCAGGTTGCGGGCCAGGGTGATCAGGGCGATCTTGGCGCTCGCGGAATTCCCCTTCACCACCATCATCACCGGCACGTCTTCCGACAGTTGCAGGTTGGTGCGCAGGTGGCGGATCTGGGAGGGCAGGTTGAAGCCCTTCTTGCAGTTGGGGCAGCGGCCGCGTTTGTTCACGTCCGAGTCGCGCACCCAGATCTTCTGGCCGCAATGGGGGCAGCTCATCTTGAAGTCCGACTCTCCCTCGTTGCGCAGGATCATCACGCTGAACGGCTTGTTCAGCTCCTCGAACATCAGGGTGTAGATCTCGCGGATGCGGTCCAGGGACAGGACGTCCACATGGCGCACCAGCAGGGCCAGGGCGGCGGAATCGCGCATCGCGACCAGCCATTCCTCCCGCGGCTCCGGGTTCCCCAGCCGCATGCCCACGCGCAGGGTCCGGCCCTGGAAGGGGATGTCATGCGAACCATTGGTGGCTCCCGCCAGATCGGCCTTCAGGGCTTCGCCAGCCTCGACCTCTCCACTCAGCACCAGGATGCGGATGGGCTCGGATGATTCGCTCATGGGCGGCACTATGCGAGCAAAGCGGCCCCGGGACAAGTGTTTTTTCACCGCGCAGATTTATTGAACCCCGCCCGGCACCCTGGCGTTTATATCCGGAAACCCACCCCGGAGATAATGTGACTCGTTCAAACCTGATTTGCTGGTTCCTGTTTCCCGCCCTCCACCTGGTCGCCGCCGAGCCCGCCGCTCCCGCCCGACTCCCCGACGTCGTGGTCACCCCCGCGCGCTCGGCCCGGCCGGCCGGCGAGCTGCCCTTCACCACCGAGCGCCTGGACGCGGCCGACCTGCAGCTCGACCACATGTCGCGCACCACGCCGGAGGCGCTCAAGGAAATCCCGGCCGTGATGGTCCAGAAGACGGCGCACGGCCAGGGCTCGCCCTATGTGCGCGGCTTCACCGGCTACCACACCCTCTTTCTGGTCGACGGCATCCGCCTCAACAACTCCACCTTTCGCTCCGGGCCCAACCAGTACTGGAGCACGGTCGATTCCTTCTCGTTCGACCGGCTCGAACTCCTCAAGGGCGCCGCCTCCATGCAGTACGGCAGCGACGCCGTCGGCGGCGTGGCCCAGGCCGTGACCGCGGATCCGTTCACCGCCGCCGGCCCCGACGGCTCCTCCGCCCGCCTCCACCTGCGCGGCGCCAGCGCCGAACGCTCCGTGGCCGGCCGCCTGGAAAGCGCCGTGGCCTCCGGCGACACCGCCTTCCGCGCCGGCGTCACCCTGCGCGACTACGGCGACATCGAGTCCGGCGGCGCCACCGGCCGCCTCGACAAAACCGGTTATGACGAATGGGCCGGCGACGCCGCCCTCGCCATCCGCCTCGGCGACCACTGGCGTTTCGACGCCGTGCATCAGTCGCTTGAGCAGGACAACGTCTGGCGCACCCACGGCACCATTTACGCGGAGCCCTTCCGCGGGACGAAGCCCGGCAGCGACCTCGATCGCGAACTCGACCAGACCCGCCGCCTCACCTACGCCCGCCTCTCCGGCGACGACCTGACCGGCACCCTCACCGACGCCAGCCTGACCCTCTCCCTGCACCAGCAGGACGAACGCGAATACCGCGTGCGCAAGGACGCCACCCAACAGTTCCAGGGGGTCGACGTGGACACCTTCGGCGCGCAGGGGCAGGGGAGTTCGGCCATCGGCGACACCCTCCTCACCTTCGGCGTCGACTACTACCACGACTCCGTCGATTCCTTCTCCCGCCGCCAGAAACTTGTCGACGGCCCCTTCAAATCCGCCATCCAGGGCCCGTGGCCGACGACTCCTCCTATGATTCTCTCGGCCTCTTCGCGCAGGACGAGTTCAAGCTCGCTGAGGACGTGCGCGCCATCGCAGGCGCCCGCTACACCCGCTCGAGCGTGGACGCGGGCCGCTACGAGGATCCCGTGAGCGGCGACCCCGCCAGCTTCAGCCAGGACTGGGACAACGCCAGCCTCTCCGGTCGCCTGCTCTATGACGTGGCGAAAAACGCCAGCCTCTTCGCGGGCGTTTCGCAGGGCTTCCGCGCCCCCAACCTCTCCGACCTCACCCGGCTGGATGTCGCGCGCTCCGACGAGGTGGAGGTCCCCTCGACCGATCTCGACGCCGAGCAGTTCCTCTCCGTCGAGGCCGGCGGCCGCGTGGCCGGGGCCGACGGCTGCTCCGGCTCGGTGTCCGTGTTCCACACGCGGATCGACGACCTCATCCAGCGCACCCCGACCGGCGAGTCCAACGAGGACGGCCGGCTCGTGCGCAAGACCAACAGCGGCGACGGCTATGTGCAGGGTGTCGAGGCCGAGTCCCTCCTGCGGCTCTCCGAAACTCTTTCGCTCCGCGGCGCCGTCACCTGGATGGAGGGCGAGATCGATTCCTACGTCTCCTCCGAGCCCGTGCTGACAAGCGACCACCTCTCCCGCCTGATGCCCCTCACCGGCCAGGTCGCCCTGCGCCACACCCCGTCGGACACCGGTTGGGTCGAGCTGATCTTCACCGCTGGGGCCGATCAGGACCACCTCTCCGACTCCGACCGCCGCGACTCCGAGCGCATCCCGCCCAGTGGCAACGTCGCCTACGAGGTCTTCACCCTGCGCGGCGGGATTGAACTGGCCGAGGATCTCAACCTCAGCCTCGCCGTCGAAAACCTCTTCGACCGCGAATACCGCATCCTCGGTTCCGGCGTGAACGAGCCCGGCCGCAACTTCGTGGCCGCGGTCGACGTCCGCTTCTGACCGCTTGCGGCTGCGACCCAGTCATCGGGTGCGGTGGCAAGCAAAGCGCGACACCGCTTATCGCCCAGGGGACAAGCGGAGCGCGGCCCTGGACGACCGGGGGGACACCGGTTTCTGAGTGCGGCAGCTCGCTGCCGCCCGATTTCGCGCGGCTCGCCGCGCCTCTGTCTGTTCGTCCAGCCCTGCCGCCTAGCCCATTTCAGGAAGCAACGTCGTATCGATGTGCGGCCCCCTTTGCCTTTGGCTACGGAGTAGGCGACTCAGCTCCAGGGGAAGCTGCGTCGTCCTTGATCAATTCGAAGCTCCGAACCCGCCCGGATCCTTCGAGGAGCGGCACATCCACGGGTAGTGCCGTTTCCTGTTCATCCGGCACTTTTGTGGGTGCAGATTTGTTCTTAAAAAATGTGAGCCATTGATTTTGAATTCTGCTGCGCTGCGTTGGATCCACTTCATCTTTGTCGTGCCGCACGCTAACTTTGAGATTGTTGAAATCCAACGGGCCGCCGCTTAACGTGTGGACGTATCTGCGGGTAAGGATCACGTGCGCAGCAATCCATGCATCAGGGTCAGACAAACGCTCAAGCAGGTATTCGTCAGAAATCTGGGTGGCATCCAAGATGTCGAATTAGCCGGAATCTCTTATGTAAGGCAATGCGCCGCAAGAATCGACCACCCAATACACGCTGGCATTATTGACCAGCTCAGTTGCCTGCTCAATCGGTTTCTGTTGATGGCAGCCAAGGACCAGCAACGAAAGAATATAAATTGCGGCATTAGTTTTCATTAGGGGCAAGCCGCCAAAACCAAGCGGTTCGGAGTGTGCATCCGATGCTGCCACCGAGCGGTGGCGGTCCGTATGAGGAAATTCCGGTGACCGGAACCGGGTCGTAAAAACGTTTCCGGTGACCGGAACGGGGCCGCATCGCGGGGCTGGGAGAGCGCGGACATGATGCCGGGAGATTACGCCCGCGGAGAGGATGGGACGAGGGAAAGTTCATTCCGGGGGCGGGTAGGGCGGCCTGTCCGCCTCGGGAGAAGCCACTGGCAGAGCCTGGAACCACTACGAGGCTCGGCGGAGTCGCCTGCGCCTACCAGCCCGTGGGCGAGGAAGCCACCGGCCGAGCCTTGAAGATTCTCGCCGCAGCCGCAGCCTCCCCGGCCGGTCAGAGTTCTTGGTCTGGGCCAGGATCATGTCGGTGAGCTGGCGGACGATGTCCTCGGCGTCGGTGTTGAGGCCGCCCGCCGCCGGGGCGGGGCTGTTGGGCACCGAGCACATCACGCCGGGGCGGAAGTCGCTGTTGTCGCAGAGCTGGCATTCCTTGAGGTTCGCGCGGGGATCGTCCATGCCGAGCGACTTGCGGATGGCGAGGAGTTCCTTCATCTGGCCGCCGGAAATGGTCTTGAGAGGCGCGCCAAGCTGGGAGGCGATCCAGACGACCTTGCAGTAGGAATCGACATTCTCCATCTTCCAGTAGGCGTCCTCGACGTCCTTGCCCCAGACGATCACGCCGTGGTTCTGCATGATGACAGCCTGGTGGTCGACACCGACCTCGCCCACGATCTGCGCATTCTCGGCGCTGCCGGGGGTGCGGTATTCGGCGAAGCCGATCTGGCCGAGGAATACTTCAGCCTCGGGGATCATGCAGGTGGGCGGGACGACGGAGGCGACCGCGAACGCGGTGGCGTGGGGCGGATGGGCGTGCACGCAGGCCTTGGCCTTGGGCTGGCGCTTCATGATGCCGATGTGGGTGTTGACCTCGCTGGTGCGCTTGCGGGTGCCGGCGAGCTGGTTGCCCTCGAAATCGACCAGGCAGATGTCGGAGGGCTGCATGAAGCCCTTGGAAATAAGAGTGGGGGTGCAGAGCACCATGGCGTCGCCGACGCGGATGGTGATGTTGCCGCCATTGCCGTCCACGAACTGGTTTTCCCAGATGCGGCGGCCCATGTCGCAGATGCGCTCCTTGAGGACGTTGATCTCGGGGGAGTTGAAGAAGCGCTCGATGGCCTCGGGCGTCTTGGGATCGCCGCCGGGGGTCCACTTGTATTCGTAGTCGGGCACGATGAAATTGCGCTTGGGGCCGCGGCCGGTCGAGGCGGGGCCTGCGGAAGCCGCGGGGGCCGCGGCGGAGGGGCCCGGCTGGACGACCCGCGAGGTGCGCTCGAACTCCTGGATGGCGTCGCGGGCCGACGGCGTGTAGATGGCGTCCCGCGGAAGATCCGAGGGCTTGCCGCCCCGCTTGATCAGGTCTTCGACGTCCTTGGCGGTGATGAGTGGCTTCATGGTGGCTCAGGCTTTGGGTTGGTACGTCCAGTGGTCGAGGATCGCACAGATGTACGCGTCGACCGGGGTGGGGGTTTCAAAGGGGGCGGAGGCTTCTCCGCTTTCGCTGTATCCGACGACGTCGCCGTCGCTGGAGCCGAGTTCGTCCCAGGCGACCACGGCGACCCCGGCGGTCATTTCATGGATGGTCCCGCCGGCGAGTTGCTTCTTGTCCAGCGGGTGCACCAGCAGGAAGCGCCCGCCGGCGTAGGAGGGGTCCTGGGTGTTGAGCACCACCTTGCCGATGACCTGGCCGAGCTTCATGCCGTCACCTGCGCGTCGTCGACAATGCCGAGGACATAGTAGCGGATGGGGGAGTGGGGGTCGCCGACGCGCTCGCGGATGCCCTTGCCGTCGGTGGTGAGCAGGACGCGCTGCCCCCGGGCCGCGTTGCAGATGTCCACCGCCAGCAGCACCGGTCCGTCGTCCGCGCCCGCGGGATCGACGGGCTGGCACAGCGCGAGCCGCCGGCCCCGAAGACTCGGGTGGCAGATCGTGGCCGTGGCCTCTCCGTCGACGCGGGCGATGAGCATGATCAGAAGATGTTGAGGTTGTTCACCATGACGCAGCGGCGCTTGCGCGTGAAGGTCATGGGGGTGGTGATGCCTTCGCCGGTGGTGGTGGCGATGGAGAAGCTGGGGTAGCCCTCGCCGCCGGAGCCGAGGCCGGCGAGGCAGGAGCCGTTCTTGACGAAGATGGTGGAGTCGAGCGCCTTGGCCATGTGGGTCATGCGTTCGACGTTGAGCGTGTGGACCATCGACGAGTGCTTGTAGCCGTGCTCGGAAACGTAGGCCATCTGGACGGCGTGTTCGAAGTCGCGGGCGCGCACGACCGGCACCATGGGCATCATCTGCTCCTCGATGACGAAGGCGTGGTCGGCCGCGGTCTCGGCGAAGAGCAGGCGGGTGGACTCGGACACGGTGCGGCCGGCGGTGCGGGCGAGCACGTGCGCGTCGGCCCCGACCAGCTTGCGGTTGAGCACCGGGTGCGAGCAGCCGCCGGCGTCCTTGGACATGGTGAAGGCCTCGGCGGTGAGGCGTTCCAGCTCGGCGCTGGTGATCTTCACCGCGCCGGCCTTCTCGAAGGCGGCGAGGAAGGCGCTCCAGGCCTTGTCGGTGACGAAGACCTGCTTTTCGCCGATGCAGAGGAGGTTGTTGTCGAAGGCGGCGCCGTCGATGATGTCGCGCGCGGCCTTCTCGATGTGCGCGGTCTCGTCCACCACCACCGGGGGGTTGCCGGGGCCGGCGCAGATGGCGCGCTTGCCGCTCTTCATGGCGGCGGCGACGACGCCCGGGCCGCCGGTGATGCAGAGCAGGCGGACCTGCTCGGCCTGGGCGATGGCGTTGAACGACTCCAGCGTGGGCTTGGGAATCAGGGTGGCGATGTTGCGGATCCCCGTCTCGCGGGCGAAGGCCTGGTTGAAGGCCCGGACCGCCTCGGCCGCGCAGCGCGCACCGTTGGGGTGCGGGTTGATCAGCAGCGTGTTGCCGGCGGCCACCATGTTGATGATGTTGCAGGCGATGGTCGGGATGGAGTGGGTGACCGGGGTGACGACGCCGATGACGCCGAAGGGGGTGAACTCCTCCATGGCGATGCCGTTGTCGCCGCTCATGCCGTAGGGCTCGATCCACTCGACCCCGGGAATGGCGGGGATGCCCTGCAGCTTGCCGATCTTGTGCTCCAGCCGGCCGACCCTGGTCTCGGCGAACTCCAGCTTGCCCCAGGCCTCCGCGTTGTCGGCGCACATCTTCTTGACGATGTTGACGATCTTGCGGCGGGTGGCGTAGCCGCCCTTGCGGAGCTGCTCGAACGCGGTGTGCGCGGCCGCCGCGGCGGCGTTGACGTCCTCGAACACCCCGTCGCCGGCGGCCGGCGCGGAGACGGAGGGCGCGGCGCCGCCCGAGGGGGCGGAGGCCTTGGCGCAGCCGCAGCCGCCCGGACCCGGGCTTGCGCCCCCGGTGGAGAGCTTCGCGAGCACATCGTCCAGGATGCGCTTGAGGGTTTGTTCGTTGAGGTTCGCCATGGGGACTCAGGGTGCCGGGAGGTTCAGGTGGAGGACTTGTAGAGCGACTTGCCGCGGACCGTCACGGAATCGACGATGCCGACCACGGCCGCGTCGATCGGGACGGACTTCATGCCGTCCGCCAGCCGCGCGGAGCTGCCCTGGCAGAACAGCACCGTCTCGCCTTCGCCGACGCCGAGGCTGTCGACCGCGACCACGGTGTTGGCGCCGGGGCGGAATTGCCCGGGATTGGCCTCGTCGATCAGGAGAGGGCGGAGGATGAGGAGCTTGCGCCCCTGCATCGCCTCGTCCTTCTTGGTCGCGACGACCGATCCGATGACCTTGGCCAGAAACATGGCCGGCCTTACTTCTTCGCGGGCTTGACGGGCTGGGGAAGAACCAGGCTGGTGTCGGGATGGGCGCGCGGAATGACCTGCACGCTGACGACCTGTCCGATCGCCGCGGCGGCCTTCGCGCCGACATCCGTGGCGGCCTTGACCGCGGCCACGTCGCCGGTGACGACGGAGGTGCAGAGGGCGTTGCCGACCTGGCGCATGGGGCCGACGAGGTTGACCTCCGCCGCCTTGAGCATTGCGTCCGTGCCGACCACGAGGGCGGCCAGTCCGCGGGTTTCAAGAAGTCCGATTGCCTGTTGTGCCATGTTTGTCTCCCGTTTCAGGGTTGGTTGGGGTTGTCGTGAATGGAAATCAGTTGGGTTTGCGGGCGAGCAGGAGCCGGTGCGCCTCGCGGGCGACGACCAGTTCCTCGTTGGTGGGGATGACCAGCACCTTGACGCGGCCGGCCGGGGCGCCGAGGTCGGCTTCCTTCGCCCGCGTGGCGGCGTTGGCCGCGAGGTCGAGCACGAGGCCGAATTCCTCGAGGCCGCGGCAGACATCGGCGCGCAGCCAGTCGTTGTTCTCGCCGATGCCGGCGGTGAAGACGAGGGCGTCGAGGCCGCCCATCTCCAGCATGTACCCGCCGATGTAGCGGCGGATCTCGCGCGTGAAGTGGTCCAGGGCCATCTTCGCGTCGGGATTGCCGGCTGCGGCCGCGTCGCGGATTTCCCGCACGTCATTGCCGACGCCGGAGAGGCCGAGCAGCCCGCCCTCCTTGGTCAGGGCCTTCTGCACTTCGGCCGCCGTCAGCCCGAACCGCTCCATGATGAACGGAACCGCCGCGCTGTCCAGGTCACCCACCCGGTTGTTCTGCGGCAGTCCGCTCTGCGGAGAGAAGCCCATGCTGGTGCCGATGGCCACGCCGTTCAGGATGCCCGTCACCGAGCTGCTGCCGCCGAGGTGGCACGAGACCACGCGCAGCGGTTTTCCGGTGAAGGCGCCGGGGCCCTTGATGTAGAGATCGCGCGTCCGCGCCGCGACGTCCGGCCGGCCCAGGAGCTCGGCGGAGCGTTCGGCGATGAACTTGTGGCTGGCGCCGTGGAATCCGTAACGGCGCAGACCCGCCTCGCGCCAGGCCTTGGGCACGGCGTACACGGCGGCGGCGGGATCAACCCACTGGTAGAACGCGGTCTCGAACAGCGCGACCCGCGGCACCTCCGGGAACAGCCGCGCGAACGCGCGGATGCCCTCGGCGTAGGGCGGGTTGTGCGCGGGGGCCAGGCGGGCGAAGCCGTCGAGCGCGTCGAGCACGCGCCGGTCGTCGCACACGCAGCCGGAGAGATCCTTGCCCAGCACCGTCTTGAAGCCCACCGCGCCGAGATCGGCCGCGGAGCGCAGGTGCCCGCCGTCCACCAGGGCCTTGAGCGAGTCGTCGACCGCCTTCGCGTAGTCGGTGACCCGCTCGTGACCGCCCTTGGCCAGCAGGACCTCGGAAGTACCGCCCATTTGATAGAGGCGGTACTTGAACGAGGTCGAACCGAAGTTGGCGACGAGGATCTTCATGATTTCAAATCTCAAATTTGAAATTTGAGATTCAACCGATCCAGGGGCCGAGGATGCCGAGGTCGTCGTGCGGACGGGGGATGACCTGGACGGCCATGACCTCGCCGATCCGCTTGGCGGCTTCGGCGCCGGCCTCGATGGCCGACTTGACCGCCGCGACATCGCCGCGGAAGAAGGCGGTGACCAGGCCGCTGCCGACCTTTTCCCAGCCGATCATCTCGACGTTCGCGGCCTTGAGGGCGGCGTCGGCGGCTTCCAGCAGGGTGGAAAGGCCGCGGGCTTCAATCATTCCCAATGCATCGTTTGCCATGTGAGTGCTCCTGTAGAGGGGTGTGGATCAGAATCCGAACTGCTTGAGCAGGTCGGTGTGGGGGCGGGGGATGACGTGCGAGGCGACGAGTTCGCCGGCCTTCGCGGCGGCGGAGGCGCCGGCTTCGATCGCGGCCTTGACGCTGCCGACGTCGCCCTTGACGAGCACCGTCACATACGCCCCGCCGATCTGGATCTGCTTGATGATCGAGACGTTGGCCGCCTTGACCATCGCGTCGCTGGCTTCGACGTTTCCGACGTAGCCCTTGGTTTCGATGATTCCGATGGATTCACTCATTTCGGTTTCCTGGGTTGGGTGGGTTTTGGATTTCCAGAGTGGGTTCAGACGATGATTTCGCAGACGGAGGTCTCCGACAGGCCGCAGGCGTTGCCCTCGTCGGTGTCGATGTGGACCTCGAGCTTGAAGTTGGGGTCGACGCGCACCAGCATCTTGTCGAAGGTCACGCCCAGCGGGCCGTGCACGCGCAGTTTGACGAAGTCGCCGCCCTTGACCTTGTAGAAGGCGGCGTCGGCCGGCGCCATGTGGACGTGGGGCGCGGCGCGGATCACGCCGGTCTTCATCTCGAAGAACCCGGCCGGGCCCATGAGCATGCAGCCCGGGGTGCCGTCCACGCTGCCCGAGGGGCGGATCGGCGCGTCGAACCCGAGGGAGACGGCGTCGGTGAAGGCCAGCTCGACCTGGTTGAGGGTGCGGCAGGGGCCGAGGATGCGGAGGTTGGAAATGATGCGGCTGCGCGGGCCGACCAGGGTCACGGTCTCCTTCGCGGCGAAGGCCCCGGGTTGGTAGAGGTCCTTCATGGGCGTCAACTTGTGACCCTTGCCGAAGAGGATCTCCACCGCTTCCTGCGTCACGTGGCAGTGCCGGGCGCTGACATTGACCAGCAGGGAACTGGGGGCGAGCGCCTGCCGGGGCAGGGGAAGGCCCATGTGGCGATACACGCTCTCACGGACCACCTTTTCCACTTCGGCACGGGATTGGATTTTGATCATGACGGGATGATACCTCGCGTTGTGGGCTTATCTTTAGTCATGTGGGATTTTCTGTGTAAAGGGAAAACCGTAAAAATGTTTGCCTGTCCACTGGTGGCAAGAATTAGGGTGCGGAGGGGAGCGGGTCGAGAAGATTCGGGGGAAATCGGCGGGCCAGTCTTATATATCTACTGAAATAGTATAGATATTGTCCGGCGGCTTCACCACTCCGGGAACCAGTCGCCCTCTGCGGGTAGGGCAGCCTGTCCGCCTCAGGAGGAAATCGGTGGCGGGCTCTGGGGAGGATCCGGTTTCGGTAATCCACTAAGGGTGAAGACTTAGCCAGGCGGTATTGCTATTCAGCCGTATTGCTGTATCATGGCCCATATGAAGACCACCGTAGATCTCCCAGACGACCTCCTGATGGAGGCAAAATCCATGGCCGTGCGGCGGCGCACCACGCTGAAGGCCATTGTCGAACACGCCCTGCGCCGGGAAATCCAGGAGCCGAAAGAGGGCGACCCCACGACGGACAGCCGCTATGAGCGAAACGAAATCGGATTCCTCGTGCTCAAGCGCGAGCCCTCCGAGCGTATTCGTCTTGCGGATATCCGCCGGATCGAGGAGCTGTTGGATCAAGAGGAACTGCGGGCGGTCCTAACGCCCAAGGCGGTTCCCTGATGCATCTGCTGGATGTAAACGTGCTGATCGCGCTGCTCGACCCCGCGCACCCGCACCATGCCCCGGCTATTGCGTTCTTCAAACGCATCTTCCAAGCCGGTTGGGCCACCTGTCCCCTGACGGAGAATGGCGTCCTGCGCATCTTTGGGAGTTCCAGCTATCCCGGCGGTCCCGGTTCGCCGGAGGAGGCGAGAATCCTGCTGACCAGCCTCACCTCGATGCCCGGCCACCAATTCTGGCCCGATGATGCGTCCTTGCTCGACGTCCGGCGCTTTCCGCGCCTGCCTGCCAGCAAAGGACTCACCGATGTGTATCTGCTGGCCCTGGCCGTTTCCCGCAACGCCCGTTTCGCCACCTTAGACGGACGCTTCGATCCCGCGCTTCTCCCGGGCGGCCCCGCAGCGATCGAGCTCGTTTCCTGAACGTCGGGGGGCGATGCCGCGGGATCGGCTCGCAATCCAAAGAACGGGGTGTCCACCTGGAATCGCCGTTGGGCAGTCTCCCCCGGATCGGGGGCAGGCTTGCCACCCGGTGGCAAACATGGCAGGGTTCGGGGCTGGAGGTTTTTATGCTCAGCGACCAGTCCCTGCTCTCCCTTGTCGAAGGCACCCACGGCTCCCCGATGGATCTGCTGGGGCGTCATGTCTCCGCGAAGGGGACGGTCCTGCGAACCCTCCAGTTGTTCGCGGAGAAGGTGGAGCTGGTGCGGCCCGACACCGGGGCGTCGCAGCCGATGAAGAAGCTGCACCCGGCGGGGATCTTCGAGACCGAGGTCGTCGATACCCGCCCCTTCGCCTACCGCTACCGCATGACCGACGCGGCGGGGCACACGTGGGAGGTCGACGACCCGTACCGTTTCCCGCCGCAGATCTCCGACTTCGACCTCTACCTCTTCGGCGAAGGCACCCAGACCCGCCTGTACAAGAGCCTGGGCGCACGGCCCCTGACCCTCGAGGGGGTGGAGGGCGTGCACTTCGCCGTCTGGGCGCCCAATGCGAAGCGGGTGGGGGTGGTCGGCCATTTCAACCACTGGGACGGCCGCCACCATCCCATGCAGACCCGCGGCCACAGCGGCGTGTGGGAGCTGTTCATCCCCGGCCTGCGCGCCGGCGAGACCTACAAGTACGAGATCAAGGGGCCGGACGGTTACCTGATGCAGAAGGCCGACCCGCTCGCCTTCGCCGCCGAGGTGCGCCCGAACACCGCATCCGTCGTCAGCCGGCTCGGCGCCTACACCTGGGGCGACTGCGACTGGATCGCGCGCCGCACCGCCGCCGACTGGCTCCACCAGCCGACCTCGGTCTACGAGGTCCATCTCGGGTCCTGGAAGCGCGTGCCCGAGCAGGACAACCGCTTCCTCACCTACCGCGAGTTGGCCGAACAGCTCATCCCGCACGTCAAGGACCTCGGCTTCACGCACATCGAGGTGATGCCCGTGACCGAGCACCCGTTCGACGGGTCCTGGGGCTACCAGTGCACCGGGTACTTCGCGCCGACCTCGCGGTTCGGCGCGCCGGACGACTTCCGCTACTTCGTCGACCAGTGCCACCAGGCCGGGATCGGCGTCATCATCGACTGGGTGCCCGCGCACTTCCCCAAGGACGCCCACGGCCTCGCCTACTTCGACGGCACCCATCTCTACGAGCATGCCGACCCGCGCAAGGGCGAGCACAAGGACTGGGGCACCTACATCTTCAACTACGGCCGCAACGAGGTCCGCAGCTTCCTGCTCTCCAGCGCGACCTACTGGGCCGACGAGTTCCACATCGACGGCATCCGCGTCGACGCCGTGGCCAGCATGCTCTACCTCGACTACTCGCGCGAGGAGGGCGGCTGGGTGCCCAACCAGTTCGGCGGGCGCGAGAACCTCGAGGCGGTGGACTTCCTCAAGAAGTTCAACGAGGTCATGCACGCCGACTTCCCCGGGTTCCTCACCTTCGCGGAGGAGTCCACCTCCTG
>JAXMHJ010000081.1:0-19777 GCA_046346795.1 Kiritimatiellia bacterium
GGCGCCGCCATCGCCAACCGCGACCTCATCTACCTCGGCATCTCCGGCGACGGCGACAGCGCCTCCATCGGCATCGGCCAGTTCGCCCACGCCATGCGGCGCGGCGTGCGCATGGTCTACATCGTCGAGAACAACGGCGTCTACGGCCTCACCAAGGGCCAGTTCTCCGCCACCGCCGACCGGGGTTCGCAGAGCAAGAAAGGGGTGCCCAACAGCGACACCGCCATCGACCTCGTCCAGCTCGCCCTCCTCATGGGCGCCACCTACGTCGCCCGCAGCTTTTCCGGCGACAAGGAGCAGTTGGTCCCCCTCATCAAGGGCGCCTTCAAGCACGGCAGCAGCGCCTTCCTCGACGTCATCAGTCCCTGCGTCACCTTCAACAACCACGTCGGCTCGACCAAGAGCTACGACTACGTCCGCCAGCACAACCACGCCGTCAACCGCCTCGACTTCCTCCTGCCGCGCGAGAAGATCACCGCGAGCTACCCGCCCGGATCCCTCCGGGAGGTCACCCAGCATGACGGCTCCGTCCTGCGCCTGCGGAAGCTCACCGAGGAATACGATCCGCGCAACCGTATCGCCGCCATGAACCACCTCCAGGAACACCAGTCCCGCGGCGAGCTGGTCACGGGGCTGCTTTACGTCGACCCCGACGCCGGCGACCTCCACGAACATCTCCGCACCGTCTCCACCCCGCTCAACCGCCTGACCGAAATCGATCTCTGCCCCGGCGCCGACGCCCTCGCCGCGATCAACCAGAAGCTGCGCTGATTGCGAGACCGGACCGCCACCGCTTCGGTGGCCCCTGCTACGCATTCCACGTCTCGCACGTGAAGGCTCGACGTAATCGGCCACCGGTGGCGGTCCGGTTGAAAGGCACAGACCACGGAGGTTGCGGCTGCGGTGCCAAACGGGAGATTGGCGTTCCCGGCAAACCATTTGACAAAACGGGTATGAATTCATACCTTGAAAGTATGAATGCGATTCTATCCGAAAAGGGCCAGGTTACGATCCCGAAGGAAGCAAGGGACTTGATGGACCTGCGCCCGGGGGTGGTGCTCCGTTTTGAAGTGGAGGGCGGCCGCCTGTCGCGACCAAGGAAGAGACGGGTGATCCCTTCGCCAAGTGGAGGGGACGCGGCCGCATGCCCGCTGAGATGAATACCTGCGCCTCGCGCGCATGGCACTGAGGACCGCACTCGACACGAGCGTCCTGCTGGACATCCTGGGGAATGATCCCGTTCATGCCGGGCCTTCGAGGCGGCGCTGAGAAAAAGCCGCGCGGGACGGCGCGCGCTGGTGGTTTGCGAAACGGTGGTGGCTGAATTGGGTCCCGTCCTGGGTCCGGAGGGGGTGTTCTTCATTTCTGGAGGAGGCCCGCATCCTCTTTGTGCCCGGTCCCTGGAGGCAGCGATCTGGCCGGGGCCATGTACGCTGTATATCTGCGCCGCCGCGCACCGGCACGGTCCTCCCGGATTTCCTGGTCGGCGCCCACGCCATGGTCCATGCCGACCGTCTGCTGGCCCGCGACCGGGGTTATCGCGACTATTTCAAGGGCTTCGTCTCTGGTCCTTCCACATCGGGTTGACCCCGGCCTTCGCTCCGGCGCGCCGATGGTCCAAAGAGCGATTGGGGGAGGACCTGGTGTCGGTGGCGAGAGATTCGTGTGCGGTCGGGAGGTGGGAAGGCGTGGTTGGGTACCAAGGGATTACTGCGGGGGGTACCGCTTCGCCGGGGGCGGGGACAAGCCTTGTTACGGACACAACGGACGAAACGGTAGCTGGGAACGAAGCCTGGGCTCGGCCAGCGGTGGCGGTCCGTTTGCCCGCAGCCGCAACTTCCATGGCCTGCGCGTGGCGGTCCCCTACCCTGCCTCCCAGACCCGGCGGAGTTCACCGGGGGTGAGTTCGCGCCGGGCCGGGGCCAGATCGTCCGGGCGGAAGGCGCCGATGGCGACGCGGATCAGGCGGAGGGTGGGCAGGCCGACCGCGACGCGCGGCGCACCTGGCGGTTCTTGCCCTCGACCAGGGTCAACTCGATCCAGGAGGTGGGAACCGACTTGCGGAAGCGGATGGGCGGGTCGCGCGGCGGAACCACGGGTTCCGACCCGGGCACCACGACGCGCGCGGGCCGGGTGCGGTGGCCCTGGATGACCAGTCCGCCGCGGGGAGGGTGTTCAAGGCTCGGGGTCCGGCACGCTCGACCTGCACCAGATACGTCCGCGTGCGCCGCGCCCGGATCGAGCAGGCGGTGGTTGAAGCCCGGTTCGTCGGTCAGCAGCAGCAGGCCCTCCGAATCCATGTCCAGCCGCCCCGGCCACCCCGGCGGGAAGTGCTCGGCGTGCGCTGGCCCGGCTGGTCGGGGTGAACTGGCAGAGGACGTTGAACGGCTGGAGAATCGAATGACGGGCGGTCACTCGGGCGCGTTGCCGCCCTCCGCTCCTTCGCTCGCGGCGAATTTCGCCCAGAGATCATCGAGCGGCGCCCGCCCTTCCCACCAGCGCAGGCCTCGGTCATCCTGCTGGTCCGGGCGAGGGTGTTGAGCCCGATCAGGTTGCCCTCGGTCCGTTGATCCAGCCAGTTCAGGAACGCGGCCCCGGGCAGGTAGCCGGAGCGGTAGGAGTGCCCGCGTCCGGGCCGGGCGGCGCCGACGGCGGGCTCATACTGGAAATAGCGGACCTGGTCGGCGATGGATTCGACCATCCAGCCGGGCTGCCCGCCGGGATAGGCCTGCACCACGGCACCAGTTCGTGGACCACCATGCCGTAGTCCTCCGGATGCGCGCGGATCCAGCGGGTGGAGATGGTGATGGTGGAGCCGACGGTGTGGGCGACGCCCGGCATGTCCCTGAACTCCAGGGTGACGACGCGGTTGCTCGACGGCGTCACGCCGAGCGCGCTTTCGATCCTGGGCGCCCATTCCACCACCAGGGCCGCGGCGCGGTCCGCCCAGGCCTCGTCTTGCTTGGGGCGGGACAGCCGCACGGAAACGTCCGCGAAGGCGGTGGATGCGGCCGCCGTCAACAGGGCCAGGGGGAGCAGGAGGTTCATGCGGGGTCGCCGGGGTTGGGGTGATGGGGCGGCAGGGTTGCCGCCCGGTTGATCGCGTCTTCGCCAAACTTCCTCCGCAACGCGTCAACGGCAAGATCCAATTTGCTTTGTTTGTCGGGGCGGCCGGCGGGGCGGGGGTTGCCGGACAGGTCGAACAAGGTGAGCTGCTCCGCCGCGGCGCGGAGGGCTCCACCAGATTGGCCACGCCCATGCCCACCAGCCGGACCGGCCGCGGGGCAGGTGGCGGGCGAGCAGGGACGCGCCTGGTCAGCAGGGCGGCGGTGGTGTCGGTCGCATGGATCAGCGCGCTCTGGCGGCTGATGGTGGGTGAAATCGCTGAAGCGGAGCTTGATCTGCACCGTGCGCGCCCGCTTGCCGCACTCGCGCAGGCGGCGGAGACCTCCTCGGTCTGTTCGATGAGGGCGCGCTCGATGACGGCGCGGTCGGAACAGTCGGTTTCGAAGGTGATCTCGGCGGAGAGGCTCTTCTCCTCGCGCGTCGTGTCCACGCGGCGGTCGTCGAGGCCGCGGCAGAGCTGGCGGACATGGAGTCCGAGGGCCTGGCCGAGCAGGCGGCAGAGCTTTTCCAGCGCGGTGTTCTGCAGGTCGCCGATGGTGGCGAAACCGGCCGCCTTCAGCTTTTCGGCGGTGACGGGTCCGACCCCCCAGATGCGGCCCACCGGCAGGGGCCGGAGAAAGGCCAGGATGCCGTCGGGATCGCAGGGGACCTCGGTGAGTCCGTCCGGCTTGCCCAGGTCCCCGGCGAGCTTGGCCAGGAACTTGTTGGGGGCGACACCGACGGAACAGGGCAGGCCCACCTCCTCGCGGATGCGGCGCTTGATGGCGCGGGCGATCTCCGCGGGCGTCCCCAGCAGATGGACCGCGCCGGTGACGTCGAGAAAGGCCTCGTCAATGGACAGCGGCTCGACCAGCGGGGTGATGGAATCGAACACCGCCATCACCCTCCGTGAGATCTCCTTGTAGCGCTCCATGCGCACGGGCAGGAAGATGCCGGAGGGGCAGCGGCGGGAGGCCTCGTTGATCGGCATGGCGGAGTGGACCCCGAAGGTGCGGGCCTCGTAGGAGCAGGCCGAGACGACGCCGCGCATGCCCGGAGCGGCGCCGACAATCACCGGCTTTCCACGGTACTCCGGGTGGTCCATCTGCTCCACGGACGCATAGAAGGCGTCCATGTCGACATGAAGGATGCTGGCCTGCATGCCGGTGGTATAGCAGATCGGCCGGCCGTTGTCGTGCCGGTTTCGGCTCGGGGCGTCTGAAGTACAGCGGGGGCTGGGCACCCGCTTTTCGGACTGAGCAGGTGCGCAGGCCCCTGCTCTACCGATTCGGTGTTTCGCGGCCCGGCCGGTGGCTTCGCCCCGCCCGGACGAAGCGGCCCCGCCGAGCCGAACGGCCTCAGGGCGTGTTGCGCCAGCAGGTGGACGTGCGGTAGGCCTCCAGCGCGGCCTGCAGCTTGGTCGCGTTGAAGCCCTTGACGGTCGCGGCGATGCCCACGGCCTTCTCGGCATGGACGACCGCGCCCGCGAAGTCGCCGGTTTCGGCCAGGGCCGCGGCCAGCGTGGCGCAGGCCTCCGGGCTGGGATTGCCGCCCATCTGGGCGATGCGCATGCGGGCCAGCCGCAGGGATTCCGGACCGTTGCGGACGCCGTCGTTCGGGGAGGTCGCGTAGAGGAAGGCCAGCGTCTCCAGCAGGGCCGGGGCGGTGGGATGAATGACCAGCGCCTGCCGGTAGCGGCCCACCGCGCCCGCCTCGTCGCCCTTCTTCCTCAGTTCGTTGCCCTGCTCGAACAGCGCCTTGGCCGTCTTGTCCTGGAGGGTCAGCGCCTCCTGCAGCAGTTGCTGGGTACGGGGCCGCCCCGGAGCGTTGGCCTGGGCGCGACGCAGCAGCGCGATGGCCTTGGAGAAGTCGTTCATGCGACCGAAGAGCACGGCGAAGGTTTCATCCACCTCGGGGGCGTCGGGGGCGATGCGGCGGGCGCGCTCCAGATAGCCGAGGGCCTCGTCCACCTTGCCGCGCTGGATGGCCAGTTCGGAGGCGGCCAGCAGCAGGTCCGCCCGCATGGGCTGGAGCGCCAGCGCCTCGCCCAGGACGGCCACCGCGTCGTTGGTCCTGCCGGTGGCGCCGTAGGCGGTGGCGAGCGAGGAGAGGAGAGCCACCTCCGGTTTGGGATCCTTGCGGCGGCCTTCGAGCAGGGTGACGACGTCGGCCCCCTTCCCCATCGCCAGCAGGATCTGGGACTTGAGGGCCAGCCCGGGAACCCACTCCGGCATCTCCGCGACGATGAGGTTGATCTCCTGCAGCGCGGCGTCGTTGCGCCCGGTCTGCGCGAGCAGGCGGCACTTGAGCGAACGGTTCTCGATCCCGCCCGGATGCAGCTTCTGGATCTCCTCGATCTCCCGCAGCGCGGGGTCCGGCTGGTTGAGGGCGACGTAATGCAGGGCCAGGATTTCCCGCAGCCGCAAATCGTCGGGATGTTTG
Source organism: Kiritimatiellia bacterium (assembly GCA_046346795.1). Taxonomy (GTDB): domain Bacteria; phylum Verrucomicrobiota; class Kiritimatiellia; order SS1-B-03-39; family UBA6053; genus JAXMHJ01. Next base: position 5,548 of record JAXMHJ010000081.1, read on the forward strand.
GCGAGCTGCTCGCGCACGCGGTCCGGCAGGGTGGAGGTCGAGGATTCCTTGTTGAGGCCCTGCTCGAACTGGCCGATGGCGTTGCGGCGGGTGGCGATGGCGGCGCGGTGACCCCATTGCGTTTCGGTCCCGGGGCGGGACAGGTACTGGAGATAGCGGTTGGCGGAGATGAGCGTCAGGATGTCGGTGTGGCCGAGGCGCCGGCGGAAGGCGGCGAGATCAGGCGCCGCCACCGGCGCGGAGACGCCGGACAGCCGGTGGATGGCCTCGACCGCGCCCTTCGCGATGATGGCCCAGCCCGCGACGGTGGGAATGGATTCGGTTTCAAAGGCGTTGCCGCCGGGAGCGGCGAAGACCCCCGGGAGGATCTTGCCGATCTCGGCGTTGGCGTTGACCACCGCCACGTCGGGGGCCTGCAACGCCTCGAAGTCCGCGTAGCTGGATGGTGGAAAACGCAGGGCGGACCGGTCGGATTCCACCGCCTGCATGAACGCGGCGCCGGCGGCCTGGAGGTCGCTCTGCATCAGGAACGCCCGGCCCTTCAGATACGACGCCAGCGCGTGGCCGGGGGATTGTTGCAGCACGGCTCCGGCCGTTTCGAGGACCTTGGGCCAGTCGGACGCGGCGGCGGCGTCCAGCAGGGGCTGCAGCGCGGGGCTGTCGTCGCTTTTCAGAGGGGCGAAATCGACCAGGTTGGCGCCGGGGATGCACAACACCACCCTGGCCCCGCCCGCGCGGGCGGCGGTGATCCACGAGGTCATCGGCTCCTTCGCGGAGATGCGGGAAACGCCGCCGGTCACCGTGGCGCCGCAGTGCGCGGGATCGGGATACAGCACCACCAGGTCCAGCTTCAGCGCGTCGGTGCTCAGCCGGATGAGTCCGGCGACCTCGTCGGCGGCCAGGCCGGGCATGGACAGGTCGGCCACCTCGGTCACCCGGTTGCTCATGGACCCTTCGAGCACGGCGGCGATGCCGCGGGCCAGGTTCAGGTAGCTCGCGGGCCCTCCGGAGGCCGCGGCCCCCCCAAACACGCCCACGCGCAGTCCGCCGTCGGGTTTCTTCGCGGGCAGGCGTTGCGGCGGCAGTTCGACCCACTGGCCGTCCGGCAGCAACCGGCGGGCATAGGCCGGATTGCTGATCCAGCTTCCGGAGGCGTGGCGGATCCAGGGTTTCGAGGCGTCCGCCGCGGGATCGCGGCCGCAGCCGGCGGTCAGGGCGAGGGCCAGGGCGAACATTCCGGGCATCAGGTCTTTTTTCTTCATGGGACTCCGCATGGAAATCGGGGGTGGGGTTGTCTCAGGCCCGGAACAGCGCGCCCATCTTCTTGCCGAGGATGACGCTGCTGCCGACGATCATCACGGCAAGGAAGGCCATCGCCCATACGCCGAGGGCGGAGGCGACGAACTTCCCGGTGCCGATGAGCTCCGAAAGCTCGTAGATGGTCTTGGTGATCGGGTAATAATCCTGCCGCTGGGCCAGCATGAGGCTGTCGGACACCTCCAGCATGCTGAAGGCGAAGGCCAGCAGCGCGCCCGCGATCAGGTTGGCGGTGATCAGCGGCAGCGTGACCCGCCGCATGGTGCGGAAGGGCGAGGCGCCCAGGTTGGCGGCCGATTCCTCCAGCGTCACCGAGGTCTGCTGCAGGCCCGCCACCGCGGACCGCACCATGTAGGGCAGACGGCGGATGCCGTAGGCGATCACCAGGAAGAGCGTGGGGTTGGTGCGCACGTCCAGGAAGGCCTTGAGCAGCTCGGAGTCCTTGACCGAGGGCAGGTTGGACAGGGTGTTGCTGATGCCCAGCTAGCCGAAGGCCATCACCAGCCCCGGCACCGCGAGGCTGTTGAGGATGACGCCCGCGTGCGGCAGCAGGGCGAACCCGACGACCACCAGGAACGGCAGCATCACCAGCAGCCCCTTGATCCCCCGGACCGGAATCGTGGCGAAGGTCGTCGCGGCCTTGCTCTGCATGGCGTAGGCCTTGCCGCCGAAGAGCCGCTTGCTCAGGGCGTACAGGCCGAGGCTGAAGGTGAGCAGCACGATCACCAGCGCATACGGGAAGGGATTGGAGCCGATCTCCTTGAGCCCGTCGTAGATCTGCACCGGGGCGCACTTGGTGTAGTTGAGCATCATGGGCGTGCCCAGCTCGGTGAAGCTCCAGATGAAAACGATGGTGCCCCCGGCGAAGAGCCCCGGGGCGATGAGCGGCAGGGTGATGCGCCGGAACTTGCGGAAGCCGGAGCAGCCGAGGTTCTCGGCCGCCTCGTCCATCGCGTGGTCGATGTTGGCCAGCGCCGCCGCGGTGTTGAGGTAGATGATCGGATACAGCGAGAGCGACTGCAGCAGGATGACGCCCCAATAGCGCCCGCCCCCCAGCCAGTCCACCGGGCCGAGGTGCAGGAGGGTGTTCAGCGCGCCATACTGCCCGAGGATCATCTGGAACCCGATCGCCCCCACGAAGGGCGGCAGGATCATGGGCACCAGCACCAGCGCGCCGAACGCCTTCTTCAACGGGAAGTCGAACCGGTTGGAGAGCCAGGCGAGCGGGATGCCGATGAGCGAGGCGAGCGTGGTCGTCCCGATGGCGAGCCGGAAGCTGTTGAACAGGCCCTCGGCGTAGATCGGGTTCTGGAAGACGCCGCGCAGGTACGAAAAGTTGAACCGACCCTCGATCCACACCCCGCCCTTCAAGACCTGCAGCAGCGGCCACAGAAAGCACACCCCGAAGATGAGGCTGGTGATCCAGAACACCGTCCATGCCGTTCCCCGTCTCATGCCTGGCCTCCCTTCGACCGCGCCGCCTGCGCCGCCCTGCGATAGACATCGCGGAAGTGCAGCGTCCAGGATCTCATGTAGTCCTGCTTCCGCGCCTCGGCGTAGTCGGGCCCCGTGGCGGAGCGCCAGTCGAAGCCCGGCGGGAAGGTCGAGAGCAGGGCCATGGCCTCCGGATTCTTTTCCGGGCCGCCCGCCGCCAGGATGGCCAGCCACGCGGCCTTGAGTTCGTCGCCCGCGTCCATGCACATGGCGCGGATGTAGTCGCGCTGGATGCTGAAATGGTTTCCGGTCCAGCGGGGATGATAGGTGAAGGCCCCGGCCACCCGGTAGGCGTTGACGTCGTCGCGCCAGAGTTCGTCGGTGAGGTGCGGCCGCAGCGCGACATCCGGCGAATCCGCGGCGCCGGTCGGATAGAAATGCCGGCTGACCGGCAGACGGCGCAGGGCGTACTTCTCCGGACCGCCCGCGGCGGGATCCCCGCCCGCGCGGCGCGGCTTGAAGTTCCAGAGCCGCTGGCCCGCGTCGGACAGGATGAACTCGATGAAGCGCACGGCGGTCTCGCGGTGCTGCGCGCCCCGCAGCAGGCTGACGGGGTCGCCGCTGACGCTGGTGCCGCCGACCGGGACCACGTAGCCCATGCGGGGCGGCCGGCCCGGCGCGCAGCTCACCTCGGCCTGGAAGCGCGCGTAGAAATCGATGGCCAGTCCGACGGCGGCGTCGCCGACCCCGACGTCGATCGGGATCTTGCTGGAGGAATCGGTGAAGTAACGGGCGTTGCAGCCGATCCGCTGCACCAGGTGCAGGCCGTCCAGCCATCCGCGCTCGATGGCCTGCTGGTATTCCGCCGGGATGCCCTCGGGGAGCTGTCCGTTCGGCAGGCGGGCCCCGGCGATGCGGTCCTCGAAGTCCGCGACCGCGGCCGCGTCGAACCCCGCGGCCGTCACGGCCTCGCCCACCACCTGGTGGATGATCATCTCGTAGGCCTTCGCGATCGATCCGCTCTTGGTCGGATCGGCGACGCCCACCTGCCCCTGGTAGCGGGGGTTGGTCAGGTCGCGCCAGCGGGCGGGGATGTCGGTGACGCCGAGCTGGGCCAGCCGGTCGGTGTTGTAACAGATGCCGAAGGTGCTGAGGGCGGTGGCGAAATAGGTTTTTCCCCGCCAGATCTCGCCGCCGAGGGACTCGGGGCTGGCCGCCGCCAGGTCCGCCGGCAGGCCGGCCTCGCCCCACGGGGCCACCGCCATGCCCTGTCGCGCGGCGCGGTCATGGTCGTACTGCCCCCCGCCGAAGAACACGTCGATGCTGGCGGTGAACTTCCCGGGGTCGTCGGTCGAGCGGAAGGCCTTGACGATCTCCGCGTGCTCTTCCCATTGCTTTTGCTGGAGCGGGTCCGCGGCGAGGTCCGCCGGCGGTTTCGCCGGGTCAAACCTGCGGTCGAGCAGCCGTTCATCCGATTTCGCGGGCCAGGGCTTCCCCCGCCCCGTCCACCAGGAGCGGAAGGAGGAGGTGAAGGCGCTGGTCAGGAAGCGGGAGATCTCGGTGGTGCCGCCGATGTTCCGCCATTCCACCTTCACCGGCTTGCCGAACTTCTCCTTGTGCCAGCGCGAAAACGCGAGGGCGAACTCGAACCGGATGGCCTCGTTGTGCGGGGAGATCGCGACCAGCACCGGATCGCCCTCGCGCCAGCCCGTGTCCAGCTCCTCCTTGCGGAGGGCGAACGGCAGGGCGACCACGACAACCGCGGCGAGAATGATGATCAGGTTGCGGAACATGGCGGGGCTCAGCGGGCCAGGAGGATGACGTCGTCCGGCGAGAACCACACCCGCGCCTGCTGGCGGGCGTCGTCGCGGGCCACGATCTTGGGATTCAGCTCAAACGCCTTGAGCTGGAGGAAGGCGCCGGCGTCGGTGGAGGCGATGGTGGCCAGGTTCACCTGGTGCTGCGCCACCTCGCCGAGGTAGACCGTGCCGTGCACGATGCTGCTGAAGGTGTTGACCGCGCCCGCGGGCGGGTCGTCGAAGCGCAGCGTCTCCGGGCGCAGCGAGAGCGTCACCTGCTGGCCTGTTCGAGAGGCGTCCGGACGAGGCGCATGGCTGACGATCGCGCTCCACGGCCGGCCTTGACCCAGGCCTGCTGGAGACGATCGAGGTCACCGTGCCCTCGATGAAATTCGTCTCCCCGATGAAGTTCGACACGAACTGGCTGTTGGGCCGCGCGTACACCTGCATGGGCGCGCCGACCTGCTGGATGCGGCCGTTGTTCAGGATCACCAGGCGGTCATGCATGGACAGGGCCTCCTTCTGGTCGTGTCGATCGCGGTCAGCTCGGCCTCCTTGCAGATGCGGCGGATCTCCGCGCGCATCTCCAGCCGCAGCTTGGCGTCGAGGTTCGAGAGCGGCTCGTCCAGCAGCAGGCACTGCGGCCGGATCACCAGGGCGCGGGCCAGGGCAACGCGCTGCTGCTGGCCGCCGGAGAGCTGCGAGGGCTTGTGGTCGGCCCGGTCCGACATCTTGACCATCTCCAGGGCGGCGTCGATGCGGCCGCGCATCTCCTCGCGGGACACCCCGCGCATCTCCAGGCCGAACCCGACGTTCTGGCGGACCGACATGTGCGGCCACAGCGCGTAACTCTGGAAGACCATGCCCGTGTCGCGCTGGTACGGGGGCAGTTTGGTGACATCGCGCTCGCCGATGAACAGGCGGCCCTTTCGTCCGGCTCGGCGAAGCCCGCCACGCAGCGCAGCAGGGTCGTCTTGCCGCAACCGCTGGGGCCGAGCATGAAGAACAATTCCCCCGGCTCGATGGTCAGATCGATCCCGTCCACGGCCCGGGTGGCTCCGAACACCTTGGTGAGACGCTCCATTCGTATGGACACAGGCGGCATTTGTCTTCCTCCGACGAGCTACGCAGCCGCCCGACCCGCCCCTGTCAAACCCGGATTGCGTTTGCCGGAGATTCTCCACGCCGGAGCGCGATGGAAACCACGCCGCGGGCCGCGGCCGCGACCAGGGATCATGAGCACGGCGCCGCAAGCCGCAAGCCCAGCACCAGGATGCGCTCGATGTCGCCCGTGCGGCTGGGTCCGGTGATGAAGGTCATGAAGCTGGGCAGGTTCCCGCCATATGGTTGTGCAGCAGATCGTAGGCGTCGGACAACCCGCCGATGAGCTGGTCCGCCGTGGCGATCACGATGTGGTGCTCGGGCAGCACGGAGAGCGCCCGCCCGCCCGAACTGCGGGAGGTGACCAGCACGCTTCCGGTCTCGGCGATCAATGCTTCTGCAGGCCGTGATGCCGACGCTGCACGATTCCAGATCCGGGCGCATGCAGCCGTCACCGGTCAGCAACACGGGCGGATCGGCCCCCGCGACAAGCGCGCTCGACCAGGATGACGGTGCGCGCCGATCTTCCAGCCCTCCTTGGCGGCGATGCCGCGCACCAGCACGGCGGCCATCTCGAGATCCGGGCAGATCGAACTCCGTGCGCAACTGGGTACCGGAGATAAACAACTGGATGCGTCCTTGGCGCTGTCGCCGCACGGCGGCATGAACTCGCGGGATTCCGCCTGACCAGTTCGCCGTGCTGCCGGAAGCGGCAGAACCTGGTGTCGGTCGGATGGACAGGCCCGCGCGCACGCGGGCCAGGATGGTGGTGCGTCCGTCGCTCATGGCTGGCGCCTCGAGTTGCCGGGCACCCTGCGGGCGGGATCGGGCAGGTCGTGGGTGCCCGTCCAGAGCGGATCGAGCTTCACCCGCGCAGGAACCGGTGAGGTTTTGTCCGAAGGCCGCAAACCGAAGGCCATGCGGTACATCCAGGGCCGGGGCGGCATAGCGGCTACAGCCGGAGAAAATGACCTTCTCGATCCCCGGCTCTCGTGCCGGTGGCGGTTGCGCAGCAGGTGGTGGTGCAGGTCGATGCCGACCGGACAGGCGTCGGAGCACGCCCCGCACAGCGAGGACGCGTAGGACAGGTGCTTCCAGTCCTGCAGGCCGCGCAGATGCGGGGTGATGACCGACCCGATGGGCCCCTGGTAGGTGGTGCGGTAGCTGAAGCCGCCGATGTTCTTGTAGACGGGACACACGTTGAGGCAGGCGCCGCAGCGGATGCAGCGGAGGGCGTCGCGCTGCTCGGGATCGGCCAGCAGGCGGGTACGGTGGTTGTCCAGCAGGACGACGTGGAACTCCTCGGGACCATCGGCCTCGCCGGGCCGCTTCGGTCCGCCGATCATGGAGTTGTAGCAGGTGATGAGCTGGCCCGTGCCGGCGGTGCCGAGGATGGGCAGCAGGACGGCGAGATCGGCGAGTTTGGGAATGATCTTCTCGATGCCGAGCAGGGCGATGTGGCACTTGGGCAGCGCGGTGGTGAGGCGGGCGTTGCCCTCGTTCTCGGTGATGGAGATCATGCCCGTCTCGGCCACCCCGAAGTTCGCGCCGCTGATGCCGACGTCGGCCCTGCCGTAGACCTCGCGCAGCACCCGGCGGGCGATGTTGGTCAGCTCCTCCGGCTCGTTGGTGGGGGCGGAGCCGAGGTGATCGTGGAAGAGCTTGCTGATGTCGCCGCGCAGGACGTGCATGCACGGGAAGACGAAGTGGAACGGCGGCTCCTTGCGGAGCTGCTGGATGTACTCGCCCAGGTCGCTCTCGACGACCCCGAAGCCCTCCTTCTCCAGCAGGTCGTTGAGGTGGATTTCCTCGGTGGTCATGCACTTCGACTTGACGATCGAGCGCGCGCCGCGCTTGCGCAGGATGCCCAGGATGATGTCGCGGGCCTCGGCCCCGGAGGGCGCCCAGTGCACCTGCACGCCGCGTTTGGCCAGGTTGTCGGCGAAGTTCTCCAGGTGGCGGTCGAGGTGCTCGATGGCCTCCCACTTGATCGCGGCCGCGGCCGCCCGGGCGGCCTTCCAGTCGCCGAAGCGCTCCTCGGTGCCCTTGCGGGTGACGCCGTAGCGGCCGAGCGCGCCGCGGAGGAAGTCGCGCAGCGGGACGTCGGCGGCGACCTTGGCGGAATCTTCGAGAAAGGCGGTGGATTCGGTTTTCATTTGGACGCCAGGACCTCCGCGAGGTGCAGGCAGCGGAGGTTGTGCCCCCGCCGCTTGAGCAGACCCTCGATCTGCATCAGGCAGCTCGCGTCGTTGGAGACGACGGTGTCGGCGCCGGAGTCGAGGATGGAGCGGCACTTCACCTCGGCCATGGCGGTGCTGATGGCGGGCATCTTGACGGAGAAGGTGCCGCCGAAGCCGCAGCAGGACTCGGCCTCGCCCATCTCGACGATGGTCAGGTCGCGCACGTTGCGCAGCAGGGCGCGGGGCTGGTGCTTGATGCGCAGCTCGCGGAGGCCGTGGCAGCCGTCGTGAATGGTGGCTTTCGCCGAGTAGCGCGAGCCGGTGTCGGTGACCTTGAGGTGGTCGACGAGGAACTCCGAGAACTCGAAGGTCTTGGCGGAGAGCGCCTTCGCGTCCGCCTCCAGCGCGTGGCCGGAGAAGAGCTGCGGGAAGAAGACGCGCAGCATGGCCCCGCAGGAGCCGGAGGGCACGACGACCCGCTCGGAGTCGCGGAAGCAGGCGATGTGGTGCTCGGCGACGCGGCGCGCCTCGTCGTTGAAGCCGGTGTTGAAGGCGGGCTGGCCGCAGCAGGTTTGCGCCTCGGGATAATCGACCTCGTGGCCGAGCCGCTCAAAGATTCCCGCCATCGCGATCCCGATCCCGGGATAGAACCGGTCGATGAAGCAGGGAATGAACAGGGAGATTTTCATGGGCTTCAAACGCTATGCCTTTCCGACCGGGAGGCAAGCGCCAAGCGGGGAAATTGCACCCCAGCCAACGTCATCCCCCCGCAAACACCACGATCTCCCACGGCGGGCGAGCGATGGCTCGCAGGTCGGGGACAGCCCCCAAAAAATTCCCTGGCCATGGAAGCTGCGGCTGCGGCGAATAGCGGCCTCTGGTGCGGGGGCAAGCGAAGCGCGACACCGCTCTGGATAGCGGAGGACAACGAGCGCAGCGAGGCGGCGTCCGCCGCGGCCGGTGGATCCCGGGAAGAACGGGGCCGCACTGCGTTTGTCCCCTGGGGGAAAAGCGGTTTTTCCAGGGCCGCGGCAGGACTGTCCCAAGCGCCTGGGTGGTCGGACGGTATGTTTCCGGCAACCCACCTGGCCGTGGCGACACAGCCCTCCGACCACTTCAGATCCAGACCCAACGGTGCCACGCTCCACGGCCCGTTTTGACGCATAGCAAAGCTCCTTCCGGTTTTGCTATGCGTCAATTTCCATGCGTAACCCATTGGTTGTCAAGGGCAGGCTTGACGGGTATCACAAAAGACCGTAATACTCGTCATGCTAAACGTGACGCACAATACCATGTTCGACACCAAGAGGTTAGATTATGGGAATATTTGAAAAGATGTTTGGCAAGAAGCAACCGAAGGAAGCAAAAGTTCAGGAAACGATGCTTTGCATTCCGGGACCGTGGAAAGACAGGACAGAATTCGTTCAATGCGTTGTCACTCACTCAAAGGGCGATTTCATGTTTGCGGGAGGTATCCTCGCAAACCCAAAAGCCCAGGATCATGTGCCTCTTGAGTTCTGCGACACCTACGACAACATGCGGAAAGCATTTGAAATTGCAGGCCAAGGCAAGCTCCCGAAGGAAGTTCTGGATCAAATCGGCTCTCATAAGAGCATTGTCTATATACGATTTCCTTTGAATGTCATCGACCAAAAGGAACGTATGCTCAAGTATACCTCACTTCTGCGTGACTTGGGCGGCTTCGCAGTCAAGATAGAATCTACGGGTATTGCCCATGCGTGGGATGTGTGGGCTGAGCTTGTGTCGTCGGAGAACCCATTCGATCAGTATCGGTGTTTCGTAGTCCTGATCGGTGACGAGAAGCAGTTCTACTCCTGTGGCATGCACCATTTCGGCCTGCCGGACTGCCAGATCAGCCGGGTCAACCCGGCCGACGAAGCCGCAGACACGATGAATCGTTTCAACTACTACCAGATCACAGAGCATCCGGAATTGGATTCCGGCCACACTTTCAGCCTGACTCCGGATTCGCCATATTATCGACTGACCCTCGATCAGGACAAAGGCATGGGGTCGATGAGTTCTTCCATAACCCCAATGGACTGTGACAAATGGAGAGGGTCGAATACAAAATCCACGGTACCCCAGTGGGGCGCGCCCCACTGGTCCCGTGATTTCCGACGTTAGGCAGAAAAACATGAAATCCCCCCTACTGAGGTCATACTGACTCGCGAAAACATACAGTCATTTCCGGAATATATGCAGCTCATAGAAGCAGGTCGGTGCGTGTTCGATAAGCATGGAAGAGCAAGATACACTCACGGAGCGCCGATAGGAAAGTTGACGCTCGTTCGAATAAACAAGCAGGGCCACCCAGTTTATCGAGAATCAGCAGCTGAATGGTTCGATCCTGATAGCCAGCGAGCGAAAGAGTTCAAATGGCCGTCTTGAAGGCAGGAAATCAGAAATGAAAAATGGCAGGACCGAATCGGGTGGCCCCGACTGACCCGTGAAGGCCAGCCGGGGCTCCCACACCACCCGGCGTGCGGGTTCCCGCAGCGGGGGATTCCAACTAGAACCGGGCTTTCTCCCCGTAATGAAGCGTGATCCATGATGTGCGCAGGTCGGGAACTCCTTGTCCGTGCAGCCACGCATTCGTGAGGGCTCGCTGTACGATACTGTTACCGCTCATCCTCCAATATCCCTTGCGGCTGCGGGAGGCCATGTGCACCTCCTCCGCCGGGATGCCCAGGGCGAGCAGATGCCGGCGGCGCGTGCGGGCGCGCTTCCAGCTTTTCCAGTAGTACAGTCGCATCCGCCGCCTCACCCACTCCCCCAGTTCCACCACATCCGTGTAGGTGTGGCTGATGGAGAAGTAGTTCAGCCAGCCGGTGACATACCGGCGCAGTTCGTCAATGACGTCCCGCACCCGATGCCCCCGGTTCCGCCGGGTGATTTCCCTCACGCGCTGCTTGAAGCGCAACCGGGACTTGGCCGACCACACCGCCTTGCCGCGCACGCCGATCTGGAAACCCAGAAAGGCGCACTGACGCACCGGCGCGGTTTTACTTTTGACCCGGTTGACCACCAGCTTGAGTTTCGTTTCCACGAAGCGGGTCAGACTCGCCATCACCCGTTCGGCCGCCTTCGCGCTCTTCAGCAGGACCAGAAAGTCGTCGGCGTAGCGGGCAAACCGATGCCCCCGCCGTTCGAGTTCCTTGTCCAGCGGGTCCAGCGTGATGTTGGCCAGCAGGGGTGAGAGCGGCCCACCCTGCGGCACTCCGCAAGGCGTGGCCTCGCGGGTGCCGTCCGGGAGCACCACCCCGGCCCGGAGATACCGCTGGATCAGACCCAGAACCCGGGGGTCCTTGATCTTCTCCCGCAGTTGCCCCATCAGCCGGTCGTGGTTGACCGTGTCGAAGAAGGACTTCAGGTCGCAGTCCACCGCGTGGCGGCGTCCTTCCGTCCATCCGGCTTCCACTTCGCGCACCGCCTGATGGGCGTTGCGGTTTTCGCGGAACCCGTAGCTGTGTGGACTGAATCCGCCCTCGAAGAGCGGAGTCAGCACTTGTGCCAACGCCTGCTGGATCACTCGGTCCAGCACCGTCGGCACGCCCAGCGGGCGTTGCGACCCGTCGGGCTTCGGTATGTACACCCGGCGGACAGCCGCCGGGCGGTAGGTCCCCGCCATGAGCTGGTCGCGCAGCCGTGGCCAGTGCTCCCGGCAGAAAGCCGGAAACGCCCCGACGGTCATCCCATCGATTCCCGGAGCCCCCGCGTTGCCTTTGACTCGTCGCCATGCGGCATTCAGGTTCTCCGGGGCCACGACGCGCTCCATCATGGAGGTCGCTTGATCCGCCCCATGCTTCCCGCCGGGGGGGCATCCCCCTGCGCCTCGCCGTCCGGCGTTATCGGCGCAAGGGTCCCTCCCGGGGTCGGGCGGATCCTGGTTGGTTCGGCCCTTCACGTCCTCCCTTTCGGTGAGGAGGCTACTACGGCCTCTGCTGACTTCCCGCCGGAGGGTTCCGGCGGGATCTCCCCAGGTAAGAACGCAGTCCTCCGCCGCGCAGCGACCTCATTTACCTCCCGGGTGGAATCGAACGGTTTCGCTGTGTTGTGCCAGCTCACCCGGCCCGGTCGGCCTTGTATGGGGTTCTTGTTCATTCGCTCGCGGCTCTTGCCTAGTCTTCCTTCAGACGGTCGGTTGCCCTCGCGTCCTTGACCTCGGCTAGTGCTTGTCATGTTGCTCTCGCTTCATGTTCGTTTCTCGCACAGGGGACTTGAACCCCATCAGGACTGCGCCCATGCTGGGCGCACACAAAGGGGTGGTGCTTACTGGCGACCCGCTGCGCGGCCCGCCAGCAGCACACCCCTGACGTTCTGCATCTCCGTCTCACCAAGGCGCAAAGACACAGAGGAAGACGGAAAAACGAAATTGGCTGAATTGCTGTCAATGCTGCGATCCAATGGCACCGGGCCTTGGGACCCGGTCCGCCGGGGAGTGTTTGCGAGGCGACTTTCGGCCCGGGGGCGGAACTCAGTCCAGATCCCGCTCGGCCAGATCGTCCTCGTCGAGCCCGAGGTAGTGGCCGATCTCGTGCAGGAGGGTGCGGCGGACCTCGTCGCGGAAGATCGCGGCGTCGCGGGCGGAATAATCCCAGATGTTGTCGAGGAAGAGCAGGATCTGCGCGGGAATGGGGTCGTAGCCGCCCTCCTCCGCCACGTAATCGCCGCCGCAGAACAGGCCGAGCAGGTCCGGGTCGATGCCGTCCTCCACCAGCAGCGCACTTGGCACCGTCTCCAGCACCACTGGGATGCCCGCGATCCCCTCCTTCAACTCCGGGGGCAGCGACGCCAGGGTCCGGTCAACCACCTTCTGGGCGGTGGAAAACAGGAATTCGTCGCGGCGGCTGGATTGCGGGGGGCGCATGCGGACTGCTTTGCCCTGCCCGGGGGTTGGACGTCAATCCCGGCGCGGGTCGGCGCTTGATCCCCGCCGCCGGGCGTGCATGCTGCCCCCGCCATGAAAATCCTCCGACTCCTCCTGATCGCCCTGCTGCCCCTGCTCCCCGCCTGCGACGACGGCGGCGCCTCCGGAAACGGCGGAGCGCTGGACGGCACCGCGTGGCGCCTCGACGGCTGGTCCGCCAGCTCGCTGGACCCCGCCGGTTTCACCATCACCGCCGACTTCTCCGACGGCGTCGTCGGCGGCACCTCGGCGGTCAACCACTACTCCGGACCCTTCACGGCGAAGGGCGGGGTGTTTTTCGCCGGGCCCCTGGCGGTGACCGAGATGGCCGGCCCCGAACCCGCGATGCGGGCGGAGCAGATCTACCTGAACCTGCTGGGCGCGGCGCGGAAGTACGACCTCACGGCGGAGAACCTGCTGCTGCGGGACGCGGGCGGGAACGAGCTGCTCCGGTTTGCGCCCCAAAAATAGCGGGTTCCGGAGCGGAATATGAGGGTCCGCAGGCCCCTCTGTACTGGTTCGCCGGGACCAGCCGGATCACCCGGTGGGGGTCGTTGAGGACGACGTAGATGTAGCCGTCGGGAGAGACCTTGACGTCGCGGACGCGGCCGATGCCCTTGAGGATGATCTCCTGGTCGGTGGCCTTGCGGTCGATGACGCGGATGCGGCGGATCTCCTCCTGCTTGAGCGCGCCGGCGAGGAAGTCGCCGCGCCACTGCGGGAACCGGTCGCCGGTGACCGCGGCGAGGCCGCAAGCGGCGATCGAAGGAGTCCAGTAGACCAGCGGCTGCTCCATGCCCTCCTGCGCGGTCTTGCCGGTGATGGGCGTGCCGTCGTAGTTCATGCCGTAGGTGATCTCGGGCCAGCCGTAGTTGGCCCCCCTGCGGATGAGGTTGAGTTCGTCGCCGCCGCGCGGGCCGTGCTCGGTGGCGAGGAGATCGCCGTTGCGCGGGTCGAACACCAGGCCCTGCGGGTTGCGGTGACCGTAGCTCCAGATGCCGGGGATCGAACCGGCGACGTCCACAAAGGGATTGTCGGGCGGCACGCGCCCGTCGTCGAACAGCCGGTAGATCTTGCCGTTGGGGCGCCCGAGGTCCTGGGCTTCCTTCCAGCCGCCGCGCTCGCCAACCACAAAGAACACATAACCGTTCCGGAAGACGATGCGGGAACCGAAATGCACGCCGGCGTTGGTGTAGAATTTCCTGTCCGCCCGGAAGATCCATTCCTGGTCGGTCCACGCGTTGTCCTTGATGCGCCCGCGCACGATGGCGGTGAGGGTGCGGGGATCGTTGCCCTCCCGCCAGCCGTCGGCGAGGGCGAGGTAGATCCAGCCGTTTTTCGCGTAGTCGGGGTGCACCGCGACATCCATGAGCCCGCCCTGGCCGTGGTGGATGACCTCCGGCGTTCCGGAGACGGGTTTTTCGCGGCGTTTGCCATCCGCGCCAATGACCCAGAGGCGTCCGGGGCGT
>JAXMHJ010000082.1:0-18760 GCA_046346795.1 Kiritimatiellia bacterium
CCACCTATGCCGGCCACCAGCTCATGGCCGACGAATGGGTCCGCACGGTGCGGGAGTTCTGGCCGGAGAAATAGCCCCGGGCCGCGGAGGCTGCGGCCGCGGGCGGCCTGAAGGGCCGTGACAAGCCAGCCCAGGGCAAGCGAGCCGCAGGCAAGCGCCGCCCTGGGTCCCCACCCCGCAAACAGAGCCCTGAAAGTGCGACACAGGACTCCGACGCAACACCCCAACAGGCCTGTTACGATGCCGTGCAGATAGTGCGGCGCCGAAGGGGTGCATAGAACCGGAACCGCGAGCGCAAAATGGTCGCGAGGCAGCAGCCTCCGGGGCGGACAAGCCGGCAGGATGCCGGCGGTCCCAGTGATCAGGTCAACGCGGGTTCGGGCTCGGGGGCGGCGGGAGCCGCGGGGGCGGAGGGCTTGGGGGCGAACTTCACCGAGACGATCTTCGACACGCCCTTCACCTCCATCGTGACGCCGTAGAGGGTGTCGGCGGCGGCGATGGTCTTGGGATTGTGGGTGATGGTGACGAACTGGGACTTCTCCATGAAGGCCTGCACGATCTCGATGAACCGGCCGATGTTGGCCTCGTCCAGCGGGGCGTCGAGTTCGTCCAGCACGCAGAACGGGCTGGGCTTGACCATGTAGAGGGCGAAGAGCAGCGCCACCGCCGTCATCGTGCGCTCGCCGCCGGAGAGCAGCGAGATGGTCTGCGGCTTCTTGCCGGGCGGACGGGCCACGATCTCGATGCCGCACTCGAGCACGTCGTTCTCGTCGGAGAGCACGAGGTGCGCGGTGCCGCCGCCGAAGAGGCGCTTGAACATCTGGCCGAAGTTCTCGTTCACCTTGTTGAAGGTCTCGCGGAACAGCTCGGTGGTGGAGGCGTTGATGGTCTTGATCATCTCCATCAACTGCTCCTTGGCCTGCACGAGGTCGTTGTGCTGCGCGGTCAGGAACTGGTGGCGGTCCTCGAGCTGCTGATGCTCCTCGATGGCGACCAGGTTGACCGGGCCCATGGCCTCGAGCTTGCCGCGCAGGTCGGACACGCGGGCCTCGGCGGCGGCGACGGTCTGCTCTTCGCCGTCCTCCCACGCGGGGGCGGGGGCGTCGGCCAGGGCGGCCGCGTCGAGATGATAGGTCTGCTCGATGCGGTCGAGCAGGGTCTGGCGGTGGATGCGCTTGCCCTCGCCTTCGATCTCGAGCTTGTTGCGGGCGTCCTGCAACGACTGCGCGGTATGGCGGCGCTCACGCAGGGTGCGCTCGGCCTCCTCCACCTTGGCCAACTGGCCGGTGCGTTCGCCGCGTGCGGCTTCGAGCGACTTGTTGACCTCCTCCATGCGGGCGCGGAGGGGATCGAGACGGCCGCTGTCCTCGGCGATCTTGGCGCGCAGGCCCTCGACGCGGTTGCGGGTGTCGACCACGCCGCGGGAACGGTCGTCGATGAGCTTGGCCAGCTCGGTGATGCGTTCGCCGGCGGCTTCGAACTGGCGGCGGGTGTTGGCCTGGTGCTGCTGGGCCTCGGAGAGACGGATGCGGGCCTCGGTCAGCTTGTCGTTGGCCTCGTTGCGGGCCTTCTCGGCAGCCTCGGAGGCCTCGGCGCGGGTGTTGCTCTCGGTGCGGGCCTGATCGAGTTCGGCGCGGGCGGCGTCGAGCTTGCCGGAGATGGTGGCGCGCTGGTCGCCGCTGGCCTGCTCGCGGGCGAGCAGGGCGGAGAGTTCGAGCTGCACGGCCTCGGCGCGGCGGCCGGCCTGCTGGGCTTCCTGGCCGAGCGCGCGGGCCTCGCCTTCGTGGCGGGCGAGCGACTGGCGGGCCTGCTGGACCTCCTCGCGCGTTTTGGCGAGGCGCTCCTCGGCGGAGCGCTCGTCGTCCTGCAAGACCTGCAGGGCGGTGCGGGCCTCCTCGAGGTCCTTCTCGACGGCGGCGAGTTCCTCGACCGCCTTGTTCTTGAGGGCCTGGCGGGCCATGGGGTTGTTGGCCTGCTCGCCGGCGATCCAGAATTCGGCCGAGCCGTCGCCGCGGTAGAGCGCGCCGTCGAGGGTGACGAGCACGGTGTCGGGGAAGATCTCCTCGGGGAGCTGGTCCCAGCTTTCGAGCACGCGCATGCGGCCGAGCAGGCGCTGCGCCAGCGGGCGACGCGCTCGTCGAAGCGGACGTGGTCGATGAGCCCCTCGCCGGCGGTCACGGGCGCGGGGTTGGGCTCGAAGGCGTCGACGGACAGCAGGGGCGGCGCCGGCCTTCTTGTCCTGCAAGAGGGCGAGGACTCGAACGCGGCGTTGGTGTCCTGCACCACGATGGCGTCGAGCCAGGCGCGCAGGCAGGATTCGAGCGCGGTCTGGTACGGCTCGGCGGTGAACTGCGCGGCCAGCGGGCCGAGCACGCGGGACTTGTCGATCGCACCGTCGCTCTCGGGCGACATGACGAGGCGGGCGCCGCCGGGGAAGGCCTCGGCCTTTTTCTCGGAGGCGGTGAGCACCTCGACGCGGGCCTTGAGGCCGGCGGCCTTCTGCTGGAGGTTGTTGAGGCGCTGCCGGGTCTCGTTGATGCTGCGGCCCTGCTCCTGGCGCTGGCGGTTGAGGGTGTCGAGCGCGGCGGAGGCGGTCTGCACCGCTTCCTGGAGCTGTTTGCCGCGCGCGTCCATCTCGGCGAGGCGGGTGGCGAGGGCGGCGGCGGTTTCGGCCGTCTGGGTCTGCTCGGCGGCGAGGCGCTCCTTGCGCACGAGGGTCTGGCGCTCGCGCTCGTCGTAGGCGTTGAGGTCCGACTGCAGGCGCATCTGGCGCTGGTCGCATTCCATGATGCGGGTGCGGAGGGCGGCAAGGGTCTGGCGGATGTCGCGGGCCTCGCGCTCGGCCTGGTCGTGAGCGGCGCGGGCGGTGTCGAGGGCGGCCTGCGTTTCCTGCACGCGGGTGGCGGAGGCGGCGAGCTGGGTTTCGAGCGCGGCGCGTTCGGCCTGCAGGGCTTCCTGGCGGGCGCGGGCCTCGTCGGCGTCGCGCGAATCGCGACCGGCGACCTCTTCCAGTTCGCGGATGCGGTCCTGGTTGATCTGGATGGCCTGGCGGGCGGCTTCGAAGTCCCCGCGCGCGGCGGCAGCCTGCTCCATGGCCTCGGTGATCTTGGTGTCGGTGGCGGTCAGGGCCTCGCGGGTGGCGGCGGCGACCTGCTCGGTCTGCTCGATCTCCTCGCGGTGGGCTTCGAGCTGCTCGGCGAGCGAGGCGGCCTGGTTGCCGATCTCCTCGAGGCGTGCGTCGAACTCCTGCAGGCGGTGGCCGGCGGAGAAGATTTCGTAACCCTGCATCTGCGCGGCGATTTCCTTGTAGCGGCGGGCCTTGCCAGCCTGGCGCTGGAGCGAGATGATCTGCCGCTTCACTTCGCGGATCACGTCGTCGGAGCGCTGCAGGTTGAGGTCGGTCTGCTCCAGCTTGCGCAGGGCCTCCTTGCGGTCGGCCTTGTACTTGGTGATGCCGGACGCCTCTTCGAACACGGCGCGGCGGTCTTCCGGGCGCGAGCTGAGGATCTGGTCGATCTTGCCCTGCTCCATGATGGAGTAGGAATTGCGGCCGATGCCGGTGTCCATGAACAGGCGCTGGATGTCCTTGAGGCGGCAGGGGGCCTTGTTGAGGTAGTAGGCGCTGTCGCCCGAGCGGTGGACGCGGCGGGTGATGGTGACCTCGTTGTACTCCATGCCGAGGGCCTTTTCGCATTCCGCGAGGGTGAGGCTGACCTCGGCCATGTTGAGCGGCTTGTGGGTGTCGGTGCCGTTGAAGATCACGTCGGCCATGCTGCCGCCGCGCAGCGCCTTGGCGCTCTGCTCGCCGAGCACCCAGCGGATGGCGTCGGAGATGTTGCTCTTGCCGCAGCCGTTGGGGCCGACGACCGCGGTCCAGCCGGGCTCGAAATTGAGCACCGTCTTTTCCGCAAAGCTCTTGAAACCGATGAGTTCGACGCGCTTTAGGTACATGTTTTCAGCCTCTGTCCGGGACGTTTTCTTGAAAGAGGCGAACACTATAGGAAGGGGTGCCCAAACAGGGCAACACAATATGTAGTGTTTTTGGCTAGGTGTGGATAAGTTTGGAGGAGATTGTGAATGGGCTGTTTACGCGGTTGTCCACAGGTGTATCAAGAACCTAATTTCTTTATAATTAGGGGTACTCAGCTTCTTGGTCGATGTTTTATCAGAAAATCAGGAACTCAGGAAAAGAGGGGAAAATGCGGGGAGACTGGGAAGTCGGGGCCTGGTGAAGCTGCAAGGCGAAGGCGGCCGTGGAGGTTGCGGCTGCGACCAAAAGTCGCCGGTGTCAATCGATCAGAGTCATCATGCTGTGGATCCTCCAGATCCAGAAAACGAGAACGACCAGGGGCAGCTGGGTGGCCAGAAATATTTCGCGTCGCAAGGTTCGAGCAATCGCCCACACGCCGACGCCGGAGCCGAACACGGCACAGTTGCATCCGAGTGAACCGGTGACCCCGCGGAAGGACTCAAATCCAGGCGCCAGATAGCCAAGCGTGCAAACAGTCGCCATGAGGCCCGCCCACATGATCATGCGCGTGAGGCTGGACGTGATGTCGGCGGGTGATTTCACGGATGTCGAATGGCTTTTTCGGTGGCGATCCATCCTACTCTCCCAACTCGCATGTCCCTCTCATGGCGCCGCTATAAATGGCGGCCTCATAAAAGATGTCTTTGGCGAATCCGCACAGATGCTGGTTCACATCTCGACCTACGCGGATATGCAGCCTCGGCAACAACAGACGCCCCAAAAAACCTGGGCGGCGGAATCCACGAACACCGTGTCGGATCAGGCAGATCAACATATCCATGGCCATCGGGTGCGGTGCCGTGAATATCCGTATGCCGGAATCTTCGGACAGGCCCGGTGGAGGTTGACCAACGGCCAGAACCTCGTTCCCGGCCACCCAAAGGACCGGGCGGAATCGCACCTCGTGACCGGCGGAGGTGAAGCGTAATTCCTCAAGCGAAGCGCACATTAGTATCTGCATGACGGTTTCGCCCGGGTTATTCGGCCAGCACACATCTGACCCGCGCCGCATCGCTGTGCTTCCCCGCCATGGCGAAGACGTCCACCGCGAACCCGGACAGATGTTGGTTTACATCTTTCCCGACACGGATGCACAGCCGGGTGAGGTTGATCTCCCGGGAGTTCCATGTCGTGCGGAACTGCTGAACACCATAGCGAAGCAACGCCCCGAGAAGTTCCATGGCGTCCGGATGCGGCTGCGCAAAAATGCGGATGCCGGTATCGTCGGTCTGGCCCGCGGGGGGCTCGCCCACCGAGAGCACCTGCTTTCCGGCCACCCAAAGGACCGGGCGGAAACGCACCTCGCGACCGTCGGAGGTGAAGCGGAATTCCTGAAGCGAAGCGTCAAGTTGGATGCGCATGGAGGGTCAACTCCGCATTATTCCGGTGACCGGAACCTTGACCAGAAAAAAGTTCCGGTGACCGGAAGCGGGAGAAGAACGGGTCTCACA
The DNA here is from genome assembly GCA_046346795.1 of Kiritimatiellia bacterium. Lineage (GTDB taxonomy): Bacteria > Verrucomicrobiota > Kiritimatiellia > SS1-B-03-39 > UBA6053 > JAXMHJ01. The sequence goes on from JAXMHJ010000082.1 coordinate 5,482, forward strand.
CGAAGCCACGGAGCCACGAAGGAGGCATTGGATTGGCCGGACGATTCTCAAAACAGGAAGGTTGTGTTTTGAGGCGGGGTATTGGCACGGCAAACAACTTCTCCGCGAATCTCGGCTGGCTCTGCGAGAGAAAATGCATTTCATTCAGGCCAAGCGGTGGCCCGGTCATCCGACCGGGTAGTAACGCTCCGCACTGCCGGCGAACAAACCCCGACGGGATCGTCTCACCCCATGCATCCGGCAAAAACCACCGCCCTGCGCGAAAAATCAGCCTTGAGGACCGGGCCGGGCTGACGGATTCACCGCCGCGCCCGTCGTATTGACGGACGTCATCCCTCGAGGGCCTCGGCGAGCCGCTCCAGCGAATCGAACACCGGCCGGCCGGTTTGCGCGAGGCGCTCCCGGGTGTGGTTGCCGGAGGGGATGAGAATGCAGTCGACCGCCATGGCGGAGGCGACCTCGTGGTCGTGCCGGGTGTCGCCGATCAGCAGGACGCGGGCGGGGTCGGGGCGGAGTTCCTCCATCAGCCGCCGGCCTGGAGTTCCTTGCCCGCGGCGTAATGGTCCTCGATCCCCCAGGACCCGCTGGAAGTGATCCCGGATGCCGAAATGCGCCAGGGCCTGCTCGAGGGAGGCATGTTCGCTGGCGGACAGGACCGCCTGGGCGATGCCCAGGGCCTCCAGGCGGGCGAGGATCTCCACGGCTCCGGGCTGCAGCCGGCATTCCGGACGGCGGGCGTGGTAGTCGACGATGAACTCCAGGCCCACCCGTTCGAAAGGCTCGCGTTCCAGGTCGAAGCCGGCCTTCCGGTAGTACTCGATGATCGGGAAGTCGAAGATCTCCATGTACCGGTGGGGGCTGAGGAGGGAAGGCCCCGCCGGTGCAGCAGGAGATTGATGCCGTCGCGGCAGAGCCAGGCGTCGTCGAGCAGCGTTCCGTTCCAGTCCCAGACGATCAGTTCGTAGCTGGCGAGGGGTTTGGGGGGATCTTTCTTCATCTTTTTGCCGGAGTTGGATTGACGGAAAAGCCGCGGGACCCCATGGAGACCGGAATTCAAGGCCGCTGGCAAGGAAAATGCCCGCGGCAAACCTTACGGAGCCCTTACGCATGAAAAAACTCATTCTGACCTCCCTCTGCACCCTGGCCTTCGCGTCCGCCTTCGGGCAGCAGGCGGAGGTGGATGAACAGCAGGGATACTGGCGTCCGATCCTCGACAAGACCCCGGACACCTTCTGGAACACCCAGCTCGGCTACGTCTTCCCGGCCAAGCCCGACTTCAAAGCATGGGACGACATCGGGATTTTCGAGATCAGCGGGGAAGGCAACTTCTGGTACACCGAGACGGATTTCGGCGGGGACTTCCACCTCAAGGGGGATCTGGACGCCTTCATTCTGAACGGCTTTGACGGCGTCAGTTCCGGCTATCCGATGGTGGCGGCCCGGTTGAACCTGCTCTATTCGCAGCGCTTCATCGACGGGTACGGCATGCAGACGGAGCTCATGCCCGGCCTGTACTCGACGCTGGACGGCCTGACGGGAAAGGACTTCGCCCTGCCCTTCAGCCTGGCGGCGGTGAAGGATGTGAGTCCCGGCTTCGGGGCCCTGCTCGGCCTGTCGATCTATCCCGGATTCGACCAGACGGTCGACCCCAAGGTCGCGCTGCGCTGGGAGATCAGCGACGACCCCGATCCCGGCAAGCCGGCCTACCTGACGGCGGAAATCGGCTATCCCGAGTCGAAGATCCGCTACACCCCGGACGACGAGTGGGCGCTGGTCGGCGGGTTCCGCATGTGGAACTGGCCGGAGTTCCAGATGGACGAGGAGGACGCCCGCGAGCGCATCATGTTCGACGAGTCGCGCCTGTTCATCGGCGCGGAGCTGCCCTTTGACGAGGCGGTCCTCGGGTATGTCGAGGCCGGGTACGCCTTCGGCCGCACGATCGACTTCGAGAACAACAAGGCCCAGGCCGAGGTGGATCTGGACAACGCCCCCTACCTCAAGATCGGCATGGGCGGTCGCTGGTAAGTCCCCGCGGGGGGTGCCTCCCGCCCGTCAGGAACCGGCCGCAGGGGGGCCTTCCAGCTCCCGCACGATCTCCCGTACGACCGGGGTGCAAAGCACTTCGTAGCAGTGCCGCTCCTGGAACGCGGCGAGCGACCGGGCCTTCATGGCGCGCAGCGTCCCGGGATTCATGACCACGTCGGCCAGGGCCCGGCCCAGGTCGTCCGTCGTGCCCGAGGAAGCGCATTTCCCGATTCCCTCCCCGTGCACGATGGGGAGCAGGGATTCGCCGTCGGATCCGACGACCGCCAGTCCCATCGCCATGAACTCGTATAGCTTGGTCGGGGCGCAGTAGCGCTGGTTGCTGTTGTTCTCCACCGAGAGGGAATAGTCCACGATCCCCGCATCCGCCTCCCACGCGGCGGCGAGCAATTCGTTCCGGCCGCGGGGGCCCAGGATGGCGAAGGAGTGCGGGGCCAGCTTTGCCGCGGCATAACCGCGCAGGCGCAGGACGTCCTCCGGTTTCGCATTGCAAAACGCCAGGAAGAACACCGGGGCCGGGCAGGTCGCGACGGCGTCCACCACCCGCTCCAGGGGTTTTTCCCTCCCGACGCCCCCCATGTGAATCAGAATGGGAACCCCCGGTGGAAAGGTCGTTCCCGCCAGGGCGGCGAGCGTGCCCGCCGGAGCCCGGGCGGGGACGGCCGACTTCGGCAGGGTGTTCCTCAACACCAGGGGCGCGCGGGCAAGGCGCAGAACTCTCATGCGTTCCCTCGCCCGGTTCGGCTCCACATCCACGGTACGGTCGGCCAGCCGGGCCAGTCCGAAGAACTCGCGCATGCGGAGTCCCTTGAGCTGCGGTGCCTCGCGGAAAAGCTGGAGTTCCTGCGTGTACAGGAGGTAACGGGATCTACGGCCGAAAAACAATTTGGCGGCGGCGGCTTCGAACAGAAAGGTCCCCTCCGTCACCACGACCTTTCGGTGCCGGAACAACTGTCGTAGCGCGGCCCACCGCCGGCGCAGACCCTGCCAGCGCATCCGGAGGCCCCGGGCGGGGCGCACCTCGTGGAACATCACCTGGAGGCCGAGCCCTTCGTAGACCGGGCGTTCCTCCGGCGGGCCGCTGACCCAGACCGTGAGGTCGCATCCCTGGCGCTGCAACTCCCGGGCGAGATAGAGGGTTCCGGCGTACGCCTGCAGGAATCCGGTTCCGGCGAGCAGCAGCACCGGGAACGCCTCTCCCCGCCGGGAGGTACGGGCGGGACCGAGGTGAGCTGGCGGAGAGTCGTCCATTCGCGCACCGGTACGCGTCATCGGATCAGGGCCCGCCGGCCGGGGATGCAGGTGGTTGTTGCTTGCTCATGGTACCGCGGGACACAGGTGGGAGGGGCCGTCGCTACCTAACCCGAGACGGCACGTATGCAAGAGCAATCACGACGGCCGGACCGGCTGACCAACAGGATGTAGCCGAGTGTCCACAGGGTATGGCAAAGATAGGCCAGCAGTTGCGCGACGGCCAAACCCACGGCCCCCCATTTCACCATGCCCCAACTGAATCCGAGCATGGCCGTCCCCCACCCCGTGTTCAGCCAGAAGCAGGCCCACATCCTGCCTTTTGCGGCGAGCAGGTTCCCCACGGGATGGAGGATGGCGAGCAGGGCGGCCGCAAAGGACACGCAGGTCAGAACCCAATGACCCCCGGCGAAGGACGAACCATAGGCGCGCATGATCCAGGGACTGGCGAGCGAGAACACCAGGGCGAGCGGCAGGGTGACCAATGCGTTGATCCCCACCATCTTCCACATGAGGGCGAGTCCCCGGTCCCCCTCTCCCCGGCCCTGCTTGTCGGCCAGGATGGGCAGCAAGGCCATTCCCAGCAGTCCGGGAACCACCAGAATGGCCTGATACCACTGATTGGCCGCACCGTATACCCCCAGCGCCGCGTAACCATCGGCCTGATGGGCGAGCATGGCGCTGCACCCCCACAGGACGGGCGCCACCGAAACGCCGGAGAGAAAGGTCGGGAGGCTGAAATCCCACAGGACCCGCCATTCCCGGAAGGCCCCCTTCCATGTCAGCCCGAGACGGAATTTCCCCCAGACGTGGCGGACGCTCCAGCGCGTGAGCAGGACCGTGATCAACATGGCCAGGGCGAGTCCGCCCACGGCGCCCTGGACGCCCCAGAAGAACGCCCCGAGCGCCACCAGGACGGACTGCCCGATCGAACAGACCACGCTCAGAACGGTGTTGATGCGGAAGGCCTCGCACCCGATGAGGGAAGATCCCTGCACGCTGTTCACCAGGCCGAACGCCAGCGTGAAGGCGCTGATTTTCAGGAGCGGCGCCAGATGGGGGGCCGCGAGGGCGTTCCGGGCCAGCCAGGGTGCGAAGACCATGTAGGCGACGGCGTACACAAAGGCGCTGCACCACGTCACCAGCGATGACAGGGCCAGGATCCGGCTGGCCTTCTCCGGGGCGGACACCTTGAACTCCGCGATATGCTTGACGACCGTCGCCCCGATCCCAAGGCCGGCCATTCCCCCGATCATGCCGGCGGTGGAATTCACGATTCCGTATTCGCCGAATTGCGCGGGTCCCAGCAGCCTGGCCAGGGCAAAGGACACCAGGATGGAAACACATCGGGACAGGCCGAAGCCGACGCCGCCCCAGAAGGCCCCCGAGGCCAGCCGCCGCCGCGTCTCCGAGCCAAGATGGCGCCGGAGGCCCGCCTTCATGACCGCTGCGAAGCGACCGGCGGGAGGCGGGGAGTCGTCACCCATGTTCACAACCTCCCGACCCTGCCTGCAACGGATGATGAGGTCCCGGGCGCGCCATGCTCAGGTCGAGGCCGCTTCGGGACGCGCCCCCTTGAAGTGAAAGAGGATCTGCAGCGCGCGGTGGCGCAGGGGACGGTTCGCGAGGAACCGGTAGATGTTGAGCAGGCGGATCCCGTACCAGAGGCCCATCCCGTATGCCGACCAGCCGCGGCAGGCGAACACCTTCCAGGTGTAGGCGCCAAGCGCGGAAAAGTGGTGCTCGTCGTAGGAGCGTACATGTTCCGCATAAAGGGGGGCCTCCCGGTACGGCACCAGGACATACAGATCGGAGCACTTCTGCAGGAGCATGCGCACGACCTCGACATCCGAATCAAGATGCTCCAGCACGTTGGAAGTGATGATCACATCGATCCCGGACGGCACGTCGGGCGCGCCGCCCTGCAGGAATTCAGCCTGCCCGCCATATCTGCGCCGGCACTCGTTCACGCCGGACGGGCTGATGTCCATGCCCAGCAAACGGGCCTTTGGAAAGCGGCGGCGGTAGACGGGGATGGCATCTCCCAGCCCGCAACCGAAATCAAGGATGGTTCCGGCGAAGGTGTTCTTCATCCCGAGGTACGGCAGCAAGCCCCGGGCAAAACACTGCGTCTGATCGCGACCGTTCTTGCTTTCCCAGTCACCGGAGGAAAAACGCTGGTCCCAATATGACTGGCTGTTAATGTTGTTCATCGTGAAAACGGAAGATCCGCCCGGGGCCCGGCTTCGGGACAAGGCGCCTCGCTTCCAGCGCCTTCTCGCAGGGGGGAAGCCACCACCCCCGGTCCCCGTCCGAGTGGCACAAACGGAATGCGGGCGTCAAGGGGGAAAGAGGTCCCTCCGCGGGCGGTACAGCGGGGCCTGCGGACCCGCTTCTGACACATGGTCCGGAGCGGGTGCGCAAGCCCCCGCTCTACTCCGGCCGGGGCGGGTCCCGGACTCCCTGTTCTTGACAAGGCGCGCTCCATCAGGACACACACCCGCGATGCACGAGCCCCTTCCATGAGCGAGCCGAGTCCAGTGGAAACCCGGATGCTGGTGGCGTCGTTCAACTCCTGGTACATGGACTGGGCCGCTCTTGCCTATCAGGCCCGCGGGGCGCTGGCGGGCGCCTGGTTTGCCAACAAGAACATCCGCGGCATCGAAGACAGGCTCTACCGGCGCTGCTGGCCGTTCCACCTGGCGATGAAGCCCTTCTACCACCTGTTGCCCGGGCAGGTCGAGAAGGTGCAGTACGAGTGGGCCATGCCCCTTTACGACCACTGGCTGCGAAGGCAGTCGCTGCCGGCATTCCATGCGGTCCAGGCGATCGCATGGGGGGCCAAAACCCCCTTCGATCTCGCCGAGAAGGCGGGGGCGCTGAAGATTTTCGACGCCCCCAACAGCCACCCCGCCACATATGACGCCCTGGAGCGCGGGGAACAGGCCCGCTGGTCGAAATCGGTCCGCCCGGGCATTCCCGCGAAGGTCATCGCCCAGGCGGTCCGGGATCTTGGGCGCGCGGACCTGGTCCTGTGTCCTTCCACGTGGGTGAAGGAGAGCATGGTGCGGAACGGGGTGCCTGAATCCACGTGCCTGCTGGCGCCGTTTGGCGTGGATCTGCGGATTTTCCAACCCCGGACCGCCCCGCCGGCCCGCCCCCGCTTCATCTGCACGGGCAACATCCGGGTGCGGAAAGGACATCCGTATTTGTTCCGCGCCATGACCCTGCTGCGCGAGCAATATCCGGAGGCGGAGCTGGTCTGCGTAGGCACCTACTGCCGGGACTTTGATCAGGAGCGGTTGAGGTGGAAGGGCCGGTTCACCCACATCCCGCAACTGTCCCATCCGGAGCTGGCGCGCGCATACCAGGCCTGCACGGCGTTCGTGCTGCCCTCGGTGGAGGAGGGGTTTGCGCGGGTGATCCCGGAGGCGATGGCGGCCGGCCTGCCCATCCTCGCGACGCATGAGAGCGGCGCCACGACCTGCGTCGAGCACGGCCGGCAGGGCCTGATTTTCCCGTCCGGGGACATCGACGGCCTGGCCCGGGCGATGGCCCGCATGATCGAGGACCCGGAGTTGTGCCGCGAGATGGGGTCGAATGCCGCGGCCACCGCCCGCCGGAACATGTCCTGGCAAGCCTATGGGGACCGGATCCTCGAAGCGGTGGGAAGGCGCCTCCGGGCCGGACGGGCGGCCCCGGGCCCGGCCGCCAGGGCTTGAAGCCGGACCGGCGCGCAAAACCGGGACTGCATCCGGAACCGGCGGGGCGGCAAGCACCCGTCCGGGGTCCGCCGGCAGGCGCCCCGTGCTCAGGGGGAGACCGGGCGTCTCCGCGCGACGATCAGGAGTTCATCCCCGTTCAGTTCGCCGGAAGGCCCGGGTTCCCGGACTTGCCCGGGGTCGTATGGATCGGAGAAGGCGGACACGGATTCGAAACCGTGGCGGGGCAGCGCGTGTTTGAAGAATTCCGCGCGCAGGGAGAGGGGGTGGAGCGAGGAGGAGAACGGTCCCCATTTCACTCCGAGTCTGCGCGCTTCCGCCCCGCCGCAATTGGGCACGAAGAGAACGAGGCAGCCGGTCGGCGCGCAGATGTCCGAGAAGAAGTCGAACACCCCTTGGGGGGAAGGCAGATGCTCCAGGGTATGGGAACAGTAGATGACATCGAACGGGGCGCGCGCGCGCACGGCATCCCATTCGGTCACCACGGTGACGCCGAGGTGCCGGGCGAATTCCGCGCGTGGTTTCGAAATTTCGTATCCGATGGCGTCGAAGCCCGCGCGCGCCAGTTGGGAAACCTCATAGCCCCAGTTGGCGCCATACACACAGAGGCGGCCGCCCGGCTGCAGCCGCGTCACCAGGTCGCGTTTGACGCCCATGGCCGTGGCGTGCCCGCGGAAGTCCGAGGCGGCCAGGGCCGCCGCCTCGGCGGGCGTCGGCAGTTGCATGTTGTCGGAGGCCAGCCGGATGTAGCTCAACTGGTAGAAAAGGTGGTTGAAGCGGGCGTCCTGTTTCGGCCAGCGATAGATGAGCCGGCAGTCCTCGCATTCCCGGACATGGGAAAGAGGGGAATTGCAGCCGATCCGCCTGGTTTTTTTGCCCCGGCAGTAGGGGCAGTCCTTCGATTGAAGCGTCAGCAGGCTCCAAAGAACATGGATGCGGTTGCTGAAATTATTCATGGTGGAAACGATCGCCCTTCAGGTTGCGCGGAGAGACGGTTGCCGGGACCACCGGTGGCGACGTTATCATGGGGAAACCGTAGCCGAGCCCGAGTGGAGTCGTCAAGATGCAAGCACGTTTCGCGCCCCGGGGTGGCCTGCCGCGAACCTCGCGGCGCGCCGGGGACGCCCGCCCCGGGGAGGAAACGTTCACGGCGCGGGGGGATGCTCCTTCAGCCCCTGCAGGGCTTCGTGGATCAGTCGCAACGAGCGCTGATCCTTGCACCCCGATCGCAGCCAGGCTTTGTGGAGGGCGTCGGAGGCATCCTGGTAACGGCCCATCCGCAGCAACACGTCGCCGATTGCGGTCTGGCAGTCGATGGAGGCGGGATGGAGCCGCGCCATGTCCCGGGCCAGGACCAGGGCCGATTCCAGATCACCCCGCAGGATCTGAAGTTGCAGGCGCCCCCGCATGACGCCCAGGTCGCGGGGTTTGAGGGCTTCCGCCCGCGTGAACCGGCGGTCCGCCTCCGCGATCCACCCGGCGGCGGCGGCGGCATCGGCCGCCCCGGCGGCCGTGTCGACCGCGATCTTCCCCAGTTCCGCGGGGAAGTAGGGGTTGAGGAAGTCGACCGGCATCGCCCGTTTCATGAGCTGCGCCGCCAGCGGGGGATTGTACCGGCGGGTGTGCAGCAGGACATCCGCCCGGAGTTCCTGGACGCTCCCCCACCAGGTGATTGCGGACGCGGCGGCGCACGTCAGCGCCGCTCCACCGGCGGGCGCGCGCCACCATCGTCCGCGCCCGGGCGGCGCCGCGGCCGCCACCTCGCCGGACCGCACGGGCGTGACGCAGAGAACGGAAAGGAACATGAACGCCTGGTTGATGGCGAACACGCGGAGACTGAAGTCGAACATGGCGTGAAGGTAGCTCTGGGCCAGACAGGAAAACCATCCGGCGGTCAGCAGATAGTGGCCGGGGACGGTCCGCAACCGCAGGGCGCGCACCCCGGCGACGCCCAGAATGAGGACGCAGGCCAGGGCGACCGCCAGACCCGTCAACCCGTGGTCGACCGCCACCTGCAACGCCTCGTTGTGGGCGTGGTTGAGCGTGGCCCAGTAGTCATGATAGCGGTGCCGATATGCGGCGGCGGCCTCCTCGAACAGTCCCAGGCCGTGCCCCAGGAGGGGCCGGCTGCGAATCATGTCGACCATGTCGGGCCAGATCACCGCGCGGGCATCGCCCCGGAGGAGCCTGTCCCATCGCTGGTGGAAGGGCGGCCACCACGTCCAGAGCGCCACGCTGGCAAGGCCCAGCAGCGCGGGCACCAGGCCCGTGAGCAGGAGAAACCATCCCCTCCTCTTCAGCGCGACCAGCACGCCGAGCAACATCAGGCCGGCGGCGGTGGAGATCCAACCCGCGCGGGAAAGCGTTCCCATCAGGGACACCAGGCAGAACGCCACGGAAGCGGCGGCGAAGAGGCGGGCGGAGAAGCCGAGGCGCCGGCTGGCACAGGCGCCCAGTCCGGCGCACACGGACATGCCCATGAAGTGGGCGAAATGATTGGGGCTGACAAACGTCCCGGACACACGGTTGACGTTTTCCACGGCCCGGTGCGCGAACAGGATCCCGTCGTCGCCCCGCAGCCACTGGGTGGTGGCGTAGGCCGAGACGGCGCAGGTCATGATGAAGAAGCCGAGTCCCATCGCCCGCACAACGCGGGCGGACCGGGAGGCGGCGTCCGCGAGAACGAGTCCGGAGGCCAGGCAGCTTGCCGCGTGAAGGAAAGCCAGCAGGGAGGCGTGGGGAACCGGGGCGGACACGAACATCCGCACGAACAGCCAGCCGGTCCAGAGGCACCACGCCGCGAAACCGGGCGGCCGTCCGATCCGTCCGCGCGCGGCGGGGCGGGCGACGGCCCACAAGGCCGCCGCCAGGAAGGACAGGCAGGCCAGCAACCCGGCGATCCACCACCGCGCGGCCCCATAGACAACCGGGCCGGCCAGCGCGGGGAGGGCGGCAAGCACCAGCGCCAGCACCTCGACCTTTCCGCAGGCGGGACGGCTCATGCCCGGGACCGGCGTCGTCACGCGGAGCGCCCCCCCGTTCCGCGCACCCGGCCGGAAACGGGCGGAGGCCTCCACGCGGAACACCGGTCCGGCGGTCCGCCGGTCGGACGGATCAAACGGGGTCGGGGTGGGGTCGCGGCGCCGTGGGCATCATCCGGCATCGTAGGTCCGGCGGGCGGAGGCGCAAGGAAAACCCGGGCGGAAATGGCGCGGGCCGGGGCCGGCGGACACCCCGAAAGCGGCTGGAAACGCGGGTAAACGATTGCATTTCATTCGAAGACCGCTATCTGTCCCGCATGTCGTTGACAAGCATACACCTGCTCAGCCCCCATCTTTGTTTCGCCGGCATTGATTTCCATGCTGGTGGTGGGGGCTTTCCTGTTCGCGACCTGGCAGGCCTTCAGCACGCAGCGTTTCGCCTGGCTGGCGATCATCCCAGGCATTCCCTGGCCGTCTTTTTCCTCAACCGCCGGGACTATTTTTTCCTCGCCATCATTTTGTTCACCTCGGCCAACATCTGGATCCCCCTTGCGGGCAACGACCTGCCCACGCACATCCTCCTGCGCCTGATCATGGTGGTGGCCATGGTCGGGGCGGCCATCATCTCCCGTCCGCCCGCGCGCGGCTGGGACGCCCCGCGCATCAGCGCCCTTTGCTGGATCGCCATCATCATGACCACCATGGCGGTGCGGGGCACCGGCATCCGGCAGCTCGGGAGTTCGCTTTGGGGGGGCAAGGACTACATCTACCTGCTCGGCATGCTGTTCTTCCTGATCGCCATCCCCCCGTCCGTCCGCCTGAGCCGGAAACAATGGATCGCCGTTCCCATCATCATGGCACTGCTTCCCATCGCTCCGCTGCTGGCGGACCTGCTGTTCATCAACACCGGCGGAAAATTGTATTTTCTCTTCTACCTCTTCAAGCCGGGCAGCGGGGTGGCGGAAACCACGACGATGCTGCTGGACAATGAGACGGGATGGCGGATCCAGGCCTCCAGCCGGCTGGACATCCTGATGGTGCTGCTGCTGGCGCTGCCGTGGGCGGGCCGCCAGCTCCACGGGAAAATCGTCTGCTTCTGCGTCTTTCTCTCCGCTCTGGCCGTTTCCAGCCTGGGAGGGTTCCGGGGCGGCCTGCTGTCCATTCTGGGCGTGACCATCATCTACGCATGGCTCCGGGCGCCCCAGCGGCGGGTGACGATCCTGGCCGCCATGGTCTCGGGGTTTCTGGGCCTGGTTTCGGTCGCCTACCTCCTGGGCCCCCACCTTCCCTCGCCCGTGCAGCGGGTGCTGACCATCGTCCCCTTTTCGCGGGTCGACCCCATTGTCCGCATCGACGCCGACCGCTCCTCGTCCTGGCGGGTCGAGATGTGGCGGGACATCCTGCAAACCGAGGTGCGGCCCCATCTGGTCGTGGGTCGCGGCTTTTCCTTTGATCCGAACAAGCTGACCCCCCGGTTCGGCCGGGACATCGATCAATGGGCCAGCCTCCAGAATTTCATCATCTCCGGCAACTTTCACAACGGGCCCCTGAGCGCGCTGGTGCTGTTCGGCATACCGGGACTGCTCACCCTGCTGGTCCTGATGTTTTCCTCCATCGCCAAGCATCTGCGCATCCACAAGATGGAATGGCACGATCCCGTGCTGCAGCACATCCACTTCATCTTCCTCTGCTATTTCATCTACTCGACGCTGGCCTTCCTGCTGATTTACGGAGACCTCGCCCCGTGGATGAGCAACTATCTCTCCATCCTGTGCCTCATGGAAATCCTGGGCCATACCCGCCGGGAGGAGGTCGACGCCCTGCCGGTACACGAAGTCCCCGGCCCCCTCGTTCCCGAGCCGGTGCGGCAGCGCGCGATCCGCTACACCTGAGGCGGAGCGGGACGGCCGGAGGCCAGTTCCCGGTAGAGCCCGGCAAATCCGGCGGCGGTGTGCTCCGGTCGGAAATGCTCCCGGAAAAACGCCTGCCGGGCCCCGCCCATGGCCTTCGCCCGCTCCAGCCCTCCGCAGATGCGGTTCAGGGCGGCGAACCACTCCTCCGGATCCTCCGAGGACACCACCCACCCGTCCACGCCGTTCTCCACGTATCCGGCATGACCGCCATGGGGGGAGACCACCACGGGCAGGCCGATCACCCGGGCCTCCTTGACCACGTTCGGACTCGTGTCCGCCCGGGAAGGCAGGACCAGCGCCCACGCGCGCGACATCTCCGCCTGCAGGCGTTCCGTGGTCACCAGGCCCGGGGCCTCGACGGAAGGGTGCCGCAACTCCCGCAGGGCGGCCGCCAGCGGACCGTCCCCCGCGACGACCAGCGTCCAGGGCAGCACGGGGTGCCGCCGGAGCATCCGGAGGAGAATGTCGAACCCCTTGGTCAGCCCCAGGGTGCCGGCAAAGAGGATCCGGGGGGCCTGTGGAGCGGGACGCCACGCAACGTCGTAGAAACCGGGGGCCACGCCATACTCAACCAGCCGTGTTTCCACGCCGGCCTCGATTTCGCGGATGCGCGCCAGCCCCCAGTTGGATTCGGAGGTGACCACGCCGGCCCGGCGGATGGCGCGCGGCTCCCAGGTCTTCAGCAGCCACCACCGCCACCCGCCCATTCCCCCGGTCTTCCAGTATTCCGTCAGAATCCCCTGCACGGAGAGGATCGCGGGCCCGGGAAATTCCCAGAGGGCCGCGGAATACATCTTTTCCGTCCCCCAGCAGTGGATGACGTCCGGCCGGATGTCGCGGAGAACCCGGCGGAAGGCCCGCCGCGGAAGGAGGCGCATCGAGAGGAGTCCAGTGGTGATGCTCCCGCCGGGCAGCAGGTGAAACGACTGGCCCCACCGCTTCTCCAGCCGCGGCCGCGACAACTCCCGGGAAAAGGCGCACCAATGAATGTCCATGTCTGGAATCGCCGAAAAGGCCTCCGCCAACTGGGGCAGCCAGGTGGCCATCTGGCCCGCGCCGCGCCCCCCGCCGGCCCCGGAGAGAGCCCCGACGGGGAAATCCGCGAAAAGGCACACCCTCATCGGGCCACCCCGGCGGGGGAGGCATGGGGGTCCGCCTCCGCCGGCGCATTCCCGCGCAAGAGGCGGGCGGGGTTTCCGCCGATGACCGCATCGTCCTCGAAACCGCGGGTGACCACCGCCCCCGCCCCCACGACCACGCGGTTTCCCAGCCGCACCCCCTTCAGAATGATCGCATGCGCCCCGATGAAGACATCATCCCCGATCAAGACCGGGGCGGTGCGCCCCCCCGAGGCGTCGCATTCGGACCG
>JAXMHJ010000083.1:0-18610 GCA_046346795.1 Kiritimatiellia bacterium
CACCCCCGCCAATCTCTCGTTGCTCGCCGCCGGCCTGTCCTACCAGGTGGACACCGACGTCGACGGATTCGTCTATCTCGCCGTGGTCCCCGAGGCGCAGTCCGGAGTCTTGCTCGCCGCCGGTCTGCTGCTGCTGCGGATGCGCCGGTTGTTTTCGAGGGGCTGACATTTCGCGGCGGGGCCGTGGCCGCCACGGCCCCGGGAAAACCAAGGCGGCCGCACCTGATCCCGCGGACCGCGACCGTCCGCCTCACGCGGTGCGGCCGGCCATGCGCTCCGCCAGGTCGCGGTCGTAGAGGGCGTCGAGCATCTCGTCGAGCGATCCCTCGATGAAGCGGTCCAGGCTGTAGAGGGTGAGATTGATGCGGTGGTCGCTCACGCGGTTCTGCGGGAAATTGTAGGTGCGGATGCGCTCGCTGCGGTCTCCGGTGCCGATCTGCGAGCGCCGGGTGGCCGAGGCCCTGGCCGCGTCGGCCTGGCGCCGGGTGTCGAGCAGGCGGGCCTTCAGCACGCGCAGGGCCTTCTCGCGGTTGCGGTGCTGCGACTTCTCGTCCTGGCACTGCACGATCACCCCGGTGGCGAGGTGGGTGATGCGGACGGCGGAGTCGGTGCGGTTGACATTCTGGCCGCCGGGGCCGGAGGAGCGGAAATAGTCGATGCGGATCTCGTCCGGCTTGATGTCGATCTCGTCCACCTCGTCCGCCTCGGGCAGCACGGCGACGGTGGCGGTGGAGGTGTGGATGCGCCCCTGGGCCTCGGTGGCGGGCACGCGCTGGACGCGGTGGACGCCGCTCTCGTACTTCATGCGGCGGTAGACCTGCGGGCCCTCGATGCTGAAGATGATCTCCTTGTAGCCGCCGAGTTCGGCCGGGCTGACGTCGATCACGGAGACGGTCCAGCCGCGGTTCTCCGCGTAGCGGGTGTACATGCGGCAGAGGTCGCCGGCGAAGAGCGCGGCCTCGTCGCCCCCGGTGCCGGCGCGGATTTCAAAGATGGCCGGACGTTCGTCGGCGGGGTCGGCCGGCAGCAGGGCGACGGTGACCTCGCGCTCGGCCGCGGGCAGGGCGGCGGCGACCTCGTCGATCTCGGCCCGGGCCATCTCCAGCAGGGCGGGGTCGGCGGTCGCGTCGGCGTGCATCTCCTCCGCCTCGCGCCCGCGGCGCAGCAGGGCGGTGAAGGCCTCGCAGGTGGCGAGCACGCGCTTGCGGCGGGAGTGCTCCGCCAGGAGTTCCTGGAAACGCTTCCGGTTCGCGGCGACGCCGGGGTCGGCAAGCTGCTGTTCCAGCTCGGACAGTTCGCCCCGGAGGGTCTGGACGTAGAGGTCGTCGATCATGGGGGTGGGATAAACGAAACGGGCCGGCGAGCCCTTGTGCAGGGATCGATCCGGCCCGTGGTCGTTTCCGGCGGGGGACTACTTCTTGGCGTAGCGCTTCTTGAAGCGGTCCACGCGGCCTTCGGTGTCCACCAGTTTGTTGTTGCCGGTGAAGAAGGGGTGGCAGCTCGAGCACGTGTTGACCTTGAGGTTGCGGCCGCAGGATTTCACCTTCATGGTGGCCCCGCAGGCGCACGAGATCGTGGTTTCTTCGTACTTGGGATGGATGTCGACCTTCATGATGTTGCCTTTCTAAAAGAGTCGGGCACCTTACCCGGAAAGGTCTCTCTGGCAAGCCGTAAATTGGGTTTTTCGCGGGGCGGGCGGGTGTTTCCCGTCACGGCAGCACGCCCGTGAGCCATTCCTTCGCCGGCCCGGTGAGATGGGGCCGCACCTGCGCCCAGGGCAGGGTCACGGCGGGGCGGCCCTCGGAGTACGGGGAGATCTCGTAGGAATTGTAAAGGAATTCCATGCCCTCGCGGGTGGGGCGGATCACCCCGGAAGGGGGGATGTGGTCTTCAAAAAAGCCCTGGCCACCCAGCTTGGCCTCCGGGGCAAGGCCCTTCTGGACGCGGAAGGCCGCCTCGATCAGCTTGGAGAGAGCTCCTTCGCTCCCGGGGACGAACCAGGCGGAAGAGGGTACGCGGGCGCCGCTTGAATCGTAGACCAGGTAGTCCACCGCGCCGTTGCCATGCGCGCCGCCGGTGTATTCCCAACTATCGTTGCGATAGACCATGACCGCGCCGCAGGCCCCCAGGAATTCCAGCTTCGCGCGCTCCTCCCAGGCGGCGGAGGGGCCGGCTTCCTCGTCGAGCCCTGCGCGCCCCTCGGCGAACAGCGTGGCGCGGCGAACCAGGTGCGGGGCGGGGTTGTCGCCCGGGTTCCGGGCCTGATGGTCGGGGGTGGCCCAGGCGTCGGTGAGCAGGGAGGTCCGCAATCTCTGCACCACCTGCGTGGAGAGGCCGCCCACCGGCCAGTCGACGGCATAGACGCATTGCACGACCCGGTTGCTGGCCTGGTAGTCGAATGTTTTCACGACCAGCCCGTCGGGGCGGGCGGACGTGGCGGCGAGGGAGGCAAGCGCGAGAAAAAGACGGCGTGTGCTCATGGAGGCTCCGGAGGGTTGAAATGCCATCCTGCCTGCGGATTGTGTCAGGAAGTTGACCGGAATGAGGCCGATTGTTTCAGGCGAAGAACGGGTCCTTCAGGAGATCCATCGGATGATGGATGATGGCGTCGGCTCCGGAGGAGACGAGTTCCTCCTCGCCGCGGAAGCCCCAGGTCACCCCCACGGTCCGCAGGCCCGCCGCTTTGCCGGTCTTCATGTCGGTGTTGGTGTCGCCGACGTACAGCGCCTCGGCGGGTTCGGTGGTGGTGGCCTTGAGGATGTGCAGCACGCCCGCGGGGGAGGGCTTGAGGGGCAGGGCGGGGGTGGCGCCGAGGACGAAGGCGAAGGGGTGGCCGTTGAAGAGCACCGCGCAGATCTCGCGCGTCGCCGGGTCGGGCTTGTTGGAGAACACGGCGACGCGGGCGTCGCGTTCGCGCACGCCCAGGAGCATGTCGCGGACGCCCGGGTAGGGGCGGGTGCGGCGGGTCAGGCGCGTGGCGTATTCGGTGCGCAGGCGGACCTTGCAGTCCTCGACCAGCCTGGGGGTGGCCGCGCCGGGGGGGAGGGAGCGGAGGATCAGGTTGCCGACCCCGTCGCCGACCTTGGTGCGGTAGGCGTCCTCGGGGTGTTCGGGATAGCCCAGGGCTTTGAGGACGACGTTCATGGAATCGGCCAGGTCGCCCAGCGAATCGATGAGCGTGCCGTCGAGGTCGAAGATCACCAGTTTGCTCATGGCGCGGGGTTCCCCTGGGCCGCGCGGGCCTTTTCGCGGGCGTCGTCGCGCTTCTGGAGGCGCTTGAGCCGGGTTTCGTATTCCGCCTTGGCCGCGCGGGTCAGCGTCCATTCGCCCTTGCGGTGGTCCCGGCTGATGCCCATGATGTTGGTGGTCCAGATGACCGCCCGTCCGGAGGCGCCGGTCGCATCCGGGAAGACGCGGCCTTCACCGCTCAGCGACCGCGAAATGTCGGCCAGGGGAATGTGGTCGCGGGTGATCTTCACTGCCCCGCCGCCGGTCGGGTGGAGTTCAAACTCCCCCTTGTGCTTTTCCAGCAGCCGGACCTGTAGATTGCCGCCGGGCAGGGCCGCGACCTCCGCGAGCCCCTTCTCGTAGAAGATCGGACAGTCGAAGAAATAGTATCCCTCCGCCAGCGGCGGCGGCCCCTTGGGGGTCGTGGCGCAGCCGGCGGCGGCCAGGGCGAGCAGCAGGAATGAACGTCGAAACATGAAAACCTCCGCACCCATCCTGTACCGCCCTCGGAGAAAGGCAAGGCGCGTTGTGGGGCAAGTTGGGGCGGACTGAATCCCCGCGGTTTGCAGCTTGCGGGCGGGCCGGGGTTTGCGCATGATAACGCCGATGATCCAGTTCCTGACCGCAGCCGCCGCGACTGATCGCGGCCTCGTACGAAAAAAGAATGAAGACTCGTTCCTGTGCCTCCCCTCGCACGGAGTGTTCGTCGTGGCTGACGGCATTGGCGGCGCCTCGGGCGGCGACATCGCCAGCCGGGCGGTGTGCCAGCACATCCAGGACGCCTTCGAGGCCCCCGTTTCCGCGGCGCTGGTGCTGGCCGACAAGGTCAAGATCATCCGGGAATCGGTGAACCTCGCGAGCGCCTGGCTGCGGATCACCGCCAAACGCATCGGCGTGCGGGCCATGGGCTCGACCGTCTCCGCGCTGGTGTTCGACCCCACGCCGGGCGCCCCGCACGTCATCGTGCTGCACGCCGGCGACAGCCGGGTGTACCGCCTGCGCGGCGACACGCTCACCCGGGTGACCGAGGACCATTCCGCCGCCCGTGAATCCGGCTTCTCGGAGGACCATTCCGCCCCCGCCTACCTGCAGGGGGTCATCACCCGCGCCGTGGGCATCCAGGACGCGGTGGAACTGGAGCGGACCGAGGTGGACGTCCGGGAGGGGGATCTCTTCGTGGTCTGCTCCGACGGTCTCTACAACATGCTGCGGCCGCCCGAAATGCGGGGGCTGCTGATGAAGCACCGGGGCGAGGTCGAAGCACTGCCCGGCCATCTGATCGACGCCGCCAACGCCGCGGGCGGGTTCGACAACATCACCGCCGCGGTGATCGCGGTGTCTTCCGGCGAAACCTGACTCGACAAGGAGATGGTGCCATGATCATCGGCGTCCCCAGGGAAATCAAGGTCAAGGAAAACCGCGTCGCCTGCACCCCCGGCGGCGCCCGCATGCTGGTCCAGCACGGACATCGCGTCCTGGTGCAGGCCGGGGCCGGCCAGGGTTGCGGCTACGACGACGGGGACTACGCGCGCGCCGGCGCGGAGATCGTCCCCGACGCCCCGTCCGCCTGGGCGGCGGAGATGGTGGTGAAGGTCAAGGAACCGGTGCCCGCCGAATACGCCTTCCTGCGCCCCGGACTCCTGCTGTTCACCTACCTGCACCTGGCGGCCGACCTGCCGCTGACCACGCGGCTGCTGGAAAGCCGCACCGACGCGATCGCCTACGAGACCGTCCAGCTCGGCCGGCGTCTGCCCCTGCTGGAACCGATGAGTGAAATCGCGGGCCGCATGAGCACCCTGGTCGGCGCGTACTACCTCAGCCGCGCGCAGGGCGGCAAGGGCGTGCTGCTGGGCGGCGTGCCCGGCGTGCTGCCCGGGCGCGTCCTCGTGCTCGGCGGCGGCACCGCCGGCATCAACGCGGGCCGCGTCGGCATGGGCCTCGGCGCCGAGGTCACCATCCTGGAGGTGGACATCGAGAAGATGCGCTACCTCGACATCACCCTGCACGGCGGGGCGCACACCCTCTATTCCAACGAGCAGAACCTGCTCGACCTGCTGCCCGGCATCGACCTGCTCATCGGCGCGGTGCTGCTGCCTGGCGCCAAGGCCCCCCGGATCATCCGCCGCGACATGCTCCGCCTGATGAAGCCCGGGTCGGTGTTCGTGGACATCGCCATCGACCAGGGGGGATGCGCCGAGACCTCGCACGCGACCACCCACGACAACCCGGTCTACACCGAGGAGGGCATCCTCCACTACTGCGTCGCCAACATGCCGGGCGCCTACGCCCGCACCGCGACCCAGGCCCTCACCAACGCCACGCTGCCCTACGCGCTGAAGCTGGCGGACCTCGGTTTCGAGCACGCCCTGCACACCATGGCGGACCTGCGCGCCGGCCTGAACACCCGCGCCGGAAAGCTCACCTGCGAGGGCGTGGCCCAGGCGCACGGCCTGCCGTTCACGGAGGCGGCGTTTGGGTGAGCCGGGCGGGGTTCATCCTGTTGCTGCTCTGTCCTCCCTGCCCGCGGCGGGGCAGCGCGGCGACGCGTCCGCCGCGCCGGCGCAGACCGCCGCGGAGGTGTTCCAGACCACCATGTGGCGGGACATGCTGGCGGCGGACCGGCTGGCCGCGCGCGGTGACTGGGGCGGCGCCTCGACGAATCTGCTGAAGCTGGCCGCCGAGGCCCCGGACAACCTGCTCCTGCTGGAGAAGTCGGCCCTGGCCCTCGAACGCGCCGGCCGGTGGGCCGACGCCCGCGACCAGTGGTCCGCCTTCTCCGCCCGCTCGCCCGACCGCCCCGACGCCCTCGTCCGGCTGGGGCGCTGCCACCTCCTGCTGGACCGCCTGCCGGACGCGTCAAGACGCTCGGCGCCGCCGGGGCGCTGCTGCCCGACGCGCTCGAACCCCGCCTTCTGCTCGCGGCCATGATGATCCGCCAGGAGGCCACCAACGACGTGTCGCAGGTCTTTCGCGCGCTGACCGTCGGTCAGATGGGAACGCTGCTCTACTGGCTGTCGGGCGACGCCCCCTGCGCGAGGACGTGCTCGGCCCCGACGGCACCACCATGCTCGCGCGCTGGATCCTGGGTGGCGGCGTTTCCCCCGCGGCCGCGGAGGCGAGGGGGCGGAACCGTCGGTCCGCTCCCTGCGCGCGGCGTCCGACGTGCTGTCCCGCTTCGACCTCGCCATGCAGGTGCGCAACCGCGACCGCGCCCGGGCCGCCTCCGCCGCGGCCCTGGAACTGGGGGCCCGCGGTCCGTTCATGGAAGCCTACGCCGCCTTCCTCGACATGGGGGACGGCCGCGGCCCCGCCGCCCGCAAGGCCATGGAAGACCTCGTCCTGAAGAACCCCGCCGAATTCTCCCTGCGCTACTTCCAGGGCGTCATGCTGATGGAGCACAACGATTTCGCCGGCGCGATCGAACCCCTGCGCAAGGCCGCCGATCTCTCCCATCGCCGTCCGGACATCCTGTTCGCCCATGCCTGCGCTCTCGCCGGGGCGGGCCGCAACGAGGAGGCGCTCCTGGAACTCAAGAGCATGGCCCGCCGGAGCCCCGAGACCGCCTTCGAGATCCTCAGCCGCAACGCCCCCGCCCTCAACAGCCTCCGCCAGTCGCAACCCTACATCGACTGGTTCGCGACGCTCGCCAATCCCGATGAAAAGAAGCCGTGAGATGGCGGAGCTGACCCGACCCGCCGACCCGGCGCCCCTCTCGCGCCACGGGGCGTGGATCCTGCTGGGACTGCTGGCCTTCGCCGTCTTCGGCGGCGGGCTCATCGCCCCGTGGATCTTCAACGGCCTGCTCCGGCTGGGACGGGCGGTCAAGGCCCTCGACTTCCTGCGCGAGGTGGAGTTCGAGAGCGTCGTGTCGCGCTGCGTCCTGGTCCTCCTGATCGCCGGACTTTTCCCCGCCGCCCGCCTGGCCGGGTTCCAGCGCTTCCGCGACCTGGGGTTCGGGGGCACGCCCTCCTACGGTCGCTCGTTCGTCCGCGGGTTCGCCCTGGGCGTGGTGACGCTGCTGGCGGTGGTGGGCTCGGGATGGGCCCTCGGCGCCTACGTGCCCAATGTCGAGCCGCGCATGACCCGGCCCGGCAAGCTGCTGCTCATGGTCGCGGGCGCCTGCACCGTCGGGATCACCGAGGAGATGATCTTCCGCGGATTCATCCACCGGGTCTTCGCCGCCTCCTGGCGCGCGTGGATCGCCGTGGCCGCCTCCGGCGCCTTCTTCTCCGGGGTGCATTTCGCCAAGCCGGAGCCCGACATCGGCGTGGTGCACGGCCGGTGGGATTCCGGCCTCTCCATGATCCGGCACATGTTCAACGCCGACCACGAGACCTACCACTACTTCCCCTACGCCGCCACGCTCCTCGTCATGGGCATGGTCCTCGCCCTGCGCTTCCAGCGCACCGGCTGGAAGCTCGGCCATGTCGCCGGCCTGCACGCGGGGTGGGTGCTGGTCATGCTCATGTGGGGATATTGCTTCGACCGGGCCGACGATTCCGGGTGGCTGTTCGGGCAGAGCGACGTCGTCGCCAAATGCCCCGCCGCCCTGCTGCTCTCCCTGGGCTTTTGGCCTGGGAGGGGCTGCAGCGGCTGCGTGTCCGGGCCGGCTCGGGCCGGATCCGCGGGCGGGTCGCCGTGAGGGCGCCGGCCTGTCAATTCGGCTGATTCTTGCTTCCCGCCCGGGGTGTCCCGTGATAGGACCCGCCCTTCTTTCAGGAGACCCAACATGAAAATCAGACCGTTTGCCGCCCTTCGCCCCCCCGCCGACCTCGCCGCCAAGGTCTCATGCCCGCCGTACGACGTGGTGGATTCGGAGCAGGCGCGCCAGATCGCGGAGGGGAACGAACAATGCTTCCTGCGTGTGACCAAGCCCGAGGTGGAGTTCCCCGCCGGGACGGATGCCTACTCCGATCCCATCTACAAGCGGGCGGCCGTGAATTTCGCCAAGTTCCAGAAAAACGGCTGGTTCAAGCGCGATGCCAAGCCTGCGCTCTACGTCTACCGACAGATCCTCGGCAAACATGCGCAGACCGGGCTGGTGGCCCTGTGCAACACCGCCGAGTACAACGCCGACATCATCAAGAAGCACGAGAAGACCCTCAAGAAGAAGGAGGACGACCGCACCCGCCACACCGCCACCATCGGCGCGAACGCGGGGCCCGTGTTCCTGACCTACCGCCGGCAGGCGGAACTGGACCACCTGATCGAGCGCGTGACCACGGCGTCCGCCCCGGAATTTTCCTTCAACGCCCCGGACGGCGTGGTGCATCAGGGCTGGTCGATCCCCGACGCCGCCGCGGTGGTGGAGAAATTCAAGGGGGTGCCGTTCGCCTACGTGGCCGACGGACATCATCGCGCCGCCAGCGCCGCGCGCGTCTCCTCCGACCTGGCCAGGGCCAATCCCAAGCACACCGGGGACGAGGACTACAACTGGTTCCTCTGCGTGCTGTTCCCCTCCAACCAGCTCAAGATCCTGCCCTACAACCGCCTGGTCAAGGACCTGAACGGCCTGAAGCCGGACGCCTTCCTGAAGAAACTGGGAACGCTGTTCACCGTCAAGGAAACCCTGCTGCCCCATCCCGTGGACGTGCGCCACATCTGCATGTATCTGGGCGGCAAGTGGTACGACCTGACCTGGCCGATCGACCCCATGCTCGACCCGGTGTCCGCGCTGGACGTCAGCGTGCTGCAGGACCGCCTGCTCGGCCCCGTCCTCGGCATCGACGATCCCCGGACCAACGAACGCATCCTGTTCAAGGGCGGGTTCAGCGCGGTGGACGACATGATCGCCGCGGTGGACACCGGCCTTGCCGCGGTGGCGTTCTCGATGTACCCGACCACCGTGGACCAGATGATGGACGTCGCCGACGCCGGCCTGATCATGCCGCCCAAGAGCACCTGGTTCGAACCGAAGCTGCGCTCCGGCCTCTTCGTCAACACCTTCGCCCCGGCGAAGGGGTACCCGAGCCCGGCCTCGGGGCTTGCGGTCGCACCGGGGTACAGCGGGGCCTGCGGACCCGCTCCCGGGCCGGTCCACCCTCCATTCCGTCGGGCCTGGGCCAATGGAGGGCGGCGCTTTGTCGCCGCCGCAGTCAACCCGTCCGGCCTGAGCCTTTGCCGTGGCGGCCTGAAAGTCCGCCCTCCATACCGTGTGGCCTGGGCCAATGGAGGGCGGCGCTTTGTCTCCGCCGCAGTCAACCCGTCCGGACAGAGCCCTTGCCGTGGCGGCCATGAAAGTCCACCCTCCATTCCGTCCGGCCTGGGCCAATGGAGGGCGGCGCTTTGTCGCCGCCACGGTCAACCGTCCGGCCTGAGCCTTTGGCGCGGCGGCCATGAAAGTCCGCCCTCCATTCCGTCGGGCCTGAGCCAATGGAGGGCGGCGCTTTGTCGCCGCCGAGCCACCAAGCCGCCGCCGAAGCCGCCCGGGCGTTACTACCCGGTCGGATGACCGGGCGGTCGGGTTTCTACGGCTTCGGGGTGGGAGGTTCGGCTTCGACGGAAAAATTGTCCCCTTCCGCCCTTATAACAACGTTGGCTGGGTCCGCATTGTTCTTCTGCTTGGCTCCGTCCCGTCTCGCCTCCCAAGCAGTGCGCACAAACATTTCGCCAACGAAGGCTGCAAGTGTCAAAGCGGCAGGAATTATTATTAGTGGATTGCCTTGGTTTCTCGATGGAAGGCGTTGTTGGGGCGGAGGCAGCGGGAGGGATGGTCCAAGGGGGTGGGCGGCGGTGGAGAAGCCGGAGCGGGTGCGCAGCCCCCGCTGTACCGGTTTCCGCCGCAGCCGCAAGCCCAGCGGCCGGGCTATTTGACGGTGACGGCGGCGGCGGGCCCGTCTTCGACGATGACGCGGAAGCCGACGTTGAAGACCGGCTGATAGGGCTGATAGGCCGCGCGGTAACTCGAGGTGGCGTGTTGCGGCCGGTCGTACCAGGACCCCCCGCGGACGACGCGCTCCTCGTCCGGGCCGGCCTCCGCGTCGCGGTAGGGGTAGGGGCGGTAGGCGGAGCGGGTCCACTCGGCGACGTTGCCGTGCATGTCGAAGAGCCCGAAGGCGTTCGCCTGGTACGCGCCCGGGGCCGCCGCCAGGGTGTTGCGGTCGTGGTGCGCGGGATCCTTGGGGATCCAGTCGTCGAAACGAGAGGGGTTGTTCACCGGTCTGGTGTCGTGATAATCGTTGTGCGCGGTCTCCAGCGCGAAACCGGTGAGGGAGGCGTCGCCCAGGTTGGCGAACGGGGCGTAGTCGGCCTCCTTCCCGCCAAACGAATACTCGGCGGCGGAACCCGCGCGGCAGGCCCACTCCCACTGGGCCTCGGTCGGCAGGGTGACCCGCCGGCCGGTGCGCGCGGAGAGCCACTCGCAGAAGGCCATGGCCTGGCGGAAGGAGACCCGGCAGACCGGCTGGGCGTCCCCGTTGAGCGACCACGGGCGCTGGCCGAACTGATAGGACAGCGCGTCCATCACGCGGCTGTCATGGCCGGGGGCGAAGCGCCGGAACTGCGCGTTGGTGGTTTCCAGCCTGGCCATCCAGAAGGGCTTTTCGATGCGCACCGCGGAGACCGGCTGCTCGTCCCGGTGACCGGTGGTGGAGCCCATGACGAATTCCCCCGCGGGGATGCGGGTCAGCACGATGGCCTGGCCTTCGCCGAGATCCAGACTTATCTCCTTCCCGCCCGGACCGTCCTGCAGGGTCGCGGCCCTGGCGGCGTCGAACGCCCACTCGGGCAGATTCGCCGGAACCGGGATCACCGGCTGTGGCGCGGGCGGGATCGGAGTGGTGTCCTCCGTCGGCGCGGGTGCCGGCTTCTCGCGGTAGGGGTTGGAGTCGCCGGCGTATTCCGCGCGCAGCTCGTCGCGGGTCGCGCAGGACTTGTCGATCTGGTCGCCGACAATGGCCGCCCAGGAGCCATGGTAGGGCCGGTTGAGGTCGGCCCAGGTGACCAGCCGGGTGAAGTCGCCGGCGGGGAGCTGCACGCCGTAATGCCCCTTGCGCAGCATCTGGCCGAGCTCGGTGGCGGAGAAGTGGAACTCCATCGGCGCGAGCAGGTGATAGTCGCCCTCGATGCCGTTGTTGCGCACGAACGGGAAGAGGTTGGCGTAACTGGTGGAGAATTTTCCGGCCAGCCCTCCGCCGTTTCCGCCGAAGGTGATGCGCCAGTCCTTCAGCGGGACGCCCCCGCGCAGGTCGGGGCCGGCCTGGGCGCCGTCGTGGCAGGACACGCAGTTGCGGTCGAGCACCGGCTGCACCTCGCGCTCGAAGGCGAAGCCGGCGTCCGGCGCGGGCCAGGGCGTGAGGTCCGCCGGCGGCCGGGCGAGGGCCATGACGGCGCGGGCGGGCGGCGTGGTGCTGGGGTCCTCGTGGCAGCCGACGCAGGAAAGGACCTCGCCGGGCATGGCGGTCATCCAACTGCGCATGAGGGCGAGGGCCTGGCCCTTGTCATCCAGCGGCTGGAGCGACAGCGGCGTGTTGGCGGGCGCGCGGAAGGCGACCGATCCGTCCGGGTTGACCGGGACCGTGCCCAGCATGCGGCGGATGTCCCAGGGGCCGTCCGCGCCGATGATTCCGAGCAGCCCGCCGACCCCGTGGTAGCTGTACACGTAGCTGAACACCCGCAGCGACTTCACGGTGCCGCGGGGAACGCCCTCCAGCCCGCCGCCCTGGTAGATGTCGGTGATCTGCACGACCGCGTCCTTGCGGCAGGGCGCGACGCGCTCGGGAATGACCGGCGGCGCGGGCCGCGGCGTCAGGGCGACCGGTTCGATCAGCATCGCCCCCGGGCTGTCCTTGAGCAGCACGAAGTTGTCGAAGGCATCGACGAGATAGACGCCCCAGCCCTGTTTGGCGGAGTGGCTGGCAGGCCACGAGGAAGTATTTTTCGGAGGGCTGCGGGTGGAGGAAACGCGGCCAGACATCGGACATGTGGTCGTAGATCTTGCCGCGGCCGCTGGGGGTGGCGGGATTCGAGGGGATCTGCCGGACGACCCCCTTGTCCTCGCGCCGGCTGATGGCGGCGTCGAGCACGTAGAGTTCGCCCAGACGGGGGTCGCCATGGTGGCCGCCGGAAACCCCGACCACCTTCGTGGCCGAGCCCGGGATGGGCGTCGCGTAGAAAAAGGCCGCGGGCCAGTACGAGTTGGAGCCGTAGAACTCCCGCGGGTTGGTGCCGTCGGGGTTCATCGTCATAAGCAGGCGGGTGCTGGAATGCGGCGTGTCGGTATACTCCCAGCGCTGGTAGAGAACGGTGCCGTCGGGCATCACGCGGGGGCTCCAGTTGTGCTCCTGGTCGAAGCAGAGCTGCCGGATCTTCCCCGTGGCGGTGTGGAGGCGGCACAGGTTCGCCACATGCGCGCCGCCGGCCACGCAGGGCACCGAGGTCATGCACAGCCCCGAGGTGAACAGGATGTCCCCGTCGGGCAGGTAGCAGGCGTCGTAGTTGCCGATGCCGGGGCGGATGTCCGGGGTCACCTGGTGCAGGCCGGTGCCGTCCACGTTGATCTCGTGCACCTGCCAGTCCTTGTCGGTGGGCATGGAGAAGAGCAGGCGGGTGCCGTCGAAGTGCAGGCAGAGATCGCCGGCGAAGCGTTTGTCCGGCGGGGTGAACACCACCCGGTCGGGCCGCCGGTCATGGATCGAGAACTCGATGATGCTCGTGTCGTAGCCCGTCCTGGGGATGGACGAGTTGCTGTGGTAATTCGCGGGCAGGCCGTGGTGGCCGGCGCGCCGGACGGCGATGACGCGGTCGAAGTCCAGCAGGGGGTTGGCCAGCAGGGCCTCGCGCTGGAGGGCGGCGAAGTCCGTCTGATTGCTCACGGCCCCGAGGCGCTGCAGGAATTCCGGCGCGCGCGTGTATTGCTGCGGGTAGGTGGCCGCCAGATCCTCGATGGCGAGGCGCAACCCCTCGGTTTGCGCCGGTGACGGCTTCCCGTCGTCCGCCGCCGCGGCCAGGCCCCCCAACAGGAACGCCAGCATGCAAAGATTTCTCATTCGTAAACGGTCCTTCACATCCGTCCCGGTTTTCCGGAACGGTTTCGGGGTCCCGCCGGGGCAACGGCAAAACCTGCGGTGTTCTGAGGTTATGACGCGGGATACGGCGGGGGTATTCAGTGCCGGATCAACGGTCCGCGCCGGGTCAGCCGCGGCGCGCCGCTCTTCCTGACCCCATCTTTCCCGCACCGCTTTGCAGGGGGTCCGGCGGGCGCGCGCGGGCGCAACAGGGATGACCCGTGAGGCGGGCGGGTCATGAATGCATGTTTCACCACGAAGATCACGAAGAGCACGAGGAGGGAGGCGGCTGGAAGGCCCGCCTGTTGTGCAAGATCGTTCGAGAATTTTGAAGGAGTGTGAATCGTGGTTTGCCCTGGAGATTTTAGAAGAGGATATTCAATCGATTGCTTCCTGGCCAGGATTGCCCCTTCGTGGTCTTCGTGCTCTTCGTGGTGAAACGAATTTCCGGCCAATGCCTGCCGCGAGGGCGAAACCTCCACAAAGCTGACATGCGCCCACGCCGCGCCGCGCGGCGCGACCTCGCTTGACGGCGTGGCGGTGAATCGTCAAAGAGAAGCGTCACCCCACCCAGGAACCGTCATGCAACTCCGCCTCTCCGCCATGCTCGGCGTTTTCACCGCGCTCAGTGTCCACGCCGCCGAACCCGCGCTCACCCATCCCGATACCACCGGGGCGGGCTGGGTCCCGCTGTTCACCGCCGATCTCTCCAACGCCCAGACCCAGCCGGGGGTGTGGACGGTCGGGGCGGACGGGGTGATCACCGCCAGCAAGGACGAGGCGCTCTGGACGCAGGCGAAGTACAAGGACTTCATCCTCGACCTGGAATTCAAGAACGCCCCGGACACCAACAGCGGCGTGATCGTCCACGCCAGCGACACCGGGAACTGGATCCCCAACTCGGTCGAGATCCAGATCGCGGACGACCACGGCAAGTGGGGCAAGGAAAACCCGACCTTCCGCTGCGGCGCGATCTTCGGCCACCTGGCGGCTTCGAAGCAGGTCGTGAAGACGCCGGGCGAGTGGAACCACTACACCGTCACCTGCATCGACCGGAAGATCTGGGTGGTGCTCAACGGCGAACTGGTGACGCAGTATGACATGAGCCTCTGGACCTCCGCCAAGACCAATCCGGACGGCACCGCCATCCCCCCCTGGCTTTCGCGGCCCAAGGCCGAGCTGCCGCTGGAAGGGCGGATCGGGCTGCAGGGCAAGCACGCGGGCGCGCCGATCTGGTTCCGCAACCTGAAGATCAAGGCGCTCTGACCGGGAGGCGCGGCCCGGGTGATTCCCGTCGCCGTCCCAACCCGTCCGGCCGGGCCCATGGAGGGGGGGCGTTGCGCCCCGCCCGTGCTTTCTCCCTCTTCCGCCTTGCCTAAACGCCCCCGGGAGTCTAGCCTGCGCGCCCTTCCATGACCGATGCCTCCACCACCACCCTGATCTGCGGCCTGGCCTGCGCCGGAATCGCCGGCTGGATGCTCGCCGGCCCGGCCTCGTTCGCCGCGGCGGTGCGGGCGTTTCCCCGCAGCGCCCTGTCGGCGCGCGTGGTGACGGCGGTCGTCATGTTCTGGACCGCCCGGCTGCTCAAGGACTTCCCGCTGGACAAGTGGGAGCACCTCAAATCCTACATCCCCCTGCTGGCGGTGTTCTCCTTCGCCATGCTGATCTATTTCCTGGACGAGTTGCTCGCCCCCCGGGCCTTGGGCGGATTGTGCCAGTTGATCGGGGTTCCCGTCCTCGACGCGATCCGCTGGAGCGATTCCAGCCTGCGCCTGGTGCTGACGACCGGGGTTTACGTGCTGATCGTGGCCGGGATGATCCTCATCATGTCTCCGTACCGTTTCCGCCATTTCTTCGAGTGGCTCCACCGCAAACCCGGGCGACCCGCCGCCTGGGGCGCCGGGCTGGGCGTCTATGGCGCCGCCCTCGCCGTCATCGCCCTCACCGCCCTTGGTTGACCCATGGGCTCCCCGCGTATCCTCGTTCTGCGTGGCGGAGCGATAGGTGACTTCGTCCTCACGCTGCCGGTCTTGCAGGCGCTGCGGGAAAACTGGCCGGGCGCCCATCTGGAACTGGCCTGCTATCCGCGCATGGCCCCGCTGGTGATGCTGCCCGGACTGGCGCAGCACACGGTGTCGCTCGACCGCCCCCAGTTCGCCCGCCTGTTCCGCATGCGCGCCGAGCCGGAGGAGGCGGACCGCGCCTGGTTCACGTCGTTCGACCTGGTGCTGTCGTTCCTCTACGATCCCGACCACCTGGTGCGCGCGGCCCTGGAGGCCTGTCCGGTGCGGCAGCTCCTGGATTGTGATCCGCGTCCGGTGCAGCGCCACGCGGCGGACCACCTGGCCGGCATCCTGGAGTCGCTGGCCATTTATGCGACCCCCGCCGTGCCCTCGCTGTCCTGGCCCCGCGAACGAACCGTCCAGGCCCGCGCGGTGCTGGCCGGACAGGGCGTCCACGGCCGCCCCTTCGCCATTCATCCCGGCAGCGGGGGCAAGGCCAAGAACTGGCCGCTGGATCGCTGGCTGGAATTCGCCACCCGCCTGCGCGCCGCCGGCTGGTCGCCCTTTTTCCTCGCCGGAGAGGCCGAGGAAGGCGTGCCGGAAGCCGTCGCCGCCGCCCCGCGGCCCTTCCCCTGCCTGCGACCCGCCGGCTTGCAGGACGCGGCCGACCTGCTCTCGGCCAGCCGCGCCTACGCCGGCAACGATTCGGGCATCTCGCACCTGGCCGCGGCGCTGGCCCTCGACGCCCTGGTGCTCTTCGGCCCCACCCGTCCCGAGGAATGGGCGCCGCGCGGCCGCGGCCGCGTGCAGATCCTGCGCAAGGGGCCGCGCATCGACCACCTTGAGGTCGCCGACATCCTGCGCGGCGCGCAGGTGCTGGGGTGGATCTGACAATGTCCGCTCCGCCCGTCCTGCCCGCGGCCGGCGAAGTGCTCGTGCTGGGCTGTGACGCGGAGCAGGCGCGTTCGCTGCCGCCCGGGTTTGCGCAGTGGTTGCCGGCGGACGACGCGCGCCGGTATTCCGCCATGGCGGCCGAACCGGTGCGGCTGGCCTTTGCCGCCGGCCGCGCCCTGATCGGCTGGCTGGACCGCGCCGCGCACGGAACGTCGGCGGGGCCGGACCTGGCCGCCGGCGTGCATGGCAAACCCTCCTTCCGGCGCGCCACGCCGTGGCGGTTCAGCCTCTCGCACGCCGCGGGCCGCGTGCTGCTCGCGGTCACGGCGGGCCGGGAGATCGGCGTGGATGTCGAATCCTCCCGCCGGCCCGGCGACTACCCGGCCCTGTCCCGGCGCGCCTTCCACCCGCGCGAACGCGAGTGGTGGGAATCCCGCGGCGCCACCCCGGCCGATTTCCTGCGCCTGTGGACGCGGAAGGAGGCCTGGCTGAAGACGGGCGGGGAGGGGATCACGGTGGAGCTGCGCGCGCTCGACGTCACGCCCTGGCTGGCCGGCGTCCTGCGGAACGGACGGACGGCGGCCTTTCCCGACAGCGGGACCGGACATGTCGCCGCCGTGGTGGTCGAGGGCCCCCTCCTCGCCGTTCATGTGGCGGACGTTTCGATTCAGGATTTGATTGTGCCGGGTGATTTCCCCGGATATTCCGCGTCGCATGAGTGATTCCGAACCCAGGCGAAAGATCCGGAAGGGTCCGAACTACCATCGCATCCCCGAGGTGCGGGCGCGTCGCCGGAAGATCGTCACGTTCATCCTGGTGATGCTGATCGTGGCCTGGGCGGGGGTGTCGATCTGGCTGTCGACCCGCGACGATCCGAATATTCCGGCGCCCGGCCGCCGGCCATCGCCGCCGGCACCGGTCGCCGTGAACCCCCTGCAATCGGTTCAACCCTGATCCCGGCGGATGAAGAAGATCCCCCCGTCACCGCGTTCCCCGGACCGGCAGCCGCGCGAGTGCGCGCTCTCGCGCAAGACCGGGATCACCGCCCGGCCCCGCGACTTCGACTGGTTTGCCAAGAACGTCCCCTGCCAGGCCGCCTGTCCCGCCGGCACCGACATCCCCGGGTATCTCGACGCCGTCGCGCGCGGCGACCTGGACGCCGCCTACCGGATCAATCTCGCCGACAATGTCTTCCCCGCGGTTCTCGGGCGCGTGTGCACCCGGCCCTGCGAACCCGCCTGCCGCCACGGCTGGCCCGGGCTCGGCGAGCCGGTGGCCGTTTGCTTCGCCAAGCGGTCCTCCGATGATTTCCGCGCCCGCACCGGGCCGGTGGTGCTGCCGCCGCTCTTCGCGGATTCCGGGAAACGCGTCGCCGTCATCGGCGCCGGGGCCGCGGGGCTTGCGGCCGCGCGGGATTTGCGGCGGCTCGGACACGCGGTGACCGTCTACGAGCAGCACACCGCAGCCGGCGGCATGATGGTGCAGGGCATCCCGGCGTTCCGGCTGCCGCGCGACGTCGTTGAACGCGAGATCGCCCAGATCGGGGCGGCCGGCGTGGTCATCCGGTGCGGCGTGGAGATCGGGCGCGACCTTTCCCTCGACCAGCTCCGCAAGGAGAACGACGCGGTGCTGATCGCCGCGGGCTGCCTTCGGCCGGTGCGGCCGGACAGTCCCGGCGCCGCCCTGGGGGGCGTCTGGCACGGGCTCGATTTCCTGCGCGCGGTGAACGGGGGGAAGGACGTCGCCACCGGCCGGCGCGTCGTGGTGGTCGGCGGCGGATTCACCGCGGTGGATTGCGCGCGCATGGCCCGGCGGCTGGGCGCGGAGGACTGCCTCATGGTGTATCGCCGGACGCGCGACGAGATGTATGTCGCCGCGCATGAGCTGGCCGAGTTCGAGAAGGAGGGCGTCGGCGCCCGCTTCCAGCTCGCCCCGGTGGAGATCCTCGGCCGGGAGGGGGTCGTGACGGGAATCCGGTTCGCCCGCACCGAGCCGGGGTCCGCCGGTCCCGACGGCCGCCGGACGTGGGTCGCCGTGCCCGGTGAAGAGGTGGTCGTCGAATGCGATTCCGTGCTGCTGGCCACCGGCCAGGCGCGCGGGGACGGCTGGGCGGAACACCTGGCGGGAGCGGATCCGGCCGTCTTTGTCGCGGGGGATGTGCGGACCGGACCGCGTTCGCTGATCGACGCCATCGGCGACGGGCGGCGGGTGGCCCTGGAGATGGACGAATTCCTGACCGGGGCGGCGCGCCTCAAGCCGGCGTTCCGCATCCAGGACAGCGGCCGCGGCGGCACCGGGCGCGCGCGGGAGTTGAACGACCTGCCGCGGCAGGCGGCCCGGGAGCTTCCGCCGGAGCGGCGCGGGCCGGAGGACGAGGTGGAGCTGGGCCTGGACGCCGCCGCCGCCCGCACCGAGGCGAGCCGCTGCTACCTGTGCAACGTCAAGTTCGAGATCGACAACGATCTCTGCATCTATTGCGAC
>JAXMHJ010000084.1:0-17608 GCA_046346795.1 Kiritimatiellia bacterium
GCAGGCCGATCTGCTTGACCATCTCGGCCCGGTCCTCGTTGCCGGGCAGGACCAGCACCTCGGAGTCGCGGCAGTCGATGTTGGAGCGGTGGCCGAAGGCGCTGACCCCCGCCTTGATGCCCTCGGGCAGGGCGGGGATCTCGTCGCGCAGCACGTCCTGCACGGCCTCCAGACGCGTGACCGGGCCGAGATCCTCGGTCATGGCGTGGGAGCCGTCGATGATGTACATGACCTCCACCGGCTTGGCCGCGGCGGCGAGGGACAGGGTGCTGGCGAGAAGGGTGGACAGGATGCGCATGGGGTCCTCGGGGGATGAATGCGACGCCTATACCACGGGCGCGCGGATTTGCAAAGCGGGGAAGGCGGTCGGAACTTGATTTTTCCGGGGTTTCCCTGCATGTCCCCCGCTCTTCTTTCCATCCTCAACCCGGGAACCCATCATGAGCAAAACCACCAAAGCCTTCCAGACCGAGGTGCAACAACTCCTGCACCTGGTCATCCACTCCCTCTACTCCAACAAGGAGATCTTCCTGCGCGAACTGGTCTCCAACGCGTCCGACGCGATCGACCGCGCGCGGTTCGAGGGGCTGTCCGACAAGGAGATCACCGAGCCCGCCGGCGGCTGGCGCATCACCCTGACCCCCGACGCCGACGCCGGCACGCTCACCATCTCGGACAACGGCGTGGGCATGACCGCCGAGGAGGCCGAGAAGAACATCGGCACCATCGCCAGCTCCGGCACCCGCCGCTTCCTGGACGAGCTGAAGAAGACCGACGCCGCCCACCGCCCCGAGCTGATCGGCCAGTTCGGCGTGGGCTTCTACGCGTCGTTCATGGTCGCCGACAAGGTGACCGTCGTCTCGCGCCGCGCTGGCGCCGGGACCTCCGCCATCCGCTGGGAATCCGCCGGCGACGGCTCCTACACGCTGGAGGACGCCGAACGCGCCGCCGCCGGCACCGACATCGTGCTGCACCTCAAGGACGATGCGAAGGAATACCTCGACGCCTGGAAGCTCCGTCAGATCGTCAAGCGCTACTCCGACTACGTCGCCTTCCCGGTCGTGCTGGTGAACCCCAAGGCCGAAAAGGACGAGGAGAAGGAAAGCACCCTCAATTCCATGAAGGCCATCTGGACCCGGCCCAAGTCCGAGGTGAAGCCGGAGGAATACAACGAGTTCTACAAGGCCACGCTGCACGACTTCAGCGACCCCCACCGCGTCATCCATTACAGCGCCGAGGGCGCGCTGGAATTCAAGGCCCTGCTCTTCCTGCCGGCGCGGCCGTCGACCGACCTCTTCACCGACGTGGAAAACCGCGGCATGCACCTGTACGTCAAGCGGGTGTTCATCATGAACAACTGCAAGGAGCTGCTGCCCACCTACCTGCGCTTCATGAAGGGCGTGGTGGATTCCAGCGACCTGCCCCTCAACGTCTCGCGCGAAATCCTCCAGGAGGACGCGCTCATCCGCAAGATCCGCAAGAACCTGGTCAAGAAGGTCCTCGACACCCTCCAGGAGATGAAGGATTCGGAGCCGAAGGAGTACCGCGCGTTCTGGAGCCGCTTCGGCAGGTGCTCAAGGAAGGCCTGCATGTGGATCATGAGAACCGCGACAGCTCGGCAAGCGCTCGTCCTCGTCGAGACCGCTGTGGCGGGGCGCGCCGGGCGAATGGTTCTCGCTCAAGGACTGCGTCGACCGCATGCAGCCCGGCCAGAAGGACCTCTACTTCACACCGGCCAGGAATCCCGCCGCGCAGTCGAGAACTCCCCGGTGCTGGAGCGCTTCAAGGTACGCGGCATCGAGGTCATCTTCCTGATCGGCCCCATCGACGAATGGATCCTCGGCGATCTCGAGGAATTCGACGGCAGGAAGATGGTCGCCGTGCATCGCGGCCAGGTGGACCTGGGCGACAAGGACCGAGAAGAAGGAGCGCGAGGAGAAGCGCAAGGAGGCCGACGCGTCCTTCGGCGACCTGCTCAAGAAGATCCAGGAGCTGCTGGCCGGCGACGTCGCCGGGTGCGCCTGTCCGACCGTCTGACGGAGAGCGCGAGCTGCCTCGTCTCCGCCGAGGGCCAGCCCGATCCGCACATGCTGCGCATCATGCGTTCCATGGGCAACGAGTTCCCCGAAGCGCCCCGCATCCTGGAGGTCAACCCCTCGCTGCAGCCCTCGTCCGCATGAAGGATCTCTTCGCGGCCGACCCCGCCTCGCCCCGTCTGGCCGACTTCGCCGCCCTGCTGCGCGATCAGGCCCTCCTGGCCGAGGGCTCGCCGGTCAAGGAGCCCGCCCGTTTCACCCGGCTGGTGTCGGAGATGATGGCGAAGGGTTGAGAACGTGTACGGCGGCGACAAAGCGCCCTCCATTGGCCCGGGACCGACGGGTTGGAGGGCGGACTTTCATGGCCGCCCCCATTGGCCCGGGCCGGACGGGTTGGAGGGCGGACTTTCATGGCCGCCCCCATTGGCCCGGGACCGACGGGTTGGCGCGGCGGCGACAAAGCGCCGCCCTCCATTGGCCCGGGACCGACGGGTTGGAGGGCGGACTTTCATGGCCGCCCCCCATTGGCCCAGGCGGAACGGGTTGGCGGTCACCGGAAAGGTTTTCCGGGTCGAGTTCCGGTCATCGGAAAAGGACCAACCTCTTGATGACGGCGGTCAGACCTTCGGAAGTTCCGCGGTGGCGCGGTCGATCTCGGTCTGCGGGAGTTCGTAGTCGACAAGCTGGCCGCCGAGGTAGCGTTCGTAGGAGGTGAGGTCGAAGTGGCCGTGGCCGCTGAGGTTGAAGACGATGGTCTCGGACGATCCGTTTTCGCGGCAGCGGAGGGCCTCCTCGACCGCGCCGCGGATGGCGTGGGTGGACTCGGGGGCGGGCAGGATGCCCTCGCAGCGGGCGAAGAGCACGCCGGACTCGAAGGTGGCGAGCTGGTTGACGGCGCGGGCCTCGATCAGCTTGTGGCGGTAGAGTTCGCAGATGCTGGAGGCCATGCCGTGGTAGCGCAGGCCGCCGGCGTGGATCGGCGCGGGCATGAAGCCGTGGCCGAGGGTGTACATCTTCATCAGCGGGGTGAGCCGGGCGGTGTCGCCGAAGTCGTAGCCGTAGACCCCGCGGGTGAGGCTGGGGGTGGCGGTGGGTTCGATGGCGACCACGCGCAGTTTCGGGTTCACGCCGGTGATCTTGTCCTGCAGGAACGGGTAGGCGAAGCCGGCGAAGTTGCTGCCGCCGCCGATGCAGCCGATCACGACGTCGGCCTGGACCTCCGCCATTTCAAGCTGCTTCTTGGCCTCCAGGCCGATGATCGACTGGTGCATGAGCACGTGTTCGAGCACCGATCCCAGCGCGTACTTGGTGGGCACCTTGCTGGTGACGGCGTCCTCGACGGCCTCGCTGATGGCGATGCCGAGGCTGCCGGAGCACTCGGGGTCGCGGGCGAGGATTTCGCGGCCGGTGTTGGTGTCCATGCTGGGGCTGGCGACGACCTGCGCGCCGTAGGTCTGCATGAGGAACCGCCGGTAGGGCTTCTGGCCGTAGGAGACCTTGACCATGTAGACCTTGAGGTCGATGCCGAAGATCTGGCAGGCGAAGGCGAGGGAGCTGCCCCACTGGCCGGCGCCGGTCTCGGTGGTGATGCGCCTGGTGCCCTCCTGCTGGTTGTAGAAGGCCTGCGGGACGGCGGTGTTGGGCTTGTGGCTGCCGGAGGGGCTGACGCCCTCGTACTTGTAGAAGATCTTGGCGGGGGTCTGCAGCGCGCGCTCCAGCCGGTGGGCGCGGAAGAGGGGGGCGGGACGCCACAGCTTGTAGACCTCGCGGACCTCCTGCGGGATCTCGATCCAGCGCTCCTTGGTCACTTCCTGCTGGATGATGGCCATGGGGAACAGGGGGGCCAGGTCGTCGGGGCCGACGGGCAGCTTCGTGCCCGGGTGCAGCACGGGCGGAAGGTCGAACGGCAGGTCGGCGCGGAGGTTGTACCACGCGCGCGGCAGTTCCGATTCGGGGAGCAGGTACTTCGTCTGGCTGGACATGTCGGGCCTCCGGGGTTGCTGTGGGGGTCAGATAAGCATGCCGGGGCGGAGATGGCAATGCGGAGACCGCCCCGGAAAGGGGACGGCGTTTACCAGTGCACGCCGCGCATGTCGCCGGTTTCGAGGAAGTGCTCGTGCATGGCGAAGGCGTCGCGCAGGGACGTGGTGGCGTGGCCGTCGCTGGCCAGGACGTCGCTGTAGTGCCGCAGCATCGGCCGGTAGTCCGGGTGGGCGCAATTCTCGATGATCATCCGGGCGCGCTCGTGCGGGGTCTTGCCGCGCAGGTCGGCGACGCCGTGTTCGGTCACCACGATCTGCACGGAGTGCTCGTTGTGGTCGATGTGGGTGGCCAGCGGCACGATGGCGCTGATCTTGCCGCCCTTGGCGACGGACGGGGCGACGAAGACGGAGAGGTAGCCGTTGCGGGTGAAGTCCCCCGAGCCGCCGATGCCGTTCATGATGTCCTTGCCCAGCACGTGGGTGCTGTTGACGTTGCCGGCGAGGTCGATCTCGAGCGCCGTGTTGACGGCGAGGATGCCCAGGCGGCGGACGATCTCGCAGTTGTTGGAGACATCCTGCGGGCGCAGGACCAGGCGGTTGCGGTAGGAGGACAGATCCCCGTACACCCGCTTGAGGGTGGCGGGGGCCAGGGACAGGGAAACCCCGCTGGCGAAGCGGATCTTGCCCTTGTCCATGAGGTCGATGACCGAGTCCTGGATCACCTCGGAGTACATGTCGAACGATTCGATGTCCGGGTGGTTGCCCATCGCGGCCATGACCGCGTTGGCGACGTTGCCCACGCCGGACTGCACGGGGAGCATTTCCTTGGGGACGCGACCGGCGCGGATTTCCGAGGCGAAGAAGTCGGCGACCCGGCGCCCGATCTCGTCGGTGACCGGGCTGGCGGGCACGAACTCGCCCGTCTCGTCCGGCAACTGGGTGTGGACGATGCCGGCGATCTTCTTCGGGTCGACCTTGACCACCGGGCTGCCGGCGCGGTCGGAGGACTTGTAGATGGGGATCTCGCGGCGGTGCGGCGGCAGCGGCATCTCGTAGATGTCGTGCATGCCGCGCAGCGTGGCGGGGTGGTAGGCGTTGAGTTCGATCAAGATCTTGTCGGCGACCCGGCAGAGGGTCGGGCTGACGCCGACCGAGGTGGTGAGGACGATCTCGCCGTCGGCCGTGACATCGCAGGCCTCGATGACGGCGAAGTCCACCTTGCCGAGCGAACCGTTGAGGATGGCGGTCGACACCCCGGACAGGTGCATGTCGAAGAAGCGCGTTTTGCCCTCGTTGATGCGCTTGCGCAGAATCTGGTTGGACTGGTAGGGCGTGCGGAAGGAGATGGCGTCGGCCAGCGCCAGTTCGCCGTCGAGCGACGCGCCCGTGGAGGCGCCGGTGATCACGCCGATCTGGAAGGGCCGGCCGGCGTTGTGCTCATCCCGGGCCCGGGCGGCGATCGCCTTGGGAATGGCCTTGGCGGCCCCGGCGGGGGTGAACCCGCTGAAGCCCACCGTGTGCCCGTTTTGGACGAGGGCGGCGGCTTCCTCGGGAGAGAGGGAGGTGTAGGGCAGATGTCCGGGGGATGCGTTCATATGCGGAACACTCTGCCACGACGCCGGCGGACTGACCATCGCGGATCGTCTCCAAAATGGAATCGGGGAAAACCGGATGCCGATGCGGCTTGCATCCGGGCGGACTCCGGCAAAAATGCGGGAATGGAGTCAACGCCCGCCCCCGCGCACACCGATCTGACCGGAAAGGTCCTGGTCGCCAGCCCCTCGCTGCAGGATCCCAACTTCCGCCACACCCTCGTCTACATCGCCCGGCACACGGACGAAGGGGCGGTCGGGGTCGTGATGAACCGCCCGACCGGCAAGGTCCTCGGAGACACCGGCGGCACCGGGCCGTTCCCCGCCTCGATGGCCGCGCTCCCGCTGCTGGCGGGCGGTCCGGTCAACCCGACCTTTGTGACGCTGGGCGTGTTCCGGCCCGGGACCACCGACCGGGAGTGGGCCTGCTCGTTCTCGGAACCGCCCGAGACGATCGCGGAACTCCTCGCCGGCGGCTCCGGCGCGCACGTCCGCGCCTTCGTCGGCTACGCCGGCTGGAGCGCGGGGCAGCTTGAGCAGGAACTGCGGGAGGACTCCTGGCGGGTGTCCGACCCGAGCCGCGCGCTGTTCAATCCCGCATGGACGCCCAACCTGTGGGCGTGTTTCGCGGCGGATCGGCAGATCTGGCGGGACCTGCTGGATTTTCTGCCGGTGAACGCGGGGCTGAATTGATCCCGGGAACGTTTCACTTGCGCCGGCGGGCCGGGAACCGCTAAGAGACGGCCCGCAACCTCCCCTCCATGCCCGCCAAGCTCATCGCCATCAACGGCCCGCTCGCCGGCCAGCGCTTTGCGCTGGACGATGACTCGATCTCCCTCGGCCGCGAACCGGACAACCTGCTCGTCATCCCCGACGACTCCATCTCGTCCATGCACGGCGTCATCCTGCGCGACGGGGATTCGTGGCGGGTCCGCGACCGGGGCTCGACCAACGGCATCCGCGTCAACGGCCGGGACATCATCGAAAGCGCCCTCGGCGACGGCGACGAGCTCGAACTGGGCATGGTGCTCTTCCGCTTCGAGTGCACCCCGCCCTCCGCCTCGGCAACCCTCCCGCCGCCGACCGCCCCCGCCCCCTCGGTGGAGGTGCCGGCGTCCCCCTCCGCGCCGGCCGTCCCCCCCGCCGCGACGGAGGGCGGACGCAGGAAATCCAGGCCGGGCCCCGCCCGGGTCCGCCTGCACGACAGCCAGATCGACGCGATCCTGCACTGGACCCGCCCGCAGCCCGCCTACTTCTTCATCGCGGCCGGCGCCGTCGCGGCCACCAGCGCGGCCCTCTGGTTCTATCTTTCGGTGGTCCTGTGAGCCGGCGCGGCGGATTCTCGCTGCTGGAGACCCTGGTCGCCGCCGCGGTGGCCGCCGTCCTGGCCCTGATCGTGTTCACCCTCGTCCGCACCATCCGCGACGTGCGAGAGGCGCAGCGCGGGGCCGACGAGGGGCCCGCGGCCGTGGCCGCCGCGGCCGGCCGGCTGGCGCGCGACCTCGCCTGCTCCTTCCCCGCCGAGGACGACGAGGCGAAGATCCGGCTCGCCCCGACCAATGTCGCCGGCATCGCCTCGTCCGCCCTGCGCATGACGGTGTACGCCCCCTCCCCCGGCGAGGACGACGCGGCCTGGGCCGAACCCTCGAGCGTGGAATGGCGGCTCCTCGCCGATCCGCGCGGCGGGGCGGGCCTCGCCCGCATCTCCCGGGTGGTGGCCGGACCGCGCGCCGCCGAACCCGCCGTCACCAACGTGGTCGTCTCCCCGGTCGAGATTTTCGAGGTCCGCTCCTTGGCCGACGCCAGGGAAACCACCGCCACCTGGTCCCCCAAGGAACGCAAAGCCTCCCCCGTCTCGGCCGACATCCGGATCGCCCGGCCCGGCGCCGCCGATTCCACGCTCGCCCTCAAGGTGGCCGTCCCCGCCGGAACGAAGGTGCCCCGGACCCGGGGAAACGGGTGGCCGCCCCCGCCGCGCCCTGATTCGCCGCCGAAGTCCCGGCGGGACACCACGTCCGCTAGCACCTTCCAGCAGCGTCGTGCTGTATCCCAACTGAACCGGGTCTCGGCGGAGTCCGGGCGTTCCGCCCCACCATCGTGCGCAGGTCGTCGTCCTGCAGGAGGAGGTCGACGGTCCGGGCCATGATGGCGGGGGTGTCGGCCAGGAACCCGTTCTGCCCCTGGAAGACGGGCATCGGCCGCCCCCGATGCTGGTGGTGACGACGGGCAGGCCCATGGCCATCGCCTCCAGCAGCTTGCCCCGCAACCCCGAGCCGGTGCGCACCGGATTGATGAAGGCCCGGGCCCGCGCCAGGTAGGGACGCACGTCCTCCACGTTGGGGCGGATCTCGATGCGCGGGTCGCGCGTGGAAAAATGATACATCTCCGCCGTGGGGTCGCGGCCCACGAACACCACGCGCAGCTTCGGCTGGCGCGCCTGCAGCAGCGGCCACACCTCCTGCGTGAACCAGCGGAACGCGTCGCGGTTCTGCTGGCCGGTGTAGCGGCCGGTGAAGACCAGCGAATCCTCCTTCGCGATGTCCGGACGCGGCCGGAAGGCCTGCACGTCCACGCCGCTGGGAATGACATGGGTGGCGAGGTTGTCCTTCTCGCCCAGCAGTCCGTAGCGGTCCTCCGGGGTCAGCGCCAGCACCGCGTCGGCCGCGCGGTAGATGCGGAACTCCACCCGGCGGTAGCGGCTGTAGTCGTTGACCGCCTTCAGCGCCGCCGGGGTGAACCCCAGCACCTTGATCAGCCGGCGGAAATGCAGCGTCGAGGATTCATGGCAGGACACGATGCGCCGCACCGCCGGCAGATGCGGGTTGCGCACCAGATGCTGGCCCATCGCGGTGAACTCGGCGATCACCACCGCGTACTTCCCCTCCCGCACGCTCGTCCCCACCTGCCGCATCATCGCCGCGTCGCGGTAGTACCGGAATTCCTTCCCGGGATTCACCGGCCCCGCCACCGACCGCCAGCGCGGCAGCGGCACCAGCGTGGTCTCGACCAACCCGGGGCAGAGATGGTCGGCGTGCTTTTGCTCGGCCGGGGTGATGAAGCTGCACAACCCCACCTCGTGCCCCCGGGCGGCTGCAGGATGCCGCATGCGCTGGTAGACCACCTGGTTCCCGCTGAGGGAGTGGGAATGCGGAAGCCGCGGGGTGAGGAAGAGGATGCGCATGACGGGGTCAGCCTACCGGTTTTGCCCGCGGTTTCCAGCACCACAGGAGCAGAAGATTGAAGGACAGCAGGCCCAGCACGATCCCCGCCGGCTGATCCCACGCGAGCATCTGGCGGATCGAGGCGAGCTCGGGCGTGCCCGCGTTCGCCAGGGCGCCGGCGTCCACCCCGTGCAGCCTGGGGACCAGGCCGGTCAAGACCGCCGCCTCCGCCACCAGCAGGTAGAAAATCCAGACCCCGAAATCGCGGCGCGCGAACGGCCGGAAAAAGCGCAGCGCCGCCAGCCACCACGCCGTGAAGGCCAGGGCGAACACCAGGAACCGCAGCGCCAGCGAGGCGAAGTAGGCCGGGTCCCCCGCCCACGCCGGCTCGCGGATGCGCAGCAGGTGCAGCACCGTGACGACCGCCCCCGCGCCATCAGCGCCGAGGCGTTGAGCAGGATCCAGATCGTCTGGTTTCGCGATGCGTGTTGCAGGGCCATGAGGCGCGCACGGTACGCCCCCCGCCGCCCGGCTCAACTCCGAAAGCGGGAAAGCACCGGCCGGGGAGGCTGCGGCCGCGGCGAAAACGCCGCTTGCGCCGGTGGCTCGCGCGCCCCGCCAACCTCCACCGTTCCAAACCGCTAAAATCGAAACCTCAAAAGGCCAAACCCCTTCCTTCTGTCCGCAGTCAAGGACGACAGGAGCATCACCCCTCCCCATTTTCCAGCCTTCCAGCCTTCCTCATAAAACCATCCCATCTTTTCCTGAGTTCATGAGTTCCTGATAAACAAACCCTTCCCCATCACCGCTGCAAGGGCTTCAGAAGCGTCATCCCTCCCCATTTTCCGGCCTTCCAGCCTTCCTCATAAAACCATCCCTCTTTTCCTGAGTTCATGAGTTCTGATAAATCATCCTCATCCGCGGCCAGCGGGTCAGGTCGCCCAGTTCCGGCAGCGGGTGACTTGCTGCGCCAGCGGGCGTGGAGGGCGGAGCGGGTTTCGGGGCATGGCGGGTTGATACCGCGCGGACGGGGCGGCGGTAATCGGAGGGCCGCCCTCCGGATAAACCCCGGCGGCGATGCCGGCCAGCAGACCGGCCCCCAGGGTGGTCGCCTCGACGCTGCGGGGGACCTCGATCGCACCCCGAGCAGATCGGCCTGGAGTTGCATGAGAGCGCGGCCCGCCGCCGCGCCGCCACCGGCCCGCAGCAGTTCCAGCGGCACCTCGGAAGTGGCGGCCATCGCGTCGATCACGTCGCGCACCTGGAAAGCCATGCCTTCCAGCGCGGCGCGGACCAGATGTAAGCGGTGCAGCCGCGGCCAGCCGATGATCAGCCCGCGGGCCCGAGGATCCAGTCGGCGCGCCCAGGCCGCTCAGGGCGGGAACGAAGACCACGCCGCCGGAGGAATCGACCGACCGCGCGAGCGCCTCGGTCTCGGCCGCGGTCGCGATGAGCCCGAGCCCGTCGCGCAGCCACTGGATCGCGGCGCCGCAGATGAACACGCTGCCCTCGAGCGCGTATTCGGGCGGGCGGCGGCCGATCTGCCAGGCCACCGTGGCCACAATGCCGTCGCCCGGACGGCGGCGTGGTCCCGGCGTGCACTAAAGCGCGAAGGCCCTGGCGTCGTAGGTGCATTTGGCCATGCCGGGGCGGTGGCAGCGCTGGGCCGAAGAGCGCCGCCTGCTGGTCGCCCGCGATGCCGCGCACGGGAATGGCTGCGCCGAAGAGGGCGGGGTCGGTGACGCCGAAGTCGCCGGACGAGGGGCGGAATGCC
The DNA here is from genome assembly GCA_046346795.1 of Kiritimatiellia bacterium. GTDB lineage: Bacteria > Verrucomicrobiota > Kiritimatiellia > SS1-B-03-39 > UBA6053 > JAXMHJ01. Next base: position 10,546 of record JAXMHJ010000084.1, read on the forward strand.
GGCAACAGCGCGGCGGGAATGCCGAAAAGGTCGAGCAACCCGGGGTCCCAGGCGCAGCCGGCGAGGTTGAAGAGCAGGGTGCGCGAGGCGCGGGTGGATCGAGGCGTGGACCTTCCCGCCGGTGAGGTTCCAGAGCAGCCAGGAAATCACGGTGCCGAAGGCCAGGCGGCCGTCGCGGCCGGGGGCCGCAAGCCGGGGTCCTGGTCGAGCAGCCAGCGCAACTTGGTGTCGAGAAATAGGGTCGAGCAGCAGACCGGTGCGGGCGCGCACCAGGGGTTCGCGGCCTTCCTGGCGCAACCGTGGAGCAGAATTCGGCCGTGCGGCGATCCCTGCCAGACGATGGCGGGGGCGACCGGCCGGCCGGTGGCGCGGTCCCAGAGGACGGTGGTTTCGCGCTGGTTGGTCAGTCCGATGGCGGCGACGCCGGCGGCGGGCACGCCCGATCGGGCGAGGGGCGTCGCGGGCGACGGCGAGGGTGACGCGCTGGGGATTTCCTCCGCGTCGTGTTCCACCCAGCCGGGGTGGGGGTAGTGCTGGGTGAATTCCGAATACGCACGGGCGACGGACGCCCGGCGGCGTCAGCACAGACGGGCGGTGGAGCCGGTGGTGCCCTGGTCGATGGCGAGGATGTGGGACGCGGCCATGTCACCCCGGGGGAAAGAAACAGGCGGCGGGTTGCCGCCGCCTGCCGGATGTCGAAGGCCGGGATCAGCCCTTGAGGATCGCGTCCTTGGCGGACTTGGCGATGCGGAACTTGAGGGCGCGCTTGGCCGGAATCTGGATGGTTTCGCCGGTCTTGGGGTTGCGGCCGGTGCGGGCGGCGCGGTCGATGACGACCAGCTTGCCGATGTCCGGGATGACCACGCCCTGGGCGGCGTTGGCATGGGCGGTCTTGGCGAGGGCGTCGAGGACGGCCTTGACCCGCGCGGGTTGCCTGGTCTCCTGGGCGATGGCGGCGAGAAGTTGGGTCTTGGTCAGCATGATGCTCCTTGTCTGGAGTTTCGTTGGGGGTCTTGAGGCCTGGAATCATCCGGGTTCGCCCGCATTATAGCGGGTTCAGACCGTGGGGACAGCCTGAGGAAAAATGCGGCCGGAGCCGGATGGTCCCCCCCATCCCGCCTGGCCCAAGGCCAATGGAGGGCGGCGCTTTGTCGCCGCCTTGGCGGACTGGTTATCCGCCCCCATCCCCCCAGCTAGGGAATTCTTCTGGGCAAACAACTCAGGCCCAGTCCTCGCTGGCGAAGGTCCGGGTCCAGGAATCGTGGGCGAGGTCGGGGTATTCGGTGTAGTCAACTTTGCCGCCGGCCGCCTTGAGCGCGGCCGTAATTTCAGTGGAGCGCACCGGCTTCACGGTGGTGTCCTGCGCAACGGGGAAGACGCACCGGGACGTGGGCGAACCGCGCAACCGTCGCCGGATCGCCCCCGCCGCAGATGGGGAAGGCGGCGGCAAACCGGTTGGGCCTGCGGGCGAGCAGATCCCACGTGCCGAATCCGCCCATCGACAGGCGCCGCCGACGTACACGCGGTCGGGATCCACGGTGTTGCCGTCCGCCACCAGGCCGTCCACCTCGAGCACCATGCGCAGCTCGGCCGTCGGCTCGGCGGAAAACGTGTGTCGCGGGGCGCTCCAGTCGACCTCGACCCACTTGTGGTCGGTGGGGCACTGGGGAAACAGGGCGTAGGCGGGCTGCCGGTTCTTCTCCAGCCACGCCATCAGCGGCCGGGCGCCGTGCTTGAGCTGGATCTCGTTGTCACCGCCGCGCTCGCCGGCGCCGTGCAGCAGGACGACCAGGGGCAGCTTCCGGCCGCCCGCCTCGGGTTGAATCAACTGCGCCTTGAGTTCCCCGCCCGCGGGCGAGGTGTGGATGAGCGGCTTGTGGATCATGTGCACGGGCTCCGCAGCCTGGGTCGGAAGGACAAGGAGGGCGGCGAGGGCCGCGACGGGGAGGACCGGGTTCATGGCTTGAGCCGGACGGGTTCGCGGGGGGCGGGGAGCGGCGGGGTCGCGGACGACTCCATCCGCCGCAGGTCGTCGTGCAGCTTGGCGGCGCGCTCGAAATTCTCGGTGCGGACCGCATAGGCCAGCTCCTCGCGAATGCCCTCCAGGGCGCCGCGGGGCTTGCTCTCGCGGATGGTCTCGGCCAGCTCCTTGAGGGTGGTGATCTCGAAGCAGTCGCCGGACATGTCCTCGTCGCCCTGCTCCTTCCAGAATTCCTGGATGCGGCGCACCCCCGTCAGCACCTCGGCCACGGCCCCGTCGCGCTCCCCGCGGGCGGCCAGCAGCTCGGCCTTGGCGCGGGCGTTCATCATCAGCACGTACGGCATGAACTGCAGGAAGTCCCAGGCGATCTCGTCGTCCTCGACATGCTTGGCGACGAAGTTGAACAGGTCGATGTTGTGCTGGGTGTCGATGACCACCCCGGAGTAGTCGCGCAGGTTGAAACGGGCCAGGTAGCGGTAGTAGTACTGCACCGCCTCCTGCTGCAGCTCGCCGCAGGCGTCGCCGTCGAGCTCGTAGGGCCCGCGCGTCGTTCTGGCGCGGATCAGGTGGTAGTCCAGCGCCGACTCGGCGCCGCGGGGCCGCAGCCCGTCGGGCCGTCCGGTGGCCTCCATCTGGAGGATCCCCAGGTCAAGGCGGAGCTGGATTTTGGGACGGGCGTCCGAACCCTCGACCACCCGGGCGTTCACGCTCGCCGGGTCGTAGGGCCAGTCGCCGAGAAATTTTGTCAGGTCGTCTTTCAACTCGTGCCTCTCCTGTGGTAAAGAAGACCCCTTATCGCATTCCGGCGAAGGAAATCAACCCCCACCCATTCAAATCCCCGCCCGGGACCGGCATCCCCAAGGCCTTTCATTTCATAACCTTACAAGGAAACCCCCATGAGCGAGACCCTCCGCACCCCCCTCTATGACACACATGTCGCCCTCAAGGCCCGCATGGTCCCCTTCGGCGGCTGGGACATGCCGGTGCAATACGAGGGCATCCTGGCCGAGCACGAACAGACCCGCAAACGCGCGGCGGTGTACGACATCTGCCACATGGGCGAGTTCGAGCTGACCGGCCCCACCGCCGAGGCCGATCTGAACCGCCTGCTCACCATGAACGTGCCCGCCATCACCTTCGGCCAGGCGAAATACGGCTTCCTGCTCGACGACGAGGGCGGGGTCATCGACGACCTCACCTGCTACCGCCTCGGCCCCCAGCGCTTCTTCCTCGTGGTCAACGCCGGCACCCGCGTCGGCGACCGGGCGTGGATCGAGTCCCGCCTCTCCCCCACCACCCGCTTCGAGGACCTCTCCGACCGCACCGGCAAGCTGGACGTGCAGGGCCCCGACTCCCGCGCCGCCCTCGAGGAGATCTTCGGCGTCAAGCTGCCCGACCTCGGCTACTTCAAGTCGGTCGAGACCACCCTCGGCGGCGTCCCCATGCTGCTCAGCCGCACCGGCTACACCGGCGAGTGGGGCTACGAGCTGTACTTCGACATCGGCAAGACCGTCGGGCTCTGGAACACCATCATCGCCTCCGGCCGCGTGAAGCCCGCCGGGCTCGGCGCCCGCGACACCCTGCGCCTCGAGGTCGGCTATCCCCTCTACGGCCACGAACTCGGCCGCGGCCGCACCCCGGTCGCCGCCTTCCGCGGCATGTTCATCGACATGACCAAGGACTTCACCGGCAAGCCCGCCTGCGCGCGCGACATCGCGAACGGGTGCCCGCAGTACCTGTGCGGCCTCAAGCTGGAGTCCAAGCGCGCCGCCCGCCAGGGTGATGCGGTCGTTGACGCCGCCGGCAGGCGGGTCGGCGAGGTCACCAGCGGCTCGGTCGGCCCCAGCCTCGGCATCGCCATCGCCATGGCCTATGTCGACGCCGCCCTCACCGCCCCCGGCACCGCCCTCGCCGTGGATGTCCGCGGCACCGCCCTCCCCGCCCGGGTCGTCCCCCTGCCCTTCTACACCGAAGGCACCGCACGGAAGAAGTGAACGGGCCGGGGAGGTTGCGGCTGCGCGGAATACTTTTAACAGAAGATCACGAAGATCGTGAAGTTCGGTTACCATTGTTGATTTCGGTTCAAATGCATTCAACTTCGATTTAACAGAAGTTAGCAAAGGAAGCAGAGGGCGGACTGGCATTGCTGAAGCCACACATCACCCCCTCCGCGATCTTCGCGATCTTCCGTCTATAATATTCAAGCGAAGCATCCCCCCGACTTCTTTGCTCTCTTTGCTGCCTTCTGTTGAAACGTATTCGAATTTATTGATACCCCAACTGCCGCATGATCCAGAAATTCTTCTGCCAGGTCTTGTCGACCTTGATGAAGAGTTCCACCTTCACCGGCTTCTCGTAGACCTCCTCCATCTCCTTCGCGGAGCGTTCGCGGACGCGGCGGAGGACGCGGCCCTTGGCGCCGATGACGATGGGTTTCTGCGAGGGGTGGCGGAGGTAGACGATGGCATGGACGCGCAGTCCCTCCGGGGTGTCGTCCAGCTCGTCCACCTGCACCGCCAGGTCGTGCGGAATCTCGTCGTGCAGCACTGCGAAGAACTTCTCGCGGATGAAGTCGGCGATGGCCAGCTTGCGCGGGTAGTCGCTCAGCATTTCCTCGGGGAAGAGCAGCGGGCCGGGCGGCACGGCGGCGAAGAGGGCGTCCAGCAGCTCCGGCACACCCTCGCCGGTGAACGCCGAGACGCGCACCCACACGGGATTGGCGGAGGACTGCTTCTCGGCGCGGATCGCGTCCCAGAGTTTGTGGTAGTCGGCCAGCCGGTTCGCCCCCAGGTCGCACTTGTTCGCAACGAAGACGAGCGGGAAGGCCTCCGCGCTCAGCCGGCGCATCCAGCCGTCGTCCTCCTCCTGCGGGGGGCGGTCGGCGTCGAACACGTACAGCGCCGCGTCCGCGTCCTTGGCCGCCGCGCGCGCCATCCGGTTCATGGCCAGGCCCAGCTCGTTCTTCGCGCGGTGCACGCCGGGGGTGTCGAGAAACACAAGCTGCCCGCGCGCCTCGGTGTGGAAGGACCGCACCAGGTTGCGCGTGGTCTGCGCGACCGGGCTGACGATGCTCACCTTCTCGCCCAGGATGCGGTTGATGAGCGAGGACTTGCCGGCGTTCGCCGCGCCGATGATCGCGAGGATCCCGCAGCGGGTGGACGGCGGGACGGGCGGGGTGGGCGTGGGGTCGATTGGTTGCATTCGGTCTTTTCTATCGTCGAGGGACGACGTCCACACCTTCCAGACCTGCATCCGCACTGTCAATAGGGAGGGAGGTGGATGCACGTATGTAACGGTAGGGCGAAGCGACCACGCTGAGCCTCGCAACACTCCGGCGGCTCACCCGGTGGGTTCGCCCTACCCGACCCCCTGCCCGCACCCTGGTTGCGCCGGCCGGATTGAACTTGCGGGATGCCGTCCGCCGGGAGTACGCCTCCGGCCACCACGAGCGGGGCCGTGCCCGCTCATCGTCCGGTCGCCCTTCTCCAAAGACGCTCGACCGTCGTTCCACAAACCCTGCCGGCAAGGAGGGATGCCATGACGGGATTCTGGCTGAAAACGATGTGCTTGATCTGCATCTTCGCCTCCTCGGCGAGGGCGGAGACCGTGACATGGAATGTGCAGGCGAAATACGGCATTTCCGCATCGGGCATCCGCACGGCGATCCGCGATGCAAAGACCCACTTCGGCCGGAGGCCCGACGACGTGGTGATCCTGCACTTCGACGCGGGTACCTTTGCGCTGGAGGACCAGGGCCCCGCCAAGGGCACGATTGATCTGAGCGGCATCGAACCCGGTGCGAACGGCCGGCTCATCTTGCAGGGCGAAGGCATGGACAAGACCGTTCTGGTCTTCAGCGACAACAAGCATGCCATTTACGGGCAGAAGGTCCAGCGCGTCACGATGTCCGACATGCACATGACCCGCAAGGATTACACCGTCTCCCAGGGGCTGGTCGTGGAGACCGCTCCGGGGAAAGTCGTGCTGGATATCCAGGAAGGCTTTCCCACCCCGGCGATGATCTTCGATCCCAACAGCGACCAGGGCCGCTTTCTGCGCCGATACACGAACAGCCGCACGGACCCGCAGTTGATCCAGGAGAACAACGCGCAGATCGCCTGGACCCGCGCAAACCAGGTGGAGGGCCGGCGGTGGGAAATCCTGTTCAAGAAGAAGAAGGAAGTGGCGAACTATGCGAAAGGGGACCTGATCGGGATCAAGTCCAAGCATGGTGGCCAGACCTACTGGTTCATGGGCGGATCGGATTTCGTATTCCAGTCCGTCAAGTGGACCCAGAAGACCCGGGGCGTGTTCCGGGGCGGGTTTGACCGGATTCAGGTTCTGGATTGCGTGACCGACCGTTCCCCGCCGATCAACGGGCAAACGCCGTGCCTGGCCTCGCCCGGCGGCGGCCCGCAGATCAGCCAGCCGAACGACCCTCCCATCACCGGCAATGTCGTGCGGAACGGCCGCTTCATCGCATCCGGCGACGATGCGGTGGCCTTTTTCAACGCGGCCGGTGAAATCAGCGGCTGCACCATCCGCGACGCCTTCGCCCGCGGCATCCTGCTGGCAAACAGTCCCCAGGCCACGCTGGCCGGCAACACCGTGGTTCGATGCCCCGTTCAGCAGAGCCGGGACTACCGGCTTCCACGCCAGGGGGGCGCGCAAGACCTCGAAGAGTAATGTTCAAGCCGGGAGGAAGATAGGGGGGGGGGAGGAGGCGGGTGGGACGGGGAGCGGCGGGAAGCAGGGAAGGTCGGATTTCGAATGGCGAATTTCGAATGTGAGGAAGGAAGCGGGGAGTGGGAGACGAGGAATAGACACGGACCGCCACCGCCCGGTGGCCGGGGTTCGCAGGGACGGGAGGGAGGGGGGAAATGCTTGCGAGATGCTGCCACCGGGCGGTGGCGGTCCGGACTGGTGATCAGCGCTTGGGCGGGGCGGCTTCGAGGATGACGGCGCCGTGCTCGTCGGAGAGGACGAGAATGGCGAAGGCGGCGGCCTTGTCCATCGCCTCGCCGTTGACCGAGGCGTAGTCGAAGCGGCCGCGCAGATCGGTGTGGCCGTCCTTGTGGAAGA
>JAXMHJ010000085.1:0-17099 GCA_046346795.1 Kiritimatiellia bacterium
CCCCGGACGCCATCGTCCGCCGGGCGCTCGAGTACTCCGGCGGCAATGCCATCGTGTCCACCAACTTCCGCCCCCTCTCCGCCGTCACCCTGCACATGGTGACGCAGGTGCGGCCGGACATGCCGGTGGTCTGGATCGACTCCGGGTACAACACCCCCGCCACCTACCGTTTCGCCGACCGGCTGACCCGCCAGCTCCACCTCAACCTCAAGACCTACATCCCCCGCCGCACCGCCGCCTTCCGCGACGCGCTCAACGGCGGCGTGCCGTCGGTCTACGACGAGGAGCCGCACCGGGAGTTCACCGAGGAGGTCAAGCTCGAGCCCTTCCGCCGCGCCTTCGCCGAACTGCGCCCCGCCGTCTGGTTCCACGGGCTGCGGCGTTCGCAAAGCGAATTCCGCGCGTCGCTCGACGTCGCCACCCTCTCCTCCGACGGCATCCTCAAGATCAGCCCCGCCTTCCACCTCGACGACGCCGCCATGGAAGCCTATCTCGTGCAACACGGCCTGCCGGACGAGCCGGACTACTTCGACCCCACCAAGGCCCTGGACAAGCGCGAGTGCGGCCTCCACCTGCTCGGCTCCGGCATATGACCCCGTCCCGTCCTTTGCACGGCTCCACCGATGCGGAGGACTTCCACGACCTCACCCCCTCCCGGGTGCTCGGCCTGGTCGAGGAGGGCTTCGGGCTCCGTCTCGACAGCGTCTGCCGCCCCCTCACCAGCTACATCAACCGCGTGTATGAACTGCAGTCCGCCGACAGCCAGCCGTGGGTCGCGAAATTCTACCGCCCCGGCCGCTGGACCGACGCCGCCATCCGCGACGAACTCGTCTTCGTCGCCGACCTCGACGAGGCGGAGATCCCCGTCGTGCCCGCCCTGGCCGGGGTGGACGACCGCGCCCTGCAGGTCCGCGAGGGGCTGCGCTTCATCCTCATGCCCCGCCGCCGCGGCCGCGCGTGGGAGGAGCCCGGCCCCGGCGAATGGAAGGCCCTCGGCCAGCTCCTCGCCCGCATCCACAACACCGGCGCCGCGCGCGAGGCCCGCCACCGCGTCGTCTGGCGTCCCTCCGGGGCCACCGCCATCCATCTCGACGAGATCCTCGACGGCGGCATCATCGGCCCGCCCCATCTCGCCCGCCGCTACGAGGAACTGGTCGGCGGGTTCATCGACGAGGCCGACCCGCTCTTCGACGACGAGACCTTTCTGCGCATCCACGGCGACTGCCACGCCAACAACCTCCTCACCCGTCCCGGCGAGGGGCTGCGCCTGATCGACTTTGACGACATGGCCACCGGTCCCGCGGTGCAGGACCTCTGGATGCTGCTGCCCGGGCGCGCCGCGGACTGCCGGGCCGAGCTCGACGCCCTGCTGGAGGGCTACACCTTCTTCCGCGATTTCGCCCCCTCCAGCCTGCGCCTCATCGAGACCCTCCGCGTCATGCGCATCGTCCACTTCACCGCGTGGTGCGCCCGCCAGATCCGCGACGGCGGGGCCGCGCGGCTCGACCCCAACTTCGCCACCGATTCCTGGTGGGCGCGCGAGGTCGGCGAGATGGAGCGGCAGATCGAGATCGCCCGCGCCGGCGCCGGCTGACGGGGTTCCGGTCACCGGAACGTTTCCGGGCGCCTCGTTCCGGTCACCGGAACGTCCGGCGGCCCGGCGGGGGGCCGGAGCGGTGAAACCCGCGGCCTCAGTTCTTCGACTTCACCGGCCGGAAGGGCCAGGCCCAGCGCGCGAAGCGGGGGACCTGGCGGGTCTGGATCCAGACCTTGCCCTTGCCGGTGAAACGGCAGACGAGGCCTTCGCCCGACAGGAAGAGCGCCTTGTAGCCGCCGACCTTGCCGACCTTGTAGTCAAGCCCCCCGGTGAAGGCGACCATGTGGCCGGTGTCGACGACGTAGCTGCCGTCCACCTCGACGCAGAGCATGCCGCCGTAGGTGTTGAACCAGAGGTCGCCGGAGCCGGAGCACTTCACCAGGAAGAGGCTCTCCCCGGAGAAGAAGCCCTTCACCAGGCCCTGCCACTTGGTCTCGATGACGACCGACGGATCGCTGGCGACGTAGCCGGAGCTCTGGAGATAGATGGTTTCGTTGTCGAGGCACACGTGGTCGATGTCGCCCGGGGCCGCCGGCGCGATGCCGATCTCGCCCGGGCCGTTCTCCGCGGTGAACTCGTTGATGAAGAGCGACTCGCCGCCGAGGAAGCGGCGGAAGCCCCCGCGCATGCGCGTCTTCATGCGGATGTTGGTGTCGAGCGTGGCCATGGCCGCGGCCTCGACCTTGAGGGTCCGGCCCTGCGGGATGGTGACGGTGAGGAATCCGTAGTCGGGTTTGCCGTCGAAGCGGTAGGCGAAGTTTTCCATGGGTTCTCCTTCAGCGCGGACGCAGCTTGGGGGTGAGGGAACGGCCGAATCCGGACGGGTTGTGCGACTGGCACCAGACCACCCCCCGGCCCTTGAATTTGCAGACCAGACCCTCGCCGCCGAGGATCGAGGCCAGCCAGCTCTTGCCGGCCTTGGTGAGGGAGAAGCCGAGCGTCTCGTTGAAGGCCACGATGTGGCCGGTGTCGACGATGTACTCGCCGTCGACCTCCACCGGATAGATCGCGCCGAAGGAGTTCAGGATCACCTTGCCCTTCCCGCTCAGGTTGAGCCAGAACAGGCCCTCCTTCGCGATCAGCGACCTGAACCCCTGCCAGCCGAAGTCGATGTCCACCCCCGGGGCGGAGGCGACGTACGAGCCCGCCTGCACCACGAGGCGGTCGCCGTCGAGTTCGTACTCCATCATGTCGCCGGGCAGGGTCGAGGCGAGGATGACCTCGCCGCCCAGCGGCCCCGCGGTGTAGTGGTTGATGAAGAAGTTCTCGCCGGCCAGCATCCGCTTGAGGCCCTTCATGACGCCGCCGGAGCCCTTCTTGTGGGTCGTGGTCTCGATCTGCATGTCGCCGGACATGGAGATCATCGCCCCGCCCTCGGTGGTCATCTGCTCGTTCGGACCCAGGGCCACCTGCGCGGCCGCGCTGCCGGGTTTCATGTGAAAGGTGATGTCCATGGTGCGCTCCTTAAAAGAACCGGTTGATCCACTTGGCCAGCCCGGTCAGGCTGCGCGACTGGATGACGATGCGGCCCTTGCCCTCGAGCCGGGTGACCAGCCCCTCCCCGCTGAAGAAGCTGGAGAAGATGCCGCCGGAGAGCTGGACCTTGAGGCGGATCCCGTCGCGGTAGGCGACGAGGTGGCTGCTGTCGACGATGAGTTCGCCGTCGACCTCGCGTTCCAGCAGCGCGCCGTAGGCGCCGTACCAGACGCGTCCGGTGCCGCTGAGCTTGAGCTTGAACAGGCCCTCCCCGCCGATGAACGAGGCGATACCCGCGTACTTCAAGCTGAGCTTCACCCCCGGCGTCGAGCAGAGGTACGCCCCCGGCTGGAAGTAGATGGTCTCGTTGTTCAGCTCCACCACGTCCATGTCCCCGGGCGTGCTCTGCACCAGCGTGAGCCGCCGGCGCGCCCCGGTGTTGTTGGTGAAGGTGTTGATGAACAGGCTCTCCCCGCCGAGGAACTTGCGCAGGAGGCCGCCGATCAGCCCGCCGTTGAGGGCGGTCTTCAGGTCGAGGTCGGCGTGCATGCTCGACATGGCGTCGGACTGGGCGATGATGCTCTCGCCCGGATCCAGGTCCACTTGAACATAGGCAAACGAGGGTTTGCCGGGGATTTCAGCTTCCATTGGATTCTCCTTGGTTCGACGGGGATGGCGTCGGCGGGGCGGGGGCTTCCGCGGGCGCCGGCGACGCCTCCAGCAGCTTCCCAAGATGCTGCTTGAAGGCGGGATAGTCGAGCGCGATCGGGGTGTATTCCGGGCGGACGGGCAGGCGCTTGAGCGTGCGGATCCGCTCCTCCGTCGCGGGATGGGTGGAGAGCACGGACAGCTTCTCCTCCATCTTACGCGTGACCTCGCCCTGGTCCTGCAGCAGCCCCTCGAAAAACGCGATCATGCCCCGCGGATCGATGCCGGCGGCGTTGAGGGTTTCCCACGCCCGCCGGTCCGCCTCGCGTTCGAAGCCGCGGCTGTAGGAGAGGGAGGAGAGCGACGAGGCGTATTGCGCGACGACCGCGCCCACGCCGGTGGCGTCGCCCAGCATGGCCTGCACCGCCACGAAGAGCCCGGCGTTTTTCAACAGGCCGCGCATCTGGTGGCGCCGGGTGACGTGGGCGATCTCGTGGGCGAGCACCCCGGCCACCTCCTCGGCGCTGCGCGCCTTCATGAGCAGCCCCGAAAAGATGACCACCTGGCCGCCCGGGAGGGCGAAGGCGTTCACCCCGGTGTTTTCCACGACGGTGAAGGTGAAGGTCTCCCCCCGCGTCGCGGCCGCGGCCACCAGGGGCCGGGTGATGAGGTCGAGCTGTTCGTCCAGACGCGGGTCCTCGAGCTTGCGGCTGTCCGCCGTCACCAGGGGGGCGAGCCGGTCGCCCAGGGCCTTCTCCCAGCGGACCGGCACGGCGAGGGCGGCGCGGTGGATCAACGGATCGTAAAAAAACGAAAGCAGGGCGAGGATCCCGATCAGTCCCGCCAGCACGCCGGCGAATATCATCCGGCCCCGCTGGTGGGAGGTGCGGGCGGCGGCGGCGCGCGCGGCGAGGTCGGCGCTCTGGTGGAACAGCGGGTCGCGCAGGAGCGCCTTGTCGGGGGAATAGAAGGAATAGCCCGGGAGGCGCGGCGAGGCGAGGTAGGTCAGGCGGTTGCCGGAGCCGCCGACGGTGATGTGCAGGTCGTCGAGGGGAATCGGGATCCGCCGCTCCCCGGTGTCGAAGACCAGCCCTTCCGGCGACGAATGAAACGTGCCGCCCTTTCGTCCGCGCGGATATTGATCGTGCAGGACCTGTCCCGGATATTCGCCCATGCGGGGGAGCCTAGCGCAGCGGCCCGGCGGGCGGAAGCAGATTCACGCGCGCATTCCACGTGGCGGAACGCACGTCAATCCGCCCGGGGATTCCGGAGCGCGTCCACGACCTTGCGGAGCGTGTCGGCGGGGATGGCGTAGTTCTCGGTGCGGTTGACCCGGGCGATGTTGATGCCGGCGACGCGTCCGTCGAGGTCGAACACCGGTCCGCCCATGGCCCGGGCGGACACCAGCGTCGCATGCTGGAAGACGTCCGGGAACCCGGCCTTGACCTTCGAGGTCTCGCCGCTCATCGCCTGGTTGCGGTTGAACATGGCGAAGACCAGGCCCCGGTGTCCCAGGGTCACCTTTCGGGCCATGCCGCTGTCACCCCGCGTGATCATCACGTCGATGACATCCCCCGGCTCGCGGGCGAACACCAGCTTCCGCAGGTCCTCGGAGGTGGCCACCGCCTGTCCGTCGATGGCGGAGATGATGTCGCCGGGCCGGATGCCCGCGGCGGAGGCCCCGCCGTCCTTCATCACCTCGGCGACCATGACCCCCGCCCCCTCCGGCATGTTGCGCCCGAGGATGACGCCCAGCACGCCGCCGGTCCGTTCGATCTCCCGCCGGGCCGCGCTGACCACCCCCAGCCGGACCCCGCGCACCGCCTCTCCCGTCGCCGAGGCGATCCAGGCGCCCATCGCCGGGGCGGAGTCGGCCAGGGTCGCCCGCACCAGCTTGTTCGTGCCCCCCAGCCTCAGGAGCGCCACGTCAAACCGGCGGTCGACGCCCACGGTTTCCAGCAGACCCACCGCGCCGTCCGGCAACCGGGCCCTCGGCTTCGCCGAGCGGGTCTCGCTCGCCTTGGTGACCACCAGCCGGGCCTCGTCGTCCACGATCACCCCCAGGGCGACCGGCGCGCCGCCCTCGCCGAGGATTTCGACGGTCGACGCCCGCCAGTCCGGCACCGCCGCCTCGAACAGACCGGAGATCTCCTTCCCGTTGACCCGTTCCTGCGGCGGCAGGATTTCGTCGACGGACCGGGCCGGCCCGGCGGCAAGCACGACCGCGGCAAGAAGGAAGGCGATCCGGCTCATGGCGTCTCTCCCGGGACTTCGGCGTCCTTGAGTTCGCGCCAGTCGCCCAGCTTGACCCGCGCTTCCTGGCTGGTCGCCCCGCGGAGGAATTCGATCCGCACGGTGTCGTTGCTCGTCCGTCCGCCGATGGCCATGCGCAGGTCCGGGGGATCGATCACCACCCGGTCGTCAAAGTGGGTGATGATGTCGCCGGGACGGATCCCCGCCCGTTCCGCGGCGGACCCCTTGACCACGCCGCCCACCTTCACGCCCTTCTCATGCTCCTCCATCATGACCCCGAAGAAGGCGCCTCCCGGGCGGAGGACGCGGCTGGCCAGCATGCCCTCCCAACCCTTGCGGAAGGCCTCGACGGGCACGTGGAAATTGTCGTCCGGCGAGCGCGAGATCCGGCTGTGGATCGCGATGACCCGCCCCTGCAGGTCGAACAACGGCCCGCCCGAATCCCCGCCGATCAGCGTGCAGTCGGTGCGCAGGACGTCGCTGCGCCGGCTGATGATCCGGCCGATGCGCAGAACCAGTCCCCGCTTTTCGTCCACCCCTCCGGGATGCCCCAGGGCGAAGCACCAGTCGCCGACCCGGGCGGAACCGTCGGGGGCCAGCTCCACAAATTGCACGGTGTTGGACCCGGCCAGCCGGGCCATGCCCGCGTCGCTGAAATACGAGGCGCCCAGGGTGTTCGCGTCGAGCTTCCGCCCGTCGCCAAACACGGCCTGGATCGTCAGCCCCGGCTCCATCACCACATGTCCGGCGGTCAGGATCAGGCCGTCGGCGGACACCACGACGCCCGACCCCGCGCCGCCGCGCAGGTCGAGCCCGACCACCGCGGGCGTCACCTTGGGCAGCAACTCCTGGACCCGCTTCTGAATGGCCGCGAGATCGCCCAGCCCGCGCACCGCCGGGACTTCCCAGGCCGCCGCGGTCTCCTCCGTGGCGCTTCGTCCGGGGAAAACGGGGAGGCCCGACAAGGCAATAAGACCAAAAAGAAAGCTGACGGACCGCCTCCCCCGTGATTGTGTCTTCGGCTTCATGATTCCCAATCTAACGAACCAAGAGACAAAATCAATGCCTGCCAAGCCCGCAACTTTCAAGAGCCACGTACAGATCCTCCAGAAGCGGTACGAGGAAATCCTCGCCAAACTCGCCTCCAAGGACGTCCGCATCGACGCGGTCCTCCTGCACAGCGGCAGCGAGCAGGTCTACGCCTACGACGACGCGCACATGCCCTTCCGCGCCCTCGGCCACTTCCGCCACTGGATGCCGGTCGGCCTGGCCGACCAGTTCGTCCTGGTGCAGCCCGGCAGGCGCCCGGTGTTCTTCGAGGTGCGCAAGGACGACTTCTGGGTCGACACGACCACGCGCATCGACCCCGAATTCCTGGGCGCGTTCAAGGTGGTCCGGGTCGAGCGCGCCGAACAGGTCATCGACCACCTCCCCGCCGCGCGCCGCATCGCCTTCCTGGGCGACAACACCGCGCTCGCCGGCAAACTCGGCATGCCCTCCGGGCTGGTCAACGAGCCCAACCTGCGCAATCATCTGGATTACTCGAGGTCCCTCAAGACGGACTGGGAGATCCGGCAGATCCGCATCGCCAACGAGGGCGCGGTCATCGCCCACGAGATCGGATACGCCGCGTTCCTCGAGGGCGCCTCCGAGTTCGAGATCTTCAACCGCTACCTGGAGGCCGCCGGCAAGACCGAGCTGGAGCAGCCCTTCCCGCCCATCGTCTGCCTCGATGAAAAAGCCTCCATCCTCCACTACCAGCACCGCCGCCAGACCTCCGGCAAGGACAGCAAGGTCCTGCTGCTCGACGCCGGCCATTCGCACAACGGCTACGCCGCAGACGTCACCCGCACCCATGTCCGCGACAACGCCCACCCGGTCTTCCAGGAACTGAACGTCCGGGTGGCGGTCATGATGCGCGAGCTGATCAACCTCTGCAAGGTCGGTGAATCGTACGTCACCATCCAGAACGCCGCCCATGACAAGACGCTGCACGTCCTGCGCGACCTCGGCATCGCCCGCGGCCGCCTCGAGCAGCTCAAGAAGCACAAGATCTCCCATCTCTTCCTGCCCCACGGCATCGGCCATTCCCTCGGCATCCAGGTGCACGACGTCGGCGGCCTCTTCAAGGACGAGACCGGCGTGCTGCTCCCCCCTCCGGAGGAGCACCGCCATCTCCGCATGACCCGCAAGCTGGTCGAAAGCATGGTCTACACCATCGAGCCCGGCATCTACTTCATCCCCATGCTGCTGAACCCCGAGCGCAAGACCCCGCGCGGCAAACTGCTCGACTGGAAGCTGGTGGACCAGTTGATTCCGCTCGGCGGCGTCCGCCACGAGGACAACGTCCTCATCACGAGGAAGGGCCCGGTGAATCTCACCGCCGAGGCCGCGCAGAGGGTCCTGAAATAGTGTTGCGCGAGATTCCCCTCCCCGCGCAGTCCGGGGGACGGGTGCCGGCCCCGGTCGACCTGTTTCTGCGCGAGGCCGCCCGGCGCACCGCCGCCTACTTCGAATCCGGAGGAGCCCGGCGCGCGCCGAAGTTCGTCCCCAGCGACCCTCTCGCCGTGTACGACGCGCTGGTCGCGATCCGCAGGACCCTCCGCTCGCCCCCCCGGCCGAGGTTCGTCGAATGGGGCAGCGGCATGGGTGCCGCGGCCTGCCTTGCCAGCCTGGCGGGATATGACGCGGCCGGGGTCGAGCTCGACGCCGAGCTGGTGGCCTGCGCGACCTCCCTGGCCGCCGACCAGCGCATCGAGGCCCGTTTCCATTCCGCCGACATCTTCCAGCCCGGCATCGAGCAGCAGACCCGCGAGGCCGCGGTCGTCTTCGCCTATCCCTGGCCCCTGGAGTCCGAGCGCTGGACCCGCCGTTTTGACACCCTGGCCGCCCCCGGCGCCCTGCTGCTCACCTTCGAGGGCATCGACGAGTTGCACCTTTACCGCAAGACCTGAACCCCCTCTCCGGCCGCCGGGAGCGAACCGGGCCGGTACGAAAACCCAACTTCCTGATTGAAAACGGCGGGCGGGCTCTGCATGAACGGTGGACGCAAGCGGGAGTAATTCAGTGGTAGAATGTCAGCTTCCCAAGCTGAACGTCGTGGGGTTCGAGTCCCATCTCCCGCTCCACTTTCAATCGGCCGACCCCTCCCCCACCCGCCATGGACTGGTTCTTCAAACAGGACAATACGGGAAGTCGGGCCGCTGGATGACGAGGCCTTCGCGACCCACATCCTGGAGGGTCGCATCGACATGGACACCCTCGTCTGGCATGTCGACATGAACGACTGGGTCCCGCTCTCGGAAAATCATCAAGCAGGAAGCCAAGGCGGCGAACCATGAAGCCGCCGCGGCCATGGCCATCGAGGAGGCTTCCCAGCCGGAACCGCCCCCCGCGCTGGCCCTGTCCAGCACCCGGGGCAAACTGGTGGATGACCGGGGTCCCACCTCCGCGGCGGGCGGCGAGCACCTCCTCCCCGCCGGCGCGCAGGGCCAGCATGCCCTCGGCGGAATCCCGGCTGAAACTCATGCAGCGCCCACCCCCCCCTCTGCCGGGGGCGCACGCCAGGACGCCGGAACCGCCCGTCCCCCGCCCCGTCCCGCCGCACCGGAGACTCCGCCGGAACCCCCTTCCCCCGCACCCAAGGGCGGCTTCCGCTCCCGGTTCGTCCCGGAACGGCGGCCTGTTCGAAGGAGGCGCACCCCGCGTCCTTCGCCCGGCGACTGCTGGCCGACGCCCTCGACATCGCCCTGGCCGTCGTGCTGACGGCCCTGGCCTGGTGGCTGGCCCCTTCCACCCTGAAACACGGCACGTCCTGCTCCTGCTGGTGCCGGGCCTCCTGCTCCTCGGGGTGATGATTCCGGCCCTTCCGGCCTTGATTCTCGGGGCGACCCCGGACTGCGGGTCGCGCGTCTCCACCTGCACTCGGAGATGGGCCTCCGCTGCGGACCGGCCCGGTGCCTGGCCTACGGTTTCGCCCTGCTCCTCACCACATGCACCCTGGGCGCGGGCCTGTTTTCCTCGATCCTGGTCCTGGACCGCCGCCCCCTGCACGACCTGGTCGCGGGGACCCGCGCGGACCGGCCCGGTGACTGAGAAACCGCCCCTCCCGGGACGGGTCCGGGACATCGCCGCCACCCTTCGCCAAAGGATTCAACCATGAACATCAAGCCGGCCGGATCATGCCAGTGGGACCATGTCTCCCTCGGCGAGGTGATGCTCCGCCTCGATCCCGGCGAGGAGCGCATCCACACCACGCGCAGCTTCCGCGCCTGGGAGGGAGGCGGCGAATACAACGTGGCCCGCGGACTGCGCCGCTGCTTCGGCCTGCGCAGCGCCATCGTGACCGCCTTCGTCGACAACCCGGTGGGCCGCCTGCTCGAAGACCTGATCCTCCAGGGCGGCGTGGACATGCGCCACGTCAAATGGCTGCCCTTCGACGGCGTCGGCCGCGCCGCCCGCAACGGGCTCAACTTCACCGAACGCGGCTACGGGGTCCGCGGCGCGGTGGGCGTGAATGACCGCGGCCACACCGCGGTCGCCTCCCTCCGGCCCGGGGACGTCGACTGGAACACGATCTTCCGGACGGAGGGCGCCCGCTGGTTTCACTGCGGCGGCATCTTCACCGCCCTGTCGGAAACGACGCCCGACGTCGCCCGCGAGGCCATGGCCTGCGCCAAGGCGAACGGCACGATCGTCTCGTACGACCTCAACTACCGCCCCGCCCTCTGGAAATCGGTGGGCGGATCCAAACGCGCCGTCGAGGTCAACCGCATGCTCGCGCCCTACGTCGACGTCATGATCGGCAACGAGGAGGACTTCACCGCCGCGCTCGGCTTCGAGGTGCCGGGGCTCGACGCGCACTGCTCCAACCTCGACCCCGCCAACTTCAAGCGGATGATCCAGGCCGCCGTGAAGGTCCACCCCCATTTCCAGGCCATCGCCACCACGCTGCGCAACGTGAAGAGCGCGACCGTCAACGACTGGGGCGCGATGCTGTGGCTCGACGGGGCCTTCCATCAGGCGAAGCAGCGCACGCTCGAGGTGCTCGACCGCGTCGGCGGGGGCGATTCCTTCGCCTCCGGGCTCATCTATGGATTCCTCGCCGGCCTCGACGCGCAGTCCTGCGTGGAATTCGGCGCGGCCCACGGAGCCATCGCCATGACCACCCCCGGCGACACCTCGATGGCCACGCTGGCCGAGGTCAGGAGCCTCGCCGGCGGGGGCGGCGCGCGGGTCCAGCGCTGACGGGCGCGGTCACTCCTTGCGCATCACCCACCGCTGCATCAAGACCCCCAGGGTGATGCCGGCGATGGCAATCAGCCAGAAGTCGACCACCGACCGGGAATCCAGTCCGCTGTTGAGGTTCATGCCGAAGAGTCCGCTGAACGCCGTGACCGGCATGAAGATGCTGGCGATGAGATTCAACCGGTGGCTGGATTCCAGCGCGCGCTGCGACAGCCGGGCCTGCAACTCGGCCTGGCGGGCGACGTGGTAGTCCATGGCGTTCTTGGCGGCGGTGTAGAGAAGTTCGGCGTCGCGCTCGGCGGCATAGGCCTCGTCGTGCAGGTCGATGATCTCGAAGTCGGTCGGAAACCCGTCCTTGGCCTCGGCCAGGGTCAGGTGCATGTTCTTGGCCGCGCGATGGACCGGGGCCAGCAGTTCCAGCAGGTCGAAATACTCGTCGGCGTTGGACGCCTTGTCGTAGGACTTCTCCAGGGTGTCGATGAAGGCGGAAAAGGTGGCGATGTGCTCGCGCAGGACCTGCAGCGCGGGGCCCTGCTCCGAGCAGTACCAGGCGCCGCGCGGATCGCGCCAGTAGATGGTCGCGGCCCGGCGGAAATCGTCGCGGCTGGGCACCCGGTGCAGGATCATCAGCAGGTGCCCGTCCTCCAGCAGGGCCTGCTGGTAGCCAAGGCTCTTGTTGCCCAGGCGCTGCCGAATGGTTTCGGGGATCTGCCAGGATTCCGGGATTTTCATGGGGACCTCGTTGAATGGCGGAGAGCGCTAGCCCTTCGGCGGCAATCTGGCAACCGCTGACTTCGCCATGCCGGCGGATTCCGCCGGGCCGCCCGGGATCGGGGTTTCCACCATGCGCGGCCCCGGGAAGTTTCGGGATGCGCATACCGATCTTTCGGGTAGGATGCGGGGCAAGGAGGGATTCATGAACAAGAAATGGACCGTTGACTTTTCACAAGCCCCGCTGCTGGTCATCTGGGAGGTCACCCGCTCGTGCGCACTGGCCTGCCGCCATTGCCGGGCCTCGGCCGAAAACCGCCGCGACCCGCTGGAACTCACCACCGCGGAGGGCAAAAACCTGATCGACGACGTGGCCGGGATGGGCACGCCCCTGATCGTCTTCACCGGCGGCGACCCGATCCAGCGCACCGACCTGGAGGAACTCATCGTCCACGCGAAGTCGCGCGGCCTGAAGGTCGGCACCATCCCCGCCGCCACCCCCCTGCTCACCCGCGAACGCCTCGAAAGCCTCAAGGCCGCCGGCGCGGACCAGCTCGCCATCAGCATCGACGGCCCCACCGCGGCCGAGCACGACGACTTCCGCCGCATCCCCGGCGCGTTCGACATCGCCATCCAGGGCGCCAAATGGGTCCGCGAGATCGGCGTCCCCCTCCAGATCAACACCGTCTTCGGCCAGTGGAACGTCCACCGCTTCGACGAGATCGCGAAGCTGGTCAGCGACCTCGGCGCGGCCTTCTGGGAGGTCTTCTTCCTCGTCCCCACCGGCCGCGGCTCCGAGATCCAGGGCTGCACCCCGGAGGAGTTCGAGCAGATCTTCGCGAAGCTGCACGCCATGTCCATGAACGCCCCCTTCATCATCAAGGTCACCGAGGGCCAGCACTTCCGCCGCTACGTCGCCCAGCAGACCCGGCTGGGCAACCAGGCCCCCACCGCCGACCACCGCCGCAGCATCGGCGTCTCGGTCCGCCCCGTGAATTCCGGCAACGGCTTCTGCTTCGTCGACCACCAGGGCAACGTCTGCCCCAGCGGCTTCCTGCCGCTCCTCCGCGGCAACCTGCGCGAGAAATCCATCATCGACGTCTACCGCAACGATCCCGTCTTCCGCGACCTGCGCGACCTCTCCCTGCTCAAGGGCCGCTGCGGCGTCTGCGATTTCAAGGAGATCTGCAGCGGCGGCTCCCGCGCCCGCGCCTTCGCGCTCTCCGGGGACATGTTTGCCGAGGACCCGTATTGCGCGTACCAGCCCCCCGCGGCGGTGCAAACTGTTTGAAACTCCGCCGTTGAAAACCGGCGCGGGCGGGGATTTGCTGTCCGGGTGAACACAACCAAAGACACCATTCTCGTCACCGGCGGCGCCGGTTACATCGGCTCCCACACCGTCCGCATGCTCGCCGGGGAGGGCTGGCGCGTCGTCGTGCTCGACAACCTCGTCTACGGCCACCGCGACGCCATCATCACCCCCGGCGTCGAACTGGTGCTGGGCGACATCTCCGACGCCGCCCTGCTGGACCGCCTCTTCGCCGCCCACCACTTCGCCGCCGTCGTGCACTTCGCCGCCTTCGCCTACGTCGGCGAATCCGTCACCGACCCCGCCAAGTACTACCGCAACAACACCGCCGCGCCCATGGTCCTGCTGGAGGCCATGCGCCGGCACGAATGCAAGCGCATCATCTTTTCCTCCACCTGCGCCACCTACGGCAATCCGCAGTACATCCCCATCGACGAACAGCACCCGCAGAATCCCATCAACCCCTACGGGCAGAGCAAGCTCATGCTCGAGAAGATCCTGCGCGACTACGATCCCGCCTACGGCGTCCGCCACGTCAACCTGCGCTACTTCAACGCCTGCGGCGCCTCCGAGGACGCGGCCATCGGCGAGGACCACCGTCCCGAGACCCACCTCATCCCGCTCGTGCTCGAGGCCGTCCGCGGCACCATCCCCCACGTCACCGTCTTCGGGACCGACTACGACACGCCCGACGGCACCTGCGTGCGCGACTACATCCACATCCTCGACCTCGCCCGCGCCCATGTGCAGGCCCTGGAGTATCTCGCGCAGGGCGGCGCGTCCTTCTCCTGCAATCTCGGCACCGGCCGCGGCGTCTCCGTCCGCGAGATCCTCGACATCGCCGCCCGCATCACCGGCAAGACCGTCCCGGTGGTCTATGGTCCCCGCCGCGCCGGCGATCCCCCCGCCCTCGTCGCCCGCCCCGCCCTCGCCCTCGAGAAGCTCGGCTGGAAGGCCGCCTACACCGACGTCACCGATTCCATCCGCACCGCCTGGGCCTGGATGCAGCAGCCCCACGGCGGCCGCTACCCCTCCTGACCGCCGCCCCCACTCGGAGCGCCACCGCCCCGGTGGCCTCGGAGCGCCACCGCCTCCGGTGGCCCCGGGCCGCCATCGCCCCGATGGCGAAAATCATCATGAAGAAAGTCCCCGCCGGGCAAGAGCCCGCGCCGCTTCCCCGGGAAATGAAGACACGCGCCCCGCGGACGTCCAATCCCTCCAACCCTCCCCAAGGAATTCCCCATGAAGAGCCTCCTCGCCTCCCTCGCCCTTGCCACCCTGATCGCCCCGGCCTGCCAGGCCGCCGAGGCGGAATGGATCACCATGTTCGACGGAAAGTCCCTCGACGGCTGGAAGGCCGCGGAAAACCCCGCCGGCTTCAAGGTCGAAAACGGCGAGATCGTCGTCAACGGCACCCGCGGCCACCTGTTCTACCTGGGCGCGGACGGCAAGGCGTCGTTCAAGGACTTCGAGTTCCAGGCCGAGGTCATGACCACCCCCGGCAGCAACAGCGGCATCTTCATCCACACCGCCTGGCAGGACAAGGGCTGGCCCACCCACGGCTACGAGATGCAGGTCAACTGCTCGCACTCCGACTCCATCAAGACCGGCAGCATCTACAACGTGGTCAAGGTCAACCCCGCCCCCCACAAGGACGACGAGTGGTTCACCTACACCATCACCGTCAAGGGCGGGCGCGTCACCGCGAAGATCAACGACAAGGTCGTCACCGACTACGAGGAAAAGGCCGCCGACATCCAGGGCGACCGCAAGCTCTCCTCCGGCACCATCGCCCTCCAGGCCCACGACCCCAAGAGCCTCGTGCGCTACCGCAACCTGAAGATCCGGGCGCTGTAACCCTCCTTGCCATCGCGCGGCCGGCCGCGTAAGGCGCGGGGCATGGCCCTCTCCGACATCCGCATCGTCCTCACCCGCCCGAAATACGGCGGCAACGTCGGCTCGGTGTGCCGCGCGATGATGAACATGGGGCTCTCGAAGCTGGTGCTCGTCGACCCGTCGCCGGAGATCACCGACCTCGACGTCCGCCGCTACGCCCTGCGCGCCGAGCCGCTCTGGCTGGGGCGGACCGTGCATCCGACCCTCCGCGAGGCCGTGGCCGACTGCGCCACCGTCCTCTCCACCACCGCCCGCGACGGCCTCTACCGCGAACACGTGCTCAACCCCCGCGACGCCGCGGCGTTCCTGCTGCCCGAGTCGGACAACGCCCCCGCCGCCATCGTCTTCGGCCCCGAGGACCACGGCCTGAGCAACGACGAACTGAAACTCGCCACCCACATCGTGCAGATCCCCTCCACGCCCGAGTTCAGCTCCCTCAACCTCTCGCAGGCGGTGCTGATCCTCGCCTACGAACTGTATGTCGCCTCGGGCACCCACATCCCCCGCAAGGAACGCAGCGACGACGCCTCCCTCGAACTGCGCGAACGCATGCTCACCGTGCTGGAACAGGGCCTGCTCAAGATCGGCTTCATGAAGCAGGACAAGGCCGGGCACATGATGTTTGGCATCCGCCGCATCCTCTCGCGCGGCCGCCTCAGCATCAACGACGTCAAGATCCTCATGGGCGTCGCCCGCCAGGTCAACTGGGCCGGCGACCAGGCCCGGACCCGCGGCGAAATCACGCCGGCTCCCCCTGAATAATTGCCCGTCCCTCGTCCCTCATGTCCCTTCCGTCCCTCCCCCTCGCGATTGACACCCCCTCCCTCCGCTGACATCGTCGCCCCATGACCGACGAACCGGATTCCGCAGGCTTCGAACTCAACGCCCCCGGGGTGGACGCCGCCGCCCTGGTGCGCGACATCCGCGAAACCGTGGCGCGCAAAACCGCCGAGGGCGTCTACCAGGACGCGCGCATCGCCCGCGCCGAACGGCACAACCTCGCCAACCTCTCCGACAGCGGCGAGCTGCTGCGCTTCTACCTCTCCTGCCTGCGCGACACGGTCCACATCGACATCTCCGACTACACCATCAAGGACCGCCGCGGCGGGGTCGCCGGCAAGATGCTGGTGAAGTTCAAGACCGTGATGTGGAAGCTGCTCAAGTTCTACACCTACCGCCTCTGGTCGCAGCAGAACCAGGTCAACGGCCTGATGGTCACCGCGATCGACAGCGCCTTCCAGAACTACGAGAAGCACATCGCCCGGCTCGAGAAGCGCATCGCCGAGCTGGAAAAACGGGCGGGGCCGCCGGCGTGACCCGGCTGGCCTTCGTCAGCCTCCGCTGGCCCGGCGGCGGGGTCGTCGGCGGCGCCGAAACCCTGCTCGGCCGCCTCGCCACCCACGCGGCCTCGCGCGGCGTGGCCGTGGACTTCCTGACCACCTGCGCGCGCAACCACCACACCTGGACCAACGACGACCCGCCCGGCGCCTTCGACGCCGCCCCCGGCCTGCGCGTGCACCGCTTCCCCGTCTCGGAAGCCCGCAACCTCGACACCTTCCTGCGCATCCAGGAACGCATCTGCCGCAACCAGGACGTCTCCCCGGCCGACCAGCGCGCGTGGATGGCCAACAGCGTCCACAGCCCCGCGCTCTACGACCACCTGCGCCGCGAAGGTCCGCACTACCACGCCATCCTCGGCGGCCCCTACCTCTTCGGCGTGCCGCACGACGCCCTGCTCATCCACCCCGACCGGAGCTGGCTCGTGCCCTGCCTGCACGACGAGAGCTTCGCCTACCAGTCCATCATCCGCGACCTCTTCCACGCCGTGCGCGGAATCATCTTCAACAGCGAACCGGAAATGGAGCTGGCCCGCCGCCTCTACGACATCCCCGCCTTCAAGGGCACCGTCGTGGGCATGGGGCTCGACGCCTTCACCGCCGATCCGGAAAAATTCGCCCGCAG
>JAXMHJ010000086.1:0-16810 GCA_046346795.1 Kiritimatiellia bacterium
CGCAG
Source organism: Kiritimatiellia bacterium (assembly GCA_046346795.1). Taxonomy (GTDB): domain Bacteria; phylum Verrucomicrobiota; class Kiritimatiellia; order SS1-B-03-39; family UBA6053; genus JAXMHJ01. The sequence goes on from JAXMHJ010000086.1 coordinate 6, forward strand.
CTCGCCGCCCGCCGGACGCCGGAGTGCGGCGCGGCCCTGGATTTCACGCTGGGCAATCTATACTACCAGGAGGGGAAGTGGGAGCCCGCCGCGGCGGCCTACGGGGAGGCCCTGCGCAAACTCCCCCGGTTCCGCGCCGCCCGCGTGAACCTCGCCCGCGTCCACCTCCTGCGCGAACGCCCGGCCGACGCCGCGGAGGTGCTGCAGGCGCTGGTCGCCGACGGCCAGGGTGACGCGGACACGTTCCTCCTGCTGGGACACGCGCTGATGGGGCGGGGGGCCGCCGTGTCCGCCGAATCCGCCTACCGGCAGGCCCTGATGATGCGCGCCGGCGATGCCGAAGCCCTCACCGGACTGGCCCGCGCCCTGATGCCGCAGAACCGTCCCGCCGAGTCCCTCGCACTGGCCTCGGAAATCCTCGACCGCGAACCGCTCCGCCGCGAGGTGTGGGTGCTCAAGTGCAACTCGCTGCTCCAGCTCGACCGCCCCGCCGACGCCGCCAACGCCCTCGAATCCGCCCGCCGCCTCGGCCTGGCCGATCCCGGGATGCTGGCCCTGCTGGGCGACCTGCATCTCGAGGCCGGGCGCCTGGACGACGCCCTCGCCCGCTATCAGGAGGCCTTCGCCGGGGCCGACCCTTCGGTGCCCCGCCTCCTCCGCGCGATGGATTCCTTTCTCCAGACCGGCCAGCCGGATTCCGCCGCGCGGATGGATGCGCGCCTGGCCGCCCTGGACGCCGTGAAATTCACCGGCGAGCAGCGGCTGGAATGGCTGCGGCTGCGGGCCGGTCTGGCGCTGGCCGCGGGCAACCCGGCCGGGGCCGCGGACCTCCTGCAGGACCTGCTGCGCGAGGACCCGCTCGATGGCCGCGCCCTGCTGCAGCTTGCCAGCCTGCATCGCGCGGCCGACCGGTTGGAGGAGGCCGTGATCGTCTGCGAACGCGCGGCCCGCATCCCCGCCGTCCAGGCCGAGGCCCTCCTCCTCCAGGCCCAGATCGAGGTCCAGCGCTCCCGCTACGCCCCCGCGGTCGAGCTTCTGCAGGCGGCCCAGGCCCTGCATCCCGGCGAGCGCGTCCAGCATTATCTGGAGCAGGTCCGGCGGCTGCGGGATCAGGTCCCGTAGACCGCCGTCCCGCCGGCATTCCGGAAAACAACGGGATGGACTCCGGACACCGGAATGAAACATAATGGCGGGAACCGCCGTGCCACGAAAGGAAATCCCATGACCCGCGTAAAATGGAAGGCCGCCACAGGCTTCGAGGACATCCGCTACGAGACCTGCCCCGAGGGGATCGCGAAGATCACCATCAACCGCCCGCACGTCCGCAACGCGTTCCGGCCGCTGACCGTCATCGAGATGCGCAGGGCCCTGAACGAGGCGCGCGAGGACGCGAAGGTCGGGGTGATCATCCTCACCGGCGAGGGGGAGAAGGCCTTCTGCTCCGGCGGCGACATCAAGGTCCGCGGCGACGCCGGCTACAAGGACGCCGCGGGGACCGAGCGGCTCAACGTGCTCGACTTCCAGCGCGACATCCGCACCTGCCCCAAGCCGGTCATCGCCATGGTCGCGGGCTTCGCCATCGGAGGCGGCCACGTCCTGCACATGCTCTGCGACCTCACCATCGCCGCCGACAACGCCGTTTTCGGCCAGACCGGTCCCAAGGTGGGCAGCTTCGACGGCGGGTGGGGCGCGAGCTACATGGCCCGGATCGTCGGCCAGAAGAAGGCCCGCGAGATCTGGTTCCTCTGCCGCCAGTACAACGCGCAGCAGGCCTCGACATGGGGCTGGTCAACGCGGTCGTGCCCTATGCCGAACTCGAGGCCACCACCGTCCAGTGGTGCCGTGAAATCCTGCAAAACTCCCCGCTGGCCATCCGCTGCCTCAAGTCCGCCCTCAACGCCGACTGCGACGGCCAGGCCGGTCTGCAGGAACTCGCCGGCAACGCCACGCTGCTCTTTTACATGACCGAGGAAGGCCAGGAGGGTCGCAACGCCTGGATGGAAAAACGCAAACCTGACTTTGCCAAATATCCCAGGCGTCCGTAACGGAAAACGCCGCTGAATCCGGTTCGCATTGCAGCGTCTGCATGTTACCCTCACTCCTCCATGCATTTCCGGCTGATTTACCTTCTGGTCCTGGTCGCGACCGCCCTGCGGGCGGACGAGGCCCCGCTGACCCTCAACCGGGCCTATGAGCTGACGCTGGCCCGCAGCGAGACCCTGCAGATCGGCGAGGCGGAATGGCGGGCGGCGGAGGCGCGGTACCGCCGGGCGGTGGCGGGCGCCTGGCCGGAATTGCGGGCGGAGGGTTCGGCCGATTTCCGCGAGGGCGTCAAGCGGTCCGGCGAGGTCTTCGGGGCCGGCTTCGGCGCTACCTGGACGCTGTTCGACGGATTCCAGGCGGAGAAGGCCGGCCAGGCCCGGCGCTCGGAGGGCGAGGCCGTGAAATTCGAGAACGAGCGCACCCGCCAGTTGCTGTACGGGGATGTCGCCGCCGCCTTCTTCGAGACCCTGGCCCGGGAGGGCGAGGTGGACGCGCTCGGGGACCAGAAGGCGGCCATTGCCGCGCGCGTGGCCGAACTGCAGCGGCGGCTGGAACTCGGTCGCTCCCGCAAGGCCGAGCTGCTGTCCGCGCAGGCCCAGCTCGCCGAGCTCGACACGGGAATCGCCGAGACCGCGGCCCTGCGCGACGCCGCCCGGGAGCTGCTGTCCTTCCTGACCGGGCTGGACACTTTCACCCTCGCGCAGCCCGGCCCGCTGCCCCGCGCGGAGGAGATCGCCGTCGTGCTGGCCGACCCGGAAAACCGCCCCGACCTGCTGGCCGCCGCCCGGCGCGCGCGGGCGGCGGCACACGAGGTGGAGGTCAAGGAGGCCGACCGGGGCGTGAGCCTCTCCGCGGACGCCAATGTCTATCTCTGGCGGGACCCCTCCGACGAGGATTCCTGGGACATCGGCCTGCGCGCCGAGCTGCCCCTGTTTGACCGGGGCGCCCGCCGGGCCGCCGTCGCCGAACGGCGGGAAATCCTCCGCGTGAGCGAGCTGCGCCTGGCCGAGCTGCGCCGGATCACCGGCCGCGACGTCCGCCTTGCCCTGCTCGACGCCCGGGCCGGCCTGGCCCAATGGGTGGCGCTGCGGGAGGCGATCCGGGTGACGGAGGAAAGCTGGAGGCAGCAGCAGCAGGATTACGAGATGGGCCGGGCGAGCAACCTCGATGTGATGACCGCCCTGATCCAGCTCCACACCTGCGGCAGCGCGGGGCGGTCCTGGAGATGCAGGTGCGCGCCCGGCTGGTGCGGCTGCAGGTAGAAGCGGGGAACGTGGCCCCATGATCCTGTCCGATATTTCCGTCCGCCGACCGGTCTTCGCCTGGATGTTGATGTCCGGGCTCATCGTCTTCGGCGCGATCAGCTTCAACCGGCTCGGTGTCAGCCAGATGCCCGACGTGGACTTCCCCGTGCTGGAGGTGCGCGCCACCTGGGAGGGGGCCGCGCCGGAGATCCTGGAGGCGGAGCTGGTCGACAAGATCGAGCAGGCGGTCATCTCGGTCGAGGGGCTCAAGGAGGTGCGTTCGACCATCCGCCAGGGGCAGGCCTCGGTGGAGCTGGAGTTCGATCTTTCCCGCGACCTTGACGCGGCGTTGCAGGAGGTGCAGGCGCAGTTGAGCCAGGTGCGCCTGCCGTTGAACGTCGAACCGCCGGTCATCCGCAAGAACAGCACCGAGAGCGAGCCGATCCTGCGCATCGGGCTTTCGGGCAAGCAGTCGCTGCGCGAGCTGATCGAGTTCGTGGACACGACGCTGCTCGACCAGTTCCAGGTCATCCCCGGGGTGGGGGAGGTGAGCATGAGCGGCTACAGCGACCGCAACCTGCGCATCTGGGTGGACAATGACAAGCTGCGGAAGTTCGACCTGACCATCCTCGACATCCAGCGGGCGATCGGGCTGGAGCACACCGAACTGGCCGGGGGCTATCTGGAGAACCCGAAACAGGAGGTCAACGTCCGCACCATGGGCGAGGCCCTCACCGCCGAGCAGGCCGGCGACATCCTCATCACCCAGCGCGGCGGGCAGCCCATCTACGACACCGCGATCCGCATCCGGGACGTGGCGCGCGTGGAGGACGGCCTCGGCGACATCCGCCGCCTCGCCCGCATCTCCGGCGAACCCGGCCTGAGCATCGGCATCAGCAAGCAGCGCGGGTCCAACGAGGTCAAGGTCGGCCAGGCGGTCAAGGCGCGCATGGCCGAATTGGAGAAGACCCTGCCGGCCGGCATGAAGATGCAGGTGATCGTCGACTTCACCTCCTTCGTCGAGGATGCGGTCAAGGCCACCGAGCATGAGCTGCTGCTGGCCGGCGCGCTCACGGCGCTGATCTGTTTTCTTTTCCTCGGAACCTTCACCTCCGGGTTCAACGTCATCCTCTCCATTCCCACCTCCATCGTGGGCACGTTCACGATCCTCTATTTCGCCGGCTTCACCCTCAACACCTTCACCCTGCTCGCGCTTGCGCTGGCCATCGGCGTGGTGGTGGACGACGCGATCATGGTGCTGGAGAACATCGTGCGGCATTTCCACCTGGGCAAGGGGCGGGTGCGCGCCTCGCTGGACGGCGCCCGCGAGATCACCTTCGCCGCCACCGCCGCGACCATCGCCGTGATCGCCATCTTCCTGCCGGTGGCCTTCATGTCCGGGGTCATCGGGCGATTCTTCTACCAGTTCGGCATCACCATCACCGCCGCGGTCGCCCTCTCCCTGCTCGAGGCGGTCACCCTCACCCCCATGCGCCTTTCGCAGATGCTCTCCCGTCGCAAGCGGCCGCCGCTGCTGGAGCGGGCGGCGTTCGCGGTGTTCGACCTGCTGGCCCGCGTCTACCGGTGGATCCTCCGGGGGGCTCTGCTGCTGCGCTGGCTGGTCATTCCCGCCGCCATCGCGCTGTTCGCGGGCTCGCTCGTGTGGGGGGGGCGGCTCCGCCGGGAATTCGTGCCCCCGCAGGACCAGAACTTCATCCGCATGAGCATGCAGACGGCCGTCGGCTCGTCGCTGGCCTTCACCGAACAAAAGTCCATCGAAATCGAGAAGTACCTCAAATCCCGCCCCGAGGTGCTGCGCACCTTCATCGCGGTAGGCGGCATCAACGGCGTCCCCAACCAGAGCTTTGCGGCGGTCACGCTCACCGACAAGAAGGACCGCCGGAAAAGCCAGTCCGACCTCATCCAGGAATTCCGGAAGGACCTGGGCAGACTCGAGGGCATCAAGGTCACCTATCAGGACCTGTCCACGCGCGGCCTCACTCCGCGGCGCAGTCAGCCGGTCGAGTTCAACCTGCGCGGCGGCGACTACTCCGTGCTCAACGACGCCGCGAAGGAGATCATGAAGCGGCTCGAGGCCACCGGCCTGGTGGTGGACCTCGACACCAACTACCGCGCCGGCATGCCCGAGCTGCGCATCCTTCCCGACCGCGCGGCGGCGGCGGCGCGGGGCGTGTCCATGGACGCCATCGGGCGCACCATCAACGCGGCGATCGGCGGCGTGCGCGAGGGCAAGTTCACCAAGGACGGGCGGCGGTATGACGTGCGCCTCCGCCTCAATCCCGAACAGCGCCTGGACGCCGACGCGGTCAGCCGGCTCACCGTGCGCACCTCCTACGGCGAAATCATCCCCCTGTCCGAGGTGGTGAAGCTCGAGACGGTCAAGACCCTGCAGGCCATCAGTCGGGTCAACCGGCAGCGCTCCATCTCCGTGACCGCCAACCTGGCGGCGGGCGCGTCGCAGTCCACCGCCCTGGCCGAGGCCGAACGCATCGCCCGGGAGGTGATGCCCGCCGGCTATTCGTTCAACCTGGAGGGCGGGGCCAAGACCTTTGAGGAGTCCTTCCAGAGCCTCGGCTTCGCCTTCGTGCTGGGGCTGATCGTCGCCTACATGGTGCTGGCCTCCCAGTTCAACAGTTTCATCCACCCCTTTACCGTGCTGCTGGCGCTGCCCTTCAGCATCACCGGGGCCATTGCCGCGCTGCACGTGTACGACCAGTCCCTCAACCTCTACAGCGCCATCGGGCTGATCCTGCTCATGGGCATTGCCAAGAAGAACTCCATCCTGCTGGTCGAGTTTGCCAATCACCAGCGGGGACTGGGCCTGTCGGTGCGCGAGGCCATCCTGGTTGCGGCTCCGATTCGCTTGCGGCCGATTCTCATGACCTCTGTCGCCACGCTTGCCGCCGCGCTTCCGCTCGCGCTGGGGATCGGCGCCGGGGCCGAGACCCGCCGACCCATGGCCCTCGCCATCGTCGGTGGTGTCCTTTCTCCACCCTGTTCACCCTGATTGTCGTTCCCTGCGCCTATCTCGTGCTGTCCCGGCTGGAACACCGGAATACGGCCGAGCAGGAGGCCGAGGACGAGGCGGGGTGAGGATTCGCCGGCGCGGCGGAGCTGCAGCGATGGTCTTTTCCAACCGCTCAACCGCTGGAAGGCTCTGAATTTATTGATTTCCGATCCGGTCGGGGTAGAGTTTCCCGTCCCTACCCAAACTGTTTCCGGGAAAGCGCATGAACCTATCTTCCTTCATCTCTGGCCTACATTGATCCCGGATCCGGCTTGTTGATCTGGCAGGCGATCGCGGCTGGCGCCCTCGGGGTGGTATTCTATTTCAAGCGCTTCCGCGACCTGCTCTGGGCAAAAGTTGGCCTTCTCTTCCGGTCGCGGAACGAACAGGTCCGGCAGAAACAAGACAAGGAATCCTGACGGCTCATGATCACTCCGGGATGCGATTCGTTTCGGGACCCTTGCGGGATTTGCAGGGTCAGGGACAAGGTGGTTTTTCGTTGGATTAGGAAGAATTCGTGGTCTGAACTGGAGGCGTTTCTGGATTCCAACACCCACCGCCGACTCCTGGAGGAAGGGAAACTGGTTTCAACACGGGTGGTCCCTGACGGGGAACGGGAGACGGTGGCGGAGGAATTCGCGCTCCCGGATTGTTTTCGTCCCGCATCCGGCGGGCAGGTTCTTGCGCACAGCCGGGTTCCCTTCGCCAGCTTTCCGCACGAGTGGGCGCCCTCGCAACTGGCGGACGCGGGGCGCCTGACCCTGGAAATCGCGCAGGCGGCCCTCGAGCAGGGTTGGGGCCTCAAGGACGCCACGCCGCTCAATGTGCTGTTTGACGGCCCACGCCCGGTCTTTGTCGACGTGCCCTCCTTCGAAAGGCGCGATCCCGGCGACGCGGTGTGGAATCCCTACGCCCAATTCGTGCGCACGTTTCTGCTGCCGTTGCTGGCCAGCCGGATCTGGCATCTGCCGATGGCCGATATCTTTCTTTCCCGCCGGGACGGGCTGGAGCCGGAGGAGGTTTACCGGATTGCCGGATGGTGGCGGAGGCTGTCTCCGGGCTTTCTGACCCGGGTCAGCCTGCCGGTATGGCTTTCGAGCCGGAAACCGGCGTCCGGCGGGGACCAGATGCTTTACCGCGAGCGGCACCTGTCAAATCCGGAACAGGCCCGGTTTGTTCTCGGGGCGCAGTTGCGCGGCCTGGCCCGCTCCCTTGCGAAGCTTTCTCCGCAACCGCGTTCCGGCACCACCTGGTCCGGCTACATGGAGGAGCACTCGTACAGCCCCGCGGAGTTCCGGGAGAAGGAGGAATTCCTGGAGGGTGTGCTTCGCGAGGCGCCGCCCGCGTGGGTTCTGGACGCCGGCGCCAACACCGGGCACTTCAGCGCGCTGGCCGCCCGGGCCGGCGCACGGGTGGTCGCGGTCGACTTTGACGCCGCCTGCGTCGATGCCATCCATCGTCGCGCGGTGCGGGAGTCCCTCGACATTCATGCACTGGTGCAAAACCTCGCGCGTCCCAGTCCGGCCGTCGGCTGGCTCAACCAGGAGTGCCCGTCCTTCCTGGACCGGTCCCGCGGACGCTTCGATGGCGTCTTGATGCTGGCGCTGGTCCACCACCTGCTGGTGACGGAGCGGATTCCCCTGGATGCGATCATTGACCTCGCCGCGGACTGGACCCGGGACTGGGCGGTGATCGAATACGTCGATCCGTCGGACCCGATGTTCCGGACGCTGGCCCGCGGCCGCGACCACCTGCATGCCGGCCTTTCGGGGGAGGTGTTTGCGAACGCCTGCGCGCGCCGCTTCGAGATCCACCGCACGCGCGGGATCGGAGGCGGCCGGCGCACGCTCTTCTGGCTGCGGAATAAGAGCCGGGGCCGGTAGCCATGTTCTCGAGAACCCCGCGCACCTTGAAGGATTTGCTACTGGCCTGTTCCATGTCCCATCTGATGATGGCACAGGCTTGGTTCTCAATCCTGTTCGACCGTGATCAGGGCTATTTCAATCATCTGCGGGTCACGCCCGTCGTCCTTTTTTCCCTGATCGCCTCACTCGGGCTCCTCACCATCCCCCTGTTTTTGGCCATCCGGTACTGGCGTCGTCATGCCACCCGCGTTCACCAGACGGTCATGGCGGTCATCGCGTTGCTGTGCCTGGTGCCGCCGGTCAATTTCGTCCGTTACAACTTCTGCGGTCTTCAAGCCGGGGTGATCTATAAATGGGTCTCCTCGCCGGTTTTTCTCGTCGTCCTCCTGGTTGCGGGAGCCGTGGTCCTCGTTCGACCGCATTGGGTGGCCCGGCTCTGCAAGGCGTTCTCCGTCATTCTGCTGCCGCTGGCGGTGGTTAGCATGGCGAGAATCATTCTGGTACTGCTGGGCCTCCAGCGGATTCACCAGCACGCGGGCGAGGTGGCGGCCCGTGCCCCGCGGCTGGCATCGGATCCCGCCGCGCCACGAGTGGTGTGGATTATCTTTGACGAACTGGACCGGCGGGTGACGTTCGAGGACAGGCCGGACCAGGTGAGCCTTCCCCAACTCGATCTGTTTCGCGCGGGCGCCCTTGACTGCAGCCAGGCGTTTCCCCCGGCCCAGGGGACCGCCCTGTCCCTTCCCGCCTTGCTCTGCGGAAAGCCGGTCATCCGCGTCGAACCCCGGAATGCCAGCGAATTGAATCTCGCATTCTCCGAGGAGGGGCCGTGGGAGGGCTGGACCGATCAGCCCACTGTTCTGTCGCTGGCCCGCGAAGCAGGTTTCAATTGCGGCGTGGTGGCCTGGTACCATCCCTACGACCGGCTGTTCTCCCGCTACCTTACGGAATGCTTCTGTCATCCCTTCCCGGCCTTTGAACAGGCCCGGGGGCGAACCTTTGGCGAGTGCATGGGCAACCAGATCTTCTCCATGATCTCTCCGGTTCAGCAGCGCCGTCTGGCCATCCGGCTGCACCGGGAGTCGACCGAGGAGGCCTGCCGTCTCGTGGCGGATGCCGGGTTGGGACTGGTCTTTCTTCACCTGCAAGGACCCCATCGTCCTGGGATCTTTGACCGGGACAAACAAACCTACACATGGAAAAGCTTCTCCATCGTCCGGGAATATCTCGACAACCTCGCCCTCACGGACCTTACGCTCGGGCGGATACGGGATTCCATGGAGAAGGCTGGCCTGTGGGATTCCTCCTGGGTGTTGCTCAGTGCTGATCATCGTTGGCGTGAAGCGCATGTTTTTGATGGGCGGAGTGACATGCGTGTCCCCTTTCTCATCAAACCTCCGGGAGAAACGTGGAGTGGGCATCTCGACAAAACGATGAACACGGTCCTTACGCGGGACCTGATCCTCGCCATGCTCCGGCGTGAAATCAAAGGAGGACCGGACGCGGCGGACTGGATCGTCCAGCGGAGTCATTAGGGATCGGTTTCTCACGAGGAAGGCCGGGTTGCCACATGCAACGTAGCTTGAATTTTGATCGCCCCGGCACCACCCGGGGGAAATGCCGGCCTGCAAATGTCCCCTCTTCCTTCTCGCATATGCATTGCCGACCGCCAGGTCCTTGCAGCCACCATCAAAGATTCTGGGGTGAAAACGAGGATATGGGGATGGATCATATTCCTTGGACCATGTTCAGGGGACAGAGCAAAGACCGTGGGTGACCGTGGGGACAGACCATGAGACAATGGGGACAGACCATGGGGACAGAGCAAAATTTAGACCATGGGGACAGAGACCATGGGGACAGAGCAAAATTTTGAAAAATCTTGACGTGAGACGGACAAAAGATGTCGGTGATGGTGTGACGGGGCAATATTCAGGGGCTTTCCGGTTGAGTGTAGGTGGCGGGGATGCATATTGAGTTCGATTGCGTAAAGGAGCGTCGTCCGGGCGGAGTTCCACCCGGCGCGGAATGGAATCCGAGCTGGCAAGGCGGGCCGATCAACGGGACGGAGGGGGGGCGGGTCAGCAAACCGGAGATCGTCTGGGGGCGCGGAGGGTGACCAGGCCCGGGAGGGCCAGGCCGGGCTTCACCGGGCGGGCGCCGTGCTTGCGGGTGGGGCCGAAGTGGGAGCGATTGCCGGCGAAGACACCCTCGACGAAGGAGCGGCTGCCGATGGCGAGGCTGTCGGTGAAATAGCGGACGCGGCAGTGGAGGAGTTCCCACAGGGTCAGTTCGCCGCCGGCGGCCAGGGTTTGGAGGACGCTTTGGCGGGAGAGGCCGGGGCGTTTTCCGGTTTCGCCCCCGGAGGCGAAGACGAGGCGGCGGTAGTGCGGCGCAGCCGCAGCCTGCAGGGGTGCGCAGCCTTCGATGGCCATCAGCCGGGTGAGTCCGCTGCGGGCGGGGGCCTGTCCGGCCACGGCTTCGCCATAACCGCTCCAGCGGTAGTCCTTGGGGTCGTTGACGATGCCGGCGCGGACGGGGTTGAGGTCGATGTAGGCGGCCATGGCGAGCAGGACGTGGTCGGAGCCCTCGACGAGCACGTTGGTGAAGCGTCCGGCCCACAGCGGGCCGATGCGCCGGTACCTGCGGTTGAACCACTCGCTCATGGCCTGGTTGAGCGACTGCATGAAGGCGGAGAGGTTGTACATGCGGTCGGTGATGCGCTTGAGGCGGAGGAGGGCGGCGGATTCGTTGCCGGCTTTGCGATGGCGGGCCAGCTCGCGGACGACGCTGACGTAGTGGGTGGTGCTGACGTTGGCCTGGTAGCGGGCGAGGATTTCGGGTTCGGAGAGTTCCCGGGGGGGACGTCCAGGAGGATGTGGTAGTGGTTGGACATGACGACGTGGGTGAGGATCTCGATGCCGGTGAAGGCGGCGGTCTTGCGCATGAGGCGTGTGAACTCCTCTTTCTCCGCGTCCTGGAAGAGGAAGTCGTTGGCGACGGTGCGGTTGATGACGTGGTAGAACCCCGAGCCGTCGGGGTTGGGATGAAGGATTCGGGCGGTTTTTGGCATGGGCTTCTCCTTTCTAGCAAGAACCAAATACCACATGTAGCGATAAAACAAGCACAAAAGTACACTTATAATCACATTGGCAGGCACCGCAGACCGAATGGGAAAAGTGGCAAGACCTGAGTGCTCCGTGCCCCTTGGGATCGGGCGGTCTGTCCCCGGTGGCCCCAATGCGGTCTGTCCCCGGTGGACCCTGAGCAGTCTGTCCCCATAGGATCCTGAGGGTCTGTCCCCATGGGATCTGGGATCCCAACGATCAGGCGGTCTGTCCCCAGTGGCCAAACGATCAGGCGGTCTGTCCCCAGTGGCCCCAATGCGGTCTGTCCCCGGTGGCCCCTGAGCAGTCTGTCCCCATAGGATCTACGATCGGGCGGTCTGTCCCCATGGGATCCACATGGGATCTGCGTGGGCATTCACCTCAGCCTGTTGATGATAGTCCAGAATATCCGGGAACGCGCGTGCGTCATGTGGAAGAAGGATTTCCGGTCACCGGAACCTTGCTTCCCAAAAACTTCCGGTGACCGGAACGCGCGCCTCCCGGCTTTGCAATCCGACCGGTTTCGCCTTAAGGCGCCCGCCCGCATGACACCTCATCCGCCCAACCTTCTTCCCCACGTCGCACTGATTGCAGCCGCCTCCGCGCTCCTGGCGGGATGCGGTACGCTCATTCCCGCAGCGAGGCACCATGACGCCGTCGTACAGGCGGCGAATTCCGGCGCGGGGGTGACCAGCAACACACTCGCCGACGCCGGAAGCCCCGGGCCGGCGACCAACGCCCTGAAGACGCTGCGCCTCGACGCCCCGGAGGTGCTGCGGCTGGCCTTCCGCCACAGCCGGTCGCTCCAGACCCTGCGCGAAAGCCTCGCCACCGCCGCGCTCGATCTGCTGGAACAGCGCCGGGCCTTCGGGCCGCAACTCACCGGCGACGTGGGCGGCCGGCTCGATTTCGCCGGCGACAACAAGGGGGCCTCGCCCACCGGCACGGTTGGCTTCTCGGACATCCTTCCCACCGCCGCGACCTTCAAGGTGGACGCCTCGACGCTGCAGACCCCCGGCCGCACGGGCGGCGACTGGGACAGCCGGGTGAAGGCGCGCCTCGAACAGCCGCTGCTGGCCGGGGCTGGGTACGAGGCGAGCCACGAGGCGCTGATCCAGGCCGAGCACGACCTGGTGCAGCGGCTGCGTCAGTTCGAGCTGGACCGGCAGGACCTCGCCATCGAAGTGCTCGACGCCTACTACAAGCTGGTCAGCCTGCGCGCGCAGCTCGACAACGCCCGCACCGCGCTGGAACGGTCGCAGTTCTCGCTGCGACGCTCCGAGGCCATGTTCAAGGTGCAACTCGCGCCATACATCGACGTCGCCCGCTCGCAGCAGCAGGAGATCTCCTCGCGCCGCCGCCTGGAGGACGCGCAGCTCCGGCACGATTCCGCCGTCCAGCGCATCCTGCTGCTGCTCGGCCTCGACCCGAAGACGCCGGTGGAGATCGCCGCCGACACCCCGATGGTGATCCCGCTGCTGGCCTCCGCGGACGACTGCGAGGCCGCGGCCCTCGACCGCCGGCTCGATCTGCGCAACGCGCTCGACCGGGTCGGGGACGCCGCCCGCCGCCTGCGCATCGCACGCAGCGACCGCTGGCCCGACCTGTCGCTCTTCGCCGAAGCCGGGCGGAGCGGGCAGGGGGACGGCGCCTTCAGCCAGGACGACCCGGAGGACACCGCCGCCGCGGGGCTGTCGCTCAAGCTCGATCCCGACCGCCGCGACCAGCGCGACGCCGTCGAGCGCGCGCGCATCCTCCTGGCGGCCGCGGAACGCCAGGCGGCGCAGACGCGCGACGAGGCGCGGGTGGAGGTGTTCGAGGAGACCGAACGCCTGCTCACCGCCCGCCGCCAGGTGGCCCTGAGCGTCGACAACCTGCGCATCGCCCGCCGCCGCTACGAGAACGCCACCCTGCGCTTCGAGGCCGGCGAACTCGGCAACCGCGACGTGGTCGAGGCCGAAAACGGCCTGCTCGACGCGCGCAACACGCTGGTCGACACCGCCATCGGCCACGAGAACGCCCGCATCCGCCTGCTCGCCCGCATCGGCCTGCTCGACATCGGCCCCGAAGGCGCGCTGCTCGAAGCCTCCGGCACCTCCGTCCCGCCCAACCTGTTCGGCCCCCCCGAACCCCTCCCCCTCCAGCAATGAAAACACTCCGCCGACCCCTCCTGCTCTCGGGCCTGCTCGCCGCCGCCCTGTGCGCCCCCTCCTGTTCCGGCGGCAAGTCCCCCCGCGAATCCGACGGCGGCCGCCCGGTCACCGGCCGCGCCGAGACCGGCACCCTGCGCGCCGTGGTGGTGGCCTCCGGCGAGATCGCCGCGCAAAAGGCCCGCCGCATCCTGCCCGCCATCCGCGACACCGCCACGCTCAGCTTCATCGTGCCCGACGGCACGCGGGTGGAGGCCGACGAGGTCATCGCGCGCTTCAACACCGAGGAACTGCAGCTCAAGATCGACAAGATCACCCAGGAGATCGCCGACGAGGAGGTCGCCCTGCAGGATCGCACGTCCCAGGTGCGCATGCAGGAACTGGAGGGCGCGACGCAACTCAAGATCGCCGAGAACGAGCTGGGGGCGGCGCAGCTCGGGGTGCAGAAGTTCCTGCTCTCCGGGGCCGGCAAGCTCTCCCGCCAGGCGGGCCTCGACGTGCGCACCGCGGAGACCGAGCTGGCCCGCAAGAAAAAGCGCATGGCCGACCTGGAGGGGCTGCTCAAGCAGGGCTTCATCACCGAGGACGAGGTGGAAGAGGGGCGCATCGACCTCGATTCCGCGCAGGTCAAGCTCGAGACCGCCCGCATGGAGCTCGACGCGGTCGCGAAATTCACGATCCCGGTGGAGGGCACCGGGGTGAGCAACCTGCTCTCCAAGGCCGAGGTCGAGCTGGAGAAGATCAAGTCGTCCAACGAGACGCTGCTGCTCACCAAGCGCTACGCGGCCGAGCTGTCGAAGCGCAATCTGGAGACCAAGCGCCGCCAGCTCCAGGAATACCAGGAGGACCTCAAGGCCTACGAGGTGCGCGCACCCAGCAAGGGCATCGTCCAGCATGGCGAGCCCGAGCAGCGCTGGGACCGCAAGATCTGGGACGTGGGCACGCAGATCAAGACCGGGCAGGTGCTGGTGACCATGCCCGACGTCTCCGAGCTGTCCGCGGTGCTCAACGTGCCCGAGGCGGAGGTGAGCCGGGTCAAGCCGGGACAGGAGGTGGAGATCACCGTCGACGCCCTCGCCGGCAAATCGTTCAAGGGATCGGTCGAACGGGTGGCCGAGGTGGCCAACCAGCAGGGTTTCTTCAGCAGCGGGGTGAAGGAGTTCGAGGTGCGGGTGAAACTGGTTGCCTTCGCCGGCCTGCGTCCCGGTTTTTCCTGCCGGGCGGAGATCGTCACCGACACCACCGGCACCGTCGTGCACGTGCCCATCCAGGCGGTCTTCCGCGAGGGCGAGGGCTACGTGGTGTACGACACGCGCGGCACGGCGCGGAAGGTCGGGGTGGGCATCTCCTCGATCACCCGCGTGCAGGTCATCGACGGCATCAAGGCGGGTGACGAACTGCTGCTCACGCGGCCCGGCGGCAAGGCCGCCGCGAAACCATGATCCGGCTGGCCCAGGTCAGCAAGGACTACGTCGGCGCCTCCACGTTCCGGGCGCTCAAGGACGTCAACCTGCACATCGCCGCCGGCGAGGCGGTCGCGATCACCGGACCCTCGGGCTCGGGGAAGACCACCCTGCTGCACCTGATGGGACTCATCCACAAGCCCACGACCGGCCGGGTCGAGATCGGCGGGCGCGACACCTCGCAGATGCCCGACGACGAGCGCTCGGGCGTGCGCGGCCGGTCGATCGGATTCGTCTTCCAGGCCTTCCACCTGGTGCCGCACCTCACCGTGCTGGAGAACGCCTCCCTCCCGCTGCTCTACCTCGGCATGGCGTCGCACGAGCGCGTGGCGCGGGCCGCCGCCTGCCTGGAGCGCGTGGGGCTCGGCCACCGCCTGCACCGGCTGCCGCGCGAATTGTCCGGCGGCGAATCGCAGCGCGCCGCCATCGCCCGCGCCCTGGCGGCGGACCCGCCGGTGATCCTGGCCGACGAGCCCACCGGCAATCTCGACGCCGCCAACAGCGGGCGCATCATGGACGACCTGCTCGCCCTGCGCGACACGGGCAAGACCCTCGTCGTCATCACGCACGACCAGGGCATCGCCGCGCGGTTTCCCCGGCGCATCACCATCTTCGACGGCAACGTCGGGGGGGGCGGCGCATGATCCGCCCGAGCGACCATCTCAAGGAGGGCCTCAACGCCATCCTGCGGCACAAGCTGCGCTCCGCGCTCACGCTGCTCGGCGTGGTCTTCGGCATCGCCGCGGTCATCACCATGCTCGGCATCGGCACCGGCGCCCAGCGCACCGTGCTCTCCGAGATCTCCGGCATGGGCCTGCGCAACATCCTGGTGGAGTCGGCCAAGCCCGAGGTCCGCAAGCGCGTCGCCGGCACCCGCCCCCACCGCTCGCGCCTGAACTACGGCCTCACCTTCCGCGACGCCGAGCAGGCGGCGCGCAGCCTGCCCGCCGGATGCGTGGTCGAACGGGTCCACCAGGCCGGCCAGCCCGTCACCATCCTCGGCAAGAAGAGCACCGCCGTCGTGCTCGGCGTGAGCCCGGAATGGTTCGACGTCATGATGGCCCGCCCGCTCGACGGGGTGCTGTTCGCCGACCTGCAGGCGGAGGGCGTCCGCCCCGTCGCGGTGGTCAACCCCGCCTTCCTGCAGGCCAACCCGCTGCCCGACGGCGGTCTGGGCCAGATGATCCGGATCGGGTCCTCCTATTTCCAGATCTGCGGCGTTGCCGAGGTGCCCGCCTACGCGTCGCGGCCGCATGTCTTCCTGCCCTACGAGACCGCGCGCCAGATCCTCGGCGGGGTGCAGGCCAGCTTCGAGGCCGGCTCCATGGAATTCACCTACACCGAGCTGGGCCGCATGGTCGTCCAGGTGACCGACGAGGCCATGGTCGCCGGCGTCAGCGAGATGATCCGCGGCCAGCTCACCCGCACCCATCCCGACGGCGACTTCGCCATCACCGTGCCGCTGGAACTCCTGCGCAGCAAGATGCGCACGCAGCGCGTGCTCAACCTCGTGCTCGTCTCCATCGCCGCCATCTCCCTGCTGGTCGGCGGCATCGGCATCATGAACATCATGCTCGCCTCCGTCTCCGAGCGCGTGCCCGAGATCGGCATCCGCCGCGCCGTGGGCGCGCGCCGCGCGGACATCGTCGCCCAGTTCCTGTTCGAGACGGCGACCCTCACCCTGCTGGGCGGGGTGATCGGCGTGGGACTCGGCTTCGCGGCGGTCCCGCTGGCCGGGGCCTTCATGGGCTGGCAGGGCATCATCACCCCCTCCGCGGTCCTTCTTTCGCTGGGCGTCGCCCTGGCGACCGGCCTCCTCTTCGGGATCGCCCCCGCCGTCCGCGCCGCCCGCCTCGACCCCGCCGAGGCGCTCCGCCACGGCTGATCCCCGCCCGTCACCCCCGC
>JAXMHJ010000087.1:0-15966 GCA_046346795.1 Kiritimatiellia bacterium
CGCAATCAGCGGCACGGGGACATCGGCCATGTGCTCGAAACCAGTCCGAGCCTGACCCCGCCCGTGTGGACGGCCCATCCCGAGTGGCCGGCCGTCGTGGTCCCCGGGCAGTCGGATGTGGAAACCGACCTCCTGGAGATCGTCCTGCCCCCGCCGGCGGTCGGCCCCGTCTACGCCCGCCTGCGCATCGCCCCGGTTGGTCCCTGACCGGCGGGAAGGCTGCGGCTGCGACGAAAAAATTCGGTTTTTATCAGGAACTCATGAAGTCAGGAAAATATTTTAATGAGGAAGGCTGGAAAGCTGGAAAAGAGGGAGGGATTGTTGGTGCTTCGGCACGGTGGATGTTGGCATCAAAGGGAATGGGCTCATTGCCCTGACCCGCGGGTGGGGCGAACCCACCGGGTGAGCCTCGAACCACAAAGTCTCTCCCGAAAAGTTCGTGTCAGGAAGCAAGAATCGTGTTCGTTTTTCCCGCGGAGGCGCAGAGGCGCGGAGAAGAGGACGGGATATCCAACCTCGATTCCGAATCCGAGCGGTCATGCCGGATCTTCCCGTCCTCGCACTAATATGATTGCCGAACCAAAACAGAGTAAACCAATGGACTCAAAGACGAATATCTTGTTCTCAACGCGACGTGCGAAATCGAAGATGGAAGAATAGGCTGATCCGGAGCGAACTGCGGACATGAAGTCTTCATCAGTCGCAGAATGGGACAATCCCGCCAAAAACGACAACTTGTGAACATGTGCACGGTAGAAGGATGCTGCAGAAACAAGCAACAATATTGCTATGAATACGCTTCTCACCCTCTTTTCCAGCCTTCCAGCATTCCTCATAAAACCATTTTCCTGAGTTCATGAGTTCCGGATAAAAAATTTCCCCGCGGCCGCAGCCGCCACGGCGGGCATCAGCGCCGTTCGGGCTTCTTCTTGCCGTAGTCGGCCCAGCCGTCGGTCTCGAGGGCCTTGGCCTTTTCCTTGACCTCGTCGCGCATGCCGTTCTTCATCTGCATGACGCGCTCGGCGATGCGGGCGTCGGACAGGGCGAGCATCTGGGCGGCGAGGATGCCGGCGTTGCGCGCGGCGTTGACCGCGACGGTGGCGACGGGCACGCCCGAGGGCATCTGCACGATGGAGAGCAGGGAGTCCCAGCCGTCCAGCGAGTTGCTGGAGTTGACCGGCACGCCGATGACCGGCAGCGGGGTCACCGAGGCGACCATGCCGGGCAGGTGGGCCGCGCCGCCGGCGCCGGCGATGACGATCTTGATGCCGCGGCGGTGGGCGGAGGAGGCGAACTCCATCAGGCGGTGCGGCGTGCGGTGCGCGGAGACGATGGTGACCTCGACCGGGATGTCGAACGACTCCAGGAATTCGGCCGCGGCCCGCATGACCGGGAGGTCGCTGTCGGAGCCCATGATGACACTGACGACGGGGGGTTGCTGATTTTTGCTCATGCGATCACTTTGAGGACTTCCCGGACCTGCGCAAGCTTATCCAGCGCCTCTTGCACGGTGGCGCCGAGGGCCGTGACATGCCCCATTTTGCGGAAAGGGGCGGTCATGCGCTTGCCGTACACGTGCACGTGCACGCCGGGAATCGCCAGCGCGGCCTCCAGCCCGACGACCTTCGCGAGGCCCTTGCAGCCGGGCTCGCCGAGCAGGTTCCACATGGCCGAGGGGCAGCGCGGCGAGGGGTCGCCGAGGGGCAGGCCGAGGATCGCGCGCAGGTGCTGGCCGTACTGCGAGGTGTGGCGAGGCCTCCATGGTGTGGTGGCCGCTGTTGTGCGGGCGCGGGGCCATTTCGTTGATCCAGAGGCGGCCTTCGCGGTCGAGGAACATCTCCACCGCCAGCACGCCCACCAGGCCGAGGCGGCGGACGCATTCCACGGCGAGTCCGGCGGCGCGCGCCGCCTGTTGGGGCGTGATGCGCGCGGGGCAGGCGAGGGTTTCGACCAGGTTGGCGCGCGGGTCGAAGACCATCTCCACCGCGAGGAAGCACCGGATCTCCCCGTCCTGCGCGCGCGCGCGGTGACGGCGATTTCCAGGGCGAGGTCGACCTTGTCCTCGACCAGGCAGGGGGCGTCGAGCAGGCGCGGGAGGTCGGCGGGGCCGTTGACGACCATGACTCCGCGGCCGTCGTAGCCGGCGGTGCGGGTTTTCTGCACAAAGGGGAAGGGGACGTCCCCGGAGGTTGCGGCCGCGGCCACCGCGGCGGCGTTGTCGAAGAGCCGGAACGGGGGCGAGGGCAGGGCGGCGTCGGCGAAGAACTGCTTTTGCAGCCCCTTGTCCTGGATGATGCGGAGCGGTTTTGACTGCGGGTACACCGGCAGGCCGAGGTTTTCCAGTTCCTCCAGGGCATCGGCGTTCACCTGTTCGATCTCGATGGTCATCACGTCGACGCCGCGGGCGAAGTCGAGCACGGTCTGCCGGTCGCGGAAGTTTCCGGTGACGAACTCCGAGCAGGATTTGGAGGTGGAGCATTCGGGGTCCGGGTCGAGCACCTTGGTGCGGACGGACCAGCGCGCGGTTTCGGCGACCAGCATCTTTCCGAGCTGGCCTCCGCCGAGGATGCCGAGGGTGCCGGAGAGGGGACGAACGGGTGGGTGCATGACGTTCGCCCTAGCGGCGGGGGCGGTGGGCGTCAAGGCGGGGTTGCCCGGGCGGGCATCGATGGCAGAATAACTGCAAAGCTTAAATTGCGCATGGACAGCGGGTTGTGGATAACGTCATAAATGTAAGACAATCCCTCATTTATGTCGCAAACGAATTTGTTGCAAGATTCTAACGCGGAATAGGTTGCGTGGATTTCATCATTTGGGTAACGATCAGCTTGGTGGCATTTCGACCTTCACGCGTTTGCTCCCGCGTTGGGATTGAAACCGCCAAGGAGATTTCCATGAGTTTCATGCGATTCACAACATCTGCTTTGATCGCTTCATCGATAATGATGTGGCCTGTACCCGTGATGTCGCAGTTGGTGATTTCTAACACGGGTTCCAGTTACACCATCACCTTTGACACCACGGTATCCGGGGTTATCAATGGCAGCTATGGCGGCCTCGGATTTCAGGCAACACCTACCTCGGGTCAGCTCGACTCGGATGCTTGGGCGGTCACTGGTTGGTCGGATGGTGCGCTCGTTTTTGGCGGAACGCAGACGACAGCCAGCACAGACTACACCAGGGGTGCTTCGACAGGAGGGGTGTCCGCCGGTGGGTTTTACGCGTTTGACGTCGACGCATCAGCCGCGGTGGATCGAATCATGGGGTTCCAGCCGGGGGGATCTGATTTCGCTCCCGGCACTTTGACCTTCCGCTTGCAGAACACTTCGGGATCGGTCATCACCGGATTTGATTTTGGATATGAGATTTGGACCCGCAACGACCAGGCGCGCGGGAACACAGTCAACTCCAGTTATTCTTCTGACAACACGGGCTACACCAGTTTGTCCTCGCTGAACTTCACTTCTCCCGCAGCGGCGGACGGTTCCCCGGCATGGGTGTTGAGCACGAAAACTACTTCAATTTCCGGTCTGACGTGGGCGAACAACAGCTACTTCTATGTGCGTTGGAGTTCGAATGACTCTACCGGAACCGGAAGCCGGGACGAACTCGGTTTGGATGACATTAACTTCGCAAACTTTCTCGTGGGCAGTTCCGGCGGCGGGTCCATTTTCGACATCAACGGAGCTACGGCGGGATCGGGAGTCTCCGGAGGCTCGCATAGTGGTCCTCTGCGAACTGGACAAGCAGTGCGGCGGGCACCGACGCCACGGGAAACTATATCGCAGACATCGCCACCTTCGCCGCCGGCACCGACGCGACGGGCGCGATCACCGTCAACGTGGACACCGCGGTCAGCGCTTCGGGTCTCTCGTTCGAAGAGGGTTCCTTCACGATCGCCAACGCCTCGGGCGGAACGTTCACCCTGACCGGCTCCGCCACGGCGACGGTCGCGTCCAGCCTGACGGCGTCCATTTCCCAGGCCATCGGCGGCACCGCCGGATTCGCCAAGGCGGGGCGGGCACGTTGAACCTCTCCGCCGGGAACACCTACACGGGCGCCACGGCGATCAACGACGGGGTGCTGGCGGTATCCGGTGGCGACGCCATCCCCAACGGCAGCGCCGTCACCCTCGCCAACGTTTCCGGGGCGGTGCTCAAACTGGGCGCCGGTGAAACCTTCGCTTCGCTGGCCGGCGGCGGCGCCGCCGGCGGCAATGTCAACCTGCAGGGCAACACGCTGACCCTCACCGGCTCCACCAATTCCAGCTTCGCCGGGGTGATCAGCGGCGCGTCCGGCTCGCTGGTCAAGAACGGTTCGGCCAACCAGACCCTGACCGGGGACAACACCTACACCGGCCTGACGGATGTGCAGGCGGGCACGCTGACCCTCGACCGTTCCGGGGGCGCCATCGCCAACAGCGCTCCGGTGCAGGTCTCCGGGGGCACGCTGGCGGTCACCCAGTCGGACACCGTCGGCGCGGTCACGCTGACCTCCGGCACGATTTCCGGCGCGGGCACGCTGACCGGCACCTCCTTCGCGGTGCAGGGCGGCACGGTGAGCGCCGCGCTCGGCGGAAGCGGCGCAACCCTGACCAAGACCACCGCCGGTTCGGTTTCACTCACCGGCAACAACACCTACACCGGCCTGACCGATGTGCAGGCGGGAACGCTCACCCTGGGCCGTTCCGGGGGACGATCGCCGACAGCGCTCCGGTGCAGGTCTCCGGCGGCACGCTGGCGGTGACCCAGTCCGACACCGTGGGCGCGGTCACGCTGACCTCCGGCACGATCTCCGGCGCGGGCACGCTGACCGGCTCCTCCTTCGCGGTGCAGGGAGGCACGGTGAGCGCCGCGCTCGGCGGAAGCGGCGCAACCCTGACCAAGACCACCGCCGGTTCGGTTTCACTCACCGGCAACAACACCTACACCGGCCTGACCGATGTGCAGGCGGGAACGCTCACCCTGGGCCGTTCCGGGGGACGATCGCCGACAGCGCTCCGGTGCAGGTCTCCGGCGGCACCCTGGCGGTGACGCAGTCCGACACCGTGGGCGCGGTCACGCTGACCTCCGGCACGATATCCGGCGCGGGCACGCTGACCGGTTCGTCCTACGCGGTGCAGGCGGAACGGTGAGCGCGGCCCTCGGGGGTTCCGGGGGGCTGACCAAGAGCACGGCCGGCACGGTCACGCTCAGCGGCGCCAACACCTTCACCGGCGCCACCAGCATCTCGGCGGGCACCCTGGCCCTCAGCGGCGGGGGCGTGCTCTCCTCCTCCAGCGGGCTCAGCATGACGGGTGGCACCTTTGACATTTCCGGCATCACCGCGGGCTCCACCACGGTCTCCACCCTCTCCGGTACTTCCGGCGCGGTGGTGCGGATGGGCGCGAAGTCCCTGACCGTCGGCGACGGATCGCTGACCACCTTTGGCGGAACCTTGGAATCCACCTCGGGCGGACTGACCAAGACGGGCGCGGGGACCTTCAACATCACCCAGTCCAATCCGGGGTTTGGCGGCGGCGCCACGGTCGGCGCCGGCACCCTTTCCCTGGGGGCCAGCAATGCGCTCGGCACGGCGGGTCAGATCGCCCTCACCGGGGAGACCACCCTGCTGGCCTCCTCCGGAACCACCCAGGCCAACCCCATCAGCCTGACCTCCTCGCTGGGAACGGCGACGGTCCTGGCCTACTGGAACTTCAACGCGCTGAGCATTGCTCGCCCAGCATTCCCGGCACGGGGGCTCCCTTGACCATTGCCGCCGATAGTGGAACCGCATTGATTACGATTTCCTCATGGGGTGGCACCGTGGCCAGCTATGGCGGCTCCACCGTCAACTCCCTGAATTCGGATCCCGCGGAAGAGTCCTTGTCGCTGGTTTCCGGGTCCGGCAACCCGGGAAACAACACGCCCATCTTCATCACCGGACTCGATTTCACCGGCTACACCGACGCCCGGGTGACTTTTGCCGGCCGCGGCACCACCACCGGGTTCACAACCGGCCAGTGGGCCTACAGCACCGACGGCAGCACCTACACCAACTTTGGCGTCAACACCGCAACCACCTCCACCAGTTTCGCCCTGAAGGATTCAGGCAACACCTCGGGACTCGACAATTCCGCAACCGCGGCCCTGCGGTACGTGCTTTCCGGAGCGACCGACACCCTCGGCAACAACCGCATCGACGGCCTGCAGGTGCTCGGTTACGCCAATGCGATCGTGCCGACCATCGGCACCTCCTCCGCAAGCGGCACCGTCACCTTCACCGGCGACGTGACCCTCAATGGCCAGGCGAATTTCGAGGCCCCGACCGGCGCCACCGCCGCCTTCTCCGGCGCCATTGCGAACGGGGGATCGGCGGGGAGCGTGATCAAGACCGGTGGCGGCACCGTCCAGCTCACCGGCGACAACACCTACACCGGCGCCACGCGCATCACGGCCGGCACGCTGTCCACCGACGGGACCGGCATCGGCGATTTTTCCGCGGTGACCCTTTCGGATGTGGCCGGGGCGCAGCTTGTGTTGACCGGGAGCGAACAGGTCGGGTCCCTTGCCGGTGGCGGGGCCGCCGGCGGAAACGTGAGCCTGGGCGCGAACCAACTCACGGTCGGCAACGACAGCACCTCCACCACCTATGCGGGCGTGCTTTCCGGCGCGGGGGGCAGCCTGAACAAGCGGGGAACCGGAACCTTCAACCTCACCGGCGGCAACTCGTTCACGGGCGGGGTCACCTTGAACAACGGCACGGTCGTCGTCCCCTCGCTGGCGGCGACCGGAGCCAACCAGGCGCTGGGGGCGGGGACCTCCGCCATCGTCATGGAAAACACGGCCGCCCTGGTGGTCACCGGCGGCGGCACCACCGACCGGGGTCTGGTGCTGGCGGGCGCGCAGGCGACGCTCTCGGTGGGCACCACCCTGAACATGAGCGGCAACATCGTCAGTTCCGGCATCAACAATTTCACCAAAGCCGGGGCGGGCACGTTCAACTTCACGGGCTCCGGAGACTGGAACGGCGACAACGTGGTGAGCGCGGGCACCTTCCGGATCAGCGGATCGGGCGGCCTCAACGGAAACAACATCGGCTCCGGCAAAATGACCGTCAACACGGGGGCGACACTCTCCATCGACACCACCGGCCAGGTATTGTCCACCGCCGTCACCGTCATGACGGGCGCCACCGTGCGGATGGACGCGGGCACCCTGCGCACCAACGGCCTGAGCATGAACGGATCCGGGACCTTTGACTGGCGGGCGGGGACCCTCTCCACCTACTCGCCGGCGGTCATCGGCTCGGGGTCCGACGCCAGCGCCTACGGAGGCGCCTACGTCTTCCAGGGGCGGGAACTGGTGGTCACGGGCAATCTGACGACCGGCGCCTCGTCGGTTCTCGATCTGGGCGATCTCTACACGGCGGGAGCGACGGTCTACAATCTGATCACCATCACCGGGACGCTGAACCTGAGCGCGGCGGGGGACACCTTCAAGATGTTCTCCTCCCCCTATCTGCTGCGCGCCAGCAACGGCGGGGTGTTGAGCGACAGCGGCACCCTCGCGCTGGTCACCGCCACCGGCGGCATCACCGGCACCTTCGACAACCTGCTGCTGCCCGCATCGGACGGGCGGCCGTTCGATCTTTACACCGGCTTCTGGCCGCTTTCCGGCAATCCCGCCAACCTGCCGGTCAACACCTTTTACGTGGAGCAGACCGCGACGCAGATCCTGCTGCACTACAACGTCAGTTCCGCCATTCCCGAACCCGCCACCGGGGGACTGGTCCTGGCGGGGGTCATGGGCCTGCGCGTCATCAGCTCCGCGCGCCGCCGCCGGCAGGAGGGCGAAGGCTCCCGCGGCGCCGTCTCCCTGGCCCGCTGGGCGCGTTCCGCCCGCCGCCGCTTCCGGCGCCATTCCTGACCCGCCGCCCCGCCGCCCGGATGCCGGGCTTCTTCTCTTGCCAAGTCCCGCCGAAGTGGGCTAGAGTCCCCGCTTCAATCCAAACGAGACTGCCAAGATCTTCAGGGCGGGGTGAAAGTCCCCACCGGCGGTGCCAGCCCGCGACTCCGGCGCATTCCGCGCCAGACTGATGCGCTCACCCCCGAAACGGGGCCATGCGCAGCCGACCGTAAAGTCGGGATGAAAGAAGATCCGCGCGGGCGAAGCCTGCCCCGGCCCGGACCGGGGAGGTTTCCGCACCGGCGTGCACGCCCTGATTCGAGGCCGGGGAATGCACATGAAGAACAGCAAAGCCAGCGGCAGGAAGAACCCAAGCGTGCTCGATCCGATCGATCGCGTTCTCCGCCGGGTTGCCGAGGGGGGCATGGTGGTGGTGGTGGATGACGAAGGCCGCGAAAACGAGGGGGATCTCGTCTGCGCGACCGAAAAGGTCACCCCGGACATCATCAACTTCATGGCTACCCGCGGTCGCGGCCTCATCTGCGTCTCGCTCAACGAGGACCGCCTGTCCGCCCTGGCCATCAGCAAGATGCCGAGCAACGCGCGGCCCGGCCAGAAATTCAACACCGCCTTCATGGAGGCGGTCGACTGCCGCAAGGGCACCTCCACCGGCATCAGCGCGGCCGACCGCGCGGCGACCGCGCTCGCCCTGATCCATCCGCGGTCGTCGCCCGGGGATTTCTCGAAGCCCGGCCATGTCTTCCCCCTTCAGGCCAACCCCCTTGGCGTGCTGGGCCGTCCCGGCCACACCGAGGCCTCGCTCGATCTGGCCCGGCTGGCCGGGTGCTACCCGTCCGGGGTGATCTGCGAGATCCTCAAGGACGACGGCACCATGGCCCGGCTGCCCGACCTCGTCCGCTTCGCCCGCCGCCACAAGCTGCCCATCACCTCGGTCGCCGCCATCCACGCCCACCGCATGGCGACCGAGAACCTGCTCGCCTTCGAGCGGGAGGTCCGCCTGCCGACCCGGTCGGGGGTCTTCAAGCTGCGGGCCTACCGGAGCCGGCTCGACGGCGCCATGCACCTGGCCCTCGTCATGGGCCGGCCCTCGGCGAAATCCCCCTCGCTCGTCCGGGTGCACAGCGAATGCCTCACGGGGGATGTGTTCCACTCCCTGCGCTGCGACTGCGGCGAGCAGCTCCAGTGGGCCATGGACCGGATCGCCTCCGAGGGCGCCGGGGTGGTCCTGTACATGCGACAGGAGGGCCGCGGCATCGGCCTCGGCGGCAAACTGCACGCCTACGCCCTGCAGGACCGGGGCATGGACACGGTCCAGGCCAACCTGCATCTCGGCTTCGCCGCCGACGACCGCGACTACACCCTGTGCTCGCATATTCTCCGCGATCTGGGGTTGCGCGACATCCGTTTGATGACCAACAATCTCCGGAAGCGGGAAGGACTCGAACAGCACGGCATCCGCGTCGTCGAACGCGTGCCCGTGCGGATCGCGCCCAATCCGCACAACCAAAAATACCTGGCGGTCAAAAAGGCCAAGCTGGGTCATCTGCTCTAGGAACCGAATGAAGCTCGATCTCTCCAGGATGTTTGACATCACGCCCCGCGCGGGACTCCCCGGCGTCCGCCAGGTCACGGGAGGAAACTCCGCCGCCGGCCTGCGCGTCGGCATCGTGGCCAGCCGCTTCAATCCCGACCTCACCGGCGGCCTCGTCGACGGCGCCGTGGCCGCCCTGCGCGCGCGCGGCGCCGCCGCGAAACACATCACCGTGGCCTGGGTCCCCGGCGCCTTCGAGATCCCCGTCGTGCTCAACCGCCTGGCCGCGTCCGGCCGCTTCGACGCCCTCATCGCCCTGGGCGCCGTTCTGGAAGGCAGGACCGCCCACGCGCAGATGATCTCCAGCCAGGTCAACCGCGCGCTCATGGAGACCGCCCTGGTGCACGATCTCCCGGTCATCGACGGCGTCGTCTGCGCCACCAGCCGCAAGATCGCCGCGGAACGCTGCCTCGACCTCGAATCCGGCCGGGGCTGGTACTGCGCCATGGCCGCCCTCGAGGCCGCCTCCGTCCTCGCCGCCCTCCCGAAAGCCAGATCATGAACGCCCGCCACAAGGCCCGCATGTGGGTCGTCCAGTTCCTCTTCCAGACCGACTTCAATCCGCCGGACAGCCTCGACTACGCGCTTGAACGGTTCTGGGAGGAGATCCAGCCCTCCGAGAACATGAAGGGCTTCGCCGAACGCCTCCTGCGCGAGGTGATCGCCAACCAGAAGGAGATCGACGCGAAGATCTCCGGCTACGCCGACAACTGGTCCATCAAGCGCCTCAACGCGGTCGACCGCAACGTCCTGCGCCTGGCCCTGCACGAAATCTTCAACCGCCCCGACATCCCCCCCGTCGTCTCCATCAACGAGGCCGTCGAACTGGCCAAGGACCTCAGCTCCGACGAGTCCGGCAAGTTCGTGAACGGCATCCTCGACCGCGCCGCCAAGGACGCCGGCCGCCCCCTGCGCACCGCGGGGAAAAAGGCGAAGGACTGACCCGGATGTCCCTCTGGAGAAAAGCGCTCGAGAAGACCCGCGGCCTCTTCACCGGGGCGATCCGCAAGATCGGCCTGTTGCGCCGCAAGGTCGACGCCGAGACCCTGGAAGACCTGGAGACCTCCCTCATCCGCGCCGACGTCGCCCCGCGTCTCGCCGCCGAGGTCGTCGGCGACCTGGGCAAGGCCTGCCGCGGCACCGACCTCGTCCCCTCGCGCGTGCTGGTCGACCTGCTCGCCAAGTCCCTCGGTCCCCAGCGCCCCTTCACCTGGGACAAGCCCGCCTCCACCCGCTGCATCCTCATGGTCGGCATCAACGGCTCCGGCAAGACCACCACCTGCGCCAAGCTGGCCTGGCTCGCCAAGCAGCAGGGCCGCAAGGCCATCCTCGGCGCGGGCGACACCTTCCGCGCGGCCGGCACCGAACAGCTCCGCCTCTGGGCCGACCGGCTCGGCGTGGAGGTCGTCTCCGGCCGCCAGGGCAGCGACGCCGCCGCGGTCGCCTACGACGCCCTCGACGCCGCCATCGCGCGCAACGCCGACTACGTCATCATCGACACCGCCGGCCGCATGCACACCAAGGCCCACCTCATGGAGGAGCTGCGCAAACTCACCCGAGCCCTCAAGAAGCGCCTGCCCGACGCCCCGCACGAGGTCTGGATCGTGCTCGACGCCAGCATCGGCCAGAACGCCATCAACCAGGCCCGCGTCTTCCACGAGGCCGTGCCCCTCACCGGCATCGTGATGTCCAAGCTCGACGGCAGCTCCAAGGCTGGCTTCATCTTCTCGATCCAGCGCGAATTGAACGTGCCGATACTCTTCATGGGCCTCGGCGAGCAGGCCCCGGATCTTTCCCCCTTTGATCCCGCCGAGTTCTGCGAAGCCCTCGTCGGCGTGGAGGAGGACGATGCCCCCGAAGGCGCAAAGTCCTGACGCCGCCGACGCCCGCTGGATGGCGCTCGCGCTCGCGGAGGGTCGCAAGGGCCTCGGCCTCACCCGGCCCAATCCCGCCGTCGGCGCCGTCGTCGTCCGCAACGGCCGCCTGATCTCCACCGGCTGGCACCAGGCCGCCGGAACCCCGCACGCCGAGGTCCACGCCCTGCGCGGCGCCGGCGAACGCGCCCGCGGTGCGACGCTCTACATCACCCTCGAACCGTGCTCCACCCACGGCCGCACCCCGCCATGCACCGGTGCCATCCGCGCCGCCGGCATCGCCCGCGTCGTGGTCGGCGCGGTCGATCCCAATCCCGCCCACGCCGGCGCCGGCCTGCGCCTCCTGCGCCGCGCCGGGGTGGACTGCGTCTCCGGCGTCCTGCAAACCGAGGCCGAGGCCCTCATCCGCGGCTTCGCCCGCTGGATCACCACCGGCCTTCCGCGCGTGACGCTGAAGATGGCCGTCACTCTCGACGGACGCATCGCCGACGCCTCCGGCCGCTCCAAGTGGATCACCGGCCCCGCCGCCCGCGAGCGCGTGCAGCAGATACGCCGCGAATCCGACGCCATCCTGGTCGGCGCCGGCACCGTGATCGCCGATGATCCCTCGCTGCTGCCGCGGCCCGACGGCGGCCGCCGCCCGCTGCGCGTCATCGTGGACGGTGCGGGTCGCTGCCCCGCCACCCGCCGCGTCTTCACCGACGAACACGCCGCGCAGACCCTGGTCCTCACCTCCGCCTCCTCGTCCCCGCGCTGGCGCGACCGCATCGCCCGCGGCGGCGCGCGCGTCGTCGTGGCCGGCCGCGGCGTCCAGCTCCGCCCCGCCGCAATCCTTCGTCAACTGGGTCGCGAGGGCGTCACCTCCGTGCTCTGCGAGGGTGGGGGCACCCTGGCCGGCGCGTTCCTCAAGGCCCGCTGCGTGGACGAGCTGCAGTGGTTCATCGCCCCGCGGCTGCTGGGCGATCGCGCCGTTCCCGTCGTCTCCGCCACCGGCTGGACCCTCCCCGCGCATCCCGGTTTCACCCTCCGCAACGTCGAACTCCTCGCCCCCGACGTCCTCCTGACCCTGGCCGCCGATCCGGGAAAAGTTCCGGTGACCGGAACCTCGCGCTGAAAACGTTTCCGGTGGCCGGAACGTCGCCACCCGTTCGGATCGCCACCGCTCGGTGGCCGAGCTTCGCGAATTCATTTTTCTCTCACGAAGGCACGAAGGCACCAAGAAGCCCTTGGTCGAGCCCAAAGCCCAAACCCCAAAAACATAACCTTCTTGTTTGGGACAATCCTTCCGCCCACACCAACCCCTCCTTCGTGCCTTCGTGGCTTCGTGAGAAAACCTCCCCAAAATTTCGGCCATTCCGGAAAGTTCATATAATTTCCCCGCAGCCGCAACCTCCCCGGCCCGGGTCGGAACGGGGCGACGGCGTTCAGGCAGGGGACGTGGAAGCGGAGAGCCATCCCGGCGTCGTGCGACCCCTCATCAGGGTCGCAAGGCCGGCGTAAGCGCCGTCAAACTGCTCTTGACTCCCGTGCCGGGGAGGGCAATCTAAGAATCATGAAAAAACTACTGACTGCCGCCGTCGTGCTCGTCGCCTCCCAGGCCTTTGCCGCGGAGCCGGAATTCACCTCCCTCTTCAATGGCAAGGATCTCACCGGCTGGAAGGGTGAGGGGTACGTCGTCGAGGACGGTGCGATCTACTGCACCCCGAAGGGACACAATCTGGTCAGCGAGAAGATGTACACCAACTACATCCTCGATTTTGAATTCCTCGTCACCCCCGGGGCCAACAACGGTCTGGGGATCCACTATCCGGGCACGGGCGACTCGGCCTACACGGGCATGGAGCTGCAGATCCTCGAGGACACCCACCCGAAGTACAAGGACCTGAAGGACTACCAGTTCCACGGTTCCCTCTACACCCTCGCCCCCGCCAAGCGCGGCGGGCAGAAGCCGGTGGGCGAGTGGAACCACGAGCGGGTGACGGTCAACGGACCGAACATCACGGTGGTGCTCAACGACAAGACCATCCTGGAAGCCAATCTCGACGAGTTGAACAAGACCCATCCCGACCACAAGGGGGCCAAACGCCGCGAAGGATACATCGCCTGGCTGGGCCACGGCGACCGGGTCGGGTTCCGCAACATCAAGATCGCCGAGCTGCCCGCGACGCCGAAGCCCTGAGGGATCGACCGTCCCGCCGGTTCCGGTCGCCGGAACGATTTCGCGCCGCCGGTTCCGGTCACCGGAACCCCTTCGCTGACCGGCTGCGGCCGCAAGCCTCCGCGGACGTTGATTGACGGCTCGCATAATCGCCGTTGTTGGGCTATCTTTCCCGCACCATGAGCGATTCCCTTCCACCTCCGGAGGATCCGCAGGGAGCGCGGCGGAGTTTCGACCGCCTGTTTCAAGGCAGTCCCACGCTCATGGCCCTCGCCTCGCTGCCGGACCGCCGGATCACCGAGGTGAACCGCCGCTTTCTTTCCACGCTGGGGTATGCCCGCGAGGAGGTGGTGGGCCGGACGTCCTCGGAATTGAACCTGTTCGCCAACCCGGAGGAGAAGGCGGCGGTGGAGGAGCAGATCCGGGTGCTGGGGCGGGTGGAGGAGTTCTCCATGCAGGCGCGCTGCAAGGACGGATCCGTGCGCGACGGTCTGTTCTCGGGCGAGGTGATCCAGTTGCTCGGCCACGATTACTTCCTGACCCGGATGGTGGACATCACCGCGCTCAAGCGGGCCGAGCGCGAGCTGACCGCCAGCAAGGAGAGCTATCAGGACATCTACAATTCCGTGTCGGAGGCCATCTACATCCTGGACTGGCCGGGGTGCCTTCATCGATGTCAACAAGGGCGCGGCGGCCATGTACGGATGTACCCGCGAGGAGCTGACGGGCAGGACGCCGGCGGACGTGAGCGCCCGGGCGCAATGATCTCGACGACATCATCCGGCGGATGGAGGAGGTCTTCCGGACGGGCGTTCCCGCCGAGTTCGATTTCTGGGGCGTCCGCAAGAACGGGCAGCCGTTTCCGAAGGACGTCATCGTCAACAAGGGCCGTTACTTCGGGCGCGAGGTCCTGATCGCCACCGCGCGGGACACCTCCCTGCAGAAGCAGGCCGAGGCGGACCGGGAGCGGCTGCAGGCGGAGCTCAACCAGGCCCAGAAGATGGAGTCCATCGGCCGGCTGGCGGGCGGGGTGGCGCACGACTTCAACAACATGCTGGGGGTGATCCTCGGGCATGCCGAGCTGGCGCTGGAGACGGTGGACCGGTCCCTGCCGGTTTTCAGCGACCTGCAGGAAATCGACAAGGCGGCCCAGCGTTCCGCCGAGCTCACGCGGCGGTTGCTCGCCTACGCCCGCAAGCAGACGGTGGCGCCCCGGGTCCTCCAGCTCAATGAAACGGTCGAAGGCATGCTCTCCATGCTGCGCCGGCTGATCGGGGAGAACATGGAGCTGGTGTGGCAGCCGGGACGGGAGCTCTGGCCCGTGCGCATCGACCCGGTGCAGATCGACCAGATCCTGGCCAACCTCTGCGTGAACGCGCGCGACGCCATCCGCGGGATCGGCCGGGTCACCATCACCACCGATGACGTCATGCTCAACGCCTGCGACTGCGTGGGCCGGAAGGGGGTCCGTCCCGGGCAGTATGTCAGTCTGACCGTCAGCGACAACGGCTGCGGCATGGACGAGGGGGTCATGGAGCACCTCTTCGAGCCCTACTTCACCACCAAGGGGTTGGGGAAGGGGACGGGGCTCGGGCTCGCCATGGTGTATGGCATCGTTCATCAGAACGACGGGTTCATCCAGGTGCGCAGCGAGCCCGGACAGGGGACCAGCATCCAGATCCTGCTGCCCCGGCACGTGGGGGTCGATCTCTCCGCGCGGACGCAGAAGATCTCCCCGTCCCAGCTTCCCGGCCGGCAGACCCTGCTGGTGGTCGAGGACGAACCCGCCATTCTCAACCTGGCCCGGAACGCCCTGGAGCGCCAGGGGTACAAGGTTCTGGCCACCACCTCCCCGGGCGAGGCCCTCCGGCTGGCCGAAACGCATGCCGGGGATATCCATCTGCTGCTGACCGACGTCATCATGCCGGAGATGAACGGGCGCGATCTCGCCCGCCGCCTGCTTTCCCTTCATCCCGAACTCAAGCGGCTGTTCATGTCCGGCTACACCGCCGACGTCATCGCGCACCACGGGGTGCTGGAACCCGACGTCCACTTCATCCAGAAGCCCTTTTCCAACACCGTCCTGGTGGCCAAGGTGCGGGAAGTTCTCGCGGAAGGGGGATAGGGGGAAAATTGGCGGAGAGAGGGGGATTGCGTCGGCGCTGCGCGCCTTGCCCTCCGGGGCTGCGCTGCGCGTCAGCCATTCTCGCTGCGCTCGAAACAAACCCCGGGGTTCGACTCCCCCTCGGAGAGATCGGCGCACCCTTGGTTCCCTGCTTCGCCGTCACCCTTCGGGCGTTGGGAAAATTGGCGGAGAGAGGGGGATTCGAACCCCCGATACGGTTTAACCCGTATAACGGTTTAGCAAACCGATTTTTATATCTAAATACCCTTGATATTAGGCAATTTCTGAATATAGGAACAGGTTCGGAACAG
>JAXMHJ010000088.1:0-15775 GCA_046346795.1 Kiritimatiellia bacterium
GCAACGCGTGCTCTCGCAGGCCGGCGCCCGGCCCTGGGCCCGCGATGCCCGGGATGCGGCGGTGGCGGCCGACGTCGCGGCGGGAACCGGGGGGTTTGTCGACAGCACCGCGCAGGCGGGAGGCTATCCGGTGCTGGCGCCCGGCACCGCCCCGGCCGACACCGACAACGACGGCATGCCCGACGACTGGGAAACGTGCGCGGGCATGAACGCCGGCGTCGCGGACAACAACGGGGACCTCGACGGGGACGGTTACACCAATCTCGAAGAGTACCTCGACTGGGCCGCCGCCCCGCACGCCTTCACCCCGGTGGGAGTCGCGGTGGACCTCGATCTCAACACTCTGAACGGCGGGCGCTCCGGCTTGGCCTGCACGGTCGGGGGCGCCGCGGGCGGAACCATCGCCCTGCTGGCGGACGGTCATACCGCGCGTTTCACCCCGACGGCCGGTTTTATCGGCCTGGCGGGGTTCACCTTCAGTTTCACGGCGACCGGAAGCACGGTCGCGCAGACCGTGGGTGTCGCGGTCTCCGGTCATCTTCCCAAGGCCCTGATCTGGGTGGGTTCCCCCGCCACCTGGGACATTGCCTCGACCGCCGGTTTCCGGGACGGAGCGTCGGCGTCGGTTTTCCAGCCGGGCGACCAGGTGACCTTTGACCAGACCGGTGCGGGCGGCGTCACCCTGGCGGGAGTCCTGGCGCCGTCCAGCATGGTGGTCGACGCGGCGAAAGACTACGACTTCGGCGGCGCCGGATCGCTTGGCGGGGCCATGAGCCTGACCAAATCCGGCGTCGGCAAACTCACGCTCAACACGGCCAACAGTTTCACGGGCGGCACCACCGTGACCGGCGGCACGCTGACCCTGGGCAACGCCACGGCGGCGGGCACGGGGATGATCTCCTTGAAGGATGCGACGCTGGACATCGGCGCCCTCAATGTTCCCAACACCCTGAACCTGACCGGCGGGTGCACGCTCACGGGCGGCAGCAGTTGCCGCATCCGGGCGCTGACCGGCGACGGCACCGCGAACCTGAACGTGACTTCCGGGGTGTTCGACCTGTCCGGCGGCATGAGCGCGTTTACCGGGACCCTGGCCATCACCACTCCGAGCGTCGTCCGCTTCCTGGGCTGCGCGGGGGGGCCGGATGTGACCTACGACCTGGGCAACACCACCGCGTCGATGTCGCTGCGCTCCCTGACCCCGCAGGTGGAGATGGGGGCGCTGACCGGAGGGAGCGGAACCACCCTGCGCGGGCACACCAACAACGACGCCCCCAACACCTTTGTCATCGGCGCGAAGGGACTCGACACCACCTTCGCCGGAGTCATCGCCAACGGCACGGGCGCCGCCGCCCGGGTCTCGCTGGTCAAGACCGGTGTCGGAAGCCTCACCCTCACCGGCGCCAACACCTGCACCGGCGGGACCACGGTCAACGAGGGCACGCTGAACCTGCTGGGCAACCAGGGTGGCGCGACGGGAGGCCTTGCGATGAACATCCTGAACTCCACCGCCACCGCGGTGAACATTGGAAGCGCGGCCCAGACGGCGGCGACGACCGCGAATTTCGGCGCGGCCGCAATCGTGCAGCTTGGTTCGACGGCGCGGCCATGGAGGGAAATCTGACGCAGGTTCTGGATCGTCGAGGGCGCCGCCGCCGCGGCGACCACCGTGGCCCACAACGGATCGCTGCTGATCGGCCGGCAGGCCACCCTGCGGGTGCGCGGCAACGCCACCTGGACGCAGTCCGGCGGCATGGTGGTGCGGGGCGTCGGCGGCTACGGGGCGACCTTTGCGGTCAATGCGGGCGGGACGTTCCGCTACGCCGGTCCGACCACCGTCGAGATCAACCCCGACCCCGCCAACACCGGCGGAGCCCTGCTGGCCATCAGCGGAGGCGTGTTCACGACAGGGCGGGCCTTTGTCTTTGGCGGCAGCACGTCGACCGGCGCGGGCACGCTCCGGATTTCCGGCGGCGGACGGCTGGTGCTGACGGCGGACATCCCGGACCTCGCGACGGGCGCGACGGGCGGGCGCTTCGAGCTGGCGGCCTCCGGCGGCGGCGAGATCGACACCGCGGGTTTCTCCGCCGCGATCAACCGGCCGGTCGTGAACCAGTCCGGCCAGACCGGCTCGCTCATCAAGTCGGGCGCGGGCACCCTGACCCTCTCCGCCGTCAACACGTACACGGGGACCACCGTCGTCACGGGCGGCACCCTGCTGCTCACCGGCGGCATCGCCTCCAGCGCCGCCACGGTGAGCGGCGCGGGAACGCTGGCGGGAACGGGCGTCGCCGGCGCGCTCACGATTTCCTCCGGCGGCACCCTGTCGCCCGGGAATTCCGGCGTGGGCACGCTGGCGACGGGCCCCCTGATCCTCGGCGCGGGCGCCACCGCCCGCTTCGAGGTCGGCGCGACCTGCGACCGTGTGAACGTCACCGGCGCCCTCACCCTGGGCGGGACGATCCAGTTGGTGGACACGGGCAGCCTGACCAGCGGGTCCTACACGATCATCACCCACACGGGGCGCGGAGGAACGGCCGCGGTGTCGCCGCCGCCCGGCTACACCGCGCGCCTCGACACCTCCACCGCCGGGACGGTCAGGGTTGTCCTGCTGGCGAACACCTACGAGACCTGGTGCCGCGATCACTTCACCGCCGCGAAATCCTCGATCCCGCCGTCAGCGGACCGGACGCGACGCCGGCGGGGACGGGCTCCGCAACCTGGCCAAATATGCACTTGGCTCTGCCGCCCAAGGTCTCCTCGGCGGCCGGCATCGCGCTGAGCCATGCGGGAAGCACCTGGCGGATGACCTATCCCTGTCCGGCCAGCCGGCCCCGACATCACCTATGCCGTCGCCGTGTCCCCGGATCCGACGGCGGTTTCCTGGTCGACCACCGGCGTCACCCACGGTCGAATCGTCGCCGGCGACATCGAAACCTGGCAGGCCAGTTGCACCCTGACGGACCCGATGCAGATTTTCTGGCTGAAGGTCACGCGGCCGTGACGTGGGATCGGCCGCCACCTTTCCCAACGGGTTTTCCGGTTCTTCCGCCACGTTCATGTCTAGAGGCTTCCAACCTCGATTTTTTCCCGCTGAGGCGCAGGGGCGCAGAGAAGTTTTTGGAAAAGCCGCATATCCTTCCCATGCCGAACCACTTCCATTTTGGATGAAAGTTGGACTCGCCGACCCCTTCTCCGCGCCTCTGCGCCTCTGCGCGAAAAATAGTGACCTCTGGGACGGCTTGCAGACACGGCCTTATCCGAAGAGACCCATAACTTTAAGTTACCCCGGCGTATTTCGCGGCCGCGCCGCGCGGCGGGCTGCCTTCCTTATAAAATCCGTCTTGGCGTCTTTGCGTCTTGAAGCCGCTACCGCGGCTGGGCGTGAACCATCCCCATTCCGGCCGGCAGGAACATCCGATCACGGGTTCAATCGACATGAACGTTCCGGAAAGACCCGGTTTTCCGCTCGCGCATTTCCCTCGTTTTCCGCTTTGACCTCTCCTCCGCCGGGTCCTACCTTGCCCCACAACGACAGGTAACGCGGTGTCAAACGTTCTCCAGGACAACGTCCTGGTGCTTAACCGCGTCTGGCAGGCGGTGAATTTCTGCTCGGTGGCACGGGCGCTCACCCTGCTGGTCTGCGGTCACGCCCAGGTCGTCACTCCCTCCGAGGGAGGCGGCTTCGAAACCCACGGTTTCGAGGATTGGGTGAGGTATTGCCCGCCCACGAACTCGGAACCCTGCGTCCATACGACGCGGCTGCGCATCAAGACCCCGCGCATCATCCTGCTGAGCCTGTTCGACCGTTTCCCGAAAAAGGACGTGAAGTTCACGCGGTTGAACGTCTTTGAACGCGATGGATTCGCCTGCCAGTATTGCGGCCGCACGCGGGCCGAGGCCCCCCTCAACATCGACCATGTCGTCCCCCGCCAGCTCGGCGGCAAGACGACGTGGGTCAACGTGGTCTGCTCCTGCGTCGCCTGCAACGCCCGCAAGGCCAACCGCACGCCCGAGCAGGCCGGCATGAAACTGCGCAGCGCCCCGGTGAAGCCCCGTTGGCGGCCGTTCATCGAGGTGAAGCTGGGCCGCTCCTTCCACGAAAGCTGGCACTCCTTCCTCCAGCCCGGCATGGTCCGCGTGTCGGGCTCGGGCCGGTCGCAGGTGCTGACGACCTGACCGGCGCCCCGCGGGGACTGGTTCCGCCGGATCAACCCACCCGGGACAGCACGTACAGGTAGAACACCGGGGCGGCGACCAGCAGGCTGTCGATGACGTCGAGGATGCCGCCCATGCCGGCGATCATGCGGCCGGAATCCTTCATCTGGGCGGAGCGTTTCATCATGGATTCGACCAGATCGCCGACGGATCCGCTCACCGCCATCAGCAGGGGCAGCACGGCGAGGTCCACCAACGTCATGTGAAACGGCCCGATGACTCCGCCGCACCCGAAATGGAAACCCGAGGCGACCAGGTAGGCCGCGGCCACGCCGCCGGCGCTGCCCTCCCAGGTCTTGGCGGGGGAGATGTGCGGGATGAGCTTGTGCCGGCCGATGGCGCATCCGGTGAAGTAGGCGCCGATGTCCGTCGCCTTGACCATCGCCACGAAGAACACGGCCAGCAGGCGTCCGTCCCGCAGGTGTCCGTCGTTCCCGCCCCACCCGGCGAGGATCAGCCCGAAGAAGCACATCAGGAACGGGACGTACAGTTGCACGGCCAGCGTCGCGGCGATCCGGCGCAGGCCCTCCGCGGCGGGGGTCGCCCGCAGGCTGGCGGTGTAGAGGCCGAGCAGCGCGGCCGCCGGCATGGCCAGGGCCAGCCCCGCCGGAATCAAGCGGCAGAGCCAGAGCCAGGCCCCGGTGAAGGCCAGGGTCCCGCCCAAAACCGCCACGGAGGTGTGCGGGGGCATGTCCGCCCCGGCGAAGAGGGCGCAGGTCTCGCGCAGGCCGAGGAAGGTGAGCAGCACCAGCACCGCGCCGATCCAGGGCAGCGGGGCGTAGAGGTACACCGCCACCAGGGCCGAGATGAACAACGCTCCACTGATGAGTCGCTGGCGCAGCATGGGGCTTCAGGCGATGTCGCCAAACCGGCGGTGGCGTTGATGGTAGACCCCGACCGCCTCGAGAAGCTGCTCGCGCCGGAAATCGGGCCAGAGCACCGGGGTGAAGTAGAATTCGGCGTAGGAGAGCTGCCAGAGCAGGAAGTTGCTGAGCCGCTGCTCGCCGCTGGTGCGGATCATGAAGTCGGGGTCGGGCAGCTCGGGGCAGTAGAGATGGTCGTGGATCGTCGCCTCGTCGATCTTCGCGGGATCGAGCGCGCCGGCGCGGACCTTTTCGGCGATGGCGCGGGTGGCGTCGACCAGCTCGGCGCGGCCGCCGTAGCTGAGCGCCAGGGTGAGGGTGTGGCGCGTGTAGGAGCGCGTGGCGTCCTCCACCCGGCGGACCTCCTTCCGCAGGGCGGCGGGCAGGTCCTGGATGCGCCCGATGACCCGGAAGCGCGTCTGGAACTCGTGCAGCTCGTCCTCGTCGTCGCGCAGGAACTTGCGGAGCAGGAACATCAACCCCTTGACCTCGGCCTCGGGGCGGACCCAGTTCTCGACGCTGAAGGCGTAGAGGGTCAGGTACTCGACGCCGATCTCCCGGCAGGCGTGCAGCACGGCGCGGACGGACTTGGCCCCCTCGTGGTGGCCCTTGAGACGCGGCAGCCCCCGGGCCTTGGCCCAGCGCCCGTTGCCATCCATGATGACGGCGATGTGGCGCGGAGGACGGGGTGTGCCCGGGGTGCCCATGCGGTTCAGCCCTTGCGCGGAATGCCGCCGGGAACGGCGATGGTTTCCTCGCGGCGGGGCCCGACCGAGACGATGCCGACCGGCGCGCCGGTGAGTTTTTCCAGGCGCTTGAGGTAGTTTTTCGCCTCCACCGGCAGCGCCTCGTAGGAGGTGACGCCGAGGGTGGGACGGCTCCAGCCGGGCATGTCCTCGTAGACGGGTTTGCAGCGGGCGAAATCCTCGATGCGGGAAGGGATGCTCTGGATCACGCGCCCGTCCAGTTCGTACGCGGTGCAGATGCGGACGGTCTTGAGACCGTCGAGCACGTCCATCTTGGTGACGGTCCACCAGTCGACTCCGTTGACCATCATGGCGTAGCGGGCGACGACGGCGTCGAACCATCCGCAGCGGCGGGGCCGCCCGGTGGTCGCGCCGAATTCGCGTCCGACCTTGGCGATGTGCTGGCCGGTCTCGTCCGTCAGCTCGGTCGGGAACGGCCCCTCGCCCACGCGGGTGGTGTAGCCCTTGACCACGCCGACCACCTCCTGGATGCGGTTCGGCGGGACGCCGCTGCCGCTGGCCGCGCCGCCGGCGCTGGCGTTGGAGGAGGTGACGTAGGGATAGGTGCCGTGGTCGACGTCGAGCATCGTCCCCTGGGCGCCCTCGAAAACCACGTTGTCGCCGGACTTGATCGCCTTGTGCAGCATCACCGTCGTGTCGGCGATGAACGGAGCGAGGCGCTTGGCGGCCGCGAGGATGATCTCGACCGTCTCGGCCACCGGCACGGTGGTCATGCCCGCCGCGGCGAGGCGGACGTTGCGCTGGGTGAAGCGCGCGGCCAGGTTGGCGGCGAGGTCGGACGAAAGCAGGTCGCCGGCGCGCAGGCCCTTGCGGCTCACCTTGTCGGTGTAGGCCGGGCCGATGCCGCGCTTGGTGGTGCCGATCTTGGTGGTGGCGTCGGCCTGCGACTCGGCCCCGGCGTCCTCCTCCTTGTGGTACGGCAGGACGATGTGGGCGCGGTCGCTGATGAACAGCCGGCCGTCCAGCACCTTGCCGCGGGCGAGCAGGCCGTCGATCTCCTTGACCATGCCGATCGGGTCGAGCACCACCCCGTTGCCCAGTACGCAGATCTTGCCCTCGCGCAGGATGCCGGAAGGGATCAGGTGCAGGATGAATTTCTGGTCGCCGATTTCCACCGTGTGGCCGGCGTTGTTTCCGCCCTGATAGCGCACGATGATGTGGGCGTCCTCGGTCAGGACATCCACGATTTTGCCTTTCCCCTCATCCCCCCACTGGCCGCCGACGATGACTCTGGTTGACATGCGATCCTTGCTCGGTGAAGCCCCGGCCAATCCGGGGCAAACGGGGTCACCCTACGGAGGGCGGAGGGAAGGTCAAGCATCCGCGAAGGGATTCGGGGGGGAAAGGGAGGATCGACGTTTCGCTGACCGCCAGGGACGGTCCGGATCA
Source organism: Kiritimatiellia bacterium (assembly GCA_046346795.1). Classification (GTDB taxonomy): domain Bacteria; phylum Verrucomicrobiota; class Kiritimatiellia; order SS1-B-03-39; family UBA6053; genus JAXMHJ01. The sequence continues at coordinate 7,238 of JAXMHJ010000088.1, forward strand.
CCGATCCCGATGAGAAGCCGGTCATCCCGAATCCCCCGCAGCGGGTGAGGGATCTGCTCGCAAGCGGGCTTTTGGGGCGGACGTGTCGTGAGTGCCGTCGAGCTTCGCCCGCCCGGAGAAGCCCGTCTTACGTTCTTTCAGGGCAAGCGAACCCGCCATTTGGCGGGTTCTTGGGAGCAGTGAAAAACCGAGTAGACCACACAGCGGTCGTTTCCCTCGTCCACCTCGTAGAAAAGGACAAACGGAAACTTTCGGAGAAGCGCCCTCCGATAGCATTCGTGCACTACTGCGTGACTCAGCGGCATACGTTGAATCGACTGAAGGGCCGCTTCGACCGACCGGAGGAACTCCAATCCCAACCCAAGGCTTTGTCCTTCATACCACTGGAACGCGTTCGCAATGTCGTCCCTGGCCTCTGGCAGCAGAATGGGAAGCCGTGTCATTTTCCCTGCAGGATGTCCCGCCTGACCTCGTCCCAAGAGCGGGCCTCCTCCGGATGCTGAAGGAAACGTTGTTTGCGGCGGCTCAATTCGTCCTGCTGCCATTGCGGGACGGGCAATTCCGCATTGCTTCGGGCGATGCTGTCCCAGAGATCCTGAACGAGCTGAACACGCTCGGAAACGCCTAAGGTCTCGAGTTCATGTAGTTCGGTTGAAGTCATGACGTGAGGATAACCCCGGACATTTGGCTTTGCAACCTCTTCAAGGAGGAGAATGGGGACTGTTCCATTGTCGCGCGATGAGCGGCTTCACTCCAATCGGGAGACTGGCGCGCCCTGGCGGCCCAACGGAGGCACGAGTTGCGTCGACAAGGTCTGGGTATGGAAATCCTTGCTCATCCCGAGCCTGACGAATAGGGAGCGGGTCATGAAGAAGGCTCGATGTTTAATCGTGCGACTGCGGGTCCGGGTCGGGCTTTTCCTTGCCGCCACCTTTCTCGCCGGCGGGTGCGCGTCCTCCTACCTCGCAGACCGTGCCCGGGACGGGGCCGACATCTTCACCGCCTCCGCCGGTTATGGGGCGGGCGCCCGCGGACGGGTCGGGCCGCTGTCGCTCGGACTGTACGCCGGGGCGGGCTCGGCGGGATTGCGCGGCGGTCAGGTGCTCGCCGGGAATCCCGTCCCCAACCCGGGGGGCACGCTGCTGGAAAAACCAAACTCCTTGGGAATCCAATTCCTGACGTTCATGGAGGAAGAGTTCACCGATCCAAGTGTACGTCCGCGGGGAAAACTCATCGTTCAGAAACCAGATATTGGCTTTTCTCCCAGGTCGGACCCGACGATTCTGACCTCCCCGCCGATGATCCAAACCGATTTTACAGCCCCGATTAATTTCATGGTTTTGAATCAGGCCGAGACGGCCCCTTTTTGGTTGGCGCCCTTGCCGCCCCAGCCCGCCTTTAAACAGATGGCCGCCCAGGCGGTATTTCCGCTATCCTATTACACCCAGATTGAAGCGGAGGTCGGCCTCGTGGGTTCAGTCCGCATCGGCTTCAATCCCGGGGAATTGCTGGACTTCCTGCTGGGATGGACGACCCTCGATGTTTTCGGAGACGATATTGGCACCGGGCCGGTATCAGACCGTCAACTCCCGCCACGGCAACCATAACGCGCGCTGCAAGGCGTTCTCGCGGATGGAGGAGCGATCAGCACAGGAGAATGGGGACAGGCCCATCGTCGCGAAAGGATTCGGGGGGAAGGGGCACAAAAAGAAGGAGAATGGGGATCGCGATCCGCGCTGTCGTCCCATCATCTCGTATCGACCACGCCTTCCGACGAGGTCGGCGCCAACCGGCGTTCCCGGAGGGAACCCAGCCTGTAGCCGGTGGTTGAGCGAAGCGACACCACCGGACCGCCGCCCCGCCAACCCGCCGCATCCCGGCGGGATGCCAGAGGTCAGTCGAGATAACGCGGGTCGTAGGGCACGCCCGATTTCTCCAGGAACTCGATCAACTCCTCCCGGAAGGTTTTCACCCGGTGATGTTCCTCCTGCCGGACGATGTACGTGCGCACGGCCTCCCGGGCGGAGGCGCTCACGGTGAATAATGAAGGCTGGTATGCGTCGAGGGCATGTCGTCCACCAATGGCTGGCACCCCTGACCGGGGTGCGGGTTGTTGGGGATGTTATCCGGTGGTGTCGCTTCGCTCAACCACCGGCTACAGGATTTGATGCCTCCGGCATCCACGAGGTCGGACCGGTCCATCGTCGCGCGATGAGCCTGGTCCTCCGCCCGCTCCGAGGAAAATAGGCAGGCCGTGGAGGTTGCGGCTGCGGTGCCGATCGGGAGATTGGCGTGCCCGGGGAATGGCGGGACTAGACTTCTTCTCTCGCGGGACGGACCGAAGGGTTTTCAGCGGGGGCGGAGGCGGTCAGTTCGCGCCAGAGGAGCCACAGGGCGCGCTGGACGGCGTTCTCGCGGACGGACGAACGATCACCGCCAAACTGGCAGCGCTGGACCCGCGTGCCCGAGGGCCCGGAGCAGGCCAGCCAGACCAGGCCGACGGGTTTCTCCGGAGAGCCGCCGCCGGGACCGGCCACGCCCGTGACCGAGAGCCCGTAGGTCGCGCCCAGGCGGTCGCGGACGTTCCCGGCCATGAGACGGGCCACCTCCTCGCTCACGGCGCCGACCGATTTCAGGATCTCCTCCGGCACGCCCAGTTGCGCGGTCTTCACCTCGTTGGCATAGGCGATCACCCCGCCCCGGAAGAACGACGAGCTGCCGGCGATGTCCGTGATCCGGCCGCCCAGCAGCCCGCCGGTGCACGATTCCGCCACCGCCAGCGTGCGGCCGGTGCCGTTCAGCAACCGGGCGACGGTCTCGCCGATGCCCTCGCGCTGCTCCGCGTACAGGAATTCGGGGAACTGCGAGCGCAGGGCCGCCGCGATGGCGTCCACCGCCGACCGGTCCCCCGCCGTCGTAAGCCGCACCTCGACCCGGCCCGGGGCCGCGCAATACGCCAGCTCGACCACCGACTCGTCCACCCGCGGCTCCAGGAAGGCGTGCAGGTCGGACTCCCCCACCCCGCAGAACATCAGATTGAGGGTGTGCGGACGGACCGCGGCCGCGTGTTCCGCCAGCCACGGCAGGATGTGCGTCTCCAGGATGGCGTCGAATTCGCGGGGCGGCCCCGGGAGGACGAAGACGGTCTTGCCCCCGGGCAGATCGACCCGCTGGCCGGGCGCGACCCCGGCGGGATTGTCCAGCAGCGTGGCGCCGTCGATCTGCAGGGCCTGGCGGCGGGAGTTTTCCCGCATCGTGCGGCCGGCGCGGCGCAGACGGTCCTCAATCCAGGCGATGCCCTCGGGCGACTCGGCCATGCCGCACCCGAGCGCGTCGCAGATGGCCTCGCGGGTGAGGTCGTCGTTGGTGGGGCCGAGGCCGCCGGAGGTGAAGACGAGGTCCACCCGGGCGAGGGCTTCGCGGATCGCGGCGGCGATGGCGGCGCGGTCGTCGGGCAGCGTGGTGTCGCGCGCGAGGCGGATGCCCAGGTCGGCGAGGCGGCCGCCCAGCAGGGAGGCGTGGCGGTTGACGGTGCGCCCGCCGAGCAGTTCCGCCCCGGTGGAGATGAGTTCGGCGAGGGGCTGCATGTCAATCGGCGTCCCCGGGGGGCTCCGCGTCATCCTTGCCCTCCTTGGCGGGCGGCTCGTCCCCCTGACCCAGCGCCCAGGACATGTCCTCCGCCGCGTCCCACACGGCCCGGGTGACAAAGACGGGGCACTTCTGCTCCAGGGCCAAGGGCTGGGAGCCGGTGCCGGTCGTCTGATCCGTCCGGGCAAACCGCCGGTTGCCAGACGACTCGTTCTCCTGCACCAGGTGCAGCCGGGCGTAGAAGGTGCCGTCCTTGAGGTCGTGGATCAGCACCCGGGTGGCCCGGATGCCGAGCCCCAGGAAGATGCTGCTGATGAGGTCGTGCGTCAGCGGACGCGGGCGCTCGATCTTCTCGACCAGCATGGTGATGGCCATGGCCACCGCGGCATCGATGAAGATGGTGATGACCTTGTCGCCGTGGCCGAGGAAGACCCCGGTTCCGGCGGGGGTGGGCACAAGGCCCTTGATCTCAACTGGAATTTCGTCGGACATGGAAGGTCGGATCAATCCAAATCGCGGGTAAGGTAGATGGCCATCCCGAAGATGAACAGGAGCAGAGCGGCTGACAAGATGGATCCCATGGGGGCAGTATACGTCGGGAATTGGAATAGGAAAGGGGATTTCCGCCGCTCAAAATCGGCCGTCCCGTCATCTTCCGCTTGCCATGCCGGGGCCTAGCGCTTAGATTCGAACGTCCCGGCCCACCGGTTTGCCGGCCACCGAATGGAGGTTTTGCAATCATGCAGGAAGTGAAGCTCGACGAGGCGCCCAAGCGGATCCGCGACCTGTTCTTGAAGGCCCAGTCCGCCATGGAGCGGGGGCAGCTCGACTATGCCGTGCAGATGTTCGGGGAGGTGCTCTCCCTGGAACCCCTGCTCGCCCAGGCCCGCCGTTCCCTGCGGGCCATCCAGACCCGCAAGGCCCGCGAGAAGAAGACGATGATCGACATGACCTCCTTCAAGGCGATGGGCCCCATGGGCCGCCTGAAGAAGCACATGAAGAAGGAACCGGTGGAGGCGATGAAGGCCGCCGAGGAGCTGATGAACATCGACCCCACCGTGCTCCAGCACATCAACCTCTACTGCGACGCCGCGGAGGCGGCCGGAAAGCCCGAGATCGCCATCCAGGAACTGGAGGTCGCCCGCACCGCGCATCCGCAGGACACCAAGCTCCTCTACCGGCTGGGCGACCTCTACCTCTCGCTGAAGCAGACCCGCGACGCCCGCGGCATCTTCGAGGAAATCACCCGCCTGACGCCCACCGACCAGGTCGCGCTGAAGAAGTTCAAGGACGCCGCCGCGATGGACACCATGAACACCGGCGGCTGGGAAAAAGCCACCTCCTACCGCGACGTCATCGCCAACGAGGACCAGGCCAAGAAGCTCGAGCAGCAGGGCAAGGCCAAGCGGTCCGAGGACGACGTGGAGGAGATGATCAACGACACCGTCTCGCGCCTGGAGCGCGAGCCCAGGAACCTCAACCTGTACCGCCATCTGGGCGACCTCTACAACCAGGCCAAGCGCTACGAGGAGGCCCGGGACATCCTCACCCGCGCCAACGACATGACCAACGCCACCGACCCCAACATCGAGCGGGCGCTGAACGAGACGTACCTCAACATGTACGACTACAACATCGACGTGCTCACGAACGAGGGCGACACGGCCGGGGTCGAGGCCACGAGGGCGGAGAAGGACGCCTTCATCTTCGAACTCGCCTCGGAACGCGTGAAGAAGTACCCCAACGACCTCACCTTCAAATTCGACTACGGACTGGAGTTGCTCAAGCGCGGCGATTACACCGGCGCGATCCAGCAGTTCCAGCAGTCGCAGAAGCATCCCCAGCGCCGGCTGGAATCGGTCTACAACCTGGGCCGGGCGTTCAAGGCCAAGGGCAACCTGGACATCGCGGCCGACTTCTTCCGCACGCTGCTGTCGGAAATGCCCGTCATGGACGCCGCCAAGATGGACGCGCTGTACGAACTGGGCTGTCTCCTGTCGGAAACCGGCCAGAAGGCCGAGGCCCTCAAGGTGTTCAAGGAGATCTACGCCTTCGACATCGGCTACAAGGACATCGAAAAACGGGTCAGCGAGGGCATTCACAACGCGTGAACACGCGGAGGGCAGGCGCGTGGATGCTCGCCGCGACGTTGCTCGCCGGCTGCGGCGACGCGGCCTCCGGAACCCGCGCGCCCGGATCGCTGACCATCGCCACGCTCCATCTGGACGGCTGGCGCACCCTTGACCGCGACGGCGACGGGGCCGCGGACGATCCCAAGCCGGAAGACGCCCGCCGCGAGGTGCTGGCGCAACTGGCCGGCCTGAAGGCGGACGTGCTCGCCGTCCAGGACATCGGGGACGACGGGGACGTGCAGGCCCTCCGCCAGGCCCTCGCCGCGGCCGGGCTGGACTACCCGGCCTGCGTCGCCCTCCCCGCCGGCGCCCGCGGCGGCCACGCCCTGCTCAGCCGGGCGCCCGGCACCACCCTGCTCGTCCACACCGGCATGGCCTACCGCATCGGGCAGCGCGACATCCCGGTCGACCCGGCCTTCATCGAGGCCGTGATCCGCCCCGCCACCAACGCCCCCGCCGTGCGCGTCCTCGCCGCGTTCCTGGCCCCCGGCGAAGCGGACGCCCGCAGCCCCGACACCTACGAGATCCGCCGCAACGAGGCCCGCCTGCTCGGGCAGGAGGTCCGACGCCTCGCCACCGAATTCCCGGCGGACACGCTGGCGGTCGCCGGCTGCCTCAACGATTCGCCCAAATCCGCCGTGCTCCGCTCGATCACCGCCTGGCGGGAGGACAAGGGCCACCTCGCCGACTCCGGCGCGCGCGACGATCATGGCGAAGCCTGGACCTGCAAGGACGAGTCGGATGGAGAATACCAGCGGACCGACTACCTGCTCCTCAACCCCGCCGGCATGGCCCGGCTCGCCCCCGGGGCCGCCCGCATTCAGACCGGCCTTGAGCGGACCAACCCGCGCCGCGCAGTGTCCGTCACCCTGAGTCCCTGATCGACCGCATGCCAGGAGGGGCATCCATCAAAACCACCCTTCCCTTCCTGAGTTCATGAGTTCCTGACAACACTTCACCACCTTCAGGACGGGCAACGAGTGGGTGGAAGCCTATTTCCTCACCGCCACCGGCCTGACCCGGCCGGCGTTGACCACCTGGCAGATGCCGCAGCGCAGGCCGTCGCAGCCGCGCGCCGGGCAGTGCTCGCGCCCGTAGAAGATGATCTGCAGGTGCAGGCGGTTCCAGCGCTCGCGCGGGAACAGGGCCTTGAGGTCGAGCTCGGTCCGCTCGACGCTGCCGCCGCGGGTCAGCCGCCAGCGCTGGGCCAGCCGGTGGATGTGGGTGTCGACCGGGAAGGCCGGGACGCCGAAGGCCTGCGCCATGACCACCGAGGCGGTCTTGTGGCCGACGCCGGGGAGTTCCTCCAGCGCCTCGAACGATTCCGGCACCCGTCCGCCATGCCGCTCCACCAGGAGCCGGGAGAGGCCCTGGATGGCTTTGGCCTTGGCGGGACCGAGGCCGCAGGGACGGACGATCTCGAGGATCTGTCCGACCGGCACCCGGGCCATGTCGGCCGGCGCGGCCGCAAGCCGGAACAACCGCGGGGTCACCTGGTTGACCCGTGCATCGGTGCACTGGGCGGAGAGCAGCACCGAGACCAGGAGGGTGTAGGCGTCGGTGTGCGCCAGCGGCGGCGCCAGGGGCCCGGGATAGAGGCGGTCCAGTTCCCGGTCGATGTGGGCGGCCCGCGCGGCCCGGTCCATGTCAGGTTCCGCCGGGGCGCCGGTCCGTGAAGAACACCTGGTCGGCGTTGCCGAGCGGGAAGGCCTCCTTGAGCGGGAAGTCGCCCGGGATCTGGCCGAGGTTCAACTGGAACCAGGTGCGGTCGGGGCCGCTCAGCAGGTCGGACACGAAACGGCCGTCGCGCGTCACGGTGGTGATGTAGAGGCCGCTGATGCGCTTGGTGGTGTCGTAGATCTCGTAGAACTGGTCCAGGTTGGCGGGCAGGAGCAGCGAGTTGCGCCCGCTGTACCAGGCGGTCGCCCAGGGGATGTCGGTGCAGATCATCTCCTTGTCCTTCAGGATGCCGTTGATGGAGTTGATCCAGGCGGGATTGTAGGGCGGGTAGGCGGTGGGGGGCGACTTGGCCACCATGGTGAAGATGAGGGGCACCGCGTTGATGGCGAGGACCAGGCCGGTGAGGGCGGCGTTGATGATCTGCACGCGGATGTTCAGGCGGTCGAGCAGCAGGTTGAAGAAGGCCACGCCGTACATGGTCGCGAAGGGGAGCATCAGCACCAGGAAGTTCTTGTTGTACGCGCCGAACAGGCTGGCCGAGGAGGCCAGCAGCAGGATGCCCAGCAGCACCGCCCAGCGCAGGTGGTTCACCTCGCGCCGCGAGAACACGTAGAAGAGCGTGGCGATGAACAGCGCGCTGAGGACCCCGTCCCCGGCTCCCTGCGTCACCTGGCGGAAGTTGTCCGGGAAGGCGGTCACGAAGTTGCGACGGACGTGGGTGCTGATCTTGTCCGACTTCGGGATGTCGTACACCAGGCTGCGGTCGTAGGAATTCTTGGGGAACAGGCTGGTGTCGGTCAGCGCCGCCTGCGGCGCCATGCCGAAGGGCGTGCCGGCGACCTTCAGGTTGCGGACGATCCACGGGGAAAACGACCCCAGCACCAGCAGCAGCCAGATCAGCGCGGGGATCCAGCTCCGGCGTCCCATCGAGAGCCCCGCGAACAGGAAGGCGGGCAGGATGACGGTGATGGCGGCGTAGGTCGTGTACATCAGGGCGGCGCCGGAAAGCAGGGAGAAGCCGAAGGGCACCAGCCAGCGCGCGATGGATTGGCCTTCACGGCGGCGGGTGGCGGCCGCGAGCAGGGAGTAGAACATCGCCATCATCAGGAACATGGCCAGCATGGTGGGCAGGCCCAGG
>JAXMHJ010000089.1:0-15722 GCA_046346795.1 Kiritimatiellia bacterium
TGGCGGCCTGATCGACAGTCGCCGCGGTTTGATTCCTGTCGTGGAACATTTTATCGGGTGGACATCCCTTCCATTGGATCTGTGTTTTGATATCGCATTATTGCCATTGGATCTTGCCCTGGCGCCCTTCGGATTTAAAATAGACTATGAAAACTACAGCCAGAAGCACATAGATAGAGAACGCGCCAAAGAAGAGGCGATCAAAAAAGCTTATACGGACCTGCAAGCCGCGTTGGCGGCCAATCCGGGCATCGCACTGCAGGAGAAATGGTATGTTCGTGACGGCAGCACGAAATGGTACATATTCACAAGTTCATTGAAGGATTCCAGCGTGGATTATTCCCCGGAGACGCTCGAGGCCATATATGCCCGGTCGCAGGTCCCGGAGGTATTTCTGAGCCGCTCGTGCCGCGTTGAGTTTCTGGCGCAAAATTTCGGACCGGCTTTGGAGCGCGCAGAAAAATGGATACATGAGGAGCCGTTGACTTCAATCGTATCAAATCCGAAAACGCCCCTCGCCATGGTCAAACTGGTCGCCGAATCGGACAAATTGCCCTTCGGCGCGGTTCTGGCGGCGCGGGAAAACCTTGCAAGAAGAAAGTCGGAAGTCGAAAAGAGCGGGGAGAAAGACGATCCATGAGAGCCGTGGTGGAACAGGGGCCTGCCCTGCATGGGGACGATCATCGGGCTTCTTTCCTGCTTTCATGAATTCCTGGCAACCCCCCGCATTCTTCCCGGCTTTCGCGAGTTTGGTGGTGGTTCCGAAGGGCCGTCGGCGCCGTCAATCCTCCGCGCGTTCGCCGGGCGGGGCCATCTTGACGAGGCGGGGGAAGAAGCGGGCGAGGGGGGCGACGAGGTCGGCCTGGGCGCGCATGACCTCGTCGATGTCCTTGTAGACGGCGGGCATCTCGTCGAGGCTCGCGGACATGACGGTGACGCCGCGGGCGCGCACCACGCCGCGCTCGGCTTGATCGTCGAGCGTCTTGAAGGCCTTGGTGCGGCTCATCACGCGGCCCGCGCCGTGAGAACTGCTGTCGAGCGACGCGGCGTTGCCGAGGCCCTCGACCAGATAGGTCGGGGTGGCCATGCTGCCGGGAATGATGCCGAGCACGCCGCGGCCCGCGGGGGTCGCGCCCTTGCGGTGCACCACCACCTCGCGGCCGTCGTGGGTTTCCTTCCAGGCGAAGTTGTGGTGGTTCTCGTGGCGGAAGAGCACGGTCGCGCCGAGGGAGGCGGTGATGTGGTCGTGTATGCAGTCGTGGTTGGCCCGGGCGTACAGGCCCATGAGACTCATGGCCGCCCAGTATTCGCGGCCTGCGTCGGTGTCGAGACCGAGCCAGGCGAGATGCTGGAGGTGCTTGGGCAGTTCGGGTCGGGCCGCGGCGGCGAGCTTGCTGTAGTGGTCGGCCACGGACGCGCCGGTGCCGCGGCTGCCGCTGTGGCTGAGCAGGGCGAGCCGGGTGCCGGGGGGCATTCCCGCGAGGTCGCGGTCGTTGGTGAATTCGCCGAACTCGACGAAGTGATTGCCGCTGCCGCTGGTGCCGAGCTGGGCCCACGCCTTGTCCTTGTTGCGGTGGGTGACCGGCGAAACCGTCCAGTCCGCGGCCATCACGGCGTGATCGCGACGGCGCTTGAAAGTGGCGCCGACGCCGAACTGGGTCTCGCGGGCGATGGCGGTTTTGAAGCGGTCGGGCTCGGCCTCCAGCGCGGTGGCGGGCAGGTCGAACACGGTGATCTTGACGCGGCAGGCGATGTCGACGCCGACGGCGTAGGGGATGACGGCGTTGTCAGTCGCGAGCACCCCGCCGATGGGCAGGCCGTAGCCGACGTGGGCATCGGGCATGAGCGCGCCGCGCACGGCGACGGGCAGTTCACAGGCGTTGCGGATCTGCTGGATCGCGGCGTCGTCGATGTCGGCACCCCACTGCCGCCAGGGGGCGGGGGATTCACGGAGGGGGAGGTCGGACATGGGAGAAGCCTTTGTGTGGTTACGGGGTCAGGTGGAGGACCAATGCCAGGGCAGGGTGAAATCGCCGAAGGCGTTGAGGGTGCGTACGGTGGGCGAGCAACTGATGACCAGTCCGGGGGGAGGCGGTGAATCATCGGGTAGCGACTTGCGAAAGGCGGTCATGCCGCGGGTGTCGTGCCCGGAGGGATTGGAGGAGAGTTTGATTTCCAGCGGGAAGAGGCGCCCGTTGTATTGGAGGAGGAGGTCGAGTTCGGCCTGGTTGTGGTTGCGCCAGTGATGGAGCCGGGGGGGGCTGGTCATCCGCAAGGCTTGTTTTCGGATTTCGCCGACAACCAGAGTTTCGAACAGCGCACCCAGCAGCGGATGGCTGCCGAGGGCGGCGGGCGACGGAATCGACTGGGCGGCGCAGGCCAGCCCCGTATCGCCGAAATACCCCTTGGGGCGTCCGGTCACTTTTTTGATCAGGTTGTGCTCATACGCGGGGACTTCATGCCACTGGAAGGTGCCGAGCAGGATCGCCAGCCAGGCTTTGGCGGTTTTGCCCGCGACACCGATCTCGCGTCCAAGCTGGGCGTGGTTGATTTCCTGCGCGGTCAAGGCGGCCAGAAGCCGGTGAAACCGGCCGAATTGCTGGAGGTCTTCCACTCCGGCGAGGGTTCGGACATCGCGTTCGACATAGGTGCGCAGATAGGAGTTATGGTAGTCGCCCAGCAGTGGGCCGGGCAACGTGGTTGCCTCCGGCAGGGCACCCCGGAACAGGATTTCGTACAGGGGGAGCGGCGGCGGGGGTGCGGTGGCGCCTTGAAAACGCCCGGCGAATCCAGCGGGGTCGTCCAGCCAGTCTTCCAGCCAGCCCTTTTGGGTGGAGGGCTCGCCCCGCCATTCGGCCAGATCAAAGCCATCCAACTCGGTGATGACCGCACGACCGGCGAGACTTTCGGACAGTTTCTTCATTACCTGCCACTGCTGGCTGCCGGTAAGCAAAAAGCGTCCGGGTGTTTTGTGGCGGTCGACGGCGCGTTTGATCGCCCCGACCACTTCCGGCGCGTACTGAATTTCGTCGAGAATCAAGGTGGTGGAGGCATGGTTCTGCAGAAACAGGTCGGGATCTTTGCGCGCATTTTCAATGTCGATTGAGGGGTCGAAAACCACATAATCCGCATCGGGAAACAGGTGGCGTAGCAGAGTGGTTTTACCAACCTGTCGCGCCCCCGTGACGACCACAACGGGAAAGTGCACCGCCAAGTCGCGGATGCGTTGGCTGATTTGGCGAAAGGTATAGTTCATAGGATGGGCTTTTTCGAAACTTATGTTTCGATATATTACCATGATATTCGGACCTGTGAAGTCCGAATATCATGGTAATTATACGGCGATACCTCGACCATCCAGTCGAGCCGGCCGTTGCGGGTGGCGTTGATGCGGACGTGCGGGAGGAAGAGGCGGATGACGCCGGCATTGGTTTCGGCGTGGGGCGTCCAGCCGGCGGCGCGGAAGGTTCCGCCATGCCGGAGGGCGCAGGGGAGCAGGAGCTGGTCGGCCAGGTGATCATCCACCGGGGCGTCGTGTTCTACATGGCGGCGGATCATGCCGATGAGATCCTGCGCGACGCGCGCGGCGCTCCGCGCGGGGTCGCCCAGGGCGACCATGACCGCGGTGACGCGCTCGTAGCGCCAGAGGGCGACGAGGGCGTTGCCCGGACCGGCGGGCTGCGGCTCCGTTTCGACGCGGATCGCATCCGCAGGCAGATCGAGCTGCCCGCGCAGGGATGCGCATTCGCGCTCGCCGATGTGGGCGGGCAGACCGGAGAGGCGGACGATGATCTCGCGGGAGAGCAGCACGCCGCGTTCGCGGAGGTCGATGGGCGCGCCGCCGGTGTGCGGCGGCACGGTGAGTTCGACCTCGCCGCCGCCCGCAGGGAAGAAGCCGGTGCGACGGAGGGCAATGGTGGGGCGGAAGCCGCAGCCGTGCAGGAGCGGCAGGAACGAATGCTCGATGAAATCCTGCGGCGGCGCGGCGGGGTTGTGCGTGCCCCCGCGCAGCCGGACGGTGGACGCGTCGGCGGCCAGGGCCAGCGGCGGCAGGATGGTCTGCGCGACGAGCATGGTGCTGCCAGCGGTGCCGACGGCGAATTCGAACGCGCCCGGACGCACGGAGTCCGGATCGAAGGAGAGCGCGGTCGAGCCCGGCGTGTCGCCATTGACACGGGCGCGGCTGATCTCCGCGGCGGCGCGCACGCAGGCCAGGTGCTGGCGCATGAGGCCGGGGCGGGCGCGGCCGGCGCGGATGCGGTCGATGCGGAACGGCCGGCCGGTGACGACGGACAGGGCCAGCGCGGTGCGCAGGATCTGACCGCCGCCTTCGCCGGTGGAGCCGTCGAGCTGGATCGGGGTGAGTTTGGGGGGTTTCATGGGAGGGAGAACGGGGGATTATCAGGAACTCATGAAATCAGGAAGGAAGACATGGGATGATCGCGGCCCGGGCGGCAACGGGGTGGGAGACGCCCGCCTTGCGGCGGTGCCCGGATCGAACGGGCGTTGACCGTGTAGTCCCCCGGGCATCCGCGCCGGGCCTTGATCAAAGGGTCGTCCTTTCCCTGACAAACAGGGGCGGGAGGGGTTGCTTCACAGGCATGTACTCCCGCCGGCATTCAGGGAAAGGCGTGATGGGATGGAAAAGAACAAAACCCGGCGGCGCGCGAACGGGGTTCGTTCGCCGCCGGGAGGACCGGGTCAGACCCCGGCCGTCGCGGGCCGCCGCGCATCGAGCGGCACGGACTCAATGGCCTGAACCCAGGCGTCGCCGCCGAGTTCGCCGCGGGCGAACAGCTCGACGAGGTCGAACACCGCGTCGGAAAATCCGCCGATGTTCATCACGTCGGGCTGCGTCCGCGCCTGGACCGCCGGGTTGGGCTGGAGGTCCAGGCAGACGAGCCGGGCGCGCGGGTTGCGCGCCTTGAAGGCGCTCCACTCGCGGGCGAGGCCGGTGCCGGCGCGGGCGTTCTGGAAGCCGGCCCAGGACTCGTTGTCGGAGACCAGGACGACCAGGTCGGCCCGCCGGCCCTGGCGGTTCAACAGCGCCACGGGGGTGGCGCAGTCGGTCCCGCCGGAGGGCAGCGCGGCGAGCGTTTCCGCGTTGGCCAGGATGCCCGCTTCGGCGTCCAGCGCCAGCACGTCGGCGCGGTCGCTGAAGGGCACGACGAGGGTGCGCGGGTTGCGCCGGAGCACCGCGGCGGTGATCAGCGCGGCCGCGTCGATGCAGCGCACCGCCGTGGTCGCGCCCTTCCGCACGCCGGTGACGGGCGAGTGCATGGACCCCGACACGTCGGGCGCCACCACCACGTCCATCCCCAGCGCGGGCACGTTGGCCACCGCCGCCTCCATGGCCGCGCGGAGCGCATCCACGATGACCGGGGGAACCGCGTCACCGGCCGCGCGCACCGCCGCCAGCAACTGGAACGGGTAGGCGCCGGCCTTGCGGACGAGCGCCGGGTCGGCCAGCCGCGCGGCCACCTCCCGGGTCGCGCGGTCGGCGTCGGGATTCCGGAGCGGATCGAAGACGCCGTGGCGGGCGAAGGTGTTGAGGTTCATGCGCGTGGTCGTCCAGCCGGAGCGCAGCGCGATCGCGGACCAGTGGGCGGTCGTGAGCGGCAGCGCGGTCAGGAGCTGGAAGGGCACGTCGGGCGCCACGCCGGCGGGATCGGCCTTGAACGCCTCGAAGGCGCGGGTGATCTCCGGCAGCAGGGCCGCGTCGTGCGGCTCGCCCAGGGTGTAGGCGTAGAACGCGGACCGGGCCGCGTCCGCGGGGCGCGGGTGCGCCATGCGGATTAGGTCGGCCAGCGACGGGCTCGCACCCACGTCGGCCAGGAAGAGCTCGGCGGCGGCGCGGCCTTCCAGCCAGCGCTGCACGAACCGCTTGGGGGCGGAGCCGAGGGACTTCCGGCCGGCGGCGCCGGAGCGGAGGATCTGGACCAGGTTGCGCAGCATCTTCAGGTTGTCGATGACGCGCGGGGCGGTCTGCAGAAAGCGTTCCGTGTCGCGGACGGCCAGCAGGGCGACCAGCAGCGCGGGCGTGTCCTTCATCCGGCCATGCCGCCGGGCGAAGACCGCCAGGCGGGCGAGGTAGTCGGCGTCCACCCGGGCGGCCAGCTCGGCCAGTTGGGCGAACTGCGCCTCGGCGGTGGCGTAGAAGGTGTTGTTCAGGGTGCCGGTCATCACGAGCTGCGCGAGGGCTTCGCGCGGGTCGCGGGTGTAGGCCGCGCCGCCCGCGTCGTTGCGGGTGTCGGCGGGCGGCACCAGCCGGCCCATCAGGGTCTGGAAAAGGGTTTTGTTGGCCATCGTGGGGTCCTCCATCAAAGGTTGCGGAAGATCGACCCTATTGCTAGCGGCGTGCCAGGTTTTGATCGAAGCCGTGAGATGTCATCCTAAGTTGTTGCAGATGATATGAATATAAATAGTTCAGCACCGGTGACGGCGTGGATGTGGGAATTGCCAATAGCCGATTGACAATAGCACAATATACAGAGTTATATGAGCGGATAGTAAACGCCATACGACCCGCCATGCCCGCCCCCAAACGAATCGTTGTCATCGGACTGCTCGGAACCACGCTCGATTCGGCGCGGCCCGGGGAGCGCTGGGACCGCTGGCGGCCGACCGTGGGCATCTGCATGCACGAGGACGTGGAGGTGCACCGGTTCGAGCTGTTGTACGACACGAAGTTTCAGAAGCTGGCCGACGTGGTGATGACGGACATGCGGCATGTCTCGCCGGAGACCGAGGTGGTGCCCCGCCTCGTGCACTTTCGCGACGCGTGGGATTTCACCGATGTGTACGCCGCGCTGCACGACTTCGCGCGGACCTATCCCTTCAACCTCGAGGAGGAGGATTACCTCGTCCACATCACCACCGGGACGCACGTCGCGCAGATCTGCCTGTTCCTGCTGACCGAGGCCCGCTACCTGCCCGGACGGCTGCTGCAGACGATGCCGCCGCGGCAGCGCAAGCCGGGGGCGATGGCGGGGGGGATGTCGGTGATCGACCTCGACCTCTCGCGTTACGACCGGCTGGCCTCGCGCTTCGAGCAGGAGCAGCTCGAGCGTTTCTCGCTGCTCAAGTCGGGCATCGCGACGCGCAACGCGGCGTTCAACCGCACCATCGAGCAGGTGGAGAAGGTCGCCGTCGCCTCGACCGCGCCGATCCTCCTTCTCGGCCCGACCGGCGCGGGCAAGTCGCAGCTCGCGCGGCGGATCTTCGAGATGAAAAAGGCCCGCAACCAGGTCTCCGGTCGCTTCGTGGAGGTCAACTGCGGCACCTTTCGCGGCGACGCGGCGGTGTCGGCGCTCTTCGGTCATCGCAAGGGCGCGTACACCGGCGCGACGTCGGACCGCGAAGGCCTGATGCGCGCGGCGCACAAGGGGATGCTGTTCCTCGACGAGATCGGCGAGCTGAGCCTCGACATGCAGGTGCTGCTGCTGCGCGCGCTGGAGGAGAAGAGCTTCCTGCCGATGGGCGCGGACGAGGAGGTGCGCAGCGACTTCCAGTTGCTGGCGGGCACCAATCGCGATCTGCGCGGCGAGGCGGCGGCGGGGCGGTTCCGGCCGGATCTGCTGGCGCGCATCAATCTGTGGACCTTCGAGCTGCCCGGCCTGGCCGACCGCCGGGAGGACATCGAGCCCAACCTGGACCACGAGCTGGAGGCCGCCTCGCGGCAGCTCGGGCGCAGCGTGCGTTTCAACGCGGAGGCCCGTCGCGCCTATCTGGACTTCGCCCTTTCCCCGGAGGCCCGCTGGGGCGGGAATTTCCGCGACCTGAACGCGTCGGTCACCCGTCTGGCCACCCTGGCCGGCGGCCGGCGCATCGATCTGGAGCTGGTGCGCGGCGAACTCGACCGCCTGCGCGCGGACTGGCGCGCCGCGGGCGGGGCGCCCGACGAGGTGGAGGATCTGCTCGGCGCGGACAAGGCGGGGGAGCTGGACCTGTTCGACCGCGTTCAGCTCGCCGCCGTGATCCGCGAGTGCCGTAGCGCGGACACCCTCGCCGACGCGGGCCGCCGCCTGTTCGCGCAGTCCCGCCTGCGCAAATCGTCGGCCAATGACAGCGATCGGCTGAAGAAGTATCTCGCGCGGTTTGGATTGGACTGGGCGGGGGTGCGGGCGAAACGGACGAAAATGGACGAAACGGCCGGCGCGTGAAATTCCGGGCGGTATTCAGGTTGCGAGCGCCTTACGGACTGTAGTAGTGTAAGGCATGACTACCGCAACCCTCACCTCAAAAAGCCAGATCACCATTCCGGAAAACATTCGCAGGGAAATGAGTCTGAGCAAAGGCGACCGCATCGGTTTTGAACGAACCGCGGCCGGATGGGTTCTCCTCCGCAAGCCGGTCCAGATCGTGAAGAGTGACGGCGCCGCCGCCAAATTCCTCAAGAAGCGCCGCTCCATGAACGTGAAGGAGATGAAGGAGGCCGCGGCACGCGAGGCGGCGAGGTCCTTCTCCAGAAGGGGATGATGAAGGCATGGGATACCAATTTTCTGGTCCGGCATCTGGTCGAAGATGACGATGAGCAGGTCCGTATCGCCCGGGGAGAGTTGACGAAGGCGCAGCGGTCTGGAAATCGCATTTGGATTTCCTCCGTCATCATGGTGGAGGCGGCTTGGGTCTTGAAGGCCTATGGACTGCGTAAGCCACAAGTCCTCGCCTCTCTCGAATCGATCTGCCGGGACGAGCGTTTCGAGGTGGAAGGCGGAGGGGATATGATGGAGGCTATTGCCCGGGCTCGACGCAAGGGGGATTTGCCCGAACATGTGGCCGCACTGGGAGCCAAACGCGCGGGCCGGCGCAAGACCCAAACTTTTGACCACGCCGTGCGGGAGTTCCCGGAGTTCGAGGTGTTTTAAGTCGTCCCCCGGAAGAAGGCGGGGCCGAACCCCGCCCCGTCTCACCCCGCGACCGGCGTCAGCTTGTACGGGTAGGTCTTGTTGGAGGCCCAGTGGGCGACGTAGAGGTTGCCGGCTTCGTCCAGGCAGACGTCGTGGCAGTTGAGGAAGGGCTTGGGATCGATATTGCGGTAGAGGGCTTCCTCGCCTTCGGCGCCGTCCTTCGGGGGCAGGCCGCCGATGAGCGAGACAGGCTGGTTGGCCTTGTCGAGGACCATCACGAAGCCGCGGAAATCGCTGCCCCAGTTCCGGCGGCCGGAATTGATCACCGCGAAGAAGACGTTCTCACCCCGGATCACCGGGCGGCAGATCCACGCGCCGGGCAGGTCGACATGCCCGAGGTTCTCGCCCGTGAGCGAAAGGGTGAAGAGCTTGTTGGCGGCGCGGGAGGTGACCAGCAGCTTCGGGTTGGCGGCGTCGCGGGCGTCGTAGGCGACCCCATGGATGCAGTTGAACCCGTCGTGCTTGTAGCAGCCCTTGACCTCGCCTTTGGCCGAGTAATGGGTCAGCCAGTTGCTGCCGTAGCCGTCGGCCACGTAGAGGTCGCCGTTGGCCGGGTTGACCGCGGTCTCGGTGGGGCAGAACTGGTTTTCCGCGGTGTATTTGCCCGTGTCCTTGGGCCAGCCGAGGGTCATGATCTCCTTCCCCGTCAGGTCCAGCTTGACGACGAGGCGGCGCTTGGTGTCGGTCAGCCACAGGAACTCCTCGCCGTTTTCATCCGAGAGGCTGAGGCCGTGGGCGCCGGGGTAGGTGGTGCCGAAGGTGCGGACGACCTTGCCGGAGGGGTCGAACTCGATGAGGTTATTCTTCGTGTGCGCAGGTGGTGCAGAGGATGAGCCGGCCGGACTTCAGGCGTACGAACTCGTGACGGTCGTCCACGGGCACGGGGTTTTCGGCGGCCTGGAAGGGTCAGGCGGTGTCGCGCTGGCCGGAAAGCCCCCTGCCCCATCACGGCCGGGTCGGGTCCGTTTCCGGCGACCAGCGCAATGCGCGGTGCAACCCGCCCGGCCAGCGCCAGGTAGATGGCCAGGAATTCGCGACGACGGATGATGTTCTTCATGTGGTTCCCCCCTGTGGTTGACGAAAAGCGTGGTGTTACGGGACCATGTTTGCCCGGTACGCCGGCGAATGCACCGCTAAAAATTCGCGAAGTGTGCGGCAGGAAAACTGTCCCGGCGCGCTGGGACGGTCGATGTAGCCGTAGGTCAGCACGGATCCGTGCCGGGCGAATTCGAGCCGGGTGGCCGCCCCTTCCGGTCCCATGCCGATGAGGCAGACCGGGAGGCCCGGCGGGCGGGCCTGGAGCGCGGCGCGCAGGATGGAGATGTCCGCCTGGGTGTGGACGCGGCAGGCGGCCTTGAAGACGGTCGTTCCGGCCCGGGCGGCCGCCGCGCGCATGCGCTCCAGCAGGTCGTCCGCGGGCGGGGTGCGCTGGAAATCGTGCCACGACAGCACGACGGGGCGGCCGGCGCTGGCGGCCAGAGCGCAGACCGGGCCGGCGAGGGCGCCGGACATCTCGACGTCCACCGCGTCGGCGTCGCGCAGGCCGGCCTCGAACCAGGCCAGGCGGGCCGGATCGTCGTCCTCCCACGTGCCCCCCTCGGCGCGGTTGCGGACGGTGACGAGCACGGGTTTGCCGGCGGCGTGGACGGCGCGCACGGCGTCGGCGAGGGTTTGCACCTCGTTCACCGCCTCGCCGCAGCGGACCTCCAGGATGTCAAAGGGAAGGGTCCGCGCGTCGCGGGCGGCCCGTTCCAGACCGGCGGGGGTGGACACCGTCCCGACCACGCGTGGAACGTCGCCGCACAAAAAGGGGGAATGGGTTGGCGGCGATCCGCTCACCGGCCGAACCGGCCCGGGGTCGTCATGCCGGGCAAGACGTTCATCTGCGATTTCACCCGGCTGTCATCCCGCCGGCGCTGGCGCATCGGATCGGGGAGGGCGGCCTCCGGGGTGCGGGCGGGGGACGACAGGGCGTCGGCGGGAAGCGCCGGGGAGGATTTGGGCAGGGTGATGGAGACGTCGGTCGGGGTGAACATCCCCGGCCGTTCCGGGGCGGACGCGAAGGGGGTGGCGGCGGGGCTCAACCGCACCTCCGGATTGACGGGCGTGAAGGAGGCCGGGGTTTGCGCGAAGGACGCGGACGGGCGGGAAAATTCAGGGGTGGAGAGTCCGGCCAGCGGGTTCCGGGCCTCCGTTCCCGCGGCGGGTTCGGCAAGACCGGACGGGGACGGGCGGCCGGCCTCCAGGCGGTAGGCGGAGGCCAGTTGCTGCAGCGCGTTGCCTTCGGCGGCGCCGGCGGTCCTCCGTTCGCGCTCCTTGTCGAGATAGGGGGCGGAGATCTCCGCCATCAGCTCGCGCGACCGCGTGAACGAGGATTCGGCCCGCTCCTTCTCGTCCTGATCGCGGAGCGCGTTTCGCCCCGCGGCGGAATTCATCATGAGGCTGGCGGCCCCGTAGGCCTCGTCACCCCGGCCGTCCCGCTCGACGTTCTCCCGGCGGAACCCGGGGACATCGCCCCGCGCGGAATCTTCGGCAAGGCTGTCGGCCCCCCGGCTCCAGGCGGAAGGGAAGGCGGCGCCGTCCTCCTGGCGCTTGTCCTTTTCCGCGATCCGCTTGTCGCGTTCATCCTGGCCGCGCTCGGGCGCCTTCAGCACATCCCCCTGGTCGTCGAGCGAGAGGGAATCCTTGAAGAGCATCCGGTCCGAAAGCTGGTCGAGGTCCGGCCGGCCGGCGGCTTTTTCCGGGTCCTCCGGTTTGCGGGGGTCGCGGGTGATGTTCTCGGCGGTGATCCAGTTCTTTTCCTTCTCGGCCTTTTCCTGCTCCGTCCGGGTCAGGCGCGGGGTGTTCCGGTCGGAAGGAAGGTTGGGATTCATGGCCGGAATGTTGGGGTCCGGCGGCAGATAGTTCTGAATGCTCTCCCGGCCCGGGTTCGGCAGCTCTTCCGGCAGGTCCTTGCTCTCCGCCTCGGGGCGTTTCAACAGGTCGTCGACGGTGTGCACCTTGACCAGGGTGTTGTGCGGACGCACCACGCGCTTGCGCGGCGTGCGGGTGTCGAACATGGGCGCGTCGGCCGCGGGTTGGGCCGGGGCGGGATCCTCCGCCCGGGCCGGAGACGCGGCCAGGGCAAGAAAGAGTGAGCAGATCGTGCGGAAACATGTCATAGTGGCAGTCTATGCCCCATCCCCCCTCCAAGTCAAACCCGCCCGGACGATTCATGACCGCCCTGCTGGCGGTGTGCGGACTGACCGCGGCGGCCCAGCAGGTCGAGCTGCGCGGGGACCTCGTCACCATCCGCGCCAACCGCAACTCCCTGCGCGACGTGCTGGCGCAGTTCGGCCGCTACGACGTGGCCGTGCGCATGGATCCCGCCGTCAACGCCACGGTGGACGGGGACCTGGTCGACCAGCCCGTGGACGAGGCCCTGTCCGCGCTGCTGCGGAACTTCGGGTACACCACCCGCTGGCGGACCCTCGACGGCCCCGGCGGACCGGTCGAGCGGCTCGTCGAGGTCGCCGTCTTCCGCCCGGGCGGGGCGCCGGGGCTGGTGACGGTCGATCCTCCCCCCGCCGCCCTGCGCCGCATCCTCAAATCCGCCGACGGCACCGAATACGTCGCGGAAGAGGTCCTCATCGGCCTGCGCGAAGGCACCACCCCCGAACAGTTCAAGGCCCTGCTGGCAAGCATCGGCGGCAGCGTGATCGACGTCACCAAGGGGGTCGGCGTCTACCGCGTCAAGCTGCCCGCCGGGGCCGGTGTGCCCGACGTGCTGGCCGCGCTGCGCGGCAACCCCGCCGTCGCCGCCGCCGAGCCCAACCGCGTGTTCCGCGTCGATCCCCCGGTGGTCGTCCCCGGGGCCACCGACGCCTCGCTCGCCCGCCTGCGCGAGGCCGCGAACATCCCCGCCGGGGCCAAGGCGTCGAGCGGCGCCCTCGTCGCCGTGCTCGACACCGGCCTCTCCGGCGACCTCTCCTTCGGCGCCCTGCTGCGCGGCGGTCTCGACGCCATCCGCCCCGACGCCACCCTGACCGACACCGACGGCCACGGCACCCAGATGGCCCTGCTCGCCAGCGGCGTCATCGCGCCCGACGGGGTCACCGCCGGCGATCTCCAGCCCTTTGTGGCGGTGCGCGCGTTCGACGATTCCGGGGTCGCCACCTCGGACGGCATCCTCCGCAGCATCGAGTTCGCCCAGTCCAGCGGTGCGAAAGGTTCCTTGAGCCTGTCGTGGGGCACCCCCCAGCCGAGCGACTTCCTGGCGCGGCCGCGTCAAAGGACGCGCAGGACGCCGGCATGATCGTGGTCGCGGCCGCCGGCAACGAACCCACCGGCCAGCCGGTCTATCCCGCCGCCTTCCCCGGAGTCGTCGCCGTTGCGGGGACGATGCCGGGGGCAACCGCTGGGAGAAGTCCAATTAGCGGGTCGTTCGTCGATCTCTCCGCGCCGGGCTTCGCCGAAGTTCCCCGTCGGGCAGAACGGCCAGGGCGGTTCCTATGCCGGCACGTCCATCTCCACCCCTGGGTCGCCCGCAGCCCGCCGTGGCTACCTGGAAAAAAACCCGGCGGCGTCCTCCACCGACGCCGTCAACGCCCTCCTCAAGGCGGTCAAGGCCAGCCCCGCCCCCGCCGGGCAGATGGGCGCCGGGGTCCTGGATGACGCCGCCCTCACCCGGCTGATGGGCGGAAAATAGGCCCTCCCCGGCTCAGGGGCCGGGCACCACGATGGTCTTGGTCCTCATGCTGAACCCCGACGATCCGGAGGTGAATCCGTCCTCCGACAGGGCCTCGTAGGCCTGGCGCTGGCCGGGGGTGAGCAGATCGTCGTAGGGCGTCCCGGCCGCGGCCCCGCCGTCCCCGGACAGCAGGTGTTCCACGGGGTTTTTCGGGCCTTTTTCCAGCGCCCGGTTGTAGATCTGCTCGCGCTGTTCCATGGAGAGGTCCGGCACTGCGCGGCGCACCCGGGCGACTTCCTCCAGCGCGTCGGCCTCCCGGCCGGCCTGCCGCTCCCCGGCGCGGAGGGATTCAAGCTGCCGGACCTGGTCCGCGCTGAGAATGGCGGCCAGCTTGTCCTGACTCTCCTTTTCGGCGGCGCCGGGATCCATGGCCTTCTTCACCTGGTTGCCGATGATCCGCGAGAGATCGTTGAGATCGTTGGGCTGATCCTCCAGGAACTGTTCGCCCAGCAGCTTTTCCTGATCGGGGGTCAGTCCCAGGGCCGCGGAGTAGTAGCGGGCGCGGGTGGCGGCGGTTTTCACCGCCTGCTCCCGCATGGGCGCCGAGATGATCCCGCCCAGGTCGCCGCCTCCCGGCTGGCCGTTGACCGTCACCACGGCGTTGGACGGCAGCCCGGACAGCAGGCCCTTGAGGAAGTCGGGCACCCCTTCGGCCTGCTTCTTTTGCGGGGTGCCGGCGACCGCGGGGGCGGCGGGGGCGGCCTTTTCCGGAGGCGTGGCGACGGGCGGGGAAGCGGCCTCCGCGCGGGCGGCGATGAGGTCCTTCTGCAACCGGTCGACCTGCTTCTCCAGCCGGTCGACCTGCGCGCCGAGGGCGGTTTCGCGCGGGGACGGCCCGGCGGGGACGATGGTGGCGGCGGGAGCGGCCGGCGCGGGTTCGCGAAGGCTGACGAGCGCGGCGCAGATGCCGGCGCCGGCGGCGCAGCCGGAGACAAAGATGGGCAGAAAACGCATGGGGGCTCCTTTTTGGAATACCTTTGTCAGGGCTCCCGCTCCCGGCGTTCAATCATTGGAACCCGGCGGCGGACTCAGCCTGTCGTCACCGTCTTGAGTTCGCCGTTGACGCGGACCTTGACCTCGCGGCGGACGGGGGAGGCGAGGCGGTAGTTCACGACCTTGCCGGCCTTCCATTCGATGTCGACGGTGATGTTGCCGCGGGCGCGGAGTCCGCTGACCTTCCCGTCGGCCCACGCGGCGGGCAGGGCGGGGAGGAGGGTGATGGTGCCGTCGTGGCTTTGGAGGAGCATCTCCGCCACGGCGGAGCAGCCGCCGAAGTTGCCGTCGATCTGGAACGGGGGATGCAGGCACATCATGTTGCCGCCGCCGCGGCCGATCAGCATGGCCAGCAGCTTGGCGGCGCGGTCGCCGTCGCGCAGGCGCGCCCAGAAGTTGGCCTTCCAGCCCATGGACCAGCCGGTGGAGGCGTCGCCGCGGCGGTCGAGCGACTTGCGCGCACCCTCGAAGAGTTCGGGCCTGGCGGGGTTGATCTCGTCGCCGGGATACAGGCCCCAGAGGTGCGAGCTGTGGCGGTGGTGGATTTCGACCTCCTCGAAATCCTCCTGCCATTCCATGATGCGCCCCTCGGCGTTGACGCGGGTGGGCGGGAGCTTCGCCAGGGTGTCCTTCAGGGTCTTGGCGAAGTCGGCGTCGGTGCCGAGCACACCGGCGGCTTCGATGGTCCCCTGCAGCAGGCCGCGGATGATCTGGATGTCGTAGGTGGAGCCGACGCAGAGCCAGGCGCGCTGTTTTTTGCCGGCCGCGTCGGTGAAGGCGTAGGCGTTTTCGGGCGAGCTGGAGGGCGCGGTGACGAGCCAGTGGTGTTTCGGATCCTCGACGAGCACGGCGGCGCAGAATTCGGCCGCCCCGCGCATCAGCGGGTAGGCCTTGCGCAGGAAGTCGCGGTCGAGGGTGAACTGGTAGTGGGTCCAGAGGTGGGTGGCGAGCCAGGCGCCGCAGGTGGGGCCGGCGGTGGCGGGCAGGTAGCTGGGGGCGGCCTCGAACCAGGGATTCTGCGTGTGGTAGGCGGTCCAGCCGGGGGCGTTGTAGTAGGCCTTGGCGGCGCGCGCGCCCTCGGTGGCGACGCC
>JAXMHJ010000009.1:0-88520 GCA_046346795.1 Kiritimatiellia bacterium
GATCCCCGCGGCGTGGCGCAGGGTGAAGGGCCGCCAGGACAGCACCGAGGCGCACTCGAACCAGCGGTCCGGGCTGCGGATGGCGCGGGCGGCGAACGCGGCCAGGCTGACCAGTCCGGCGGCGAACAGGCCGGCGAGGACCAGTTCCAGACGGGCGGGGAGGTTTTCGTCCATGGCCGGAGCGCCGCCCCGTCAGGCCGCGGGCGAGAGCAGGGTCTCGCGGATCACGTACGTCGGCTTCTGCTGCGACTCGTGATAGGTGCGGGTCAACACCTCGGCGAGCAGGCCGATGGTGATGAACTGGAGGCCGGAGAGGATCAGCATGAACGCGGAGATGATCCAGAACGGGCGTTTGACGAGCGCGGCGCCGAAGGTGGTGCCGAACCACATCGCGCCGAGCTGCGCACCGACCATGAAGAGCAGGAGCAGGAGGCCGGGCAGGCCGAGGAACCCGCCGATCTTTCCGAAGAACTGCATCGGCCCCTGGCTGTAGCGCAGCAGGAACTTGACGGTGATGAGGTCGAGCACGACGCGGAAGGTGCGGGAGATGCCGTACTTCGAGGTGCCGAACTGGCGGGCGTTGTGGCCGACCACCACCTCCTCCACCTGCCCTCCGACCCAGCTCGCGAGGGCGGGAATAAAGCGGTGCATCTCGCCGTAGAGGCGGATGTTCTTGATGACCTCGCGGCGGTAGGCCTTGAGGGTGCAGCCGTAGTCGTGCAGGTGGACGCCGGTGATCCTGCTGATGAGGGCGTTGGCCAGCATGGAGGGGAGGCGGCGGTTGAGGAACGTGTCCTTGCGGTCGCGCCGCCAGCCGCTGACGACATCCACCCCCCCGGTCATCTTCTCCAGCAGGGCCGGGATGTATTCCGGCGGATTCTGCAGGTCGGCGTCCAGGGTCACGACGATGTCGCCCTCGGCGGCGGCGAATCCGGCGGACATGGCGGCGGTCTGCCCGAAATTGCGGCGGAAGCGGATGAGCTTGAGGCAGGGGATCTCGCGGCTGAGGGCGGCCATCTTGTCCCAGGTGCCGTCCTTGCTGCCGTCGTCCACCAGGATCACCTCGTAGGTCCGGCCGATGCCGGGCAGCACCGCGTGGAGCTTGCGGCAGAGGGCCTCGATGCTTTCGACTTCGTTGTAGACGGGAATGACGACGGAGAGTTCCACGGGATGCCGATCAGTACATGAAGTTGCGGCGCTTCAGTTCCAGCACCAGCCGGTCGTTGACCTGACGGCCGAATTCCACGCCCAGTCGCGCCATGTCCTGCGTGAGATCGGGGCGGCGGGCCAGATAGGCCTTGCCGCTCGGGGATTCGAAGAAGGCGACGATCTCCCGGAGTTCGTCCTTCGGATGGAGCTTCATGACCGCGCGGATGGCCCGGTCGGTGGCGTTGGAGACGTCGAGCTTCGCCTTGAATTCCTCGAAAAACTCCGGCGGCACCTTGACCAGTTCCCGGCGGTACAGGTTCAGGACGTCCTCGACGGAGGTCTTGAACTCCAGATCGATGCCCAGGGCGACGAGGTACTTTTTCGGGCCAGGTCGTAGGTCTCCTTCTCCCCGGGAGTGACGACCGGCGCGGTGCCGAAGCCGATGGTCGCGACGAGGGGATCGTAGGCGACCGGGGGGCCTGAACCCGCGCACCCTCCAGATCGTGGTCCGCGAGCTGCCCGCGCGGAGTGAAGCAGGACGTGGTCGAAACCGCTGACGCCGCCAAGCACTAGATTGAAGGGAAATGGTTCATAGATGAGGGACAGTACACCGGCCCGGGGTGCCGGTAGCCCAAATACGCCGCCTTTTTCTACCCTGAATGGGCGCCCCAGGGAAAGCCAAAAGGCGGGGCGTGTCAAAATTCGGCGGTGATGCTCCGCCGGAGGGCCGCGCCGCCCCGCCGGACGTCAAAGCCGGGCGGCCAGCCAGGACGCCACCTCGCCAAGGGGCACCTGAACCTGCGCGCCGGTGGCCATCTCCTTGACCTGGCAGGTGCCGGCGGCGAGTTCCGACTCACCGCGAACCACGGTAAACCGGACGCCGGCCCGGTCGGCCGACTTGAACTGCGACTTGAGGCTGCGGGCCTCGAAAGAGGCGACGCACGAAACGCCGGCCGAGCGCAGATCGCGGGCGAGGAGCTGGTTGGACCCTAGGGCGTCGGCGTTCTGGGCGGCGAGATAGACCGCGGGACGAGGCACGAGGCCGGCCACCTCCGCCCCGGACAGGCCGAGCGCGGTGATCACCCGTTCAAGGCCGATGCCGAAGCCGACGCCGTCGATCGCCCGGCCGCCGGCGTTGACCCGGTAGCGTCCGCCGCCGGAGAGGGCGTCCTGGGCGCCCAGGCTGGCCGAGGTGACCTCCCAGACGGTGTGCTGGTAGTAGTCGAGGCCGCGAACGAGCATCGGATTGTGCTCGGCGGGCACGCCAAGCTGACGCAGGGCCGACAGCACCGACTGGAAATACTCCCGCGAAGCCGGGGCCATGAAGTCGATCATGCGCGGGGCCTCCAGCGCGATGGCGCGGCAGGCGGGCACCTTGCAGTCGAGGATGCGCAGCACGTTCTGCTCGAAGCGGCGCTGACAGTCGGGGCAGAGCGCGGCGAGTCGCGGCCGCAGCTCATCACGCAACCCGGCCCGGACGGATTCCATTTCCTCGGGAGCGCCACGCGTATTGAGCTGGAAGACGGCATCCTTGACGCCCCATTCGGTCAGCAGGCGGTGCTGCATCTCGATGACCTCGGCGTCCTGCAGGGCGTTGGCGGCCCCGATGGCCTCGACGCCGAGCTGGTGGAACTGGCGCTTGCGCCCGGCCTGGGGCCGTTCGGCGCGGAACATCGGCCCGATGTAGTAGAGACGCGCGTCGGCGGACTCCTGCCCCGCCCCGGCGACCCAGCGCATGACGCCGGCGGTGCCCTCGGGGCGCAGGGTGATGTTGCGTCCGCCGCGGTCGGCGAAGGCGTACATCTCCTTCTGGACGATGTCGGTGGTGTCGCCGAGGGAGTGGGTGAAGACCTCGATCTTCTCGAGGACGGGCGTGCGGATTTCCGTGAAGGCGTAGCGCGCGAGCACCGCGCGGGCGGTGGTCTCCAGGCGTTGCCAGAGGGAGACTTCGGGGGAAACGATATCGGACATCCCCTGCAGGGGAAGAGAGGCACCGGACATGGGATCTTCAGCCCTCGAAGGGCGGCGGGGATTCAATTACGCGGACATGTCTCAATCGGGCTTTCCGCCCAGATCCAGGACATCCCCGTCGGCCGGAAGGGAAAGCTTTCCCTCGAGCACGCTCTGACGCATCACTTTGCCGGCCTTGAACTTGACCACCCGGCGCGAGGGAATGGTCACGACCTGTTCCGGCTTGGTGGGGTTCCGTCCGATCCGCTGCTTGCGCTCGCGGACTTCAAAAACCCCGAAGTTGCGCAGTTCGACGTTCTTCCCCAATACGAGGCTTTCCATGATCAAGTCGAGCGACTTTTGCAGGACCTTGTAAACTTTCTGCTGGGGAATGCCGGTGTCTTCAGCAATTCTCATGACCAGCTCGCGCTTCGTCGTGCTCATAATGTATCCTCCGGAAAACGTTTGACCACCCCTTGACGACAGATGGCCCACCGCGTACTTTGTCAGGATAGTATTGTCCTCGTCCGCTTCGCCAAGTGGCAAATGAGGAAAGTTTGCCGCGATGCGGAGGCGTTTTCCATCCGTTCCGGTAGACCGGAACCCGGCTTCCCCTGGAGTTCCGGCGACCGGAACTTATTCGACGTGGAGCACGAGTCCCTTGAGGTACTGGCCCTCGGGATGGAACACGCTGGCGGGGTGGTCGGGGCCCGCGGAGAGATGATGGAGGACGCGGACGGTGCGCCCGGCTTCGATCGCGGCCGCCAGCAGCGTGGCCTCGAACAGGGGGCGGTCCACCACCTGCGAGCAGGAGAAGGTGTGCAGCAGTCCGCCCGGGGCCAGGCGCTTGAGCGCGCAGAGGTTCAGCCGCTTGTAGCCCTGCACGGCGTGGTGGCGCGCGCTGAGGTGCTTGGCGTAGGCGGGCGGGTCCAGCACGATGAGGTCGTACGCGGGACCGCCGTCGCGCAGGTGGTCGAGCACGTCGGCGACCACCACCGGATGGGCGGCGGGGTCGAGGCCGTTGCGCTCCAGATTGCGCACGGCCATGGCCGCGGCGGGCCGGGAACTGTCCACCGAGGTGACGGACAGCGCCCCGCCCTTCGCGGCGTAGACGGAAAATCCGCCGGTGTAGCAGAAGGCGTTGAGCACGCGCCGGCCCGCGGCCTGGCGGCCGCAGAGCACGCGGTTCTCGCGCTGGTCGAGGAAGAACCCGGTCTTCTGCCCCTGGACGACGTCGACCTCGAACCGGTGTCCGTTCTCGGTGGCGACGACCTCCTCCGGCCCGCCCGCCAGCCATTCGGTCCCGGGGGAGTGCGCGGACTTGAAGCAGACCGAGCGGACCCGGTCGCCCATCACGCCGGCCACGGCCGCGCCGATGGCGGCGCGTTCGCGCTGCACGCCGGCGGAGTGGGCCTGGACGACGGCGGTGGAGCCGTAGATGTCCACGACCAGTCCCGGCAGGCCGTCGCCCTCGCCGAAGCAGAGGCGGAAGCAGTCGGTCGCGGGATCGGACAGCAGGCCGACCGATTCGCGCACCGCGCGGGCGGCCCGGAGTCCCGCCGTCCAGAAGTCGCCGCCGGGGGCCTCGGGGCCGAAGCGGAGGATCTTCACGGAGATCGAGCCGGTTTGATAATGCCCGTGGGCGATGACCCGGCCGGCCGGGTCGAGGACCTCGACGCGGTCGCCGTCGGCCGGCCCGCCCTCGGTGCGGGCGATGGCTCCGCTGAAGATCCAGGGGTGGCGGCGCAGGGTGGAACGGTCCTTGCCCGGCCTGAGGAAGATGCGCGCGCTCATGCCCGGCCCTCCAGGTCGACGCCCACGGGGCCAGTGGTCGAGCCCATGATGTCGGGCAGGATGAAGGGCCTCCGGAGGCGGGATCGCAGCGTCCCGGAGGCCATGACGTAATCGAGGCGCCACCGATGTTCCGCTCGCGGGCGTTCATGCGATAGGTCCACCAACTGTAGCGGCCGGCGGCCTCCGGCGCGAAGACCCGGAAGGAATCGAGGAATCCGGCGTCGAGCATGCGGTCGAAGCCGGCGCGCTCCTCGTCGGTGAAGCCCGCGTTGCGGCGGTTCTGCTTCGGGTTGGCGAGGTCGATCTCGCGGTGGGCGACGTTGAAGTCGCCGCAGAAGAGCACGGGCTTCTTCTTCTGGAGCGCGCGGACGTGGCGGAGGAAGGCGAGTCCCCACTCCTTCACGCGGTAGTCGAGGCGGAGCAGTTCGCGCTGCGGAGTGGGGGTGTAGACGTTGACCACGTAGCAGGTTTCGAACTCGCTGGTGATGACGCGGCCCACTCCCCGTCGTGGCCGGGATCGCCCAGGCCGAGGGTGACGGCGGGGGTTTGGCGCGCGAGACGTGGCCACGCCGGGGCTGGCCCTTCTTGACGGCCGGGTTCCAGGTGGCGTGCGGCGGGTTCGACCAGGCCGGCCGCCTCGTTGGGGCTGATCTTGACCTCCATGCAGGAGCAGGATGTCGGGGCGGCGCTTCGCGAGGAAGTCGTTGAAGCCCCGTTGCAGGCCGAGCGCAGTCCGTTCTGTTCAGGAGATCAGTTGCATGACCGCCTCCGGTACGCGGGAGCGGCTTTCCCGGCAATCGCAAACCGCCGCTTTTTGGTTGCACGGGCGCGGCGGGTGGATTCCAATCGGTCCATGCGCTGGAAACCATCTGCCGACCGCCGTTCTGCTGCTCGCCGCTGGCCTTTCGCGCGCGGAGGAGGTCATGCCCGCCGCGGCGGAAACGGTGGCCGCCCACGCGGCGACCCTGCGGGAACTCCAGCGCTGGCGGACGGCCTCCTTCACCCGGCTCGACGAGGTGCTGGCCCGTCGGCTGGACGACCTGGAGCAGGACGCCGAGGGTTCCGCGCGCGACGCGGTGGAAAAGGTGCGGACCGCGCTGGCCACCGGGCGCACGCCGGTTCTCGCCGACTCGCGCGGCGGGCCGGTCCTGCTGCAGCAGGCGATCGCCATCCACATGGAGGACCGGCACGCGCTGGACCTGGAGGCGGAGCAGCGGATCCGGAAGATCCATCAGGACCTGCAGGCGGCCCTGGCGGCCCGGGCGGCGAAGCTGGACGCGGACGGCGACGCCGCGGGGGCGGCGGGGTGCCGGGCCGAGGCGAAGGGCTGGGACTTCGCCCGGGCGCGCTCCATCGTGCACAGCGAAAGC
This sequence comes from Kiritimatiellia bacterium, assembly GCA_046346795.1. Taxonomy (GTDB): domain Bacteria; phylum Verrucomicrobiota; class Kiritimatiellia; order SS1-B-03-39; family UBA6053; genus JAXMHJ01. The sequence goes on from JAXMHJ010000009.1 coordinate 6,264, forward strand.
GGATCCCGTCCGGGCGGCGGGACCGGAGCAGGCCGGGGCGGACCGGGCTCGGAGGGGATCCCGCGGGGGCGGACTCCGCCGCACACCTGCTGGCCATTCTCCCCGGCGGGGGCTCCCCGCCGGAAGGTCCGATGCACCTGTCCGTCCGCCAGCCGCTGCGGGTCCGGGTCAGCTACCGGCATGCGGCGGCGGGGCGGGCGCTGATCCGTCTGCGCCCGTATTTCAAGAGGCGGAGACCGACGCCTTCAGCGGCGGCAAGACCGTCTTTGGCAGCGGCAGCGGCGTCGTGGAGATGGAAATCGGCTGCCGGAAACCCGGGACGATGGATTTTCTCCTCGCGCAAATGGTCGACCCCGTCAGCGGGGAGGTCCTGACCGAAATCCGCGTGCCGTACCTGGTCATCTGGGAGTAAATCACCGGATTTGACATTCCCCGCCCCGGCTTGCGATAGTGACGGTTCCCCGGATCCCCGAACGTGAAGCAAAACCACCTCTATCTCCTCAGCACCGTGCTGGCGACCGGCCTGGCCATCGGCGGGGTCATCCGCGGGCTGGCCGGCGACTTCCGGGTCCGGGAATCCAACCGTCTGGCGGAGAAGACGCAGACGGTGCTCCGGTTGCTGGCGGGCATCACCGCCGACGGCATGCGGCACGGGGAGCTGTCCCTCCTCCGGCAAACCGCGGCCATGGCGGCCACCGACCCGGAGATCGCCGGGCTCCGCATCGTGGACCGGGACGGGTATCCCCTGGTGGAGAGGCCCCCGGCGGAACCCGGGGGGCTCGCCTCCCACACCGTCCGCATCGGCGACACGGAGGAGGATTCCCGCGCGCGGGTGCAGGTCTGGGTCACCTCCTCGGAGGTGGACGCCCGGGTGGACGTGCTGACGCGCCGGATGGCCACGGGCGGCCTGCTGATCGGATTCGGCCTGCTGCTGCCGCTGAGCTGGGTGTTTTCGAGCATCGGGCTGATGGTCCGCCAGGGCCGCGAGGCGATGGAGCAGATGAAGTCGGGCAATCTCAACCATCCCATTCAGGGCATGATGCGCGGCGAATTCCGGGAGCTGCGCGACGCCCTCAACTCCAACTTGCAGATCCTGCGCATGACCCGGCAGCAGGCGGACGAAGGCCGCCGGCAGCTTGCCGTCGCCGAGAGCCGGCTCGCGGAACTCAGCGGGGAACACCGCCGCATCGAGGCCACCCTGATGTCCAGCGAGCGCAGCCTCAAGGCCGTCTTCGACCATTCGCCCTACTGGATGGGCATGATCAAGGCGGACGGGGCGATCCAGAGCCTCAACCGGGGCATGGTCGACTATCTGGGCGGAGGTCCGGATTCCTACGCCGGCAAGCCCGTCTGGGACATTCCGATGTTCGAGCACGGCGACTCGCGCAAGCACATCCAGGAGGACTTCAAGAACGCCCTGGAGGGACGCATCTCCTCCCGTTCCGCCAACCTGAGCGACCGCAGCGGCCGGCCGCACCACGTCGAATACACCCTCAAGCCCATCCTGGACGACAAGGGCCATCCGTGGCGGGTGCTCCTGCTGGCGCACGAGGTGACCTCGCAGATCCTGGCCGAGCAGGAGATCAAGGAGCGCGAGGCGCAGGTCCAGCAGGCCCAGAAGATGGACGCCCTCGGCCAGCTCGCCGGCGGCATCGCCCATGACTTCAACAACCTCCTCACCTCCATCCTGGGCTTCAGCCAGATGGTCATGGACGGGCTGCCCGCCGACGCGCCCGGGCGCAAGGACCTGCGCGAGGTGCTCAACTCGGCCGAACGCGCCAAGAACCTGACCCTCAAGCTGCTCAACCTCGCCCGCAAGCGTTCGGAGCGCATCGAGCCGACCAACCTCAACCTGCTCATCCGCAGCGCGGAGAAGCTCATCCGCCTCACCGTCCACGAGAACATCGAGTACGTCCCGCAGCTCGACGACTCGATCAGCTACGTGGAGGTCGACCCCGTGTCCACCGAGCAGATCCTCGTCAACCTGGCCGTCAACGCCCGCGACGCCATGCCCCGCAGCGGCCGCTTTTACATCCGCACCAGGCGGGTCACCCCGGACGAGGACTTCCTCCGCAAGAACAAGCTCGCGGCCGGGGCGTACGTGGAACTGTCCGTCCGCGACACCGGCTGCGGCATGGAGCCGGAGATCCTGCCCCGCATCTTCGAGCCCTTTTTCACCACCAAGGAACCCGGCCAGGGCACCGGGCTGGGCCTTTCCACCGTCTACAACATCGTGCGGCAGTACAAGGGCGCGATCACGGTCGACAGCCGCCCCGGGGCGGGCACCGAGTTCAAGATCTACTTCCCCGAGATGAAGGACTACGTCGCGCCGGAATCGGCGGGCGGGGCCGCGCCGAAACCCCTCCCCACCGGGACCGAAACCCTCCTGCTGGTGGAGGACGAGGACGGGCTGCGGCGCATGGGCTCCAAGCTCATCGAATCGCTCGGATACAAGGTGTACGCGGCCAAGGACGGGCAGGACGGCCTCGAGGTGTTCCGCAACCACCTGGACGACATCCGGCTGGTCATCTCGGATGTGGTCATGCCCGTGATGAGCGGGCCCGACATGATCCGCCGCATGCGCGGCGCCCGGCGCGACCTCAAGTTCCTGTTCGTCTCCGGCTTCACGGCGGACAAGCTGGCCCAGCACGGCGTCAGCCATCTGGAGGGCACGGTCATCAACAAGCCCTACAGCAAAGAGACCCTCGCCCGGCGCATCCGCGAGTCCCTCGATTCCTGAGGCGCAAAAAAAGGCCCGCCGTTTCCGGCGGGCCTGGCAACCACGTTCAGGTCCTGATCACTTGATGAACAGGATTTCCTGGTAGGTCGGCAGCGGCCAGAGGTCGTCGGAGACGACGTTTTCCAGCGCGTCGGCGTCCTTGCGAACCTCGACCATCGCCGGCACCACCTCGTCGCGGTAGTGCCTGGCATGGTCCAGGACCTCGCCCTCGGCCTTGTGTTCGACGGCGGACTGCAGCTTGCCGATCGCCGACTCGAGAGACGCGACCAGCGCGGTCACCTTGTCCAGCGAGGAGGTGTCCGGGGTCTTCCCGGCGGCCTTCATCGCGGCGGCGGTGTTCGCCAGTTCGCACTGGTAGCGGTAGCCGGTCGGCAGGATCGTCTTCCGGGCGATGCTCAGGCAGAGCAGCGACTCGGTGTTGATGTCCTTGCAGTACCGCTCGAGGTAGATGTCGACGCGGCTGGCCAGCTCGCGCTTGGTCAACACGCCGTACTTCTCGAACAGGGCGGCGGACTCCTTGCTCAGGACCGCGGAATGGGCGTCGACGGTGTTGCGCAGGTTGGGCAGGCCGCGCTTTTCCGCTTCCTGGTGCCAGGCTTCGCTGTAGCCGTCGCCGTTGAAGATCACCGCCTTGTGGTCCTTCATGATCTGCTGGAGCAGCTTCTGGACGGCGCCGGGCAGCTTCTTCTCGTCACCCTTGGTGGCCTTCTCGAGTTCGGTGGCCACGTAGTCGAGGGATTCCGCGACGATGGTGTTGAGGATGAGCAGCGGGCCGCTGATGGACTGGTTGGAACCGACCGCGCGGAACTCGAACTTGTTGCCGGTGAAGGCGAACGGGCTCGTGCGGTTGCGGTCGCCGGCGTCCTTGGGCAGGGGCGGCAGGGTGTCCACGCCGATGTGCATGTAACTGGCCTTCTTGGACTTCTTGGCGCCGCCCTTCTCGATCTGGTCAAAGAGGTCGGAGAGCATCTCGCCCAGGAAGATGGAGATGATGGCGGGGGGCGCCTCGTTGGCGCCGAGGCGGTGGTCGTTGCCGGCGTGGGCGACGGCCGCGCGCAGCAGCTTGGACCAGCGGTGCACGGCGCGGATGACGGCGGCGCAGAACACGAGGAACTGCATGTTGTCATGCGGATTGTCGCCCGGCTCGAGCAGGTTGCCCACCTTTTCGCCGCCGAGGGACCAGTTCAGGTGCTTGCCGGAGCCGTTGATGCCGGCGAAGGGCTTTTCGTGCAGCAGGCAGGCCAGGCCGTACTTCTGCGCGACGCGCTGCAGGGTCAGCATGGTGGTCTGCTGGTGGTCGGCGGCGACGTTGGCGTTTTCGTACACGGGGGCGAGTTCGTACTGGCTGGGGGCCACTTCGTTGTGGCGGGTCTTGACGGGCACGCCCAGCTTGAAGAGTTCGCGCTCGGTTTCCAGCATGCAGGCCAGGACGCGCTCGGGGATGGCGCCGAAGTACTGGTCTTCGAACTCCTGGCCCTTGGCCGGCTTGGCGCCGAAGAGCGACCGGCCGCAGATGGCGAGGTCGGGGCGGGCGAAGAAGAAGTTGCGGTCGACCAGGAAGTATTCCTGCTCGGGGCCGGCGGTGGCGACGATCAGGCCGGGATCCTTGTGCCCGAAGACCTTCAGGAGGCGCTGCGCCTGTTTGTTGAGCGCCTGCATGGAACGGAGGACGGGGGTCTTCTTGTCCAGCGCCTCGCCGGTCCAGGAGCAGAACGCGGTGGGGATGCAGAGCGTGGTGCCGTTGGGGTTTTCCAGGATGTAGGCGGGGCTGGTGACGTCCCAGGCGGTGTACCCGCGGGCTTCAAAGGTGGCGCGGATGCCGCCGGAGGGGAAGCTGGAGGCGTCGGGCTCGCCCTGGATCAGGGCCTTGCCGCTGAATTCGATGATCGCGCCGCCATGGCCGTCGGGCGACAGGAAGCTGTCATGCTTCTCGGCGGTCAGACCGGTGAGCGGCTGGAAGACGTGCGCGTAGTGCGTCGCGCCCTTCTCGATGGCCCAATCCTTCATCGCGTTGGCAACCACGTCGGCGATGTCGGCACCCAGGCCAACCCCCTTGCGGATGGTGTTCTGAACCGCCTTGTAGACGGACTTGGGCAGGCGCTCCTGCATCACGCTGTCATTGAAAACGTTGGAGGCAAACAGGACGTGCGCCGGGGTGTCCTTGTAATTCAAGGCTTTTTCCGGCGGCTTGTAGGTGGTGACGGCCTGAATGGCGGCCTGACGGGCATTTACCGAGCTCATTGTACTGGGGAACTCCTTCTGGGGTTGATTCGAACGGCTGAAACTGCACAGCCAGACGCGTAAGCATTAGCAAAAGACATGCCAGCAAGTAACATAAATCGCAGACAATTGTCGCAATTTGTTATTTTGCAGTTACTTGTAAATTTTGCTGTATTATTCATTTATGTAGATTTGGCGAATACTGCCTAACTTTTTTGTATTTAAGTATGTTGCTGAATACTGTTTTGTAATCTGCAAAATCAGGGGCTCCAGGTGAGGTGCAGGAGTTGAAGGCTATCGACGCCGTAGGGAACGACGGTCGTGGAGACGTTCTTCCGTCCGATCTCCTCGACCAGCCGGGGCTGGATCCAGGAGTAGTCGGGGGAACGCAGCAGGACCAGCCCGGGCTGGCGGGCGCGGAACAACTGGAGGAGTTCATCGTGGTTCAGGGTCTGGTCGGCGTCGACGCAACGCAGGACGTCGTCGCAGGACCGGCCGGTCAGGTCGATGATCTGGCGGTACCCCGCGTGGTGCATCCATCCGGGGAGATCGGTGGCCACGACCAGGGCGGGATCCACCGAGGAGGCGGGCAGGAGTTCCCCGAGGGAGGCGGCCTGGGTGGTGGCGGTCCGGAGGGTGTTTCTCGCGATCAGCACGGTCATCGCCGCGGACAGGACGATCAGCGAAAAGGCCGCGACCGCGCCGGCGTTCCCGCGCGACACGGGGTCGCCGCCGAGCCCGCGGACCACCGCAAGGGTCATCCAGCCGAGGGCGAGCAGAAGGAGGGGTTCCAGCAGCGTGCGGAACGAGTCCCCCCCCTGCCAGCCCATGTGCCGGCACACGGGTTCCATCAGGAACAACCCCGGCGCCAGGATCAGCAACAGCGAGACGAACGGATCGCGGAGGGGTTTCAACCGGGCCGCCACCAGCGCGAGCAGACCGAAGAGGAGGGGGAGGATCTGCAGGCGGCCGGCGCCCAGCCAGGCGAGCCAGCCGGCGGAGTCCCACCCCGGCAGGGGCGGCGCGGGCAGGGGTGACCGGAACGTCCGGATGTTGAGATCGACGACCGGCCATACGATCAGCAGGAGGATCAGAACGCCCATGGCCGCCCGGGTGGCGATCACGCTCCGGCCGATCGACTCGCGCTCGATCCTGGGCGCGGCCAGGACCGCGTGCAGGGCCAGCAGCGGATAGAGAAGGACGACGCCGGGATCGACCAGCCCGGCGAGGCCCGCATACAGGGCCACCAGCGGGGAAAGCACCGGGGCCTTTCCCCTCATCCCGTCCAGATGGCGTTTGACCGCCATCATCATGAGGAACAGCAGCAACGCGCCGGAGGACTGGCCGGCCAGCGAATCCAGCAAAGCGGGCGAGACGGCCAGGGCCAGCATCACCCCCCATACAAAAATGTTGCCCGAGAACAGATCGCGGGCCAGACGGGAGGCGGCGATCATCGTTCCCACCGTGCACAGGAGGGAGAGGACGGCGGCGACGGCCTCGACACGCCCCCAGACGCCCGCACCCACCCACAGCAGCATGTGCCAGAGGGCGCCGGAGTGGGCGGGGATCTCGCCGAGCGCGCCCAGCCGGTACTGGCGGGACTCCAGCAGGGTGGAGGCGACGCCGGATTCGGCGAGCGAGGCGTCCGACCAGGCGCGGGGCAATCCCCAGGCGGAATGAAACAGCGACGAAAACAGGGCCCCGGCCAGGGCCAGCAAGGCGATGGGCACGAGCACGCGCAGCAGCCGGAGCAGGGACCAGCGGTCAAGCATGACCGTCGCGGGCAGACTCATGATTCAGTTCCCGCTTTCCTGGATGTCCTCGGGCACGGTGACGGGCAGTTTCTCCCCCTGCACCCAGTAGTCCCGGCCGCGGAGGACGATCTTGCGGCCGACCCAGGGCTTCAACATCCGGTCGTCGGCCTTGACCATGCAGACGGCCTGCTCGATTCCCGCCGAGGCTTCCAGGGTCAGCCGGAACCGGCTGGGCTTTCCCGCCGTGAGCAGATAGGCGCGGAGGACGCCCGTCCGGGTGGAGAGCGTCCCCTGCCCGGCCAGCGGCACCAGCTTGAGATCGGACGGCGGCGGGGGAGGAGGGGGCGCGGGCGGGACGGGCGGGGCGGGCGGCGGAGACGGCGGCTCGACCCGGGTTACGACGGGCGCGGGCGGCGGAAGGGGTTTCGGGGTCTCGACGATGACCACGGGCGGCGGCGGGGGCGCGGGCGGCGGGGGCAGTTCGACATATTCCCGGTACACCCACACACCGGTGGTCGGGGGCGGTTTGATGCCGAGCCATTCCATCCGGTTGGTCACCACCTGCACCGCCTCGTTGCGGAGGAGCTGCCCCATGACCGAATAGTTCACGCTGCTGCCCGAGCGGACGTTGATCGACTTCGTCGCCACCTTCCCGTCCCGGACCAGTTCGGAATGCACCCAGAACAACACGGCGGCGGGCGGACGCACCTTCACCCATTGTTCCCGGACCTCGAGGGCCTCCAGCAGGTCGCCATAGTTGGCCTGGGCCACCACCTCGGCGTTGGTGTCCGCGGCCGCGCGCAGATTCACCCGGTCGGCGGTGATCCTGGCCATGACCGCCGGGGGGGCGGGCACCTCCGCGGGCAGCGTGGTGGCCGGCGCCGCGAGCGGGGAGAGGAGGAAACCGGGGATAAGGATGACGGCGAGACGCATGTGCACTGACTCCGCTTCGTTCTTGATCCGACCGCCACGAAACCTATGGTCGGCCAAACACAACCCATAACGGCAGGCTGTCCCAAGGCAATGGAAAACCGAATCATCAATCGCGCCACCGGCTGGATCCCGGGCTTCATTCTGCGGGATGCGGCGTGGCCCGATCCGTCCTCGCCCGGGATCGCCCGCTTCGCCTGCCTGTCCGCCGGGGAGTTCGGTCCCCTCGAGTCCGCCGCCACCTGGAGCCTCCGCCTGGGCTCGGCCGGGCAGCTCGCCCAGGCCGAATGCCGGATCTGCTGCCGGGGTGTCCGCCTGCGCCTGTCCGGCGCGCCGGAATCCATGGACATCTGCCTGGGGCCGGACGGCACCCTGGTGGGCCGCCTCCCCGCCGGTATGACCCCCACCCTGGTCTCCGTGGAGGGGGAAATCCAGGGCGAAGCGGACGGCCTGCAGGTCCTGCCCGCGGGCGAAGAGGTCGTGCTGTTCCAGACCAGCGCCACCGCCGAGGGGGTTTCCTTCGCCCTGCTCAACTGCCGCGCGGAGGCCCGCAACCTCGGCGTCACCGCCTTGCGCGAGGCCTTCCGGGAGACCGACCCGGCCGCGGTGCTCACGGAGGAGTTCAACGCGCGGGACACCGTCCTTCCGCGTCTGGAACGCGATGACGCCGCGGCCGCGCTGGCGCTCGAAGTCCTGATCGACACCCTGCGCCCCGCCACCCTCCGCATCCCCTGCCGGTGGAGCGCCTCCCCCGGCCAGGCCGCGGAACGGTTCGACCTGAACGAGACCCTGCCCCAGATCTTCGCCTGGCTGAAGATCGACCCGGCGGTCGCCACCGACCTGATCCGCGCCAGCATCGCCGTCCAGCGTCCCGACGGGCTCCTGCCGGCGCGTGTCGATCCGACCGGCGCCCTGCCCCCCTCCGCCAGCGCCGCCTGGCCGATGCTCGGCCGCGCCTGCCTCGAATGCTTTGACCTCACCCGCGATTTTTCCCTGACCGAGGAGATCACCCCGCAGCTTCGCGAATACGGCAAGGCCCTTCCCGCCCGCTTCCTGCAGGAGGACTGCCCGATCCCCACCTGGCCCTCCGCCGAGGAGGCCCTGATTCCGGAGCTGTGGGATGAAGGGCTGGCCTCCACCGATCTGAGCGCCATGCTGATCGCGGAACTCGGCGCCCTGTCCGGACTTTTCAACCGGGTGCCCGGACCGGGCATCGACCTTTCCCATCTGCTCGCCGAGCGAACCCGGCTGTCCACCTCCCTCTCCGAACATTTCTGGAACGCGCCGGAACGCATCTTCACCGACCGCTACGTCGCCGGCCCGGGCGGCGCGCCGGGCGCGTTCATCCGCCGCGTGAGTCTCGGCTCCTACCTGCCCCTGGCCCTCCCCGACCTGGGTTCGGGCTACCGCGAAGCCCTGATCCACCACCTCGACGGCGCCTCCAGCCTGCTCAACGCCGACGGACTCCAGCACTGGCAGTCCTGGGACGAGGACGAGGATCTTCCGGGAGTGGACGCCCTGGTCCAGTCCGTCGCCTTCATCCTGCTGCGCCACCAGACTCCGGCCATGGTGCGGCTGCGCAACAGCCTGGAGGAGACGCAACGCCACTTCCACGGCGCCGGCGCCGGCTTCCCCCGCGACCTCCGCCTGGTCCGCGACGAGGAGGGCAAACCCGTGCGGATCCAGGCGTCGCCCCGTCTGGAAAGTTCCGCCGCCGCCCTGTTCCTGCTCCTCGCCTCCACCGAACAATCGCTCGCCGGCGCCATGGAAACGGCGCCGGCTCCGATCAAATTCATGGAACGCCACCGCCAGGGCGTCACCGCCGCCGCCATCGCCGTCTTCCTCGGCCTGCTGCTGGGCATCCCCCAGTTCGTCATCCGGCAAAGCTCGCACCGCGGCAGCACCAGCTATCTGAAGACCACCGATGCCGCCACGCAGCGCAAGCTGGGAAACCATGCGCGCGCGATCGAGCTGTACCAGGAGCTGCTGGACGACACCGAAGACCCCGTCCAGAAGCGGATCTTCGCCTCCGATATCGCCCGCTCCTACTTCAGCATGGAACGGTTCGACAAATCCTCCGAATGGTTCGCGCGCGTGGCCGCGGAAGAGCCCGACAACGCCTCCGCCCACCTCAACCTGGGCCTCTCCCTCTACCGCGAACGGAAATACTCCGAATCCATCGCGGCCCTGACCCGCGCCCGCGACCTGGCCGCGGACAAACAGCCCGAACTCGCCCAAAAGGCCGGCGACGCCCTCCTCCTGGTCACGCCCCAGCAACTCAAGGAAACCCGCCCATGACCCCGTCCGCCCGCCACCTCCTCCCCGTCCTGGCCGCGGTCCTCGCGCTTCTGCCCGGCTGCGTGTTCCGACCCGAAGAACGCACCATCCGGATCCAGGTCCCCGGCATGAGGTCCCCCGCCTGCGCGAAGGCGCTGGAAGCAAAGCTCAACTCCACCTACAAGCGGCAGACGGTGAGCTACATCACCCGCGTGCAGGCCGACCCCGCCGCCGGAACGGTCGTGATCACCTACAACCCCAACACCGTGGCCACCCTCAACCTGCTCCACACCATCGGCGAAACGGGCTTCGACGCCACCTTCGAGGGGCACTCCGTGAAGGGCGACCCCGCCGGCCGCATCAAACTTCCGCCCGAATGCCGGTGACCGCCCCCCACCCCGCATGCGCGCGCTCATCGGGGATTTCCTCGACCACCTCGCCCTGGAACGCGGCCTGGGCGACAACACCGCGCAAGGCGTACCGGCGGGACCTGCACCATTTCTCGGCGTGGCTGGCCGCGGCCGCGGCGGTCCACCGCCCCGCCGACATCGACCGCCGGCGCATCCTGGACTACCTGCTCGCCCTGCGCGCCGAGCCGCGAAACCTCCACCCTCGCCCGCCGCCTCTCCGCCATCAAGTCCTTCTTCCATCACCTCAACGCGGAAGGAATCCTGCCCGACGACGTCACCGTTTCGACGTCCTGGAAAGCCCGCGCACCTGGAAGACCCTCCCCCGTGCTCTCCGAGGCGGACATGGTCGCCATCCTCGCCCACCCGCCGAGGCGCGCAAACTCGACCTGCGCGGCGCCGCCATGCTCGAGGTCCTCTACGGCTGCGGCCTGCGCGTCTCGGAGCTCTGCTCCCTGCGCATCGACGACGTCCACCTGGCCGAAAGCTACCTGCGCGTCACCGGCAAGGGCAACAAGGAGCGGGTCGTGCCCGTCGGCGGAAAGGCGGCGGGCGCGATCGAGGAGTACCTGGCCCGGCTGCGACCCCGGCTCGCCGCCGGCGGCCACCCCGCGCAACTCTTCCTCAACCACCGCGGCCGCGGCATGACCCGCGGCGGCGTTCGACATCGTCCACCGCCGCAAGCTCGGCGCGGGCGTCTCCGCCAAGGCCTCGCCCGCACCCTCCGGCATTCCTTCGCCAGCCACCTGCTCAACCGCGGCGCCCCGCTCCGCGTCATCCAGGAGATGCTCAGCACGCCGACATCGCCACCACGCAGATCTACACCCACGTCGACGCCGCCCGCCTCACCTCCGTCCACCAAGCCCACCATCCCCGCGCATGATCTTCCGCTCCAGCCCCCATCGCGACCTGGAAAAACGGATCGGCTACCGGTTCCGGAAGACCGCCTATCTGGACGCTGGCCCTGCTCCATCCTCCGCCCTCGGCGAAAGCCGGCCGGCCCCGCGCCGCAGACCAACCAGCAGCTGAATTCCTCGGCGACGCCGTGCTGGGCTTCTTCGCGGCCGTGCTGTACGAGAACCACGGCGACGCCGCCGAGGGCGAACTCACGCGCATGCGCTCCTCCCTCGCCAACACGAAGACGCTCGCGGAGGTGGCCGCCCGCATCGGCATCGGCGCCAGCCTCGTCCTCGGCAGGGGGCGAGGAGGCAGCGGCGGACGCGGCCGAATAGAAGACCTCGCCGACGCCATGGAGGCGGTGCTCGGCGCCGTCTATCTCGATGGCGGGATCAGGCGCCCGCGCCGTTTCCTGGCTCCACTTCGCCGAGCTCTCCGGCGCCGCTCCCAGGCCCGTCGCGCGGGAAAACCCTGGGCCGTCTACCGGGAATGGAGCCAGGGGGCGCTCAAGCACAGCCCGGAATACCGGGTGGTCTCCGACGAGGGCCCCGCCCCACGCCCGCACCTTCGTCGTCGAGGTCTTCGCCGGCACCCGCGTCCTGGGGCGCGGCCAGGGCTCCAGCAAGCGCGCCGCCGAGGCCGACGCCGCCACCCGGGCGCTGCAGAGGTTGGAAAACCCGACGGCGGACCGGCCGGGCGACGCGGGAACATGAAGCCGACGGTCCCGCTGCTGCACCTTCTGCCGTTCTCGCGGGCGGATGCGGACAACCGCCGCCCGCGGTCGCGCCGGCCGTCTCCAGCGCGGACTTCGCCGGATCGGCCCGCTGCGCCGCCTGCCACGAGGCGGAATTCAAGAAGTGGCAATCCTCGCACCACGCCCTCGCCGAACGCGAGGTCCCCGCGGAGGTGCTCGCGGAGGCCTTCGCGCCCGGCGCCCCCTTCCGGCACGCGTCCCGGCAGACCACCCCCCGGCTGGAGGACGGCAAACCCGTCCTCATCGCCGACGGCCTGGGCGGCCCGAACCAGAAGCACCCGGTCGACCGCATGATCGGCGTCGCCCCCCTCCTGCAATTCCTGGTCACCGCCCCCGGGGGCCGCCTCCAGGCCACCGAGGCCTGCTGGGATCCGGCGAAGAAGGAATGGTTCAACGTCTACGGGACGGAGGATCGCTTCCCCGGCGAATGGGGCCACTTCACCGGGCGCGGCATGAACTGGAACAACATGTGCGCCACCTGCCACAACACCCGGATGCAAAAGGGATACGATCCGGCGAAGGACGCCTACCAGACCACGGTGGTGGAACGCGGGGTCGGGTGCGAGGCCTGCCACGGCGCCATGAAGGACCACTCCGAATGGCAGGAGCGCAACAAGGGCGTGAAGGGCGATCCCACGCTCGGACGCGTGCCCCGCGCGGCCCTGGTGGACCTGTGCGCGTCCTGCCACGCCCGCCGCGGCGAACTCGACGGCGACTTCCTGCCCGGCAACCGGTTCCTCGATCATTTCAACCCCTCCATCGTCGACTCCTCCAACCTCTGGTATCCCGACGGCCAGAACCTCGACGAGGACTTCGAATGGGCCGCGTTCAGCGGCAGCCGCATGCACGCCGCCGGCGTCACCTGCGCAAACTGCCACGACCTGCATTCCGGCAAACGCCTCATCCCCGACAACCAGCTCTGCCTGCAATGCCACCTCGCGGGCGCGCTCAAGGCCCCGGTCATCGACCCCGCCAAACACACCTTCCACAAGCCCGACAGCACCGGCAGCCAGTGCACCGCCTGCCACATGCCCGTCACCAACTACATGCAGCGGCATCCGCGGCATGACCACGGCTTCACCAGCCCCGACCCCCTGCTGACCCTCGAACTCGGCATCCCCAACGCCTGCACCCGCTGCCATGCCGACAAGCCCGTGCAGTGGTCGCTGGTCAACGCCGTGCAGTGGTACGGCGACCGCCTCAACCGCCCCTCCCGCGCCCGCACCCGCGCCATCGCGGCGGCGCGCCGGGGCGATCCCGCCGCGCGCGACGGCCTGCTGGCGGTGCTGAACTCCGCCGCCGAGACCCCGTACTGGAAGGCGGTCGCCGCCGGCCTGCTGGAGCCGTGGGCGGGCCGGCCGGACGTCCTCCCCGCGCTGGCCGCGGCCGCAACCGGCACCAACGGCCTCGTCCGCGCCAACGCCCTCCGCGCCCTGACCCCGCTGGCGGAAGGCGGCCACGCGGAAGCCGTCCGCATCGCAACGGCAGCCCTCGCCGACCCGCTCCGCCTGGTGCGCTTCCACGCCGCCTGGGCGCTGCGCGGAAGCCTGCCGGAGAACGCCCCCGCCCGGGCCGGACTGCTCGAAACGCTGGCCCACAACGCCGACCAGCCCGCCGGCCGGCTCCAACTCGGCCTGGAGGCGCTGGCCCGGGGCGACACCGCGCGGGCGCTCGAACATTACCGCAAGGCCGTCGGCTGGGACGCCCGCTCCGCCGGACTGCGGCACGACTTCGCCGTCGTGCTCAGCATGCTGGGGCGGGACGCCGAGGCCCGGCAGCAGATGCAGACCGCCGTGGACCTGGAGCCGGGCTCGGCAGAATACCGGTTCAAGCTCGCGCTCTCCGCCGCGGGCGCGGGCGATCCGCGCGCCGCGCTCGAGGGGCTGGAGCAGGTGGTGAAGATCGACCCCGCCCACGCCCGCGCCTGGCACAACCTCGGCCTGGCCCGCTCGCAGGCCGGCGACGCGCAGGGCGCGATCCAGGCCCTGCTCAGGGCGGAGGAGCTGTCGCTGCAGGATCCCGAACCCTGCTACGCCCGCGCCACCATCCATCTCCGCCTGGGCGACGCGAAGGCCGCCGCGGAGGCCGCGCAAAAGGCCCTGCAGCGCAACCCCGGCCATGCCGAATCGCTGCAGCTTCTCCGGTCGATGCGGTAGAATCGAATCAGACCTCTCCCCCGGTCGTGCCGAACTCCACCGGGGTCTTCACGTAGAACACCTCGATCTTCTCCTCCCGCAGCCGCGCGAACAGGCGTTCGACTTCCGGGGCGCGGGCGGCCAGGGTCACCTCGACCGGCTGGTCGCCCAGCTCGAAGAAGTGCGCGGAATGCAGCCGGCCGTGGTGGCCGAAACCCTCCGCGGCCGCGATCAGCGTGCCGCCGCCGATGCCGGTCCGGCGCGCCTCCTGCAGCAGCCATTCGGCCAGCGGGAGCCCGCCGTGCTTCCGGTCCTGCCGGGTGAAAAAGCTCAGTTGATACCCCTGCATGTTCCGTCTCCCGTTAGAGTTTCCGGATCCCGGCCACGGTCGCCAGCCCCAGGATCGTCATGAGCAGCGAGCCCGCGACGTGCACGCCCACCGCCCCGGCGGCCCAGAGGATCCGGCCCTGCTGGATCAGCGTGACGACCTCGGCCGAGAAGGTGGAGAAGGTGGTCAGGCCGCCGAGAAAGCCCGTGATGATCAGCAGCCGCCATTCCGGGGAGAGGCCGGGATGGGCGGCGAACACCGCCAGGGCCACGCCGATCAGGTAGCCGCCGATCAGGTTGGCGGCGAGTGTGCCGGGTGGGATCGACGGGAAGAGCGGGTTCAGCAAAAGGCCCAGCAGCCAGCGCAGCACCGCGCCGAGCGACGCCCCCGCGCAGATGGAGAGGATGGACGGCAACATGCGCGGACCCTACCGCGTCCCCCCGGCCAACTCACGCGCAAACCGCGTCCAGTTTCGCCGGCCGCGGGTCGCCCGGGCTGGAGGGCGGACTTTCAGGGCCGCCGTTCCTTTGGCTCAGGCCTGACCGCTTGCCGCGGCGGCGACAACACGCCGCCCTCCATTGGCCCCGGCCTGACCATCAAATTCCGGTCGCCAGAACATTTCACGGGCGCGAGTTCCGGCCACCGGAAAAGAACCATCGTTTTGATTTGCACCCATCCCATCCATGGTACAAGGTCCTTCCGCCGGAGAGAATCCGTCCCGGCCGTTCCACATGCGTTCCCGGCGGTCCGCCGGACCAACGGATTGAAGCGCTTTGATAGAGGCGGCCGGAATCAACTTGCGTGGCACCTGCGGCCGGGGTTACCTTCCCGGCAACAAAGGGCGATGGCGAAGGTTCACACCTCCGGGTCAGTTAACACCCTGCAAAGGCGACGGTCGCCTTTGCAATTGAATCCGACCGTCGTTGAATAAAACTGTTGTGCAGAGAGGAGAATGAAGATGAAACGACTTCTTGCTGTTGTCCCCATCCTGCTTCTCTGCGTTGGGGCTGCTCCACCAGAACAGTACCCTCTTGATCTCATGGTGCCCGCCCCGAATGACGCCGTACGCCTTGCTTGGTACGCAAACACGCCCGACGAAACCGTTGTTCAGAAGATTCAACATCTGGAACGCGCAACGAGAGAAGCCAACCCCACCTCAGAAGTCTGGGCGATCTATCTCACCCCAGACGCTGCGCTGGTACCGATCAAAGGATGGCAAGCAGACATGAACCGACCTGACACACCACTGCCCCAGACGACACTGAAGGATTGTCTCACATGGCTCTCAAGTGTCGCCGGACTGCGATTTGAAGTGGTCAAGTCCAAGGTGCTCATCGACGTAAAGGAAGAGAAAAGAACTGCACAACCAGCGGGTGGAGCGTACGGCGCACCCGCGGCGGGCGCGCCGTCCG
The DNA here is from genome assembly GCA_046346795.1 of Kiritimatiellia bacterium. GTDB lineage: Bacteria > Verrucomicrobiota > Kiritimatiellia > SS1-B-03-39 > UBA6053 > JAXMHJ01. The sequence continues at coordinate 22,118 of JAXMHJ010000009.1, forward strand.
CTCACCCCTAACGTTATGATAAACAGATATGCCATACCCATTCACCAATAAAAAGCGTATTCGTGGATGGCCCAACATGATCAGAAAACTTGACCGCCTTGAAGAATCGAATAAACATTTGAATAAGAAAAGACTCCACGCCTATGGATGTTGCACGTACGAGCTGACAATTGCCCCATTCTCCAACCTGACCCCGAGAAATCCTCCAGGATGGTATTTTCGGAGATATGTAGAATCAATGATTCGGGTTGCAAAGCAATGGGAATGTGAAATAAGAGAAGAAACGAAAGAATACTATCTGGCCATTTGGCTTTTCTCGCCGAGATGCATGAAATCCCAGGTTGTGGCGGCGGTCGGTGAGGGTGTTAAATACTACGAGAATCTATTTCGAGACAGAGAGTGCGGAGGAAGATTTCCCGATAGTGTTGCAAACCTGCAGAAAGAACACCCGTGGGCATGCATGTGGGACCATGAGCCTTTTTGGAAAGATGCTGACGAGTTGAATCAACCCGACATCAATTTTCTTCGCAACCATTTTGCCATGGAAGAAAAGACTGATTCGGAAACTCTCTATCTCCTGCCCAAAGGAAGTATTTGGGTCTCGAAACTGTAAGCGTCAAATAGACCCCACCCCCGGATTTGCAACAGGCCGGGAGCGGGGCGGAAAATTTCAACTCAGGCGCCGACCACGGCCGCGGCTTTCGCGGCGGTGCGGGCGGCCTGCCACTGATCCGGCAGCAATTCGCCAAGCCGGGTCTGGTCGTGGTCCATGATGCGGCGGAGGATGTCGTCGAAATAAGCCTCCGGGTTCACCGAGTAGAGCACGCAAGTGGCGGCCAGGCTGTGCAGGATGGCCGCCGCATGCCCTCCGCTGGCCGCCCCGAAGAATAGCCAGTTCTTGCGGCCGATGGCAAACGGGCGCAGCATTCGCTCGGCGCGGTTGTTGTGGATCGGCACTCGGCCGTCCTTCAGGAAAAGGGTCAGCGGCCCCCACTGGTTGTCGGCGTAGGTCACGGCCTTGCCCAACAGAGACCTGGGCAGGACGCCTTCCGGCTTCTTCCAGTCGTCCAATCGTTCCCGGATCTCCGCCACCACCGGCACGGCATGCTCCAGCCTAAACTCCAGCCGCTCGTCTGCATTCAAATTCAGGTCGTCGGCCCTGCGCTCCAGCTTGAACAGTGCGCGGATCGGAATCACCATCTTCATCCCCATGGACTCTCCGGCTTTCCACGCGTTGTAAAAGCCCCGTCGCCCATGCGACCAGCAGCCGCCCCGCTGGCAGCCATCCGGCGAGAACAGGGGATTATAGCCCGCGTAGGCGTCGGCGACCATCGTGCCCTTGTACCCGGCCAAAAACTCCAGCGGCCCTTCCTTTCCCCGTGTGGCGGTGTAGTCGAACACCACGTGCCACGGGGCCAGCGCCCGGGCCGTCACCCAGATCCGCCCGAGGCTACATCGACCGGATCCGGGTTGTCGCTCGCGCACCGGGGTGTCGTCGTGATGAATCACCGGGCAGGCCAGTACGCTTTCCTTGAGGCACTCGTACAGCGGCTCCACCGCCCGCGCGGCGTTGAGGTAAATGTTGCACAGCGTGGCCCGGCTAGCGCCCCAGCCCAGCCGGGAGAACTGTTCGGAGAGCCGGTTGAGCGGCAGGTGGTCGCGGGTCTTGGCCACGATGATGTGCGCCATGAGCGAGGCGTCGGCGATGCACCCCGGAACCGCCTCGGCCGGGCGCGGCGCGGTGTGGACGCCGATTCCCGACTGCGCGCAGTGTTCGCACTTGCAGGCATACTTGAGCTGGCGGTGCACCAGCTTGCGCAGACGGGCCGGCTCGTAACCGATCTTGACCGCTTCGTCCGCGCCGATCAGGGGCCATTTCCTTCCCGCAATGTTCACAGGTCTTTTCCTCCGCCGGGGAGATCGTGGACCTGACCACCTCGGGCAGATCATCCGGAATCACCCGGCGCCCGCGCTTGCGGCGGACCTTGAGTTCGGGCGGGGGAACCGGCGCGGGGTGGAATCTTCGGGGATGACGGGCGCCGGTGCCGCCATCCCCAGGGCCAGCTCCAACTGACCGTCCTGGATCTTCACTCTTCCTCCCGTAAAGCATCCGGAGGACCTGGTTGAGGCGCTGTTCCAGCAGGCGGTGCGACTCTTCGAGCTGCGCGATGCGGGCGTCCTTGCGCTTGAGCGCTTCGCGGAGCAGTTCGTTTTCGCCTGAAGTCGGGCGTCGTTCATATGACAATAACTCAAGCAAACGACATGCCACTCCCGCGCTTTCGACCAATAATATCAGTACTATTTCGAGCCTCTTGCATAGCGCGGGCTTTTGCGCCGGATCACCGCCTCCGCGCCCTCCAGCATCAGCGCCAGTTCCGCGGGACTGAGAACCGCGTCTCCCGCTTTTGCGAAAGAAAACCGGCCCTTCTCCAGCCGCTTGCACCACAGGGCGAACCCGTCACGATCCCAGTACAGAGCCTTGAGCAGGTCACGCCTCCGATTGACGAACACGAAGAGGTCTCGCTCAACGGATCCTGGCGCAGGCCCTGGTGCACCAGGCCTGAGAGCTTGTCGAAGGAGCCGCGCAGATCCGCCGGGAGTCCGGTGCCAGATCCGCCCGCCCGCCCAGCCGATCATATCCGCGCCGCCGCCGCGAACACGACGGCAAGCTGGTCCTCGTTCCAGGTGGCCGGAACCCGAACACGGACACGTCCGCCCCAGTCCAGGGTCAGACCGGTTGCCTCGTGCGAGAGGGGTGGCGTGATCCGGACGAAGGCGCCCGACCGGATCTGTTTCCGCCAGCGATAGATCGACGCCGCCGTGACTCCATGTCGCTGGGCCACGGTCCCGACCGCTTCGCCGCTTTGCTCCCATTCGCCCACCACGCTCTGCCAAAACGCCTCGTCTCGTCTCTTGCCTGTCTGCATGTCCGCTCCTTGGGTTGGAGCGCCATCCTGCCCGAAGACCGGGGGCCGTGCCTAGGTGGGGTCTATTTGACGCTTACTTCGAAACTAAATCCTGCCCGGCTCCAACGGATGCACGCCGAGCCTTAACGCCAGGCAAAGAAATGAAGCCAAGCCCACTACTCCTACTGCCTGGATTCTGGATCGGAGTGACCTTGCCAATAGTAATTATGATTGGCGGTACAGCCATACCCGGCTTCGCTCCTATTGGCGTTTTCATCCTCCTGTCATACGTTATTGCCGCACCCGTCGCGATAGTATGCAGTATTGTCGGTGCGATTGCGGCGGCGGAGAATTGGAACATTGGAACCAAGCACAGGGTCTCACTTGTTTTTCACGGCATGGTTCTCTGCATTGCCGGATACTTTTGTTTCGTAGCCATAAACCTCCCCTGGATTGGACCGCACTAAAAAATGAAAAACGAACGAGCGCATCCACCTGACACCTGCCCGCCAGCGCACGGTGCGATCCACCGCCGCCGCCGGGGCCGTCGCCGGGCCTGGTCGTTCGGGAATGAGGCGGTGACACATGGCGGGAATGAAACCAACCGTGGCATTGTGGTTGTCCTTTGTGGTCTTTACGATCCTGGCCGTCGTGTTAATTCCCGTGGGGCATGATATGACGGCGGCGGGTCTCAGTGTGCAGGCAGCGGTGTATTCCTCTCTGTTCTTCGCTCTCGGTACGCTCGCCCACAAGGTCCGCCGGCCGGTTCTGTACGCATTTTTCGTGGTGCTCGTCGCCCAGGCCTTCTCCTTGCTGTTCATTCCGGTATTATGGAGAGCGTTCACACCATGATCCCGGCCTGACCGCTTGCCGCGGCGGCGACTAAGCGCCGCCCTCCATTGGCCCCGGCCTGACCATCAAATTCCGGTCGCCAGAACATTTCACGGGCGCGAGTTCCGCCACCGGAACAGAACCTTCGTTTTGATTTGCACCCATCCCATCCATGGTACAAGGTCCTTCCGCCGGAGAGAATCCGTCCCGGCCGTTCCACATGCGCTCCCCGCGGTCCGCCGGACCAACGGATTGAGGCGCTTTGATAGAGCCGGCCGGAATCAACTTGCGTGGCACCTGCGGCCGGGGTTACCTTCCCGGCAACAAAAGGGCGATGGCGAAGGTTCACACCTCCGGGTCGGTTAACACCCTGCAAAGGCGACGGTCGCCTTTGCAATTGAATCCGACCGTCGTTAATAAAGCTGTTGGCCGGGAGAAACAGAGATGATCCGTATGATGTCCATACTCGTGGCTCTGTGGTTCTGCGCAGGATCTGCCACACTCCCGCCATGCCGCCGCCCCCTCAAAACCGAGCAGGATTTCATCCTCCGCGCAAAGCAGGTGGCGACTGCCAGTCCGGAATGCGCTGACATTCTTGCACGATTTCCAACGATTCTTGAGCATCCGCAGATACTGCCGTCACAGGCACCAACCATTTCGGTGCGGTTCGATCACGCCGACGTCAAGACCCTGCAGACCCTCGGCAGTATCATCGTGAACATGAGCGCACCAGATGGTACCGTTGATGGTATCGACGTGAAGACATTTCCTGTGCGTTTGAAATGAAAGTCGCCAACAACGCCTCGCACTTTACGTCGCGTTCCGCGCCGAAAGTGAAGGCGGGCGTTCGCTTCAGAATATGAATCCCATCGAGACGACTGGAACGGACACCGAGGCCGCCTGGGACTCGTTCGGGATCAACCGTTGCGATTTCCGACCGCAATGGGACGGAGACCTCGTGAATCTGTTTTCGGTGATCGACATCCAACAAGACGAATCGACTACCGAGCAGTTCATGAAGGACTGTGCCCGAGCGATTGCGAGATGGGTCGGCGATCACAAGAACCAGTTCGGTGCCGATGATCGGTTCCAGATCATCATTGGCTGGCCGAAGAGCATCCGGACAACAGGGCGTCAGACAATCAAGACTGGAGGAACTTACGATGATCTGATTAACATTGCCACCGGCGATACTGAGATCGAGATGCGGCGCGGCTGGTCACTCGACGTCTTCACCAACAACGACCAAGCGAACAAGTCATGCGAGGCAACCGGCGATAACGTCTCTAGTTGAACCGGAGCTTGATCCGCCGGTGCCTCCACATCTAACGTTGGCTGAACACAATGAGACTAAAGACACCAATCTGGAGACTCAAGAGACTGTGCCCCCGCTGTGAGCAAGGATCCTGTTTAGTCCTTCTCGCTTGTCCTCTTTGCCATCATGTATCAATCGTCTGCGAGGAAAGCGGATGCGTGTTTCCGAATCCGCACGACCTATCGTTGGACGTTCCCGTATTTGAAACGGATCCCAACGTCAGGTGCTCAAAGTGTCACCAGGTCCTCCATTGCGACCTGCGTCCTGCCACGGGAGAGGAGATTCAAGGCGCGGGATTTGCAGCCGGAGAATATGAATAGGACAGCCAACAACACGCTGCACACGTACGGAGTTCCGCGGCACGTGAGCTGCGATAGGACGCGGAGCAGCTCACGCACCGAGAAACTCCGCCGGTGAGCGTGGACGTTCGGCTGACGCCATGATCCCGGCCCACCGGGAGTCCGGCCGGGCGGCCCCGACTGACCCCTAGAGGCCGGCGGGGGCTCCCGCACCACCCGGCGTGGCGGGCGGGGGACGGCGCTACTCCGGATCCCAGTAGCGGTAGAGTTCGCCCCGGTGGTTGCGCAGGACGAGATACTCGCCGTCGCGCGCGTGGACATAGTCGGGCGCGACCGGCACCTTGCCGCCGCCGCCGGGGGCGTCGATCATGTACTGCGGCACCGCGTAGCCGGTGGTGCGGCCGTGCAGGGCGCGCAGGATGTCGAGGCCGGCCCGCACCGGGGTGCGGAAATGCGCGCTGCCCAGCACGGGATCGCACTGGTGCAGGTAGTAGGGCTTCACCCGCAGCCGCAGCAGGCCGAGGTTGAGGCGCGTCATCACCGCGGGATCGTCGTTCACGCCCTTGAGCAGCACCGTCTGGCCGCCCAGCGGGATGCCCGCGTCGGCCAGCCGGTTGCAGGCCTCGGCCACCTCGGGGGTGAGTTCGTCGGGATGGATGACGTGGAGGCTGATGAAGAGCGGATGCGCCTTGCGCAGGACGGCCAGGAGCGGCGCGGTGATCCGCTGCGGCAGCACCGCCGGGACCTTGGTGCCGATGCGGATGAACTCGACGTGCGGAATCGCCACCAGTTGGTCGAGCAGCCAGGACAGCCGGTCGTCGGACAGGGTCAGCGGGTCGCCGCCGGAGAGCAGCACGTCGCGGATGCGCGGCGTGGCGCGGATGTAGTCGAGCGCGCCCTCCCACATGCCGCGCGACGGGGGCCGCTCCCCGCCCCCGACCATGCGGGAGCGGGTGCAGTAGCGGCAGTAGGTGGCGCAGAAGTCGGTGACCAGGAACAGCACCTTGTCGTCGTAGGTGTGCACGATGCCGGGCACCGGGGTGTGGGCCTCCTCTCCCAGCGGGTCGGGCACCTCGTCCGGCGCGCGCTCGAACTCCAGCAGCGAGGGGATCTTGGTCCGGCGCAGCCCCTGGGCCGCGTCGTCGGGGTCGAGCAGCGACGCGTAGTACGGCGTGAGCCCCGGCGGCAGCATGCCCTGGCGACGCCGGATGGCCTCCTCCTCGCCGGCGGTCAGGCGCAGGATCCGCCCCAGCCCCCCCAGGTCGCGGATGCGGTTGCGCACCTGCCATTTCCAGTCGTTCCAGTCCGCGTCGGACGCGCCGGGGAACTGCGCGGCGCGGAAGCGCGCGGTGCGCTCCCCGACGGGAAAGGGCTGGTCTTGCATTGGATGGGAAATGGGCTACTCCTTGGTCGTTCCCGGAATCAACCGGGCCCGCATCCCTAGGTGTCCCCCGCATGAAGATCAAGAAGGAGCTGGCAGCTTTGTTCACCCTGCTTCTGGTCCTGGGCGCGCGCGCCGGAGAGCCCGCCGCGCTGGCGCAGGGCCGGGCCGCGTTCGAGCGGCAGGTCGGGGAGCTGGACGAAAGCGGCGCCGCCGCCGTCCGGGAGCTGGGGCTCAAATACCGGGCCGCGCTCGACGCCGCCCGGGAGGCCGCCACCTCGGCGGGCGACTTCGACGGCGTGGTGGCGGTCAAGGCGGAGATCGCGCGCTTCGACTTCGACTCCTCCCTGCCCCTGCCCGAGCCCGCCGCCGGCCAGGCCGCCCTCGCCCGGCTGGTCCGGCAGTTCAACGACCAGCACCGCAAGCTCGCCGCCAAGCAGGCGGGCGCGAAGGAGGCGCTCACCAAGCGCTACCAGACCTGGCTCGCCGGACAGCGGGCGGAACTGACCCGCCAGAAGAAGCTGGAGGACGCGGAGGCGTTTGACGCGGAGTATCGCAAGGCGGTGGCCGGGGAGGCTGCAGCCGCGCCGGGTCCCGGACCGGCCCCCGCGCCCCCGCCCGCCGCGGGCGACGGGCGGGAAGGGATCCTGGCCAGCTTCGAGTCGCCCGACGACCTGAAGTCCCTGGAGGAGTCCGCACCGGGCCGCCGGTCAAAACTCGCCCGAACACGCGACGCACGGGAAAAACGCGCTGGAGGTGGCGTCGGGCAACCTCATCGCCACCTACGCCCTCCCCAAGGACTGGACCGGGAACGCCGCGCTGGAGTTCGACGTGTTCAACGCGGGCGGCAAGCCGGTGCAGCTCGAACTGCTCATCGGCGACGACGCCTGGATCGCGGCCCAGGACTACTGGAACCGCCACAACGCCTGGCCCGTGCTCGCCCCCGGCGCGAACACCGTGAAGGTCGACCTGACCGACCTCTACCGCGGCGAGCCCGGCGGGCGGAACCGCAAGATCGGGCGCAACATCGACCTCGACCACATCCACTTCATGAGCATGACCTTCAGCGGCGGCGAGTCCGGCAAGGCGCTGTTCCTGGACCACCTGCGCCTGGTGAAGAAGGCGCCCTGAGATGTTTACCCTTGTTCTCATCACCATCCATGCCTTCACGACCTGGATGGGATTCAACCATCCTACATTCCGGGATCAGGTTCGATTCAGCACCTATGCCATCAAAGGTCGCGCGGAGTTTTACCGCGTGGCGACCTCCTCGCTTGTGCATGCCTCCTGGATGGAGTTCTTCTGGCTGGCGATCGGGTTGTTGATCTTCGGGGGAAACATTGAGTCCGCGGGCGGGCCATTCGCCCTTTTCATGATCTTTGAGTGGGGGATTGTCGGCGGCAACCTCATCGCCTCGCGCCTCAACCGGGAAGACCTGTTCTTCAGCTATTTTGGCATGGGGGCCGGGGTCAATGCGGTGGTCTTCGCATTTGTGATGCTCTCTCCATGGATCTACATCATCACATTTCCGATTCCGCTGCCATTGCCCGCCTGGCTGTATGCGCTGTTGTTTCTGGGCATGTCCACCTTTGGATTCCGATCCTGCTGCGACCCGGCGCGGCGGGACGCCACGCTGTCCGGCACGGCGGCCGGTCTGGTTGTTGCCGCATTGATCTTCCGCGACCGCGTCTCAGCCAGCCCGCTCTGGTTTGTCATCCTGCTGTCGTGCACGCTGCTCTGCCTCTGGCTGGTGCGCATCAACCGCGCGGGCCTGCCATGGGGCGCGGTACTGCGCGCGCAATTTGCGCGGAGCCCGCGGCCCCGCATGCAGGCAAAACCCTCCCGCAAACCCTCCAAGCCCCCGCCCGAAGATATCGACGCGCTGCTGGACAAGATCAATGCCTCGGGCCTGCAAAGCCTTACCGACGACGAGCGGAACCGGTTGCGGGCCTATTCTGAGAAGCAGCGGCGCTGATTCCCCCCGGACCGTGCACAACGCGGCTGAACAAACACCCCCGGCAGACGACTAAACTTAACATCATGAAAAAACTCACATTCCTCTCCGTGCTTCTCCTCCCTCTCCTCACCCGGGCCGTCACCTGGACGCCCGCGCCGAAGCCCTGGGACCGCGGTCTGGGCACGCACCGGATCGTCGTCAACGTGGAAGCCCCGGGCGAGGCCGCGCGGGCCGTCCTGGATTGGCGGCGGCGCGACGCGAACCCCGAGGCCAAGGCGGTGCTGGTGGTCGCGCTGCCGTCCGGCAAGGAAATCTCCAATGTGCTGGTCCCGAAGCTCACCGCGGAATCGGGCGAGGTGGTCTTCCAGCCGTCGGCCGGCCCGGGCGAATACGCCGTCTACTTCCTGCCGGTGAGCATCACCGGCGGGGCGTTCCCGGTCAGCAAGTACCGCGCCCCGGAAAACAAGGCGGACCCCGATTGGGTGAAGAAGGCGTCCGGCCCCGGAGTCGTCGAGGCGAAACCGGCGCGCTGGGAGGCGCTGAGCGCGATGGACGGGTGGAACGAGATGGAGGTCATCGCCACCGCGGCCGAAACCGCCGCCGCGGCGAGGGGCGCGAAGGGCGGGATGCGCGTCGCGTTCGTCGACGCCGCGTCCTCGGTGCGCATGCTCGACCGCCTGCCCGCCGGTTTCGCGCAGGAGTCGCGCTGGGCGCGACCCGGCGAGGTGGAGGTCCGCCCCGGCGGGGTGGCGATGTTCCAGATCCTGGTGTGGGCGGCGTCGGCCGACCTCGGGATGTCCGCGTCACCGCCGGCAAGGGCGCACCGGCCTTCACCTGCCTGACCACGCAGGGCGTGGACTGGAAGGGCCGCCCCTTCACGCGTTCCTACGACGTGCCGAAGGGCCGTATCCAGCCGTTCTGGTGCATGGTGCAGGCGCCGGAAAACGCCGCCCCGGGGTGCTCCGCACCGAAATTTTCACCGCAGCCGCAACCACCCAGCCGCAGAGCATCCCCCTCACCGTCCGGGTCGTGGCGAAGCCTGCCGCACCGCAGGAGGACACCGACCCGCAGAGCCTCTCGCGGCTGCGCTGCCAGTTCCGATCGACCACGGCGGTCGACGACGAGCCGGCACAGGGATACACGCCGCTGAAGATCGACGGGCGGGTGATCGCCTGCCTGGGCCGCGAGGTGGAGCTGGGCGAAAACGGCCTGCCCGTCCGCATCAGCAGCTTCTACAACAAGTCGGTGACGCGCATCGGCGCCGCGCCGGCGCTGGAGTTGCTGCGCCAGCCGATGACGCTGGAGCTGGTCCTGGCGGACGGCACGGTGCTGCGGCCGGCGGCGGGCGGATTCGCCTTCACCCGCACCGCCCCGGGGGTCGCGGAATGGAAGTCGGACTGGACGGCGGGGGCGTTCAAGGCCGCGCTCACCGGGCGGATGGAGTTCGACGGGTCGCTGTACTACCGGGTCGCGCTCGACGTCGGACCGGCCGCGCGGCCGGTGGCCGACGTGCGGCTGGTGGTGGCGCACGCCCGGGAATCGTCGCAACCTCATGATCGGCCTGCAACGGAGGCCGGGACCGCGCCGGCGGCCTTCGACTGGAAGTGGGACGTCGCCAACAAGCATCAGGACAGCGTGTGGCTGGGCGCGGTGAACGGCGGGCTGCGCATCGTGCTGAAGGCGGAAAACTATGTGCGCCCCGGGGTGAACATTCACTACACCCGCCGGCCGTTGAACGATCCGCCCTCCTGGAGCGGCGGCGGGGTCGGCGGGATGAGCTGGGCGGAGAACCGCCTGGTGTGCTTCAGCGGTCCGCGGACGCTCGAGCCGGGCCGGCCGCTGCACTTCGACTTCGACCTGCTGGTGACGCCGTTCCACCCGCTGAAGACGGCGGAGCAGTGGGGCGAGCGCTACTTCCACACCAGCGGGGTGCCGACCGACTACGCCAAGTACCTGGAGAACGCGAAGAAGGCCACCGCCAACCTGATCAACATCCACCAGGGCCACTGGCTCAACCCCTACATCAACTACCCGTTCGTGACCTGGCCGCAGATGGCCGCGTTCAGCAAGGCGGCGCACGATCTCGGCCTGCGCGTGAAATACTACTACACGGTGCGCGAACTCTCGAACTGGGCGCCGGAGATCTTCGCCTTCCGCAGCATGGGCGACGAACTGCTCATGCACGGCGAGGGCGGGGGCCACCCGTGGGGCGAGGAGCACCTCGACCGCGACTACTGGCAGGCCTGGTACGAGCCGCGGGTGCAGGACGTGAGCATCCTCACGCAGCCGATGAGCCGGTTCCACAACTACTACATCGAGGGTCTGAAATTCCTGTGCGAGAACGCGGGCTGCGACGGCATCTATCTCGACGACATCGCATACGACCGCACCATCATGCTGCGGGCCCGCAAGGTGCTGGACCGCCATTGCCCGCGCGGCGGGCGGATCGACCTGCACTCGTGGAACGAGTTCCACGGCTGGCCCAAGTGGGCGCACTGCGCGAACATCTTCATGGACTCGATGCCGTTCGTGGACCGCCTGTGGTTCGGCGAGGGGCATCACTACAGCGGGCCGCCGCCGGAGCACTTCCTGGTGGCCATCAGCGGCATCCCGTACGGGCTGATGGGGGAGATGCTGGAGGGCGGCGGCAATCCCGGCCTGGGGCTGGTGTTCGGCTGCACCGGGCGGCTCGGCTGGGGCGGCAATCCGCAGTCGGTGTGGAAGCTCTGGGACGACTTCGGCGTGAAGGACGCGGAGTTCACCGGCTGGTGGGGCGGGGACGAGTGCCCGGTCCGGACCGCCGACCCGCTGGTCAAGGCGTCGGTCTGGCGGAAGAAGGGGGCGGCGCTGGTCGCGGTCGCGAATTTTGGCGGATCGAACACCCGGGCGGCGCTGACGATCGACTGGAAGGCCCTCGGCCTCGATCCCGCGAAGGCGAGGTTCTACGCGCCGCCGATCGCCGAGCTGGGACAGCGCGAGGCCGTGCTCGACCCCGCCCTGCCGGTCGTCATCAAGGGGCAGAAGGGCGTGGCCCTGATCCTGGACGAGACCGCGCGCGACCTCGCGGCGTCGCCGGCGGCGGCGGGTCCGGGCGAGGTGGTGTTCGAGGACGCCTTCACCCCCGCGGCCGACGCGGCGTGGAAGACCGTGGCCTCGGCCCGGGTGAAGAAGGAGGACATCCGGGCGGACGCCGGGCTGGTCATCATCGCGCCGGCGAACGTGCACGCCTTCATCGAGCGTCCCCTGCCCTCCGGCGCGGGCGCGGTCAGCGCGCGGATCTGGCAGGATGGCAAGGACGAGGGGCAGCAGTGGGGGCCGGGTCTGGCGGTGGTGTGGCCGGACGGCAAGACCCTCCGGACGGGCATCCGCAAGGACGGCCGGCTGGCCTTGTCCGCGAACGGCGACGAGCAGATGCCGGCGACGATTTCCAACCGCGAGCCGGTCGAGCTGCTGATCCAGTGGGACAAGGACAGCGTCCGGGTGGCGGCCGGCGGCCCCGCGCTGGGCGGGCTGGAGAGGAACTCGGGACCTTCCCGCGGGCGAAGTTCCCGGGGCAGCCCGCCCTCCTGCGGGTGGGCAAGATGCCCAACAGCGCAAAATCCGAGGACCATCCGGACGCGGGCCCGCCGGGGTTCAACCGCATCGAGTGGGTGCGCATCCACGGCGCCGGGAAGTAGACCGGGCCGCGCTCAGAATCGCGCAGGCTGGTGCTGGAGCGGGCGGTGAGTCCTTCCTTCAGAGGTGCGCTTGAGCACCACGTACTCGAGGCCGTTCCTTGCGCAGAACTCGCGCTTCTCGGGTTTGTCCCCGTCCTCGTTCACGGCGTAGATGTCGGGCTTGAGCCGGCGGATCTCGGGTTCGGCGTCCAGCCAGCCCATGCCGGTGGAGACGTGGCACTGGGTGACGTAGCGGATGGAGCCGACGACATAGCGGCGCTCCTCCTCGCGGAACATGGGTTTGCCCTCGCCCTTGAGGTGGCGGACGTTGGCGTCGTTGCCGACGACGACGTGGAGTTCGCCAAGCTCCGACACCTCCTCGCAGAAGCGGACGTGGCCGGAGTGGAACCAGTCGTAGCAGCCCGTGACCAGGACCTTCTTGCGGCCGGGGGTGTGCGGCAGCGGCGCGAGCTCGAGGAAGCCCGCGAGCTGATCCGGGGTGATGACGCGGCATTCGATGCCGCGCGCCGTGCAGAAGGCCGCGCGGGCGGGGAGAACGAGGCGGCGTCCATCGCCCAGGCGCCGGCGGCAATGTTGTCGGGCAGGACGTCGGGGGCAGTCCGGGATCCAGCACGGTCAGTCGGGAGACGATAGCGGACGGCCTCGACGAAGTAGCGGCGTTCCGCGAGGAGAACTTCGGCGCCTCGGGGTCGAGCAGGACGTGCACCGGGCCGGTCTTCGCGGCCTCCTCCAGGAAGCGGATGTCCAGGGAGCGCACGTCGTCGAAGGATCCTCTCACCACCAGGTTTTCATCACACGCGCACCTTCACGTTGAACGCCCCGGGGACGGGGTTTTGGACACGACGTAGAGGTAGCCGCCGCCGCAACCGGAGAACATCGCGCCGTCGTACTCGCTGGTAATGCCGGAGCAGGCCGGCGAGGTCCATGGTGATGGTGGGATGGCGGACGACGTGCGGCAGCATCCTTTCCCAGCAGGCCATGCACTCGTTCATGGACGCCGCCGAGGGCGGCGGTGTCGCGGGCGAGGATGGCGTCGTAGCAATCCCGGCCCGACCGGCCAGGCAGCGCACCCATTTGGGATCGAGGTGCTTTTCGCCGAGCGGGCTGTAGCCAGGCGGGCGGGGGGCCAGCGGGATCATGTGCACGACCTTTTCCAGCCAGCGGGCGGTTTTCGGGTCGCGGTGGGACTCGATGTGGACGGGGAAGTATCCGCCCTCGTGGCGGGAGTCGTAATCCAGCCGGTTGATCCCGGGGTAGAGCAGGCCGATCATGTCCTGCGAGCCCGAGGGGTCGGCGAGATGACGGTTCTCCTCGGCGTACAGTTCGCGCACGCGCCGGGCCGGATCCCCCTTGGGCACCCGGCCCTTCCACAGCCGCAGCGCCACCTGGCGGGTGCCGGTGGCCATGCCGGCGCGGTCCATGAAGCGGACCTCGGGCTCGATCATCACGGTGACCATCGAGCCCGGGGGGTCCGGGTTCAGGCGGGAGACGAAGGGCTGGTCGATCCAGCCCCCGGCGAACGCCATGCGGTAGGGCATGCGGCCGATGACCCGGCCGATGGGGTGGAGGGGAACGGGCGGCACGGCGCGGACCGGATCAGGCGTGGTCTTCGACGGTGCGCTTGCCGGCCTTGCGGTCGTTGTACTGCCGTTCGATCCACTGGTAGGTGGCGGCCAGTCCCTTGCTGATGGGGGTGGAGGGCTCCCACTTGAGCACTTTCTTGATGAAGGTGTTGTCGCTGTTGCGGCCGGCGACCCCCTTGGGGGCGTCGAGCTTGTACTGGCGCTTGAGCTTCGTGCCGGCGCACTTTTCGGCGATGGAGGCGAGCGTGTTGATCGAGATCATTTCGCTGCTGCCCAGGTTGATGGGGGTGGCGATCAGGTCGTCGCAATGGGTGATCATGTCGATGCCCTTGACGCAGTCGTCGATGTACATGAAGCTGCGGGCCTGGGTGCCGTCGCCCCAGATCTCGATGGTGCCGGTGTCGCGGGCCTTGGCGTCGATGACCTTGCGGCACATCGCGGCGGGAGCCTTTTCGCGGCCGCCGTCCCAGGTGCCCCAGGGGCCGTACACGTTGTGGAAGCGGGCGATGAGGTCTTCATGCCGCGCTCCCAGGGTATTCTGGCAGAACATCTCGGACATCAGCTTCTCCCAGCCGTAGCCGCGCTCGGCATAGGCGGGATAGGCGTCGGATTCCTTCAACGCGCGGCAGTTGGGGTCTTCCTGCAGCTTCGTGTTGTACGCGCAGGCGGAGGAGGCGTAGAAGTAGCGCTGGCAGCCGGCGTTGTAGGCGGCCTCCAGCAGGTGGGTGTTGATGAGGATGCTGCGCAGGCACATGATGCGGAAGCGCTCGATGAAGCCCATCCCGCCCATGTCGGCGGCCAGGTTGTAGATTTCCACCGCGCCGGCGGCGGCCTTCTTGCAGTTGCCCTCGTCCGAGAGGTCCAGGCAGAGGTTTTCGACGCCCGGGACCACCTGGTACCATTGCGGCACCGGCTTGCGGTCCACGGCGCGGATGTTGGTGAATCCCTTCGCCTGGAAGTAGCGCACGAGGGATCCGCCGATGAAGCCGCCGGCGCCGGCGACGAGGATCAGGGCGTCCTTCGCGGGCTGCGCGGACGGGGCTTTGCGGGACGCGGCGGACTTCTTGCTGCTCATGGGAATCTCCGGGGTTGGGTACGGGGTGGGTTTGAAGATGGGACGCAACATACTGGAAGGTCCCGCCGGGGGCAATGGATGATGTTTTCCAGAGCATGTCCAAAATTGACTTGCCCGGGGAGGCCGGCCCGGGCAGGCTGCCCGCATGCCGGACTCCGCCGAACCCTCCTTCTTCTCCGCGCAGATTTCCCATGCGCGCCGCTTCTATCTGGATCTGAAGCCCTCCCCGCGCGGCCCCCTCACGGTGGTGTCCGGCGGGGTGGAGCAGTGCTCGCCGGATTACGAGATCAACCGCCGCGGCTTCCCGTTCTTGTCGGTGGAGTTCGTCGCGCGCGGCCGGGGGGAGGTCCGGATCGGCGGGAGGGAGCACCCGCTGACGGCCGGCTGCCTCTTCACCTACGGGCCGCGCGTGGCGCACCGGATCACCACCGATCCGCGCAACCGCATGGTGAAGTACTTCGTGGATTTCACCGGCGCGCCCGGGCTGCGGCTGCTGGAACAGACCGCGTTGCGGCCCGGCGTGTTCGCGCAGGTGTCCCGGCCCAACGAGGTGTGCGAAATCTTCGACACCCTGATCGCCAACGGCCTGCAGGGTTCCCGTTTCAGCAAACCCATCTGCGCCACGCTCCTCACCTACCTGCTGTTCAAGATCGCCGAGACCGCCCTGCCCGGCGGCGCGGGCAAGGCCGGGGCGTTCGACACCTACCAGCGCTGCCGCCAGCACATCGCCGGCCACTACCTGGCCGTGTCGTCGCAGGAGGAGATCGCCGCGGCGTGCCATGTCGACACCGCCTACCTCTGCCGGCTGTTCCAGCGCTTCGACCACCAGACCCTACCAGATGCTCATGCGCCTGAAGATGAACCACGCGGCCGACCGCCTGCTGCACTCCGGCATGCTGGTCAAGCAGGTCGCGGACGAGCTGGGCTTCGCCGACGCCTTCCATTTTTCGCGCACCTTCAAGCGCGTGCAGAACATCTCGCCGAATCACTTCCTGAACGCCCGCGTCCGCCCTGGCAGTCCGACGGCCCGGGGGACGCGACGGAAAAACGCTGAAATCTTCCGTCTTGCCCGCCGCCCCGCGTCCCGGTTATGCGTGGGCGGAACCCCCACCCGGAGCCCCCATGCGCACCCTCCTGCCCGTCCTGCCGCTGCTCGCCCTGCTCGCCGGATCCTGCGGACAACCCTCCGCCGTCAAGATCGGCTTCCTGGTCAAGCAGCCGGAGGAGCCCTGGTTCCAGACCGAGTGGCGGTTGCCGACCAGGCCGGCCGGGAGCTGGGATTCGAGGTCGTCAAGCTGGGCGTCACCGACGCGGAGAAGGCGCTGACGGCGATCGACAACCTCAACGCCCAGGGGGTCAAGGGTTTCGTGATCTGCACCCCGAGGTCCGACTCGGCCCCGCCATCACCGCCAAGGCGCGCGCCGCCAGGATGAAGTTCATGACGGTGGACGACCAGTTCCTCGCCGCCGACGGCTCCATCATGACCAACGTCCACCATCTCGGCGTGGCCGCCCGCGAGGTCGGGCACGTTTCGGCCAGTCGCTCTTCGACGAGTTCAAGCGCCGCGGCTGGCCGGTGGAGGAAACCGCGGCCTGCATCGTCACCTTCGAGGAACTCGACACCGCGCGGGAGCGCACCGAGGGCATCATCGAGAAGCTTGTCGCCAACGGCTTCCCCCTCGAACGCATCCACAAGACGCCGCAGAAAACGACCGACGTGCCGGGTTCCCTCGACGCCACCAACACGCTCCTGGTGCAGCACGCCGGCGTGAAGCGCTGGCTCGCGGCGGGCATGAACGACACCGCCGCGCTCGGGGCCGTGCGCGCGCTGGAGGGCCGCGGCTTCACCCATGAAACCGCCATCGCGATCGGGATCAACGGGACGGACTGCATCGACGAACTCAAGAAGCCCCCCCCACGCCCTTTTCGGGTCGGTGCTCATGGAGGCCAACCTGCACGGCCACGATACCGCCGCGGCGGTGTTCAAATGGGTCACCCAGGGTGTCGAACCGCCCCTTCAGCGCTTCACCGGAGGCGTGCTCATCACGCGCGGGACCTTCGAGCAGGCGCTCAAGGACCACGGCATGTGGCGTTGACTACCCGCCCGGCCGCAGGAGCGCGCTGAAACCGGGCGTCTCCAGGATCTCCAGGGCGCCGGTCTCGCCCGGCATCTCGTAACGAGCCTCCAGGCCCGTGCGCGTCCGCATCCAGCTCCGCACCAGCCCCGGCTCGGCCCGGCACAACGCGCCGGCTACCGCGTTCGCCTCGGCGGCGGAGGCCGCCAGCACCTGGCAGCGCGTGGGCGGAAACTCCCCGCCCGGGTCGCACTCCGCACCGCCAGCGCCCGGTGCGCGGGCAGCAGGACCGGGGCCTGGCCGGAAAACGGCCGGATCATCCAGCCGGGCTTTCCCGGAGGGGCGGAACCCGCGCGCCAGAGCCCCGGTCCCTCCGCCAATGCGTGCGGCGATCCCGCGCGCTCCAGCAGGGCGACCATTTCATCCAGCGCCTGGCCGGCCGCGACAACCCCCAGGTCGGGCGCCGGCGCGTTCTCCGGGAACAGCACCGTGCCCGAGGCGGGGAAAAGGCGTGGCCGCCGCGTGCCGAACACACCGTTGCCCGGCACTTGCAGATCGGTTTCCAGGGTGCGCTTCAACAGGGCGAACAGGTCGTCCGAGACCGGCATCGCCCCGCCCTTGCGATTCCAGCAGCCGGGCCAGCTCTCCGGCGGGATTCGCCGCGTCGGCGCGCTGGCGGATCGCCAGAAAGCGCACCCACGCCTGGTCCATCAGTTGGCGCGCCAGCCCGGACGGCCCCCGTCCGGGAGCGGCCTCCCGCCCCGATTCCCACGCGGGCATCCAGAGAGTCAGCACATGCACCCCGCCGTCGTACTCCATGCGGTCCCGATGCTCCCGATACGCATCCGGAGGCGGCGTGGTGGTGCAACCCGCGATCAACAGGAGTCCCGGCAGCCATGAATGCGCGCGCGTCTTCATGGTCCGCTCACTTCAGGCGCGGGAAGATCGCCACGAGATCGAGCGGATCCCCCGTCCGCGCCTGCAAGGCGAGCAGGCGCGCGAACAACCGCTTCTGCGCCGGCATCGTGTCGGCGCGCCCGGTTTCAGTCGTTCAGTTCCAGGGGATCGGCGGCGAGATCGAAGAACTCGACCGCGCCCGCCAGCGGATACAGGATCAGCTTGCGGCCGTCGGCGACGACCGAGCGCTGGCGGCGGTCCATGTAGGCGCCGTAGATCGCGTCGTAGGATTCCGTCCGCCGCCCCGCAGCAGGGGCAGGACGCTCTTGAAATCAACCCCGCCCGCGTCCGCGCCGGCGAGATCAAGCGCCGTCGCCATGGCGTCCTGCAGGTAGATGCGCGCGTCGACCGAACCGCCGGCGGGGATGCCCGGCCCCGCGATGAGAAACGGGACCCGCACGGGTGCTGGTACAGGCTCTGCTTGCCCATGAGGCCGTGGCGGCCGACCGCGAGCCCGTGGTCGGAGGTGAGGATGACCACGGTCTTTTCGGCGAGGCCCTGCTCGCGCAGGGTGTCGAGGATGCGGCCGATCTGAACGTCCAGGTGGGTGACCAGGGCGTAATACTCGCCGCGGTGCACGCGGATGGCCTGCTCCGTCCGCGGGAACGGCGCCAGCGCCTCGTCGCGCAACGCCTTGTCGGTGGCCGGCCCGAGTCCCATCGCCTCGTGCAGCGGATGCAGCGGCCGGAAGTTGGGCGGCAGGCCGAGTTGGTCGGCCGGATAACGCTCCACGAAGGACCGGGGCGACTGCCGCGGATCATGCGGCGCGTTGAAGGCGATGTACATGAAGAAGGGCTTGTCCGAGCCGGCGGCGGCCTTCAGGAAGCCGGCGGCCTCGTCGGCCAGCACCTCCGACCAGTGGCGTCCGCCCGCCCAGTACCCGCCCAGGCTTTCGTCCCAGGGCAGCCAGGTGTCGCCGCCGGCACGCGGGCGTTGATAGGCGGAGGGCCGGCTGGCCGGCATGCCCTCGCGGATCGTGCCCACATGATTGAACAGCGCCGGGGCGGGTGTTTCGACGTGCCACTTGCCGGCCATGTACGTCTCGTATCCGGCGGCGCGCATGCGCTGGGACCAGAAGCGGCCGTCCTTGACCTCGGATTGGTATTTCGCCTTCTCGGCGGCCTCGGCCGGCCAGAGGAACCGGCCGGTGTTGAGCATCGAGCGGCTGGCGACGCAGACCGCCCCGTTCCAGGCGCCCATGTTGACGGCGTTGCGGAAGGCGGTGCCGGAGCGGGCCAGCCGGTCGAGGTTCGGCGTCTGCACGGTGACCGCGCCGGGGATGGCCTCGCCCAGCGCCGCGAGGGTGTCCACCGCCTGGTCGTCGGTCAGGATGAAGAGGATGTTGGGCCGGGCGGGAACCTGGGCCGGGGCGGCTGCGGCTGCGGCGAAAACGGCGGCGGCGAGGAAGGGAAGAGGGACGATTTTCACGGACGGGCCTCCAGGGGGTCGGGTGTGCGTTTCGCCCCGCGCCCGTTTGGCGCGTCGGGACGATACGCCGGATTGGGCGTGGGAAAGCGGGCGCCCACCTCTTTCTGCCAGGCGTGCAATTCATCGCGCAGGGCGGTCACCCGTGCGGGTTCGCTCCCGGCCAGGTCGGTGGTTTCACCGGGATCGGAGGAAAGCCGGAAGAGTTCGAGACGTCCGTCCTCCAGCCATTCGACCAGCTTCCAGTCGCCGCGACGGATCGCCGCCGCGGGCGCACCACCC
This sequence comes from Kiritimatiellia bacterium, assembly GCA_046346795.1. Lineage (GTDB taxonomy): Bacteria > Verrucomicrobiota > Kiritimatiellia > SS1-B-03-39 > UBA6053 > JAXMHJ01. Next base: position 41,880 of record JAXMHJ010000009.1, read on the forward strand.
TGGTTGCCGTAGTGCGGGTAGTGCCAGAAGAGCGCGCGCTCCGGGGACGCCTCCCCGCTCAGAAGCGGCAGCAGGCTGCGCCCGTCGGATCTTCCGGGCAACCGCGTCCGGGCGGCTTCCAGCAGCGTGGGCATGAAGTCCGGGGCTGGAGACCGGCGTGGCGACCACGCGCGGCGGGGCCGCAGCCGGCCAGCGCACGATCAGCGGCTCCCGGATGCCGCCCTGAGCATCCAGCCCTTGCCCGCGCGCAGGGGCAGGTTCGAGGTCGGCCACCCCTCGCTGGTGGAAAGCCCGCCGTTGTCGCTGGTGAAGATGACGAGCGTGTTTTCGCGCAGTCCCAGGTCGTCGATCTTGCGCAGCACGCGTCCGACCGCCTGGTCCATCGCGTCCACCATGGCGGCATACACCGCGTGATCCTGCGAGAGGCGGACGTCGCGCGGCTCTTCGCGACCCCATCGGGTGACCGTCCCGAGGGCGGCGCTTCTCTTCGTATTTCCGGCGCAGGTCGTCCCGCGCCATCAACGGCGTGTGCACGTCATAGAATGCCAGACAGGCGAAGAAGGGTTTGTCGCGGTTGGCCGTCATGAAGGCCTCCGTTTCCGCCGCCAGGCGGTCGGGCAGGTGCTCCCCCGGCGGACCGTCGCTCAGGCGGGGATTGGCGTAGGGAGAAAAATAGGCCCCCCCGCCGTAGGGTCCGCCCCTGTCGGTGCCGCCCTTGTTGATGTCGAAGCCCTGGTTCTCCGGCCAGTACCCTTCCGGGCCGAGGTGCCATTTGCCGGCGAAGAAGGTGGCATAGCCGGCCGACTTGAGGCCCTTGGCCAGCGTGGGGGCGTCGAGCGCCAGGCGGTCGGCGTAGGGCGCGGGCAGAGATGGCGTGTTGCGCTTCCAATCCTCCGGGCGGAATGGTGCGCCAATGTAGTCGGTGACGCCGGTCCGCTGCGGCCACTGCCCGGTCAGGATGCTGGCACGGGTCGGCGAACAGACCGGGCAGGCGGCGTAGGCGTCGGTGAAACGCGCGCCCTCGGCGGCCAGCCGGTCCAGGTTGGCGTCTCGTAGAAGCGGGACCCGTAGCACCCGAGGTCGCGCTGGCCAAGGTCGTCCGCCAGCAGGAAGACGATGATGTTGGGGGGCGTTCCCGGCGCAGAGGGACGCGGGCATCCAGACGGCGAGGAGCAGTAGCGCGTGTTTCATGGTGGGGTTGATATATCCCGGCCTTCGCGGTTCCAGTTGACCGACATCGGAAGCGGAAACGGACGTCCCGTTCCGGCATGGTCGCAAAGGCCGTTGACGATGCGTCCCGGGAAATCATATTGGCCGTTCATGAAGTTCGCGATCCAGCAGCCGCACACCGGCACTCGTCCTCCAAGGCCCCTGCGCCTGAGAGACCGGTTTCCACGGTTTTTCCATCCTCACATGAACGAGTCGATTTCCAAGGGCGACGTTTCCGGCGGATGAAGACCTCCTCGCCCCTGGTCGTCCGCCGCAGCCGCACCGGGTGCGGATTCCCGTGCGGACCTGGCTGGTGGCGCTGGCGATCTGGGCGGGCGCGCTCCTCCGCTCCACCGCTGGGGGTGGTTCGGCGACGACCCTGGTCAAGGGCCAGCTCGCGCCGGCGTCCATCCTGGCCGAGGTGGATTTCGACGCGGAAGACCCCCGCCGCACCCAGCTTGCGCGCGACGCGGCGGCGGCCTCGGTGGCCCCGGTCTTCCGGGTGATCCGGGATTGATCCGCATGCGCGACATGGGGCGCACCTTTGACGAAATCTGACGGCGCACGCCCGCATCGCCGCGGGCATGGCCCCGGTGGAGGCGGCGGCGCCGCTCGGAAAGCCTCGGGGAGCTGGGCATCAAGCTTGAACCGATGCAGGTGCTGAACGCGATCCCGTCCAACCGGGTCGACGCGGCGCGGACCACGCTGGACGCCGCCGTCGCGCCGCTGGCCAGCCGCGGGATCGTCAGCGTGACCGACCGGGCCTCCCTGTTCGGCGGCAAGGCGGCGCAGGGGCGGGTGGCCCTGCTGCTGCCGGGGACGGAGGGGGTGGTGCCCCGTCCGCTGGCGGACCTGCCCACGGTGGACGAGGTCCGCATGGAGGCGTTCCGGCGGATGATGAACGAACTGCCGGCCTCCTCCAACCTGTGGATGGCGTTCCTGCGGTATGTGATCGAACCCACCGTCCGCTACGAGCCCGAACTCACCCGGGAGCGCATCGAGAGCGCCCGCCAAGGCGGTGGAGCCGGTCCGGGGTGACCAACCGCCGGGGATCCATCCTGGTCGAGGCGGGGGAACGGGTGAGCGAGGCGACCCTGGAGATGCTGCAGGCCCACTCGCAGGCGGTCGACAAGTCCATGGATGTGATGTCGTCGGCGCTCGGACTGGTCGGGAAAGGCATGCTCCTGGCGGCGGTCCTGTTCGCCCTCGGGGGCATCCTCGTGGTCCTGCGTTCCCCGATGATCGGCCGGCCTTCCCGCATCCTGATGGCGGGCGTCGTCTCCGCCCTGGCCCTGGTGCTCGCCAACGGCCTGCTGATCCTCGGCAAGCTCACCAGCTTCATCTCCGTCTCGATGGTCCAGTTCACCCTGCCCTTTGCGCTGGCCCCCCTGCTGCTGGCGGTCCTCTCGCCCGGGGTGCTGGCGGTGGCGGCGGGCTTCTGGACCAGCGCCTGCCTGGCGGTGATGCTGGACTACAACCTGCCCATCCTGGCCCTCGGCATGGTGGTGACCTCCATCGCCTGCCTGACCGGCAGCAACCTGCAGCGCCGCACCTCCGCGATCCGCAGCGGCCTGTACATCGGGGCGGCGCAGGCGGTCTACGCGGTGTGCGTGGGCCTGCTCAACCAGCAGGAGATCTCCACCCTGCCCGCCCAGGCCGGCGTCGCCTTCGCCAGCGGGGTGGTGATCTCCTATCTCGCCATCCAGTTCGTGCCGCTGTTCGAATCCGCCTTCCGGGTGACCTCCGACCTGCGCCTCCTGCAACTGACCGACCTGAGCCATCCGCTGCTCCAGCGGCTTTCGCTGGAGGCGCCGGGCACCTATCATCACAGCCAGATGGTCGCCAACCTGGCCCAGGCGGCGGCGGCGGAGGTCGGCGCGAACGAGCTGCTGGTGCGCGTGGCGGCGTACTTCCATGACGTGGGCAAGCTCTCCAAGCCCGATTTCTTCATCGAGAACGTGCCGTACCGGGAGAATCCGCACGACGACCTGGCCCCCAGCATGAGCACCCTGGTCATCATTTCGCACGTCAAGGAGGGCCTCGGCCTGGGGCTGCGCCACAAGCTGCCGCAGGTCGTCCTCGACGGCATCCAGCAGCACCACGGCACCTCCCTGGTCAGCTACTTCTACCACCGCGCCCTGGAGCAGTTGAAGGAGCTGCCGCCGGATCCGCGCGGGGCGCCCGCGGGCGTGGTGGACGAGGAGCAGTTCCGCTACCCCGGCCCCAAGCCCCAGACCGTCGAGATGGGCATCCTGCTCCTGGCCGACACCATCGAGGCCGCGTCCCGCTCCGTCCAGAAACCCTCCCCGGGCAACATCGAGCGCATGGTCAACGAACTGGTGGAGGAGAAGGTCCGGGACGGCCAGTTGGACGACTGCGGCATCACCCTGGCGCAACTGGCCGCCGTGCGCCGCTCGTTCATTTTCTCGTTGAACAACATGCTCCACCCCCGTATCGCCTACCCCCGTGAAAATCGCCCTGACCAACCGGCAGACACGGTATCGCGCCGCGCCGGGCGGAGTACGGAAACTGTGCGCGTTCCTCCGGCCGAGGGTTGAGGCGCTGTGCCCGGGACTTCATCTGGAACTTCTCTCCCTGGCCTGGCTCGACGATGACCGCATCCGCGCCCTCAACCTCGCCCATTTCGGGCGCGACCGGATCACCGACGTGATCAGCTTCTGCTACCCCCCGATCCCCGGCGCCGCCGGCCACACCGGCGAGCTGCTCGTCAACCTCGACCAGGCCTGGAACGAGGGCCGCCTGCGCGCCGGCCCCGACCGGGAGCTGGCCCGCTACATCGCCCACGGCATGCACCACCTGGCCGGCGCCGAGGACGACACCCCCGCCCGCAAGCGCCGCATGCTCTCCACCGAGGCCGCCTGGATCCGCGCCGCGGACGCGGAGGGCCTCGTGTCCGGCCTGCTCACCCGGGCCCGGCGCGCCTCCTCCGGAAAGACGGCATGACCGACCTGTCCGCCATCCTGGAGTGCCTGTTCTACCTCGTCCTGGCCGGCCTCTTCACCGCCATCCTCGAGTCCTTCACCATCTCGGGCGCGGCCGGGCTCGACCGCCTGACCGGCAAGTATCCCGCCTCCGAGAAGCTGCTCCGGGAATGGACCCCCCGCTGGACCCGCCTCCAGGCCCTGCACATGCTCTTCGCCGTGGGCCTGCAGATCGCCGCGATCACCAAGGGCACCCTCATCCTGCTCCCCCTCCGGGAACCCTCGCCGCTGCTCTTCCTCGCCGGCGCGGCCCTGCTCTTCACCGGGTTCCTGGTCCTGGTGCTGATCCTGCCCATCGCCGTCTCCGAGGCCTTCGCCGACCGCATCACCACCAGCCTGCTCGGGGTCACCACCGTCCTGACTCGCCCCCTCTTCTTCCTGACCGCCCCCGTCGCCCTGCTGGAACAGTCGCTCCTGGAGAAGTTCCTCGGGAAAACCGGACTCCGCTACCGCCCCAGCGAACGCGAGGAAATCCTCTCCCTCATCGACCAGAAGGGCGGCCACGCCGGCATCGACGAGGACGAGCGCGAGATCATCCGCAGCGTGTTCGACTTCACCGAGACGGTCGTGCGCGAGGTGATGACCCCCCGCGTGGACGTGGTGGCCGTGGAGGACACCACCCTGATCGAAACGGCCGTGCACGAACTGGTGACGACCGGCCACACCCGCTTCCCCGTCTACCACGACAGCATGGACGTCATCGTCGGCATGCTGCACGTGCGCGACCTGCTCAAGTCGATCTCCGCCGGCCGCGGCGGAGAACCGGTCCGCAGCGTGATGCAGGAGACGCTATTCATCCCCGAATCCGGCTCCATCGCCGACCTGCTCGACATCTTCCGCAAGGGCCACCACCGCATGGCGGTGGTCGTCGACGAGTTCGGCGGCACCGCCGGCATCGTCACCATGGAGGACGTCATCGAGGAACTCGTCGGCGACATCCGGGACGAGGGCGAGGACGTGCGCAAGGAGATCGAACACCAGCGCGACGGCACCGCCTTTGTCAACCCCCGCCTGCCCGTGGACGAGGTCAACGAGGCCCTCGGCATCCACATTCCCGAGCACGACGAATACGACTCCGCCGGGGGCTTCGTGCTCCACGCCCTGGGGCGCATCCCGAAGCCCAGGGAACGGGTCGCCGGCCCGGACTTCGAGATCGTCGTCCATTCCGCCAACGAGCGGCAGATCCTGCGCCTGCGCATCCTGCCGAAGCCCGCCGAAGCGGCATGATCGAGAAGACCGAGGCCGTCCCGCTGGTCTGGTACGAGGTCTCCAACACCTCGCGGATCGTGCACTGGTTCACCCGCGCCCACGGGCGCGTCGCCACCCTCATCAAGGGCGCGCTGCGCCCCCGCAGCCCGTTCCTCGGCCAGTACGATCTGCACGGCACCAGCGAGCTGCTCTTCTACTCGCGCGAACACGACGACCTGCACATCGCCAAGGAGTGCTCCCTGCTGGCCCCCCGGCTGCGGCTGCGCTCCGACTGGCGCGCCCATGTCGCCGCCTCGTCGCTGGCCTCCATCCTGCTGCGCTGCAGCCCCCCCCTGGCCGCCGCGCCGCCGCTCTTCGCCGACTTCACCCGGGCGCTCGACGCCCTCGAAAAAGGCCTGCCCACCGCCATGGTCCAGCACTGGGCCGAGCTGCGCATGTGCGCCGAGCTCGGCATCGAGCCGCAGCTCGGAACCGCCTGCGTCCACTGTTCCGCCCCCCTGCTCCGCGAGGCCGGCCTGGGCTTCTCCTCCCCGCGCGGCGGCCTGCTCTGCGCGGCGTGCCTGGAGGCGGGCGACTCCGGCCACGCCATTTCCGGCGCGGCCGTGGCCCTCCTGCGACGCCTGCAGCAGGCCGCGTCGCCGGATTCCCTCGCCTCCTGCGCACGCATGCCGGACAGGACCGCGAACTGCACGTCGTGCTGGGACGCTTCCTCGCCTATCACCTTGATTTTCCGCAAACCGCCCGCGATATCGCGTGGTCCGCCCTCGCGGCCGCCACCCGCGCCTGACCCCATGCACCTCCTCATCCCCGTCGCCTGCCTCGCCGCCGCCTGGTGGATCTGGAGCCGCGCCCACCGCGCCCTGGCGCGGGCCGCCGCCCGACGTGGCCGCGGAGGGCTTCGACCGCCTCCACCGCTACGCCCTGCACCTGCGCCGGCGGCTCCGGAACGAATCGCGCGACCCCTCCCTCCCCGCCGGACACCGCGAGCGCGCCGCCCGGGCTTCGCCGATCTGGACAGCCTCCTCGGCGCGCATCCGCTCACCGACGATCTCCGCCGCTGGATCCTCCTCATCGAGCGGGATCCGATCCTTTCCCACCCCTCCCCATCATGAGTTCCCCGCCTCCCTTCCCTTCAACCAGCTTCTCCGCCCCGCCAGCCTCTTCGGCGCCTGGCCTGCCGCGAGGGCGTGCGCTTCGCCCTCCCCTGCCGCAGCGCCACCCGCATCACCCTGATGCTCTTCGAAAAAGCCGCGGACGCCACCCCTGGCGGGAATACGCGCTGGAAGCCGCCACCCACCGCCACGGCGACGCCTGGAGCATCCTGGTGCCCAAGGCCCGCCCCGGGCACCTCTACGCCTACCGCATCGAGGGCCCGGGACACGATCCGCACCAGTGGGTGCTCGACCCCTACGCCCGCGCCGTCGCCGGACACGCCCGGTGGGGAGACACCTCCTCCCTCCACCGCGGCTTCCCGCCCAAGTGCGGCGCCGCGTTCCCCAAGGGCGTTGTCATCGAGGACACCTTCAACTGGGGCAAGGACGCCCCCCCGCGCATTCCGCAGCGCGACCTGGTCATCTACGAGCTGCACGTGCGCGGCTATACCGCCGGAACCTCCAGCGGCACCGCCCACCCCGGCACCTACCGCGGCCTCGCGGACAAGATCCCCTACCTCCGCGACCTCGGCGTCAACGCGGTGGAGCTGCTGCCCATGTTCGAGTTCAACGAGCTGGAATACTTCCTGGCCAACGACGCCCGCGCCTCGCTCCGCAATTTCTGGGGCTACAGCACCGCCGGCTTCTTCGCCCCCATGTCCCGGTACGCCCACGCGCGCGGCCGGCGGACCAGGTCAATGAATTCAAGGCGCTGGTCCGGGCCTTCCACGCCGCCGGGATCGAGGTCATCCTCGACGTCGTCTACAACCACACCAGCGAGGGGAAAGGGCGGGCCGGTGACCTCCTTCCGCGGCCTCGACCCCGAGGTCTGGTACATGCTCGACGAGCAGGGCGGCTACCGCAACTACAGCGGCTGCGGCAACACCGTGAACGCCAACCATCCCGTCGTCTCCGACTTCATCGTCGAGAGCCTGCGCCACTGGGTCACGGAATTCCACATCGACGGCTTCCGCTTCGACCTCGCCACCGTGCTCACGCGCGGGACCGACGGCGCCTTCCTGCCGCGCCCGCCGCTCATCGAACGCATCACCGAGGACCCCGTCCTGCGCGATGCAAGCTCATCGCCGAGGCGTGGGACGCCGCCGGCGGCTACCAGGTGGGCTCCTTCCCCTCGCCCGCCTGGCCCGAATGGAACGGCAAGTTCCGCGACGAGGTGCGCGCCTTCTGGAAGGGCGATCCCGGCATGCTCTCCAAGTTCGCCACCCGCCTCACCGGCAGCGGCGACCTCTACGACCGCCCCGGCCAGACCCCGCGCAAGTCGGTCAACTTCGTCTGCTGCCACGACGGCTTCACCCTCATGGACCTCGTCAGCTACAACCTGAAGAACAACCTCGCCAACACCGAGCAGAACCGCGACGGCGAGAACAACAACCACAGCTTCAACCACGGCGTGGAAGGCCCGACCCCGGACCCCGCCATCCGCGCCCTGCGCAAGCAGCAGATCAAGAACCTGCTCGCCACCGTCTTCCTCTCGCAGGGCATCCCCATGATCCTCGGCGGGGACGAGTTCGGCCGCACCCAGCTCGGCAACAACAACTCCTACTGCCAGGACAACGACATCTCCTTCGTCGACTGGTCCCTGCTCCGGGAAAACGCCGACCTGGTGGAGTTCGTGAAGGAACTCATCCGCCTCCGCGCCGCGGAACCGGTGCTGCGCTGGCCGACCTTCCCCAAGACCGCGGGGCCGCACGACCCCAACACGCCGCTCCACTGGAACGGCCCCGGCGGCGGAGACCCCGACTGGGCGCACGGCAAGGCCGTGGGCTGCCACCTCAACGGCCGCGCCTTCGACCGCATGAGCCAGGCCGCGCAGGACCTGTTTCTGGTCTTCAACGCCCACGACAAACCGGTGGAATTCCACCTGCCCCTGCCCGGCAAACGGTCCTGGAAGATGCGACTGAAGACCTGGGAGGGCAACGGCCCGGTCTTCAATCCGCCCAACGTCTTCCACGCCCCGCCCCACTCCACCACCGTCTTCAGCTCCGACCGGCCGGATTCCGACGCGCCGCCGGCGGGGGCATAGCCGATTGCCAAAAGCCGATAGCCAATGGACAATTGCCGATGGGCTATCGGATATGGGCTATCGGATATTGGCTATCGGCTATCGGCTATTGGCTATCGGATATCGGCTATTGGCTATTGGCTATCGGTCCCTTGCCTTTTGGCTATTTGTTTTCCGGAAGGTCCGTGGCATGTTGTTTCGCGAAAAGGAGATTCCACCATGTTCTTCGACCCCCTGTACTTCATCATCCTCGCCCCCGCGCTGCTCTTCGCCGGGTACGCGAGTTTCCTCACCCGCTCGCGCTTCGCGAAATATTCGCGGATCCCGACCCGCGGCCACCTCACCGGGGCCCAGGCGGCCCACCGCCTGCTGCTGCAAAACGGCATCAACGACGTCACCATCGAGCCCACCCGGGGCTTCCTGGGCGACCATTACGACCCCGCCGCCCGCACCCTCCGCCTCTCGCCGGAGGTTTACGGGTCCAACTCCATGGCGGCGATCGGGGTGGCCTGCCACGAGGCCGGGCACGCCATCCAGCACGCCGAACACTACCTGCCGCTGCACCTGCGCTCGACCCTCGTGCCCGCCTGCAACATCGGCAGCCAGCTCTCCATGCCCATCCTCATGATCGGGATGCTCATGTCCGCCGGCACCAGAAGCGGAATCGGCTACCCCCTCATGCTCGCCGGCATCGGCCTGTTCGCCCTCACGGTGATCTTCTCGCTGATCACCCTGCCGGTCGAATACGACGCCAGCGCCCGGGCCAAGCGCCTGATGGTCTCCAGCGGGATCGTCAGCCCGTCCGAGAGCGAGGACGCCGGAAAAGTCCTCGACGCCGCGTTCCTGACCTATCTGGCCGCGGCCTTTTCCGCCGTCCTGACCCTGCTGTACCACCTGTTCCGGGCGGGGCTGCTTGGCGGCAGCCGCCGGGACTGACCTCCCGGGCCATGGCGGCTGCGGCCGCGCCAAAATCGGCGTGCAGCCGCGGCCTCCGGGGCCGCCGGAGCCCCCGAAACTCGCCTTTTTCGCGTGTTGACAACCCCCGGCACGACCACTAACACCGCTCCCTCTTCATCCGACATCAACTGTAGAAGGGAGTAATACATCACGTGACGGAAGTTCGTCTCAAAAAAGGTGAATCGGTCGACCGCGCCCTGCGCCGCCTCAAGAAGAAACTCGACAAGGAAGGCACAATGCGGGAAGTCCGCGCCAAGCGGCACTTCGAGAAACCGAGCGAAAAGAAACGCCGCAAGTCGGCCCGCGCCCGTTCCCGCCTCTACAAGGCGGCACGCATGGCGGCCTACGCGCTGCCCTCCTGACCCTTCAAATCGCACCCGGGCGACCGGGACTGTTTGAACTGCCGCGCGCCGTCGAGCCTCCCTCGCGGCGCGCATTTTTTATCCCCATGGACATAGCCCTCACCACCCGCTGGAACGCCGGCCGCCACACCGACGGAGCCGCGATGATCGACGAGATCCTCGCCATGGGCTTCACGTCGGTGGAGCTGGGATACGACACCCGTCTCGACCTGGTCGAGGGGGTCAAGCGCCGCGTCGCCGAAGGCGCGGTCAGGGTCAACAGCGTCCACAATTTCTGCCCCGTCCCCATGGGCGCGCCCCGCGGCCATCCGGAGCTTTACACCTTCGCCAGCCGCGACCCCGCATCCGCGCCCTGGCCGTCCAGCACACCGCCCGCACCATCGAGTTCGCGGCGGAAATCGCGCGCGGGTGGTGGTGACCCACTGCGGCTATGCCGAGGTCGCGACGCGGACCGACGAACTGGTGCAGATGACCGCCGCCGGCCAGCTCTACTCCCCCGCCTACGAACGGGCCAAGCTGCGCCTGCAGACCGAACGCGACAAGCGCGCCCCGCGCACCTCGCCTGGCTCGAGGAATGCCTGGTCCAGCTCCTCCCCGTGCTGGAACGGCACGGGATCACGCTGGGCATGGAAAACCTGCCCAGTTGGGAGGCGGTGCCCAACGAGGCGGAGACCTTCGCCCTCATCCAGCGGCTGCGTTCGCCCCGCCTGGCCTGCTGGCACGACGCCGGCCACGGCAAGATCCGGGAGAACCTCGGCTTCGTGAACGTGGAGCGCTGGCTGGAACGCCTGCTGCCCCACCTGGCCGGCATGCACGTGCACGACGTCGCCCACCGCATCCACGACCACACCATGCCGCCCCGGGGCGGAGAAGTTGATTTCGCGCGCTTGTCTCGCTTCATCCAGGGCGATAAGGTGCGGGTCATCGAGCCGACCCCGCGCACGCCGCGCGAGGAGGTGGTCGAGGCCCTCCAATTCTTGCAAAAAACATGGTCAGGCCCCGCGCCGGAGACCCAGACAACCCAGGAACCAGCATGAAAACCGCATTGGTCACAGGCATCACCGGACAGGACGGGTCCTACCTCGCCGAACTTCTCCTGAGCAAGGGCTACAAGGTGTACGGCCTGATGCGCCGCAGCAGCACCGAGAAGCTGGAGCGCATCGAGCACCTCAAGGACAAGGTCACCCTGGTGAGCGGCGACCTGCTGGACGAGATGTCGCTGATCAAGATCATGCAGGAAACCCAGCCGGACGAGATCTACAACCTGGCCGCGCAGTCCTTCGTGCACACCTCCTGGAGCCAGCCCGTGCTCACGGGCGAATTCACCGCCCTCGGCGTCACCCGCATGCTCGACGCCATGCGGCACGTCCGCCCCCAGGCCCGCTTCTACCAGGCCAGCAGCAGCGAGATGTACGGCAAGGTGCACGCGATCCCGCAGGACGAGAACACCCCCTTCCACCCGCGCAGCCCCTACGGGGTCGCCAAGGTGTACGGCCACTACATCACCCTCAACTACCGCGAGAGCTACAACCTCTTCGCCGTGTCCGGCATCCTCTTCAACCATGAGAGCCCCCGCCGCGGCCTGGAATTCGTCACCCGCAAGATCACCGACGGCGTCGCCCGCATCAAGCTGGGGGTGCAAAGCGAACTGCGCATGGGCAATCTCGACGCCAAACGCGACTGGGGCTTCGCCGGGGACTATGTCGAGGCGATGTGGCGCATGCTGCAGCAGCCGGAGGCGGACGACTATGTGATTTCCACCGGCGAAACGCACCCGGTGAGCGAATTCTGCGAGCTGGCCTTCGCCCGCGTCGGACTCGACTACCGGAAATACGTCGTCGTCGACCCCCGATTCCTGCGCCCCGCCGAGGTGGACCTCCTGCTGGGCGACTGCTCCAAGGCCAAGGCCCGGCTCGGCTGGGTTCCCCAGGTCTCCTTCAAGGGCCTCGTCGACATGATGGTCGACGCCGACCTGGAGCGCGTACGCAAACAGATCGCGCAGGCCTGACCGCATGCGCGTCCTGGTCACCGGCGCCTCGGGCTTCGTCGGCGCGCACCTCCTGCCGGAACTGCGCTCCGGCGGGCACGACCCGTCGTCGTCGGGATCGACGCCGCCAACCTGACCCCGGCGCGCCCGGGGCGGTGGCCGATCTGCGCGACCCCGCGGCCACCCTCGCCGCGGTCGGGTCCCTGTCCCCCGACGGCTGCATCCACCTCGCCGGACAGGCCCATGTGCCCACCTCCTGGACGAAGCCCGCGGAAACGATCGACATCAATGTCGTCGGCACCGTCAATCTGCTGGAGGCCTTCCGCCGGGTCCGCCCCGCCGCCCGCATCCTGTTCATCAGCACCGCCGAGGTCTACGGCCGCCGCGAAGGGGCGGAGCTGGTCCCGGAAGACGCCCCCATGGTTCCCGAGAGCATCTACGGCATCAGCAAGGCCGCCGGCGACATGGCCTCCCGGGCCTATGCGCGCCACCACGGCATGGCGGTCATGGTGGCCCGGCCGCAGAACCACATCGGCCCCGGCCAGTCCCCCATCTTCGCCGCCGCCTCCTTCGCCGCGCAGATCAGCCGCCCTCCTCCGCGACCCCGCCCCGCCCCGCCGCCTGCTCGTCGGCAACCTGCACTCCGAGCGCGATTTCACCGATGTCCGCGACGTCGTCCGCGCCTACCGCATCCTGCTCGAACGCGGCACCCCCGGCCGCGCCTACAACATCGGCTCCGGCCGCAACCGCCGCATCTCCGAACTGCTCGACTGCATGTGCGCCGTCAGCGGCATCCAGCCCAAACGCATCACCCACGAACCCTATTACCGGCCCACCGAAACCCCGGCCATCCTCGACACCGCCGCATCCTCACCGAGCTGGGGTGGAAGCCTGCCATTCCCTTCGAGCAGACCGTGCGCGACATCCTCGCCGCCGCCCGCTGACCGCCATGTCCCTCCCCCTGCCTCCGCGATCACCCGGACGGCTGCGTCCTCTCCCTCCGCGTCGTCCCCAACGCCCGCAAGGACGGTCCGGACGGCCTGCACGGCGACGCCCTCAAGCTGCGGCTGCGCGCCCCGCCCGTGGACGGCAAGGCCAACGAGGCCCTCGTGCGGCTGCTGGCAACGCTCTGCGATCTGCCCCGCTCCCGGGTGCGCCTGATCTCGGGGGAAACATCCCGCGACAAGCGGGTGCTCCTCGCCGGCATCCCCTCCGCCCGGATCGCGCAACTCCTCCTCCCGCCGGCGTAAGGGCGTCCGCCAAAACCGGCGGGTTCCCCTGTCCATTTGCGCAACAACGCGTATACTCCGGCCATGAAGCGTTTCCTGCCCCTCCTGTTCCTCCTGACCGCCACCGCCCATGCCGAACGGGACTGGACCACGTTCGAGGAGTGCACGCTGATCGAGGATCCCGCGAACGACGGGGACAGTTTCCACGTGCGTTTCAAGGAGCGGGAGTACGTGGCCCGGCTCTATTTCGTGGACTGCCCCGAGACCGACACGCGCTATCCCGACCGCGTGAAGGAACAGGGCGATTACTTCGGAGGCCTGGGCGAGAAGGAGACCCTGCGGGTCGGCAAAAAGGCGGCGGAATTCACGGAGAAATGGCTGAAGGGCGGGACGTTCACCATGCACACCCGCTACGAGGACGCGCAGGGGGCGAGCAGCAAGAAGCGGTATTACATGTGGATCGAGAAGGACGGCAGGATCCTGGCGGAGGATCTGGTCCGCAACGGACTGGCGCGGCTGCACGGCATGAACACGGATCCGCCCGGCGCACTGACCGAACGGCAGTTCGAGATGCGCCTGAAGACGGTGGAGAAGGAGGCGAAGGAGAAGCGCGAGGGCGGGTGGGCGTTCGCCAATCAGCAACCGGGGCTGGTGGCCAGAAACCCCGCCCCCCCCGTGGAGGAGCAGACGCTGAAACTGGCGCGGGCGACCATGGTCCGCAAGCCCGAACCGCCCAACCTCTTTCTGCAGATGCTCAACCCCGGACAGGAAATCACGGTCAAGGGCAACGCCCAGGGCAGCTTCCTGAAGGTGCAGTGGACCCGGCCGGACGGGACGACGGTGGACGGCGTCGCCTTGCGCAGCGACCTGGGGCTCTGAACAGATGCCCGGGACCGCGGGCGCGGGAGCCGGGGCGGGGGCGGGGGCGGGCGCGGGATCAACGGCCACCGGAGTCGTCACCGGCTGGGTGGCGGGCGTGGCCGCCGCGGGCTTTGCTTCTCTCTTTTTCCGCGTTCTGGCTTCGCCTCGACGCTTGGCTCAGCCCATTTGATGCGGCCCTGAACGGCGGCGGGCTTGTAGAACTCCCCCGCGACCCTGCCCTGATCGTCCAGGACGCGCACACCGTAGCCGTACAGATCCTGGCTCAAGCTGGCATTGTCCCGGTTGCGCTTGGCGTCCCACCGGACGTCGGAGATGGTGACCACGTCGCTCTCCACCGCCACCTCCCTGCCCACCGGCAGTTCCACGACCGTCTGCTTCTGCTGGACTTCCGAGACCTTGCCGAACGCGTCCTCCCGGTGCAGCGACCACTGCACGGTGAACTTGCCCTTGTTGGCGGGCTGCATGTTGCGGATGGTCATCGCCACCACCACCTCCTTGTCCCGGCGGCGCACGTCGCCGTGGGGCAGGTCCACTTTCTTGCCCTTGTCCACCTCCAGGGTCTTTTCCCGGGCGGTGATCTGGATGCCCGCGGCGGGGACGGAGAACGGCAGGGCGAGGGCGCAAACAAGAATGAACGGCTTCATGGCGTTTTCTCCTTGGGCACAGGGAACGGACGGACGGGACCGATATTGCCGGCGATTTTCCATTCGTCCAGTCGCAACTGCCTCTTGAGTGCGGAGGCCGGCTGCGGTAAGGAATTTCCATGCAACCCGAATCGCTGCTTTCGACCGACTGTCCCAACCTCAAGCTCGTGGCCCGCGGCAAGGTCCGCGACATCTACGAGATCGACTCGGGCCACCTGCTCTTCGTCGCGACCGACCGGCTCAGCGCCTTCGATGTCGTCATGCGCAACGGCATTCCCGGCAAGGGCGTCATCCTCACCCGGCTCAGCCTGTTCTGGTTCGACCTGCTCAAGGACACCGTGCCCAACCACCTGGTCACGGCCGAACTCTCGCAGATGCCCCGCGCGGTGCAGGCCTACCGGGACCAGCTTGAGGGGCGGAGCATGATGGTGCGCAAGCTCAGGATCCTGCCCATCGAATCCATCGTGCGCGGATACATCGCGGGCTCCGGCTGGAAGGAATACCAGAAGAGCCGGACCGTCTGCGGACTGCCGCTGCCGGCGGGGCTGCGCGAATGCGGGAAGCTGCCGGCCACCCTCTTCACCCCCAGCACCAAGGCCGCCCTCGGCACGCACGACGAGAACATCTCCCCCGCGCGCGCCGCGGAGATCATCGGTGCCCCGCTCGCCCGCCAGATGGAGGAGCTCTCGCTGGCGATCTACGCGAAGGCCGCCGCGCACGCCGCCACGCGCGGCATCCTGCTGGCCGACACGAAGTTCGAATTCGGCCTCGATCCCGCCGGCCAGATGGTGCTCGCCGACGAGGTGCTCACACCCGATTCCTCCCGGTTCTGGCCCGCCGCCGGATACGCGCCGGGCCGCGGCCAGCCGAGTTTCGACAAACAATTCGTCCGGGATTACCTCGAGTCGATCCACTTCGACAAGTCCACGCCGGTCGAGCTGCCGGACGGGGTGATCCAGGGAACGCTGGGCAAGTATCTCGAGGCGTACCGCCTGATCACCGGGGCCGACCTCGCGCTGTAAACGGGCGGTTATTGGAACCGGCGCCAGGCCTCGGTCACCGCGTCCAGGGCCACGTCCCGCGGCAGGCCGACCCGTCCCAGTTCCGACGCCAGCACGAAACGGAGGGAACGGTCGACGGACTTCTTGTCGCGGCGCATCGGCTCCAGCAGGGCCTCGAGCGGGAGATCCGGGGCGCCGACGGGACGGTCGAAGGCGCGCAGCAGGGCGGCCACCCGCCCGGTGTGGTCGGGCGGGAACCCGGTCTGTGTCTCGGAGAGCAGGCAGGCGTAGACCATCCCCATGGCGATCGCCTCGCCATGGAGCCAGCGCCCGTAGCCGCCGGCCTGCTCGATCGCATGACCCAGCGTGTGCCCGAAATTGAGGATGGCCCGGACGCCGGTCTCGGTCTCGTCCTCGCCGACGACCCCGGCCTTGAGCTCGCAGGAACGCCGGACCACGCGCTCCAGCGCGGCGACGTCCTGCCGCTGGATGTCGGAGAAGGACTGCTCCAGCCAGTGAAAAAAGGGCGCGTCGCGGATGACGCCGTATTTCACCACCTCGGCCATGCCGGCGGCAAACTCCCGCCGCGGCAGCGTGGCCAGCAGGGACAGGTCCGCCACGACCAGCGCCGGCTGATGGAAGGCCCCCACCAGATTCTTGCCCTGGGGGAGATTGATGCCGGTCTTGCCGCCGACGGAACTGTCCACCATGGCCAGGAGCGACGTCGGCACCTGCACGAAGGTGACGCCGCGCAAAAAGGAGGCGGCCAGGAATCCAGCCAGATCGCCGACGACCCCCCCGCCCAGCGCGACGATCATGGAGCGCCGGTCCAGTCCGGCGTCGCTGGCGGCGCCCCACAGCCGGTCCAGTTGGGCGGCGCATTTGCTGCCCTCGCCCGCCGGCACCTCGGCCAGCACCGGCGCAAAACCGGCGGCGCGCAGGGAATCCAGACAGGCGACGGCGTGCAGGGGGCCGACATTCGCGTCCGTGACCACCAGGCACGCCCTCCCGCGGCACACCGGCGCGCAGAGCGCCCCCAGGCCGGGCAGCAGGCCGGTGCCGATGTGGATGTCGTACGCCCGGTCCCCGAGCGGAACCCTGACCGGACCGGAACTCATTGCTGGGTCAACTGCGTCCGGGTTTCCACGCCGAGCGAGTCGCGCACGATGACCACCAACGTGCCCGTACCCGCGCGCCGGATGTAGGAGGCGGTGCGTTCGCCCGTGGAGGCGATGGTGCCCAGCGTGGTGTTGGACACCCCCCAGGAGAACGGCGGGGTTCCTCCCTGCACCGAATAGGCCTGGCTGTTGATGCCGGCGGCCAGCACGGCTTCGAGCGGGGACAGGACCAGGTTGTCGACCACGATCGAGGCGCTGCCGGTCTCGGCGCGGTTGTCCTTGACGGTCACGGTGTTCACCCCGCTGCCCAGGCCGCTCCGCTGGTAGGTCGCCACCCGGTTGTTCGGCGAAAAGGTGACCGAGCCGAGATTGGGGTTGCTGACCGACCAGGTGAACGGCGATTCGCCGCCGTTGACGGTCAGCGTGGCCTTGCCGGTGGAGTCCAGCCGGACCGCGCTGGGCGAGATGGTCACGCTCGAGGAAGGATCGGTGCCGGGATCGCCCGGCAGATTGGGGCTGGAGCCGTTGTCGCATCCGGAGGGGAGCAGGAGCAGCAGCGAAAGGAGGGGGAGGAGTGATTTCATGGGGCCACATTAGCCGGGCCGTTCTCCCGGGCAAGGGTTTTCAGCGGACCAGTGCCTGCTACAAAATTGCAACGCGGGGATTCTGAAAATTCCGGTTGCGCGTCGGCCCTCACCCGGTATGGCATTCAACCTGCGCACCGCCCCCGCGCCAGGAGAACCACACATGAGCACCGGCAAATCCGACGTCACGGCCGAAATCCGCATCGGTGAAAAGACCGTCCCCCTCCCCCTCCTGCTGGGCACCGAGGGCGAGCGCGCGGTGGATATCCGGGCCCTGCGCAAGGAGACCGGCTACATCACCATGGATCCCGGATTCGTGAACACCGGGGCCTGCGAAAGCACGATCACCTTCATCGACGGCGACCGCGGCATCCTGCGGCACCGCGGCTACGACATCGAGGACCTCGCCGAGAACTGCGTCTTCCTGGAGGTCGCCTACCTGCTCGTCCACGGCGCCCTGCCCACCCGGACCCAGTGGAACGCCTTCTCCAGCCTGATGAACCGGCACTCCATGCTGCACGAGGACATGGTGCACTTCTTCCGGAACTACCCGGAAAAGGCGCACCCGATGGCCGTGCTCTCGGCCATGGTCGTCTCCCTCTCCTCGTTCTATCCCGAGATCGCCGAGGAGGATCCCCGCGAATCGGTCGACGCCATGGTCGCCCGCCTGCTCTCCAAGCTGCGCACCATCGCCGCCTTCTCCTACAAGAAGTCGGTGGGCGAGCCCTCCGTCTACCCCTCGCACCGCTACAGCTACTGCGAGAACTTCCTCAACATGATGTTCTCCTCGCCGGTGACGGACTACGAGCCGGACCCCGTGCTGGTGAAGGCGCTCAACCTCTTCCTCGTGCTGCACGCCGACCACGAGCAGAACTGCTCCACCTCCGTCGTGCGCTTCGTCGGCAGCGCCGGCAGCAACCTGTACGCGTCGGTCTCCGCGGGCATCTGCGCGCTCTGGGGCCCGCTCCACGGCGGCGCCAACCAGGCGGTCATCGAGATGCTCGAGTCCATCCACAAGGAGGGAATCACCGTCGACACGGTCATCGACCGCGCCAAGAAAAAGGATCCCCGCACCCGCCTGATGGGCTTCGGCCACCGCGTTTACAAGACCTACGATCCGCGGGCGCGCATCGCCAAGAAGACCTGCATGGAACTGCTCGGCAAAATGGGCATGGGCAACGACCCCCTGCTTGCCATCGCCATGGAGCTGGAGGAGAAGGCGCTGCGCGACGACTACTTCCAGGCCCGCCACCTCTACCCAAACGTCGACTACTACACCGGCATCGCCTACCGCGCCATGGGCATCCCGACCAACATGTTCACCGTGCTCTTCGCCCTCGGCCGCGTCCCCGGCTGGATCGCGCACTACCTGGAACAGCGCGCCGACCCTCGCCCAAGATCGGCCGCCCCAGCCAGGTCTACATGGGCCCCGTCCGGCGCGACTTCGTGCCGATGGACCGGCGCGGCTGACCAGCCCGTTCGAGCGCCGCCGGCCATGGAGGCTGCGGCTGCGGCGAAATTCCAGGGAGGGGCGGGAATCCTGCCGCCCCTCTGGACCCCATCACAACCGGATTCCCCGCTCCTCCTCCCATTTCCACGGCACAGATCGATTCTGTCCGGTTCCTGCGGCCAAATAGGGGCAGGCCTACGGCCGCACTCATCCCATCGGATGACCGGGCGGACAAGGTCCTACGGCTTCGGGGCGGGAGGCGCAGCTTCAGGCGGACGGACGGTTGGTTTGCCTTCGGGGGTCCGGGTGTTTCCAGATGGCGGAGGGGGGATGGGCATGAACATCTCGCCGTCGGTCAGGTGGATGCGGTTCAGGGGCAGGCAGACCGGGGACTCACTGGCCGGCGCCAGCACATAGGCCAGTTTGCGAATGAGCTTGGTTTCGGGATCCACCTCGATGGCCAGCAATCCATCGCCATAAACCCAGAAACTGCTCCACGAGGACCCGTCATGTGTCCAAATCTCCGGGGAAGAGCCCGGCGGCCCTTCGACCACCAGATGAAACTGTACCTCTCCATGGTCCCCGCCGTATGCACCGGGGATGCTGAATAGATAGGATTCGTCCACCAAGCCATGACCACCAGGATTGACTTTTTGCGAAGGCAACACCCCCGCTCCGGGGCGTGTCGACCCGATCAGATTGAATGCCGCGGGCATGGCCAGCAGCATGGCTTTGCCTTTCGCAAGCGGGACTGGCAGCTCATGTTCATTGCTGAAAACTTCAACCGCCGGATTCGAGCCCTTGCCCCGCAGGCGGACCGGCGTAACCCCGAAGCCAAAGACCACCTTGTCTTGCACGTCCGTATTTGTTCCCAAGGCCATCTCCTCCGCATTCGTCAACCCGTCATCGTCGGAATCCTCCGCCATGGCCGGGGCGACAAGAAGGGCGGCGGGGCTAAGCAAGGCGAAGACGTGCTTGAGCTGGCCGAGGTTGATCACTGCGTAATGATTGGTGGCGGCGAGAAGGTCCGACAGATGGGAGGATAGCGCGGGCGAGGGACCGTTGGGAACTCGAAACTCGATTTCTTCGTAGAGGGCCCTGGCCATGTTCTGGAGCTGGCCGGCGTTGACGGGGGCGAAGTCGTTGGGAACGGCGTTGGTGGTGATGACGCCGCGGGAGGTCCACCAGCCCGGCGCGACCGGAAAGGCGGAAGGAAGAATGAAGAAGGAGGAAAGGAAGAGGAGGAGCGGGGAGCACGGAGCGGGGAAGTGGCATGGCGGGGTTCCTAGTTGGATTCATGCATGGGCGGGGCCGGAGGGGTACAGCGGGGCCTGCGGACCCGCTGGGGCCGGGGAGGCTGCGAATCGTCCACGAGCGGGTGCACAGCCCCCGCTTTACCAGGACGCCATTCGCCCACGAGCGGGTGCACAGCCCCCGCTTTACCAGGACGCCATTCTTCCACGAGCGGGTGCACAGCCCCCGCTTTACCGGCTCCGGCGCTCGCGTGGGACGTCATCAGGGCTCCGCCGTGAACTCGCCCATGGAGATGTCGCCCTGGGGTTGGATGCTCCACTGGCCGGCCTCCAACCATTGCCTGGTGACGACATGGGTCGGGGCGGTGGGATCGGCGGCGGAGATGGTGCCGCTGGCCTTGATGTTGCCGAGAACGTCAAGCTTCTCGACGGGGATGTGGCTTCCGCCAATGGCGACGTTGCCAGGCACCCCGGCCACCCCGGAGGGATGGATGGCCATCGTGTTGACCGCGCCCGCCCCGGGCAGGGCGTTGATCCAAAACGTCAAGGCCCGGGTCCCGCCCACTTCATTCACACCCACTTGGACGCGGGGATTCGAATCGTGGCCGAGGAACGAGATGTGTGGATTGAGAGTCGACTGGGAGGAGATCAGCAGACTGCCGGTGCGCCCCTGCGTCCCCCGCACGTGCAAGGCGTAGCCCATCGAATAGCCTTCCCGCCCGATGGTCACGCCCAAGTCGTCCCCCACCGACACCCCCGATTTTCCCCGTGCCTACGATCAGCGCACCTCGCCAATCCTTCCTGATTTCTTGAGTTCCTGATAAACTCCCCCGCATTCGTGATCCGCACATTCTTTCCCGGCGCTTCCCATTCCCCTTCTTTCCAGCATTTCCCGGCAAATTCCGGCATGGGAGATCACGCCCGGCAAACCGGGGCTTGTGGACCGGGAACAAATGGTGGATGCTGACCGCATGAAGGTCATTCTCATCGTTCTCGACTCCGTCGGCATCGGCCCCGCTCCGGACGCGGCGGACTACGGCGACACCGGTTCCGCCACCCTGCCCCACCTCGCCCGCGCGGTCGGCGGCGTCCGCCTGCCCGTGCTGGAACGCCTGGGCCTTGGCCACATTCCGGGCCTCTACGGCGGCCCCGCCATCGAGGGCGTCCAACCCGTCCCCTGCCCCGCCGCCTCCTTCGGGGCCATGCGCGAACGTTCGCAGGGCAAGGACACCATCACCGGGCACTGGGAGATCGCCGGCATGCTGCTGCAGCCCGGCTTCCACCTCTTCCCGGAGACCTGCCCGACCTTTCCCGACGACGTCACGAGGGCCTTCGTCGAACGCACCGGGCGCGGCATCCTGGGCAACCGGCACGGCAGCGGCACCGCCATCATCGAGGAACTCGGCGCGCAATCCATGCGCGAGGGAAAGTTCATCGTCTACACCAGCGCCGACTCCGTCTTCCAGATCGCCTCGCACACCGGCGTCATCCCGCTGGAGGAGCTGTACCGCGCCTGCGGGATCGCGCGGGAACTCTGCGACCCCTACCGCGTCGGCCGCGTCATCGCCCGCCCCTTCACCGGCAGCCCGGGCGCTTTCGAGCGCACGCGGGAGCGGCGGGACTACGCCTACCAACCCTCGGAACCGACCCTGCTGGAACGCCTCCACGGCGCCGGCGTGCCCGTGTACGCGGTCGGCAAGATCGAGGACATCTTCGCCCACCGGGGCATCACGCAGTCGTGGCACACCGGGAGCAACCCGGAGTCGCAGCAGCAGACCGCGCAGATCACCCGGGAGATGAAGGAGGGCTTCGTCTTCGCCAACTTCATCGACTTCGACATGCTGCACGGCCACCGCCGCGACCCCGCCGGCTACGCCCGGTGTCTGGAGCAGACGGACGAGTGGCTCGCGGGATACCTGCCGCTGATCGGCCCGGAAGACACGCTCATCCTCACCGCCGACCATGGCAACGACCCGACCTTCAAGGGCAGCGACCACACCCGCGAACTCGTTCCCCTGCTGGTCCACCAGCCCGGCCGCCCCGCGCGCAGCCTGGGCGTGCGCGACGGCTTCTACGACGTCGCCGCCTCCGTCGTCTCCTGGTTCAAGCTGCCGCCCGGTTCGCGCGGCCGGGTGTTTTGAGGGGCGCGCCCGGGATTCAACGGCCCTGCTCGCGCGTCTTCACCGTCATCGGATGCGAAGGAACGGGGCGGGCGGACACGGGCAGCTTGCGGATCCAGTACAGGCGCGCGGCCTGGGCGAGGATGCGGGGAAACGTCAGCGCCACGCGCAGCGGATGACGCAGCAGCGTGCGCCAGAGCGATCCGGTGGTGAGCGGGACCGGCCGGCCGGAAAGGCTCGCCCGGTACATCTCCGCCCCGTCCTTGTGCAGGTTCACCACGGCGAGGATGCGCTGCGGCGACACCGCGAACTGGAAGTGGTACTCGCCGCGCAGATCGTTGAACGGGGAGACGTGAAACTCCTTGGCGTGCTCCGCGACGAAGACGCCGTCCCGGTCCTCGCGCAGGGCCGGCAGGACATACACGTGCCGGTCCCCGAAGGTGTTGTTCACCTCGGCCACGGCCCAGGCGGGGTTTCCCGCCGCGTCCAGCCCGATGAAGAAGCTCGCCGGGTTGAAGACGTAATTCCAGACGCGCGCACAGGTGATGAAAATAATCTCGCAGCCGTGAGTGGCGATCCCGAGCGGCTGCAGCAACGCGGACAGTTTTTCGGGGATCGTGCCCGGTCCGGGCGTCAGGTAGTCGCGGTCGTGGATCGCCGCGGCCCGGATCCGGTTGCCGCCCCACCCGCGCACGCGCAGCGGCAGGGCGGCCAGCTCGGTCAGCCGCAGCGCGAAGAACGTCACCGGATACTGGAAGGCGTGGCGAACCGGCGTGATGCGCTCGTGGTACAGGCGGCCGACCAGGATGGAGGAAGTCACAGCATGATCCCGAACCGCGCGGCCAGCTCCACCGCGGAGCGCACGGCGTCCTCGTGGAAGCCGTAGCCGAAATAGCTGCCGCAGAACCAGACGCGCCCCGGGCCGTTCAGTTCGGGCAGGCGGGCCTGGGAGTCCAGCGCGGGGACGTCGTACACCGGGTGGGTCAGCACGGTGCGGTCGATGACTTTCGCGGCATCGAGCGGCAGGCGCCGGTTGAGGGTCACGTAGTACTGCCGCCGCGTCTGCAGGCGCTGGAGGCGGTTCATGTGGTAGCTGACGGACACGGGCTGGTCGCCACCCACGCCGGGCTCGGCGCAGAAATTCCACGAGGCCCACGCGGCGGCGCGACGGGGCATGACCGACTCGTCCCAGTGCAGCACGACCTCGTTGGGCTGGTAGCGCCACGCGCCCAGCAGGGCGCGTTCGTCGACGGTCGGGGTGTCCAGCAGGGCGAGGGCATCGTCGGCGTGCGCGGCCAGCACCACCTGGTCGGCGAACGTCATCACATGGTCGTCGTGCAGAACGACCTCGACCGCATCCGCCTTCCGCACGACGGCGCGTACCCCGCGTTCACCAGCGGCTCTCGGGCAAGGGTGGCGCGCATCGCCTTCACGTAGTGGCTTCCGCCGCCACATAGCGCCACTGCGGCCGGTCATTGACCGACAGCAGGCCGTGGTTCTTGAAAAATGCAGGAAGGCGCGGGCGGGAAAGGCGTCAAGTCCGTCGGGCGGCGAGGACCAGATGGCGGAACCCATCGCGTACAGATAGCGGTCACGGAATGCATCGCCGAGAGCGTGGCGGCGCACGTAGTCGCCCAGCGTGGTGGACGAAGGGATGCCGGCCGCGAGATCGGCGCCGGCCTGACGGTTGAACCGGAGGATGTCGCGGATCATGCCCCAGTGCGCGGGGCTGAGCAGCGAGGAGGGCGTCGCGAACAGGCCGCGCAGATTCGTGCCGCACCAGGCGAAGCCACTTGCGGGATCGTGCCACGAAAACGACATGTCGCTGTCGCGCAGCTCCACCTTCAACTGTTCCAGCACCCGGGTGAAGAGCCGGGTAGTTGCGATGATTCATCACGATGAACCTGGTGTCGATCGGCGTGCCGCGGTCGGGGCCGTCGGGCACGGTGAGCGTGCGGGTGTGGCCGCCGACGCGGGGCTCGCGTTCGAGCAGGTGACGTCGTGCCGGCGCGCGAGCAGCCACGGCGGTGAGGCCGGCGACGCCGTTGCCGACAACGGCGATGCGCTGGC
The DNA here is from genome assembly GCA_046346795.1 of Kiritimatiellia bacterium. GTDB lineage: Bacteria > Verrucomicrobiota > Kiritimatiellia > SS1-B-03-39 > UBA6053 > JAXMHJ01. The sequence goes on from JAXMHJ010000009.1 coordinate 66,131, forward strand.
GGTCGCTCATGTCCTCCCCGAACAGGTAGTGTGTCACGTCCCAGGCGTTGCCGTCGTCCTGTGCGAACAGCTCCGCGGCGCAGGCCATGTAGAACATGCGCCAGCGCTGGAACCAGCGTTTGGCATCGCGGCCGTAGGTCTTCTCAAAACGGCAGGACCTCCTTGCGGCGCTGGTCCGCGAGAACGAGCCAGTCCTCCTGGTGCGGGGCGGGGTGCTTGCCGTTGACCGTCCATTGCCGCTCGCATTCAGGTGCTCGTTGAAGGCGGGCAGCAGGACGCGCGAGGGCATCTGCCCCCCCGTGAAAAAGTAGCGGGCTCATCCAGTTGTCGTCGCTCCTCCGTCTCGAAGAGGTAGTGGAACGACCGGTGCGCAGATGTGAACGAAGAGGCGGCCGCCGGGGCGCAGCCAGGTGGATATCCGCCGCATCAGCTCGCGGTAGTTGCGCATGTGCTCGAACATCTCGACGGAGACCACCCGGTCGAAGGTCCGGCCGGCGGGGTCGAAGTGGTTCATGTCGCGGGTGACCACCTCGAGGTTCTTCAAGCCCAGCGGCGGCGCGCGCCTGGATGAACTCGCGCTGGCCGCTTGAATTGGCTGACGGCGAGGATGCGGGCGGACGGGTAGTGTTCGGCCATCCACAGCGAGAGCGATCCCCAGCCGCAGCCCAGTTCCAGGATGTCCTGCCCGCCGGCCAGCTCCGCCCGTTCGCAGGTCAGGGCCAGCATCAGCTCCTCCGCCCGGGCGAGCGTGGTCGCGGCCTCGGGATAGAGGCAGCAACTGTACTTCAGGCGCGGCCCGAGCGTGCGCACGAAGAATTCCGCCGGCACCTCGTAGTGCTGCTCGTTGGCGGCGGAGGTGTCGACCGCGACCGGTTCCCGGGCGAGCCGCTCCATGTATTGCGCGAGCGGAACGGCGTTGCCCGCCTCGAGTTTTTCCCGGGTGGCCAGCAGCTTGCGGATGCCCGCGCGGATCGCCGCGTCGGGCATGAGGCCGCGCTCGGCCATTTCGATGATGGCGCTCATGGTTGCTCCGTGGTCATTCCCCGAGGGCCTTCGCCCCGTAGATTTCCAGGACGCGGGTGCGGGCTTGTTGAACAAAATAGTCGAAGGGCTGGTGGATGCCCATGCGCTCGAAGAGATCGGGGTCCCTTGGACTTGGCCTGCTGATACTTGTTGAAGATCAGGCGCGCCTGGCGCTCGGCCCCCTCGGCGGCCTCCCGGCGTCCGACCACGCGCATGACCATGCCCTCGAACAGGAAGCCCTCTAGATAGGCGACGGCCTCGTCGCGGGCGAGGGCGTTGAAATCCTCGCCGACGAGCTTGTGCAGGACATAGGCCTCGCGGGCGCGGCCTCCGGTCTCGCCGGGGAACCGCCGGGCGAGTTCCTCGAAGATGAGATCGGCCTGCCGCTCCTGCTGGTGGCGGTCGAAGATCATCACCCCGTCGATCAGGAAGTACATGTAGGCCTTTTGCATGACCTCGACCTTGGGGTGGCCTTCCACGGCGGCGAGGTGGGCGGCGCGCGCCTTGTCCCAGATGGCCAGGTTGGGCGTGAAAAGCACGTCCCCGGTGCTTTCGATGTGATGAAAAAGGCCCATCTTGAAGGAGAGCTGCATGGCCGTGTAGATCATGCGGTCGAGGCGCTCGACGTCGAACCCCTTCGCGTGCTTCAACCCGCGGAACGCCCAGTAGAGCGCGTGGGCCTGCGGGTCGCGCCAGTCGAGGGGTCCGTGGCGCTCCTCGGCCTCGCGCATGACGGCGAGATCGAGCCGGTAATGCTGCTCCAGCAGGAACCGCCGGACGGCGGCGCGGATCGCATCCGCGGTGGCGTCGTCGGCCTTGAGTTCGTCCAACCGCTTGTCCAACCCGGCCAACCGGTCGCCGCGTTTGAGGAACAGATCGAAGGAGGCGTCCCGCATGCCCTGAAGGATCGCGGCCGCAGCCGGGACGGCCCGGACCAGTTCCTTCTCGCCGGCGGGGGCTGCCGACCAGGCGTCGTAGTCCGGCCGCGGCCCCTCGAACAGGGCGTCCATTTCCAACGCCCAGTTGCGCTTGTAGGCGTTGTGCTTGTCGTCCATGTCCATGCCGATCTTGTGCTGGAAGATCCAGCCCAGCTCCCAGTAGAGCGCGGCCGAGGACGGGTTGTGGCGCAGACCGTCGTCGCGCAGAAGTTCGAATCCGTTGACCACCCAGCGCCAGCGTTCGGCGGCGGTTTTGTGCAGCACGCTGATGTTGTAGGCCATGTTCCAGGCCTGGAACGACCACACCTGGGGCATGCGGGGCTCCAGTGTGGTGATCCACGAGGAGAGCTGGGCGAGCTCGAAGTAGCGGCCCTCCTGCTGCATGCGGGAGGAGCGCATCCACAGCATGTCCGCGATGATGCCGCGGAACCCGCCGAGGGCGACCGTCACCACCGCCACCAGGGGGTCGGCTTCCTTGAGGGGGTCGATGTTGACGAGATCGGGCCGGGTGCGCTGCGCGACCAGGCGCCCGTTGAAGCCGCCCGCCGACCACAGCAGGACGACGCCGAGCAGCATCATCAGGATGGAGCGGCCGCGGTTCATTCCGGGAGCGCGACCTCCCGGCGGGAGAGCAGGATGGCGCCGGCGGCGAAGAGCAGCAGCCCGAACACCCCGATGGACAGGCCGGCGTTGCGGGCGACCTCGGACCAGGGCACCTGCACGCCCTGGGAGAGGCGCTCCAGCGCGCTCGCGGATTCAACGCGTCCCCCGAGGATGTGGAACAGATGATAGACCCCGCGGCTGAAATGATCGAAGGCGCGCATGGCCATCCCGGAGTCGCGGGCGGCCATGCTCGGGCCGAGACCCTCGGTGGCGGAGTCGAGGAACGCCGTCACCTGCCGGGCGAGGATGAGCGAGATGGAGGCGAGCGCCGCGACGGGCATGGAGAACATCGATCCCGCGCTCACCCCCAGCGCGGCCAGCAGGCCGAGGCGGATCCATTGCAGCAGCAGCGCCCGCGCGAGGTTGGCGGCGAATCCCCCGCCGGGCAGCAGCACCCGCACGCCCTCGCCGGGCTTGAAGAACACGGAAACCTCGCGCGCCGCGGCGTTGAAACACTCGATGGAGATGGCGCGGGAGGCCCCGACGGCGTCGAGCGGAAGATCCAGTGTACGCCTGGCTCCGGGGACCAGGGCTTGTTCGATGCTGCGGATGCGCGGGTTGGCGGGGGTGCCGATGCTCCAGACGACGGGCACGTCGTCGCGGTCGATGGACCCGGTTTCCCCGATGAACTCCAGGACGACGGGTCCCGGGGGGATGGTGGCGGGCAGATCGAAGACCCACCGCGCGGCGGCGCCGCGGGCGGCGGAATTGGTGGTCACATTGAGATAGCGGATCGCGTTCGCCAGTTCGCCTTCCGCCTCCTCCGCGGCGATCCTTCCCTGCTCCACCGCGGCGCGCAGCGAAAGCACCGCGGCCGCGGCCAGGTCAAACGGACGGGGCGGGACGTCGCGGCGGGCGTTGAGCACGTTCTCCCGGATGCGCTCCGACTCCTCCGCCCCGATGAGGATCGGGCGGGTCTTGTGGCGCAGAATGCCCGCGACCACCGCGCCGGAGAGCAGCAGGAGCAGGGCGTTGAGGATCATGAGCCCGAGCCATTTGCCGAGCCAGACCTGCCAGCGGTGAACGGGTTTGGCCACGAGCAGGTGGATCTGGCGGTTCTCGATCTCGAGCGAGACGGCGGCGCAGGCGGACCAGAGCGTGGCCAGCGAGAGGATCAGGCCGCACGCCCCGAGGCTGTAGGTGAGCAGCACCTGCACCTGCCCCATGGCGGTGCCGTCGCCGCGGGCGGTGAAGGCGATTCCCGGCACCACCGTCGCCAGCGCGAGGAGCAGGGCCAGCACCATGCGCGAGCGCACGGATGCGCGCAGGGCGATGCCGGCGATGGCGAGGATGCTACGCATCTTGGTCGGGCGGCAGCATGTGCCGCAGACGCTGCTCGGCCTGGTCGCGGTCGAATGCCGCGGCCGCGGCGGGTTGCCGCGGCTCGGGCACGGGCGAGGCGGCGGGCAGGGAGGAGATGGAGGCGGCCAGATAGTCGGCCACCCGGTCGGACGCCTCCGCCCCCGAGGTGGACTGCGAGCTGGCGCGCGCCTTCTCCACGATCTCCATGAAGTACTGCTCCAGGCTGCGACTGGGGTTGTCCATCTCGGGATCCACCCCCAGCTCGCGCTGCAGCAGGGCGCGCAGGTCCTCCATGCGCCCGGCGGGGACCGACGGCACGCTGATGCGCAGCCGGTCGCCGACGCGCAGCAGGTCGCGGATGGGCCCCATCGCCTGGATCGCCCCGCCGTACAGGATGGCGATGCGGTCGCAGACGTCCTCCACGTCGGCCAGCAGATGCGAGCTGAGCAGGACCGTCTTGCCGCGGCGGGCGAGCGTGACGATGAGGTCCTTGAACTGCCGGCAGCCGACGGGATCGAGCCCGGAGGTGGGCTCGTCGAGAATGATGAAGTCGGGATCGTTGATGAGGGCCTGCGCCAGTCCGACGCGGCGCATCATGCCCTTGGAGAACTCCCCCACCCGGCGGCGGCCGGTGTGCTGCAGTCCGACCATCTCCAGGAGCTGGTCGGTGCGGCGGCGGCGCTCGGAGGCCGGAATGTCGAAGAGTTTGCCGTAGAAATCGATCGTCTCGCGCGCGCTCAGGTACGGGTAGAGGTTGGACTCCTCCGGCAGGTAGCCCACGCGGGCCTTGGCCTTCACGTCGCGCGGGCTGCGCCCGAGCACGGCGACGCGGCCGCGGGTCGGGTGCAGCAGGCCCAGCAGGATCTTGATGGTCGTGCTCTTGCCGCTGCCGTTGGGGCCGAGCAGTCCGAAGACCTCGCCGCGGCGGATGTCGAAGCTGATGCCGTTGACCGCGCGGGCGCGGGGCCGCATCCAGAAGTCGCGGAAGATCTTTTCCAGGTTTTCGACCACCACCACGGGGGCCTCGCCGGCTTCGCTCATGCCCCGCCCCCGGTTTTGCCCTGCGGCTCCAGATCATCCCCGGCCCGCACGATGCGGGCGCTGTTGAAAAGCACGATGAACGACCCGACGTTGTGCAGGATGGCGCCGCCGACCGGCGTGAGGTCGCCCGCACCGCCCAGCACCCAGCCGGCCGTGATGAAGACCAGGCCCACGGCGAGATTCTGCAGAATGACCGCGCGCGACTGGCGGGACAGCCGCACCAGGAAGGGAATGCGCGCCAGGTCGTTGCTCATGAGGGCCATCGTCGCGCTGTTGATGGCCACGTCGCTGCCCGCCGCGCCCATGGCGATGCCGGTGTCGCCCGCCGCCAGCGCCGGGGCGTCGTTGACCCCGTCGCCCACCACCGCCACGCGGTGGCCGCGGGCCTTGACCTCGTTGACGTAGGCGACCTTTTCCCCGGGCAGGCAGTCGGCTTTCACATGCGGGCAGCCGATGCGCCGGGAGACGCTGTCCGCCACGGAACCGCGGTCGCCGGTGACCATGGCGATGTGGCGGATGCCGAGGGCCTCCAGCTCCCGCAGGGCCGCGGCCGCGCCGGGCCGGACCTGGTCCTGCAGGGCGATCCAGCCGGCCAGCTTGCCGCCGATGGAGACGCCGACCACGCTGGAACCGTCCTCGATGTCCTTCGGCGGCACGGCGGCAAGGCCGGTTTCCGCCAGCCAGACGCCCCGGCCCACCCGCACCTCCACCCCGTCGATCCTGGCGATGACCCCGCGCCCGGGCGCCTCGCTGAACTCCGCGGTTTCGCCCAGCGGGATGCCCGCGCCCTGCGCCAGCTCGCGCAGCGCGCGCGCGGCGGGGTGGTTGCTGTGCCGCTCGGCGGTGGCGGCGGCGCGCACGAGGTCGGCCATGGCCACCCCTTCGGCGGGCAGCACCTTCGAAACGCCCAGCCGGCCGGTGGTGAGCGTGCCCGTCTTGTCGAACACCACGGCGCTGACGCGCGCGAAGGCCTCCAGGTCGGCGATGTGCTTCACCAGGATGCCGGAGCGCGCGGCGGCGGAGAGCGCGGCCACCATCGCGGTCGGCGCGGCCAGCACCACCGCGCAGGGGCAGGAGACGACCAGGATCGAGACCACGCGGCTCCAGTCGCCGGTGAAGAACCAGACCAGCAGCCCCAGCGCGAGCACGAACGGGGTGTAATAGGCGGCGTAGCCGTCCATCATGCGCATGACCGGCAGGCGGGTCTGCTCGGCCGCCAGGATGAGTTTGCGGACCTGGCCGAGCGTCGTGTCGGCGCCGACGCGGGTGACGGTGACGTCGAGCGCGCCGGTGAGGTTTTCCGTGCCGGCGAACACGGCGTCGCCGACGGCGCGGTCGCGCGGGGAGGGACCTCGCCGGTGATGGTGCTCTCGTTGACCGTGGAGGCGCCGGCGCGGATGTCGCCGTCCACCGGGATGTTTTCGCCGGGACGGACGCGGACGAGGTCGCCCGGCGCCAGCGCGGACACGGACACGTCGGTTTCCACGCCGTCGGCGCCGATCCGGCGGGCGCGGTCGGGCGCCATGCGGATCAGGCTTTCCACCGCCTTGTGCGCCCCGGCGGCGGAGCGCGACTCGATGATCAGCGCCAGCAGCATCAGGAACGCGACCAGCGCGGCCGTCTGGAAATCGGCGGCGGTGAACGCCGCGAGCGACCCGATGGCCACCAGCGCGTCGACCTGCAACCGGCCCTGGCGCAACTCGCGGAAGGCGGAGCGCAGGATGGGCGCGAGCAGGATGAGCGCGGCGACCGCGGCGCCGGCCTCGGCCAGCAGCGGATTGTCGCGGAACAGGGCGGAGCAGATCCAACTGTTGACCAGGAAGAGCAGGCCGGTGACGACGATGCGCGCGGTGGCGGGGGTGTTCACGTCGGAATGATCATGCCCGCAGGCGGCGCAGTGCTCGCCGTCCGGATGGGGGTGCGCGTGGTCGCTCACTCGGAATGCCCTCCCTTGGCGGGGGCCGGTTTTTCGCGCGGGAGGTTCAGGCGGATCTCAACCGGGGTCTTGCCGTCGTCCTGCACGATGAACTTCTCCTCCACCTGCGCGAGCACGCGGGAGAGCGCCTCCTGGCGCAGGATGTCCTCCAGCACGGCGGGCGCGGCGGCGTGGCGCTCGCGCAGGGCCTGGAAGGTGGAGAGGTCGGCGGAGGTGCGCGCGACCATCTGCGTGCTCCACGAACGCGCCTCGGCCAGCAGGCGGGACGATTCGGAGGCGGCCTCGCCCTCGGTGCGCGAGGCGACGCCGCGCGCCTCGGCGATCAGCCGCGCGGCCTCCTGCCCGGCCTCGGTCACCGCCTGGGTCTCGCGCTCGATCTGCGCGGGGATGGCGGGGGACAGGTCGACGCCCTCGACGCGCACGCCCAGTCCGAGCGCGGCGCTCCGGGCGCGCAGGCGGTCCTCGATCTCCAGCCGCCAGGCGTCCACGTCGCTGCGCAGCAGCTCGTCGGCGCGGCGGCCGGCGGCGATGCGGGTCACCGCGTGGTCCAGCTCGTTGCGCAGCACCGCCGCCACGTCGGCCACGCCGAAGACGGCCTGCCACGGGTCGGACAGGGTGTAGCGCATCACGCAGCGGGTGTGGACGATGCTCAGGTCGCCCGAGATCACGTAGCCGTTGCGCACCGGATGCAGGGCGCGGAGGGCGGCGCCGTCGGGGGCGTTCTCGGCGTACGGGCTGCCCGGGCGGGGCTCGGCCAGAAAGGCGGAGGTCTCGATGGTCTGCACCCGCGTGGCGTCGACCTTGACGATCTCGCTGAAGGGCTTCGGCCAGGTCCAGTGCACGCCGGGTCCCAGCGCGCGCTTGCCCTCGTCGTCCACCGGGCGGCCGGCGCGCAGGATGAAGGCGACCTGGTGCTGCTCGACCTTGAACACGCCCGAGGCCAGGTAGAGCAGCACGAGCAGGCCCGAGAGGATCCGCAGGAAGCGGAAACTCGAGCGCAGGGCGGCGGAGAGGGCCTGGCGGCCCTCCCCGGCCTCGTCGCGGAACTCCGGGATGCGGGCGGGGTCGGTCATGGGGCCTTGGGCGCGGCGGGCGGGGCCTTGAAGAGGTCGTACGGCGGCGTATCGGCGCCGAGGATGACGGTGGAGCGGCTCTTGAGCGTGCCCTCCAGCGCCTCCAGCTTGCGGAGGAAGGCCGCCAGGGCGGGGTTCTGCTGGAACACGGCGTACGACTTCGCGGCCTCGGCCTCGCCCTCCGCCCGGATGCGCGTGGCCTCGGCGCGGGCCTGCGCGAGGATCTGGGCCCGGCGGCTGTCGGCCTCGGCGCGGATGCGGCGCGACTCGTTCTCGCCCTGGGTGCGGATGCCCTTGGCGGCCTGCTCGCGCTCCTCGCGCATGAAGGCGAAGGCCTTCTCGGTGATGGCCTCGGGCAGACGGATCTTGCGCAGGCCGGCGAACTCGATCTTCAGGCCGTACCGTTGCAGCGCGGCCGGGGCGACGTCCGCCAGGATCTCCCGCTCGATCTCGTCGAACTTCAGCTTCGCGGCGTCGGGGTTGACGATTTCGGTGAACTCGTGCCGGCCGAACGCGGCGACCTTGGCGTTGCGCAGCAGCGCGGCGATGTTGCGCTCCGCGTCCTCCAGCCCGCCCTTCTGGTAGACCAGCGCGGGCTCGGCGACGCGCCAGCCGGCGTAGGCCGTCACCACGATGCTGCGGCTGTCGCGGGTCTGCGTCTGCTCCAGCGCCCCCTCGTGCACGCGCAGGCGGGTGTCGTAGAGGTGCTGCCGCTGCACCGGCCGGGGAAACTTGAGGTACAGCCCCGGCTCGGCGATGACGCGGGTGGTGCGGCCGAAGGTCGTGATGACCGCGACCTCGCCCTGGCGCACGATCAGAAAGGCGGTGGGCAGCACCAGCAGCAGCGCGACCAGCAGCCCCGCGGTGAACAACAGCGAACGTTTCATGGTTTGGCCTCCGTCCCGGGCGCGAGGCCCGGGATGTCCTGCATCTCGAAAACGGACATGTCCATCGGTTCCTGCAGGTCGAGATTGACGACCCGGCGGGCGGCGTCGGCCGCGACGATGACCTTGCGCGTGTCCTGCAGCGCGAGTTCCAGCGCGTCGAAATAGCGGCGCGCCATGAACACCTGCGGCGCCGCCGTCCAGCCGGCGAGCTGCTTCACAAACCGGTCGGCCGTCGCCCGCGCCAGCTCGATGCGCAGCACCTTGTCCGCGCGCGCCTCCGCCAGCAGCACCTCCGCCTCCGCCCGCGCCGCCGCCTCCGCCTGCGCCGCCTCCTGGCGCGCGCGCAGGATCTCCGTGTCCCGTTCCTCCAACGCGCCGATCTCCAGCTCGTATGCGGGCGCAACCCCCACCGGCGGATGCACCCCCTGCAGACCGACGAACGTCACCTCCACCCCCGCCGCCTGCGCGTCGAGCTGGTCCTGGACACCCTTGCGCACCGCCTCCGAGGTCTCCGCCCGCCCCGGCCCGTTGAAGTCCGCCAGGTCGCGCGTCATGCACACCCGCGTGACCACCCGGTACGCCACCGCGTCGATCAGCGCGCGCGGGTCGGCGTGGTTGTAGGCGTAGTCCCAGGCGTTGGTGATGCGGTATTCGACCGGCACGTTGACGGTGAACAGGTGGACCGGCACCGAGGCGTCCGAGACGCCCCCGGTGGACGCGCTCTTCGCGGCGGCGAGGAACAGGTCCTCGCTCCGGTAGTGCGGGACGGTCCACAGGTAGGCCCGGGTGAGCGCGTCGGCCGTCTCGTCGTCCAGCCCCGCGCGCATGTCGTCGGTCACCGCCGGCCGGTCGTCATACCCACGTGCGTGGTCAGCAGCCGGCCGGTCGGGAAGCGGCGGACCGCCTCGAACGGCCACGGCCACTTCGCGTGTGCGCCCGGCCCCATCGTGCGCCCGGGAACGGGGCGGCCGCCGCGCTCCACCAGCGCGGTCTCGCCCGCGTCGACGAACACCAGGCAGGTCGAGAGCCAGAGCACGGCCGCCTGCAGCAGCACCAGCGGAACCAGCACCCGCACGAGGCCCCGGGCGAGGCGGTGCTCGCTCACCTCCCAGCCGAACTGGTATTCCAGCGCCTGCGCGAGGTCCTCCAGCAGGCCCTCCGGGCGCGTGAGCAGACCCGCCACGCGGCTTTCGTACGAGAGGTTGGGCGTGCGGCTGCGGCGCGAGCGGTAGAGCGATCCGACCGAGTTCAGCACCAGCTCAGCCGCGACCAGCGCCTGCAGGGCCGACAGCGCCAGGGTGGCCCAGCGGTCCGCGTGTTCGAACCCCGTGTGCGTTCCGAGGGCCGCGCCGGATGCGAGGGCTGCGGCCGCGCCGAACATTCCGGCCGCGCGGGCGGGTCCGCGCAGCAGGCGTTCCCGAGCCTCCTTCTCCAGGCCGAGCAGGAACCGGCTGATCAGGAACGCGCCGAAGAGCAGGCCGCCGCACACCGCGCCCGCCAGCAGGGGGTCGCGACCCGGCGCGGCCGGGAGATCCATCGCGGCCCAGATCCGGCGGGCGGCCACGGCGAGCAGGACCGCGCAGAGCGGGGCGATCCACGGGACCATGAATCGTTCGAGCTGCGTCCGCGCCCGGCCCAGCGGCAGCAGTTCCGCCTCCGCGCCCGCGAAGAGGGCCGAACTGGTCCCGTCTTTCCGCGCCGCCTCCGCGTCCCGCGCCTCCTCCGCGGCGGTCCGCGCCATGCGCAGCCGCACCCACGCCGCGACCGACACCACGAACGAGTACAGCGACAGCGGCACGAGGGCCAGCGGCGCCAGCATCCCGGTCTGCCGCCACAGCACGGCGCACACCGCCGCGGCGGCCGCGGAGCCGCCGGCGTTGATCAGGACTGGGGTTTCGACGCGTTGGATCATGGAGACCCGGAACCATAATGGGTTGCGCCGGGTTTGTCCATCCCTCGCGGGCTGGCAATCGGGGCGCGGGCCGCCACGGCGGCGACCCGGTCTCCCGCCGTTCTCCAGCGGGAGCACCCGGTGATTTTTGCATCATCTTGGCGGGCGTTGGCAGGACGCAAAGGAGTTCCGGTGACCGGAATCGGGCCGGGGAAAAAGTTCCGGTGACCGGAACCGGACCGCAGGGCTTGAACCTGGTCGAGGACGCAAGCCGGCTGCGGCCTCGAGCGAGCCGGGGGAGGCCGGGCTGGTGCCCGGCGATCCCGGGTGGCCGGTTGTCCGACCTCTCGCTACCACTGGTTGTCGAGGTTTCGGGTCTCGCGGTTGACGGGGCCGAAGTTGCGCTCGCGACAGCCCCGGATGGGACCGGGTTCCAGTTTTTCCAGGTCGAGAATGTCGATCACATTCTCCCCTTGCTTCAACCAACCGGCGGGACAGTAGAGACGGAACTGGGGGCCGACATGCCAGTAGCGCCCCAGGTTGCGGCCGTTGACCCAGACCACACCCTTCCCGTACCTGGACATGTCAAAAAAGGTGTCCTTGGGCGCGTCTTCGAGGGTGAAGGTCGCGCGGAAATGGGAGCCGCGACGGCTCGAGGGCTGGGGAACCGGGTCGGCACCGACGAGGTCGGAAGGAAGGAGGGGAAGGGCGCGAATGCTCCATCCGGTGAGGGGGGCTCCGGCGAGGGTGACCGGCCCGAACAGGCCCTTGCGGTCGAACTCCATGCCGATGTCGGAGTTCTTGTGGGTGGTGTAGTTGATGTGGCCCATGCTCTCGACCAGGATCTCCAATTCGGCGGGAGCGTCGCGGGCGGGGAGCGTCAGGAAAGGGTCGGGGCCGACGCGCCGGTCGAGGGGGCCGAGGAAACGGCCGTCGAGGTAGAAGTGGGCGTAGTCGTGCAGGTGGGTCCACTGAAGCCGGGCGGCGGGGCCGGCTGGCACCGTGGTGGTGTAGACGGCCATGCCCTGGTTCTGGTCGAAGGACTCAAAGCAGGCGGGTTGTTCGAGGCGGGTGAACGGCCGGGCGGGAACGCGGTCCCAGAGGCCGGCAATCCGCACCGGGGTGAAGGCGGGGATGTCCAGCGCGGGGATGTCGGGTTCGACCGGGGGCGGGGCGGACCCCGGGGGGAGATGGCGGGCGATCACGGCGCGATAGTCGTGGAAGGCCTTGGTGACGCGGCCTTGCTCGTCAAGGGGAGCACCGAAATCGTAGCTGGTGACGGAGGGCTCGAAGCCGGTGCCGAAATTGTTGGCCCCGGCGGTGAAGCCGAAGGAGGTGCCGCCCTGGAGGACATAGAAACTGAAGGAATACCCCTGTTTCATGAGCCAGTCCACGACCGCGGTCTTGTCGGAGGGCTCCCAGTTGCCCTCGCCCCAGTGGCGGAGCCAGCCGGGATAGATTTCAGAGCAGAAGACGGGCGCGTCAACGGCGTGTTTGCGGGCGCAGGCGAAGGCCTCCTCGTTTTCGCCGGGGTCGAGACCGACGGCCACGCCGGGAAGGGTGACGCCGGCCAGGTAGGCGTCGCTCGGTCCGTCGCAGGTGAAGAAGGGGCCGAAGCCCTCCGTTTTCCAGAAATCGCGCAGCCACTCGAGATAGTTGCGTTCCTGGCGACGGGGCCAGGAGCCGAACTCGTTATCGAGGGCGACCATCAGGATGGGCCCGCCGTTTCTGGCCTGATGGGGCCGGCAGATCTCCGCGACGCGCTTCAGATAGGCGGTCGCGCCGGCGAGGTAGTTGCGGTCGGAGAGCGTGCGGATTCTTGCGTCGGGGTCCTTCAGGAGGCGGTTGGGGATTCCTCCGAAATCCCATTCCGCGCAGACATAGGGGCCGGGGCGCAGCAGAACCCAGATCTTCTCCTCCCGGCACGTTTCGAGAAATTTGCCGAGCTGGTTGCCGCCGGTCTGGAAGTCGAACGTGCCGTCGGGTTGTTCGAATCCGGCCCACATGAGGTAGATGGAGATGGTGTTGAGCCCCATCGCGCGGGCCTGGCGGAGACGATGCCGCCAGTATTCCGGGGGAATCCGCTGCGGGTGGATCTCCGCGGATCGGATCTGGAAGGGAGTTCCGTCCAGGAGAAACTGCGAGTGATCCGGCCCCCCGAAGGTGAACGAGTGCGGCTGGCCGTCGGGGACGATGGTGTTGTCCACTCCGGCCGGGAGGGCGAAGGCGGAGACGGCGAGGGAAAGCAGGGCGAGCAAGGCGGACCTTGACCTGCTGAAGTGGATCGGCCTTGTGCGCCGCGCCATGAGGGGGCGCAGGGCCGGGCGCCCCCGACCGATCACGTCGCCTGGCTGTGGATTCATGGAGGGGCTTCGTAGAGGGTTTGGGCGGGGAGGCAAGGGAGAAGCGGCGGAGGAAGGGAGGGGGGGCCGCGAAGGCGGGCGACGAGAGTGGAAGGGTTCGTAACGGGGCTGTGTCCGTCGTCAAGCCGGGGGAGGCCGGGCTGGTGCCCGACGATCCCGGGCGGGCTGCCGCAGTGCACGGGGCGGCAAGGTGGAGCTATTTCTTCGCGGCGGGGGCGGCTTTGCCGGCGGGCGGGTTGGCCTCTTCCAGGACGCGGAGCTTCTCCATGACGAGGTCCGCGGCCTTGTCCACGTCGGCGTTCGCCTGCTTTTCGGCCGCGGTCTTCGCCTCCTTGACCTCGCCATTCTTGTTGAGCAGGGCCTCCCATTTTTTCGGCATGATGTAGGTGCGGTCGGCGGTTTCCTTGGAGATGACCGGACCTTCCTGTTTGGACGACTTCGTGGCCTTGACCCGGTTGGCGGGCCCCAGGCGGTCCACCAGCTCCAGCTTGAGAGGGGTCAGGCGGCCGGCTGGGAATGGCCTGCCCGCATGGGCGCCGTCGGCGGCCCAATCCTTTCCCGCCAACTCCACCGCCTTGGGGAAAAGCGCGGCGGAGCGCTGGCACTGCTTCTGCAGTTCCAGAAATTCGGCCTGGTCCATGGGCCGGTATTCCACCGATTTGTCCACACGCGTCAATCGGGCCAGGGTGTCCTGTTCGGTCCACTGCGGCGGGTGCGCCTCCCGGTCCTTCGCTCTTCCGCTCGAAACCAGCATTCCACCAACCAGCAAGGCCGCCACAAGCGTTTTCATGACGTATCTCCTTCGGGGCAGGCGGACATCCTATCCAAACGTGCGGGAGGGGGCAATCCGTTTCGGATCTTTGGAAAATGAACAAAATCCGGCATCGGCCATCCAAGGGATCATGAACAAACCTGCAAAACCCCTCCTGCTCGCCCTGATCCTGCTCGCCCCCCTCGCCGCCGCGGCGGTGGAGGACCCCTGTGTGCAACCCGCGCCGGAGGAAATGGCGGAGGCGGCCGGGGTGAAGCTGCCGGGCCGGCCCTGGCATGTGGCCAACATCTGGTGGCATTTCGCCAAGCCGGTCACCAACTTCACCTCGCTGGAGATGGACATCACGGTCGACCGGGACGTGCCGGACACCTACAACCTCTACATCTCGCCGTGCGGGCGGTCGGAAATCAACGGCCTGCAGTTCTACGGGGGCATCCAGAGCAACATCAACGGCTGGCCGGACAAGGAGAGCCGTGAGCGCGTGCATCCGGGGCGCGGGGCGATCTTCTCGCGCTGGTCGGGCGACAAGAAGACGCCGATCGGGCTGGAGCACGTCCGCACGGCGGGGCCGGACTGCCTGGTGGAGAGCGCGGGGTACGAGGGCGAGTTCGCGAGCGTACGGCGGCCCTTCGCGTGGAAGAAGGGCGACTACACCTGGAGCATCACCAAGGGCGAGACGGTGGAGTTCCGCGGCGGCAAATCGACCTGGTTCACCTGCCGGGTGAAGGATCACGCGTCCGGGGAGACGACCGAGGTGGGCAGCCTGTTGTTCGAGGGCGAGACCTTCACCTACTCGCCCAGCCAGTCGGCCTTTGTGGAGGTGTATTCGACGGCGAAGATCCCGCGCTCGCACATCCCCAAGGTGAACGTCTCGTTCGGCTGGCCGCGCCTCAACGGTGAAAAGGTCGCGCTGCGGGGGGCGACGGCGTACTACCCCGACCCGAAGGGCGGCGTGCCGGGTTCGCCCGACTGCGCGAACGTACGCGTCGAGGGGGACAAGTGCGTGGTGGAGGTCGGGGCGATCTTCAAGCGCGACGAGCGCCGGCGCCAGCACGGTCTGGACCTGAAGTTGCCGCGGGCGCCGGGGCCCGGGTGAATCCCGGACGAATCCCGCGCGGGGCGGTTCAAGGAACCAGTTGAAAGAATCGGCGCCAGCAGGTACCCATGGCGGTGTGAAGTCCGCCCTGATCGTGTTCGTTCTGCTGGCCACCCTGCCCGGCGCCTCCGCGCAGGAGGCGGGGGCCGCGGCGTCCACCAACGCCCCGCCGCAGGGCATCCATCCGGTGGACCAGCTCTGGTACGAGCATCTCGGCTGGCGGATCCACCAGCCCGCCGGCCCCGAAAACGACGTCGAACTGGTGTGCCGCGACGTCCTGCGCCTCATCCCGGCGCAGGCGGAGACGGTGGAGCGGCTGCGGCGGCTGTACGAGGAGAACGACGCGCAGGCCCTGGCGGCGATGGCCGCGTGCTACCTGGAGTTCCTCGACACGACCAACGGGGCGGCCCTGGCGACGATCCATCTCGAGCGGGTGGCCCGGCTCCCGGCGGAGCCCGGAACCGGACCCGAGTGGCTGTCGGCGCAGAATTTCTTCGATGAAAGCATGAACCGCGGGTTCGACCGCATCCGCGCGCAGGACCTGATCGGCGCGGAAAACGCCTTCCGGCAGGTGCTCCACACCTTTCCGCGCAACCGGGCCGCGCTGACCTATCTGGGGATCGTCAACGTGCTGCGCGGGGAGTGGCCCATGGCCATGATGGTCTTCTCCTACGCCCACCGGCTGTATCCCGACGACATGGATTTCGTCGCCGCGCGCGCGCGCACCGCGGGGTATCTCGGGCAGGGACCGCAGGCCCTGGCGTGGATCCAGGAATTCATCTTCAGCCATCCCGACCATCCCGTGCTCCTGCAGACCGCCGGCCTCATCGCCATGCAGTGCGGACGCCCGGCCGAGGGCACCCGCCATTTCGCCGCGTGGACCGCGTGCGACGGCAAGAATCCCGACGCGTGGACCTCGTACGGCATTGCGCTGACCCTCACCGACCAGCCGGTTTTCGCGCGCGTGGCCCTGAGCAAGGCCCGGCAGATGGACCCCGCCCGCAACGTGACGCTGCTCTTCCTCGCGCTCAACGCCGGGCGCGCCCAGAAGCCCGCGGAGATGAAGGCCTACGTGCGGGACCTGGTGAAACAGGCGGGGCGGGACGAGGCCGCCCGCCTCGTCCGCTCCACGCCGCTGCCGCAGTACTTCCCCTCGGTGGAGGAGTACCTGCGATGACCCGCGCGCTGCCGGCCTTCCTGCTCCTGCTCGCGATCCCGGGCGCCGCCGCGCCGGCCGCGCCCCCGGCCGCCACCAATGTCGTGACCGCGGTCGCGCCCGCGCCCTGGGACGAGATGATCCTCTCCGTGCCGGGGATGCGGGGGGCCATCCCCGCCGCGCCGCAGGAAAAGGCCTTCACCACCCCCTCGCTGACCCTCACGGAAACCCGCATCGCCGGCGAGCTGCAGGTGCCCGGGGAGAGATCCTCCGGCATGCCGGCCGACCTCCTGCGGCAGAACCTCGCGGAAGCCCGCCTGCTGCTGGCGTCCAACCAGGTCTACCAGGCTTCCCGCAGTTTCTGGACCGCCCACCGGGCGGGCCCGGGGAACGAGGAGGCCGTGGAGGGCCTGGCCATCTGCATGCTGCGCGCGAACGACAACGAGCGCGCCGCGCGCCTGTTTGAATGGCTCGCCACCCAGCATCCGGCCAACCGGGCCCACCGGGTCAACATGGCCTGCGCCTACTATCAGGGCGGGCGGCACGAGGCCGCGGTGGCGGAGCTGCGGCGGCTGATCGCGGAGGAGGCACCCCGCCGGGGGTGCTGCACTACAACCTGGCGATGAGCCTGCAGGCCCTGGGCGACGTCGCGGGCGCGCTGGACGCGCTGAAGACCTGCGCCGCGGAGCAGCCCGCCGACCCCACCCCGCGGATGGCGGCGGCGCGGATCTGCGCGCGGACGGGCCGCGTGCCGGAGATGCTCGACCACCTGCGCGGGGCGCGCGACCGGGCGGAGGCGGACGTGTACGAGTCGATGCTGCAAAACGCCGCCTTCTCGACGCAGCGCCCCGCCATCCGCGCCGCCGGACTAAACCGGGGGCGCCCCGCGGATCCCGGGGGGACGCCATGAGGATGCCGTGGACCGCGGCGGCGGTTCTCCTGGCTCTGGCGGGCCGGGCCGCCGAAGGCATTCCCCCCGTTTTTCTCGACGGCGTCTGGGTCCAGCATCTGCGCGCCCGCATCGCCGCCGCGGAGGGCAACGACCGGCGCGTGGAGCGCCATGCGCGGGACCTGCTGCGGGTGAAGCCGGACGACGCCGGGGCGCTGCTGGCCCTGGTCGAAACCCTGCACCGCCAGGACAAGCGGGGCCTCGCCTCCGCCCTGGTCCGCTTCGCCCACCTCGCCCACCCCGCGGATGCGCGCATCACCGTCCTCTACGACCGGCTGAAGGATCTGCGGCCGGCGGGTGGCGGCGCCTTCGCCCCCGATACCCAGATCCAGACCCTCTCGGCCTCGGTCCAGGAAACCGCCATCCGGGGCGACGCCGACGGCCTGCGCGCCGCCGAGGACCAGCTTGCGGGAATGCTGGTCCGGTTCCGTCCCTCGATCAACCACCTCGACGCCCTCAAGGCGGCCTACCGCGAGCTGGACGAACCGACGCTGGAGGCCGCCCTGCTCATCGAGATCATCCTCCAGGAGCCGGGACGGCTGGACGACCTCAAGCGCCTCTCCGTACTGCTGAAGCGGATGGACGCCGGCCGCGTGCTCGCCCCCACGCTCCAGGAACTGAACGCGAAGGACCGCGCCCCGGGTTTCGACGCCGCGGCCGGGGCCGCCCTCTCCACCGTCGGGGCGCATGCCGAGGCGGCGCGGCACTTCAACCGGTGGGTCGAGGCCGCCCCGAAAAACGGCGAGGCCTGGAGCGCCCTGGGCATCGCCCTGTACGAATCCGGGGACGTCGTCCGCGCCCGGGCGGTGCTCATCAAGGCGTCCCTCCTGGCCCCGGACCTCAAGCCCGTCTACACCACCCTCGCCCGCATCGCGGCCGAACAGCGCGACCCCGACGACGCCCTGATCTGGCTGCGCCGGCTCATGCCGATGATCAACGAACAGGAGCTGTCCGAACTGCTGATGCAGCCCGGCTTCAACAACATCCCGGAAGTGCTCTACCAACTGCGATGAAGACGCCCCTCCTGCTCCTGCTCCTGCTCCTGCCGCCGGCCGGCCGCGCCGCCGACAGCCCGGTGCCCTGGCGTCACGCCGACCCGCGCCTCGTTCCGGCGCCCAGGACGGTCCGGCCCCTCCGCACCGTGCCCAACGTGGCCGAACGGGCGCGGGAGACCCGCGGGCTGGAACTGGCCCGCCTCCTCCGCGACCATCCGGAGGATTTCACCGCGCGCAAGGAGCTCGCCGCCCTGCGCATGGAGGAGGACCGCGACGACGAGGCCGCCCGCCTGTGGTACGAGGTCGCCCGCATCCGCGGCGACGACCGGGAGGCCCTCTCCGGGCTGGCCGCCTGCATGCTCCGCACCGGCAGCCATGATCCGGCCGCGCGCCTGTTGTCGGAAATGCGGGAGCGCGGCCTCGCCAGCCCCTCCGACCGCATCAGCCTCGCCTACGCCCGGTTCTCCCTGGGCCGGTTCGAACTGGCGGCGGGCGCGCTGCGGGAGGTGGCGGAGGAGGAGGAGAAAAAGGAGCACCCCGCGCGCGACCTGCTGGAGAACTGCTGGTACGACCTGGCGGTGGTCGCCTATTCGCTCGACCAGCCGGTCGAGGCGGGAAAGTGGCTCGACAAGATCCGGGACGCCCCGCCGCCGTGACCCCGGCCGCGGGCGGCGTTCACCCCGGGGGCGCGGACACGATGCCCAGCAGCAACCGCGCGGAGGACTCGAATTTCTCGCGCCAGGGCAGGCCCACGATCGGCCGCCCGGTTTCCGAATCGGAAAAGGGCAGCGCCTCGCCCGTGCCCACCACCAGGCGGTAGTCCATGGTCAGTTCGTCCCCGGGCGCCAGGTCGCGCGCGGCGAACAGGAACCCCAGGTGCCAGATGCCGGTGGGGGTGAAGGAGTGGTTGACGTAGCACTCGTCCGGCCAGTCGGGGCAGGTGGTGAACCAGTCCTCGAACCAGCACACGCTGCTTTCATCCTCGATGGAACCCGGCGCGAAGGCCAGCTTCTCCGCCAGCGGGTGCATGCGGTCGATGCGGTCCGGGGCGATCAGGATGCGCCCGGCGGGAACGGCTTCGGCGGCAAAGAGTCCCTTGCCCGCGCCGGGGATGCGGGAGGGGGCGACGGTGGTTTTCCAGAGGATCATACCCCTCTTATTCCCCGGAGACCGCGCGCGGGCAACCGCAAACTTGCGCCGGGGCGGCGGTCGCTCAGCAGAAGGAAAGGTAGTCGAGGATTTCGGGCTGGAGGGTGCCGGAGGCCACGCGGGTGACGGGGCCGGTCATGCGGATGTGGTAGCCGGCGTCGAGTTCGATGTGGATGACCCCGCCGGGCATGTGGACCGTCACGGGACTTTCGCAGAAGCCGAGCCGGCAGGCGATGGCGGCGGAGGCGCTGCTGCTGCTGCGGAGGCGAGGTGCAACCGGCGCCGCGCTCCCAGATCTCGATGCGGATGTTGTAGCGGTCGACCACCTCCAGGAACTGCACGTTGGTGCGGTTGGGAAACAGCGGGTGGGTTTCCAGGTGGGGCCCGTAGGTCTTCGCCAGGTCGGGCGTGGCGGCGGGCACGGGGATGACGCAGTGCGGGTTGCCGATGGTGGCGGCGGTGAATTCGAACGTGCGTCCGCCCGCCTCGATCGTCTCGCGGATGACCTCGCGGGGCTCGCCGGCGACGGGGATGTCGCGGCTGGTGAAGCGCACGCGGCCCATGTCGACCTTGACGCGGGCGCCGCCGTCGAGGATTTGCGCCTCGACGCGGCCGCCGGGGGTGGAGATGGCGAAAGGCTCGGAGGTGACGAGGCCCTGGTCGAACAGATAGCGCGCGAAGATGCGCAGGCCGTTGCCGCTTTTTTCGGCCTCGCTGCCGTCGGGGTTGAAGATGCGCAGGCCGAAGGGGGCGTCGGCGGCGGGCAGCGGGCCGAGCAGGATGCCGTCGGAGCCGGCGCCGAAGTGGCGGTGGCAGACGAGGCGCACGAGTTGCGGATCCGGCACGGGGAGCGCGGCGGGCTCCATCACGATGTAGTCGTTGCCTAGGGCGTGGTACTTGGCGTAGGGGGTCGGTTTCATGGGTCGGATTCGTTACGCGCCGGGCCGCGGGAATCAAGGAGCAAAGGGAGTTGATGAGGAATGCCGGAAGGCTGGAAAAACTGAGACAGGATGAACAGGATTCAACCTGTCCAAATCCCTCCGGCCCGCCGGAGATCAAAGACCGGCGTTGGACCAGTTCATTTCCTTCCAGGCGACTTCGTCGTAGGCGAAGCCCTCGGTCATGCCGGGAGGGGCCTGGGTGTCGTAGATCGAGTCGTAGGCCCAGTCGCGACGGGGCGGTTCGTAGTAGTTTCCGTTCCAGGCCCCGGTGGCGCTTTCGGCGTACCAGAGGTCGATGATCGACCCGCGGAAGGTGGCGGTGACCGAACTGCCCCAGTATTCCAGGAAGCGGAGGACGTTTTCCAGGCCGCCGTTGTACTGCACATAGGGGGTGGTCTCCGAGTTGCCGGTCATGATCACCGCGTTGTACTCGGTCGAACCGGCCTGCCGCGTGCTCTTGGCGAAGTGGCTGTGCGAGTCCTGCCAGGTTTCGGACAGGAAGGTGATGGCGTCGGCGGCGATCAGGGCGGGCTTGCGGCTGACGGTGTTGTAGTTGCCCTCGATGTACATGGGCCGGTCGCTGGCGAAGGAGATGCCGGCGGTGGCCTTCAGGTCGCGGGCGTTGCGCAGGCGCACCACGGGGAGGTGGTTGCTCGCGCTCGTCTGCGGGTCGACGGTCAGGTAGACCAGGCCGCGCCCCTGGGCCACGGTGTAATCGGTTCCGGAGTAGAGTTCGGGATAGGCGGCCAGGAACTTGTCGACGTAGATGTCCAGCGTGCTGAGGTATTTGTTTTCGCGCTGGTCGATCACCTGGTAGGCGGCGGATTTCCCCCAGCTTCCCGAGTTGGTGATGTTGTAGTCGAAGCTGCTGTTCTTCTTGTAGTTGGTGTAGCCGTTGTAGGTGCCGTCGGTCTGCAGGGTGGCCTGGGTGAAGCGCGAGGTCAGGTTCTGCCCCTTGGAGTCGGTCACGATCAGCGTGCCGTTGGCCTGCAGGCGCACGTAGAGGGCCGCCTTTTTGTGGAACTTTTCGGCCTCCGTCGCGCTGTTGTAGGACGGGTGGGAGGTGGGAAGCTGGCGTTCGATGATGTCGTGGGGGACGTCCTGGTCGGCGATGGGCGGGGCGATGGAGGAGACCCCGTGGGCGCCGGAGCGCACGCGGCCGTCCCAGAGGTCGATGGCGTTGATGGCCCAGTCGGGATTGTCGCTGTCGACCACCACCTGCTGGCCGTTCACGTTCTGCAGGAAGGAGACCAGGCTGCCGGCGGTGTTGCGCACGCGGGCGTTGCCGTAGAGGGTGCCGTCGTTCTTGCGGTGGTGGAAGATGTCGCCCACGGCGCTGAGGCGCGAATTGAACTCCAGCGGCCCGCCCACATAGAGGTCGGTGTTGCTATGGACCGGACCGGCGAAGACCATGGTGGGGCCGGGGAGCACCTCCAGGTCGGCGTCATAGAACACCCCGAAACGCAGGAGGAAGGCGGAGGAGGCCTGGATGGTCTGCCGCAGGACGGCGCCCACCTTGGTGGCGCCGTTGACGGCCCCGCAGACGACCTGGTAGCTCTGGTAGCGGCCGACGCTGCCCACCAGGCTGCCGGCGGGGATGGTGCCGTAGGTGGGCTCGTTCACAACGTCGATCTTCCAGGCCCAGGAGCCGCCCGGGGTCTTGTAGTCGTAGCCGCCGATGGCGGCGGGGCGGGAGATCTGGGAGTTGAGCAGGGTCTGCATCTCCGCCTTGGTCAGCACAAACCGGTACTGGGGGATGATGGTCTTGATCTTGGCGAGGGCGGAGTCGAGGCCGGCGTCGGCCACCACCTTGGCCCGCTGGTAGTCCAGAGCGCGCTCCATCGCGCGGGCGTCCGCGGTGGAATACTGCAGATAGGCCATGCTGAGCGAGGCGGCGACGGTGACCAGGACGATGGCGGCCACGGCGCCGGTGCCCAGGCGTTTGGTGCGTTTGGAGATGTTCATGTCAGTACCCCGATCCCTTGTACCGTTCGTTGAGTTTCAAGTCGCGCGGCGTGGCGGAGAATTTCACATCCACGCCCTGGTAGCCCATGCCGGAGGCGCTGAACTTCCCGTAGTCGGCCGGGCTGTCCCCGACATGGAAGCGAAAGCGGGCGGTGCCCGCACCGCGGCCGCCGTTGATGAGGGTGAAGATGGCGTTGGTGCCCAGCGGCGCCACGTACTTGAGCAGCACCCGTTCATCCCCGGAAACCAC
>JAXMHJ010000090.1:0-14891 GCA_046346795.1 Kiritimatiellia bacterium
GACCGGAGTGTTCGAAACCTCCACCCTCACCCGCAACGGAACCTTCAATCTCGAATCCGGAACGCTCCGGACCAATGCCATCGCCGGCACCGGCGCCTTTGTCTGGGGCAACGCCACGCTCTCCCCCCTGGGCAACCTCGCGGAAGGCACCGTGGACCGGACCGATCCGGCGGGCTCGGCCAGCGGTCCCGTGGTCAGGGAAGGGAACATCCTCGACTTCGCCGGCAACCTCGCCAGCTCGGTGGCCCCCGGCCAGGTCTCCACCCTCGACCTGGTTGCGGTGGTGCAGAATGACGGACTCCGCTACAACCAGCTCAAGATCACCGGGGCGCTGAGCCTCGCGGGCGTCGACACCCTCCGCTTCAGCATCAATCCGTATCTCCTTCGTCCGACCTCCCCCAACTCGGTCACCACCGGAGACTGGGGCACCCTGCGGCTGGTCATGGCGGACAGCATCACCGGCACGTTCGACAACATCACCGGCATCGGGAGCGACTACATCGGCTGGTCCGCCTTCTCCGGAAGCTTCACCGGCGCCGCCAGTCTTCCCCTCAACAGCTACTACATCGAATACGCCGCCTCCGGGATCACCGACGAGGGCATTCAGGCCGGCGCCGCCATCCTGTTCCACTACAAGGTTGCCGGTTCGGTGCCGGAACCCGCTTCGGCCGGGCTGGCCGCCGCCGGCGTCCTGCTCCTGCGTACGCTCGCCCGCCGCCAGCGGAAGGAACAAGCGTTTCACCGTGCCATCGGTTTTCCGGGAATTTGAGGCGCGGTGAAGCGCCGTCCCCCGGTTTCAGGAATCGGAATTCGAATGAATGCGGGAGAGGCTTCCGCGGATGATGGCTGTCGCTGGAATTGCGCATTCATGCGCCGTGGAGCCAAAGCGACTTTCCCCGGGTGATCATGGGAAGATGTCTTAATTTTGATCAGCCACTTCGTGGCGATCCGCTGAAGAATCGCACGGGCCGCGGCGTCGGGCACCAGGAAAATGAATGCCACCATGACCAAACCCATCCTCACCACCCTGCTGCTCGCCGCCCCGCTGTTCGCCTCCGCCGCCGACGACTTCGAGCGGTTCCTTGCCGATCACAAGGCGGCCAACCGCTCCCAAAAGTCCGAGGCGGGACAGCGGCGGCTCGACTGGTGGCGTGACGCCCGGTTCGGCATGTTCATCCACTGGGACCCGTCCAGCGTGGCCGCGTGCGAGATCAGTTGGAGCAAGCTCTACTACGACGACATCGGCGAAAACATCAAACCCAACCCGCGGCCCGGCCCGGGCCTGATGGGCAAGGATGAATGGCACGAGCCCTGGCTCGACTGGTTTCATCCGCCGGTTCCGCGCGAAGTGTACGACAACCTCCCGAAGTCGTTTTATCCGGGCATGTTCGACGCCGACCGGATCGTCGCCCAGGCGAAGGCCGCCGGCATGAAGTACATCGTGCAGGTCGCGAAGCACCACAACGGGTTCTGCATGTGGAACTCCGAGTTCACCGACTTCGACATGTCCGCCACGCCCTTCAAGCGCGACATCATCGGCGAGATGGCCGCGGCCTGCGAGAAGGCCGGGCTGAAGTACGGCATCTATTATTCGCAGCGCGACTGGCACCACCCCGACTACGGCCCCGAGCGCATGGCGAAATACAACGAGTACATGCGCAACCAGATCCGGGAACTGCTGACGCGGCACCCGAACATCTCCATCGTGTGGTTCGATTCCGAGGGTATCCTTCGAGCTGTGGGCAAGGCGCTCTACCGCATGATCCGCAACCTGCGCCGGACATCATCATCAACAACCGCTGCGGCCTGCCCGGGGACTACGCGTCGCCGGAGCAGCACATCAACGACACTTCAATCTGGAGCGCGACTGGGAGTCGAACATGACCTTCACCGGCTTCTGGGCCTGGCACGGCTACCAGACCAAGGTCATCCCGTTCGAGGAATGCCTGCGCCGGCTGGTGCGCTGCGCCAGGGGCAACGGCAACCTGCTCATGAACATCGGCCCGATGCCGACCGGGGAGATCGACACCCGCGAGGCCGACCGCCTGCGGCGCGTGGGACAGTGGCTGGAGACGCACGGCGAGTCGATCTACGGCACCCGCGGCGGCCCCTACTTGCCGGACGCGCGCCTGGTCAGCACGCGCAAGGGCGATTGCGCGTATCTCCACGTCCTCGACTGGAGCGGCCCGGAGCTTTCCGTGCCGGTCCTGCCGGTGAAGGCGGTTTCGGCCGACCTGCTCGGCGGCGGCGAGGTGAAGATGACCGAATCCAACGGGCGGCTGGTCTTCTCGGTGCCGGAGAAGGACCGCGCGCCGGTGGGGACGGTGATCCGCATCCGGTTTGCGGCTTCGATCAACGACGCGGCGGCGGTGAAATGCGGGGAGTGAACGACCCGTCCTTCTCCAGTAGTAAGTAGAGGGATGCATCCGCAGATGACGCAGATTTCCGCAGATGTAGTTTGAGGGGAGGTCTGTTTTCCCCGATCTGCCTCATCCGTGTCATCTGCGGATGATTCCGATTCTGCGGACCGGGGTTTCATTGCTCCCGGACCCAAACCAACTATCCTCGGGAGATCATGAACAAATCGATACCGGCGCGGTCAGGTGGGAGCGGGGAGTATTGCATCTCCCGGCCGCCGACACAAAAGACCATCCTGGCGTTGCGCAACGCCGGGATCATTGACCACCTGTCGATCACCATGAAATCGCTGGTGACCGTCCGGCAAGCAGAACGGGTGGCTGCACTCGCGGGGTGAAACGGATCTGGCTCCGATCAGCGGTCACGCGCGGAGCCGCTCCCGGCTGATCCGGATTCCCCATCTCGAGGAACTGGATCTTTTCGGCCCGCGCGGTCCGGGAAGGCTGGCCGGGTTTGAGCATGCCGAGTCTCTGGCCGTGATCCGCGCCTATTATATGACCGACGCCGATCTGCGCGCCATCTCCCGGGCGCCCGTTTTTGCGATCACACGATGGCCCGCCATGTTCCCGTCACCACCACCACACTTGCGGCCTGCTCCGCATGCCCAGCCTGACCGAGTTGGATCTGGAGGGCTGATCAGCTGGCACCATGGCCGAAAAGCTGGCGCGCGCCTCCTCCCTCACCAAGCTATGGCTGGCCTCCACCAAACTGACCGGACGCGGCCTTCGCTCTCTTTCCGCCATGCGGAACCTCTCATCACTCGACCTGTGGGAGACCGGGATCACGGTCGCGGATTTGAAGTGGTTGGGGAGGTTCCCCGTTTGCTTGAGCTTTCCATGGGGGAAGGCCTTGGCATGACCCGCATGCCGGCCGCGAGCTGGCGGCCTTCCTGGCGGCCTCCTGCCCTGAATTCCCTGTGGCTCGACAGAGTCCGGCCTGGATGAACACCAACTTGCGGCGCTAAAGGCCCGCCACGCTTCCGTGCGCTTCCAGCCCGCCCGACGAGTGATCAACCATGTGCCCGTCCCCTTCACGCCTGTTTCACGGTGCTGCCAGGTATCTAGGGTGAGGCGCGGTGAAGCGATGAGCCGTCGGTCTCGGGAATCCAATCCGAATGGTCGAGATGCATCCGGGTGAAGCGCAGATTTGCGCAGATGTTTTGAGGTGGAGATGTTTTTACATCTGCGCCCATCTGCGTCATCTGCGGATGATCCAGATTGCCCGGATTGAGATTCATTGCCGGACCCAAAACCACTATCTTTGAGCGATCATGGGAAAATCGAAACCAGTGCCATCCGATAGGAGCGGGGTTCCCCTTTTCCACCCCGGGGTACCCTTGAACCTCGCCCGACATTTGGCGAACGCCCTCTTTTTGCTGCGGGCTCGCCCTCCGCTTCGCGCCGAAACCTTCACGCCGGATTTTCGCGTACAGGCCGGCGACCTCTCCACCTTCCTGGGGGTGGACGCGCGTTGCTCGGAAGGCCTGCGGCCATTCAATCCGGCGGGCACAACCATTCTATCTGGCGGGGTAAGAACCGGGCCGACCAGCACGCGGCCCCCAGACGCTCAACGTGGACGAGGCAGGCGACTACGAGGCGGAGGTGCTGGTGCGCCGCGTGTCCGGTGTCGCGCCCGTCCTCCGGCTCGAGGCGGCGGGCACGAACCTCGTCGGCCGGGTCCGCGCCGACGAGTCCGGCTGGCACCGCGCGCGGATGGACGGCGAGATCGCGCTGCCCGCCGGGGCGGTCGGTGACGCTTCGCTTTGAGCCCGCCGGGGCGAGACCAGGATTTCGGTGTCGAGGTGCACGCCATCGAACTGGCTCGCGCAGGCGTGCGCGAACTGCTCCCGCCCAGCGCCGTTGCGCAGCGCGCGGACTACCGCGTGGTTCCAGCGGGCGCGCTACCCAGGATCATGGTGCACTGGACCAGCAGGTCGATGCCGCCACGGGGACCGCAAACCCTACGCCGAGGCGGTGGATGCGTTCGACGCCGAGGCCTTCGCGGAACGCATGGCCCGGACCGGCGCGGGGTTCGTGGTCTTCACCACCTCGCACGCGGAGCAGATGTTCCCGGCCCCGCTCGCGTCGCTCGACGCCGTGCTGCGGGTCGCACCACCCGTCGCGACCTGGTGGCCGACCTCGCCGCCGCGCTCGAACGCCGCGGCCTGCGCCTGATGCTTTACCACCACCTCGGGTCGTCGCGGGACCCGGATTGGCTGCGTGCGAGCGGCTTTTAGGACACCGACACCGCGCTTCTTCGCGAACTGGCGCGCGATCATCGGCGAGGCCGGGACGCGCTACGGCGAACGGCTGGCCGGCTGGTGGTTCGACGGCAGCAGCGTGACCTTCTACGCGCACGGCGCCCTGGGAGGAGCTGGCGCGCGCGCGGCGAGCGAGGAATCGAACCGCCTCATCGGCTTCAACCGCCAAGTGAACAGCCCGACGATGTTTCAGGACCTGTACCTGGGCGAGAACGTCATGAGCCCGCCGGCTGCGGGCTGCAACTGCGGCGCGGCGGGGACAGCCGTTATCCAAGACGGCCCGCACGCGAGCCTGCAAGGCGGCGCCTGCCTGATCGCAGGCAGTTCGTGGGTGCACACCCGGCGCGACGCCGAACCGGCCGGGGTGAATGAACGCCGGGAAACTGGCCGCGCGCATCCGTATTCATGGAGCACCGCAATGTTCGATTTTCAACCTGGAGATCACCCAGGACAGCGAAATTTCCCCACCAGGCGCTCGATACGTTCCGCGCAGCCGCGGCGTTGCTGCCGCGGGAATGGCAATCCACCCGGCGGTGCCTGTGCCCAGATTCAAAATTGTATTATCAGAGACTCATGAACTCAGGAAGTTGGAATCATTCCCTGTGACCTGTGTTCTCGGTGGTTAAAACCGTTCCTGGCGTCTTGCGGCCGCTTCCAAGGCGGGGTGTGAACCTCCTCAAATCCCGCCACCAGGGACCCTGATCCCTTTCGCCCGTTTCCCGTCCCCCGATTTCCTGCTCTCCTGATCACCCCGGCGCCGGACCGAGGGACGGGCCGTCGACGAAGAGGCCGGGATAGGCGTAGCGACGGGGGGAAACCACGCCCCGCGCGACCTGCCGGACCCAGCGGACGGTTCGCCGCACCACAGGGAGGTCCTCCGCGCACAGGTACGCGAGGGCCGGGACATGCCAGGGGTTGAGCGCCTCCAGGCCGTATCCGACGACGGATACCTGCTGCGGAACGCGCAGGCCGCGTGTGGCCAGGAACGAGAGCACGCCGGTGGCCCAGGTGGGGCGCATGACGACCAGGGCCGTGGGGGGCGTCACGCGGAACAGGGAGTGGAGCAGGGTTTGCAGCCCGGCGGGGGTTTCATCCCACTCGGGCAGGTTGAAGGGGGAGATTTTGACCCCGCAGGCCGCCAGTGCGGCCAGGGACGCGCCCACCCGGTGTGTTCCGGCCGGTTGGCCCGGCGCTCGTTGCGGGTACAGATCAGCACCACCCGCCAGTGCCCCAGATCGATCGTCTGCATGGCCGCCCGGCCCGCGGGCATCATGCACGGGCTGACGGTCGAGATGGACAGGTTGTCAA
Organism: Kiritimatiellia bacterium; assembly: GCA_046346795.1. GTDB lineage: Bacteria > Verrucomicrobiota > Kiritimatiellia > SS1-B-03-39 > UBA6053 > JAXMHJ01. The sequence goes on from JAXMHJ010000090.1 coordinate 5,987, forward strand.
CCTGGCCGCCGATGGCGAGCACGGGCGACTTGCGTTCGGCGAACCAGGCGAGGAGCGCCCGGGCGCCGTCGACCACGATCCAGGCGCGTCGGCCGGCTGCTCCTCCACCAGTCGTCGCAGGCGCGGGAGACTGTGCGAGAGTTCGGACTGCGTCTTCGACGCGAAAAAGGCGGCGTGGCCGGACTCCTCGAGTCGGTGCACGATCTGCAAGGCGCCTCATGGAAGCCGGGGTCGAGGCTGGGCATCGGTTCGCGCAGCAGGATGCCCACGCGCAGCGCCCCTGCCGGGCGGAGGCGGCGCCCTGCTCGCGCTGGCGATCCGGCGGCGCCGGCCGTGCCGGCGGGTTCCAGCCAGCCCTCCGCCTCCAGCAGGCGGACGGCCGCGCGCGCGACATTCGCCGACGCTTCGCATTCGCGGGTGATCGCCGGAACGCCCGGGGAGAGCGCCCGCCCCGCGGATATCCTGCAATCCCCTGGCGGAGATGATTGGCGGTTTTGTTCGATCACGCTGAGGCCGGGCATCGGTTTCATGCGCGGAACATAGCGGCTTCAGGCGGCGTTTGCCAATGGCAAACAGCGGCGGAGCGAGCAAACATAATTTATTTTTGGACATGTTTTGCTTAACCATCTAATACGTTTATGCACGCATTAGATTCGGGTATCGATCCCGCTTAAGACATGTCGTCGTTTCCATCCATCTCAAGAAAAAGCGGACGCACCATGCCCTCAAAAAGTCATGCCGCTGGCTTTCTGGCCGCGGTGCTGTTGAGCGTCGGACAACCCCTCGCGCGCGCCGATCTGCTGCTCGGCGACGATTTCACCGTCACCGGCACTCCGAATTCGGAGGATGCCAATTACAATGTCGCCGGGCGTCAGACGGGATCGCTTGCACCGGTATCGTGGAGCGAGCAGGGGCAGGGCTGGCAGATCCAGGCCGGCAACGGCGGGGCGAACGAAATATTGCTGGCTCGTTTTGCCGCGAACGATGGCAGCGTGCCTTCGCCGGCCGCCTACCTGAACTTCGACTTCGCGCCCCGATTGAACCTGGATAATTCGGTCGTGGAAATCCGTTTCGACGGGCGCACGATCGACAACCAGGGGGACAATTCAAACTGGTTCAGCCTGAATCTGTCCAACAGCATGCCCGGGCAGGGATTCGTCAATACCGGGACGTTTGGCGTGCTGTTCCGCCTGAGCGGCAGCATCCAGGTGTTTGATGGGGGCGACAATCTGACCCCGGTGGAGCCGGCTTTCACCTCGGCCCTCGGAACCTACGCCTCGTTTATGGTGCGCCTCAGCGACACGGCCGGCACGGGTTCCGCCTTCAATGGCGCGGGCGCCCGGGCCGAGATCTTCGCGAACAGCAATCTGGTGGGCACCTACGTGATCGACAACAATGCGCTCACCGGGGCCTACATCGGGGTGGGAAGCTACAACGGCCTGCATACCATCGATAACCTGACCATCACCGCCGTTCCCGAGGCGGGGGCCGCGGGTCTTGTTCTGCTCGGCGCCGTCGTGCTGCTGAATGCTCGCCGGCGCCCCCCCGGACATTCCGCGGACAAGGAGTAAATCCGCCATGAATCCTCCATCCATCCGACCGGCCGGGCTGGGCCTGCTGGTGGCCGGGCTGGCGCTGACTCCCGTCCGCGCGGACCGGTTTTTTGACAGCACCTCCTCCGGTCTGACCTGGGACCAGGGCGTCACTTCCAATTGGGCGGTCACTTCCGGCGGTCCCTACGCGCAGATGTGGAGCCAGTGGGACTACGCCGTTTTTGAAGGCGCCGGCGCCTCCGTGAATGTCAGCGGCCAGGTCGATGCCAACGGCATCACCTTCAACGCGGCCGGGTACGTCCTCTCGGGCGGGACGGTCCGCACCGGGTCGCCTCTGGGCGGCCCCGTCATCACCGTCAACGCCCCCTCCGCCACCATCACCTCGCCCGTCACCAGCACCGGGGGAGGGATCGTGAAGGCGGGGACCGGCACCCTGGTGTTGAACAATGTCGGCAACCAGTCCTTCAGCAGCATGACCATCAACGGGGGCGTGCTCGACCTGTCCGTGGCCGCGGACACGGACGTCGGGTCCGGAACCGCCTTTTACGGCACGGGTGTTCTGCGGAAATCCGGCGCCGGAAACCTGATGTGGGGCGCGGCCTCGACCACGTTCGCGCTGGGGTCCGGATCCCTGATCGATGTGCAGGGCGGCTTTATGACCGGCGGTTCGTTTGCCAACGAGAACTGGTCCGCCAACCTGTCCGACCTGAACATCGCCGCGGGCGCCGGCTTTTCCACGGTCGAGGCCAACGTGCGCGTCAACCGCATCACCGGCTCCGGCAATCTGCTGACCGGGTACAACGGCGCCGGCTATCAGAACCTCACCATCGGCGTGGACAACGGCAGCAGCCAGTTCGACGGCGTGATCGCCGACGCCGCGTACACGGGCAATCTGGTCAAGGCCGGCACCGGCACCATCACGCTGACCGGACCCAACACCTATGGCGGTCAGACCAACATCACGGGCGGCATGCTGGTGGCCGCCAGCAATACGGCCCTGGGGCCGGGCGGACACAACGGCACCACCATGACCTTCATCCAGGACGGCGCGACGCTGGCCCTGCAGGGCGGGGTGAGCCTGGACGAGCACTTCCATGTCTGGGGCGCGGGTGTCGGCGGCCTCGGCGCGGTGCGCAGCATCAGCGGCAACAACGCCCTGACCAATGCGCCCGGCGGGGGCGCGGGCTATGCGCTGCGATCCGATACCACCGTGGGCGTGGACGCCGACACGCTGACCATGAGCGGGTTCTACAATGGAGACGCCGGATCGTACGGACTCATCAAGGTCGGCCCGGGCGCCCTGGTCCTCACCGCCATCAACAGTTACGGAGGCCCCACCGTGGTCAACGGCGGCACGCTGCAGTTGAACGGCGGTCACAACAATTTCTGGTCCACCAGCGCGGCCACCGTCAACGCCGGCGCGAAACTCAGCAACAGCACCCACTCCCACATCCGGATGCTCACCCTCAACGGCGGCGAGCTGGCCAACACCGGCGTGGACGCGACCTGGGGCGGCTGGATGCTGGACGACAACGTCGCAGTGACCGGGACCGGCACCTCGGTGATCAGCGCCTCCCGCACCGCCATCGCCAACGCCAGCAACGTCTCCCGCGTGTTCACCGTGGCCGGCACCGCCACCTTGAACGTCACCGGCACGTTCGAGGACGCCAACACCACCACCAACAACGGCCTCACCAAGGCCGGCGGGGGGCTTATGATCCTGGCCGGGCAGAACTCCTACACGGGCGAGACCACCGTCCAGGAGGGCGTGCTCGAACTGGCCGGCTCGACCGGCGGCAACGGCCGCGTGCGGGGCGCGGTCCGGGTCAATCCCGGCGCCACCCTGCGGGCCACCGGGGGCGACGGCACCGGTTTCGGTTATAACGGGGGGGCGCGCATCAACGGCCTGACCATCGACCATGGGACCGTCGAGACCGTGGGCGGGGCGCACCTCTGGGCCACCGCGGTCACCATGACCGCCGGAACCATCACCTCCACGGGGGGCGGTTATGAGTGGGGTGGCGTGGCTTTGAAGACCCTGGCCAGTGCCGATACCGCGACGATCTCGGGCATCGTGGACTTGCGGCCCGACCTGGGTGATCTCACCTTCGAGACGGAGGACGGGGCGGCGGCGACCGACCTGCTCGTCTCCGCCACCATGGCCAACAATGCCACGTGGGGGAACGCCAACGTCGTCAAGACCGGCCCGGGCACGATGGTCGTGACCGCGGCCAACGCCAACAAGGGCAACGTCACGGTGAGCGGCGGCACCTTTCGCATCGCGACCGGCGCATCCCTCTACAACGGGGGATGGAACGGCACCGCCGTGCTGACCGTGAACAACGGCGGCACGCTGGAACTGGACCGCTGGGGATACGGCCCCGGCGGAGACAACCAGTCGCTGGGCGGCCTGGATTACAACCCCGCACGCTTTGTCATCGACGGGGGCACCGTGCGTTACAGTGGCGGCGCGGCCGGTGCGCCGACCAATCCGGCGGAATCCCCCTACGGTCCCGGTTTCACCATCGGCGCGGCCGGGGCGACCCTGGACGCGGCGAAGCCCGGAGACACCTGGACGGTGAAATACGACAGCCGGGGCCTCGGGCCGGTCGCCAGCAACGCCGGGGGAACGCTCACGCTCACCGGGGTGGGGGACGGGGTGTTCGACAAGGAACTGGGCGGCACGGGCGGTCTCAACAAAAACGGGAGCGGCGTCTGGACCCTTGCCCGCAACACATCCCACGCCGGGATGACCTCGGTGAACGAGGGCAGGCTGTATGCGAACGCGGTGCACAGCGGCGGGCTGATCACGGTGTCGGCGACCGCGACCCTCGGGGGCGGGGGCAGGTCGGGGATGTGGACATGTGGACGGCGGGAACGCTGGCCCCGGGGACGCGACCCGTAGCGACAACTGGCTGCAGGTGGCGGCGTTGAGCCTGGGCGATCCGGCCTCCCTGCTGGAGTTCGAACTGGGCGCGCCGGACGACGGCGGAACGCCCCTCGCGGCGAACGACCTGGTGATCGCCTCCAGCCTGCCCTACCTGCGCGGAATTGTGAACGTGGTTCCGCAGACCGGCTTCGCGTCCGCCCCCATCGGCTCCAAGTGGCGTCTGATCGACCTGACCGCCGGAACCGTGCCCGCCGACAAGGATCTGACGCTGGCCCCCGCCCTGACCGGCCAGTACGCCCTGCAGGCCGTCGAAGGGGAAGCCGCCGTCTTTCTGGTCGCCGTGCCGGAGGCCGGGACCGCCGGGCTCGCCGTGCTTGCGCTCCTGCTGCTTCGGCATCGGCTGAAATTTCAGCAAAATCCCTTTCCAATGAGGAAGTCATGAAGAATTCCTGGATGCGAGCACCCTATTCGGCCTGTTTTGCCCATCCTCGGCGCCAGGGCGGCCACCCTGACCTGGAACAATGGCGCCTCCACCGGCAACTGGAACACCGCCGATGCGAACTGGACCGGTTCGATCTGGAGCAATTCCAATCCTGACAGTGCGGTCTTCCATGCCGGGGGCGTGGTCACCCTTGATCCGGCATCACCGCAGGCACGGTTTCCGTGGGCAATACCGGCGGCAACTTCGCCAGCCTGTCCTTCTCGGGCGGCAGTCTCAGCGCCTCCAGCCTCGCCGTCCAGGGGTTCGGTTCCAATAGCGGTGCCTATGCTTCCAATCCCACCCTGACGGTGAACTCCACGGTCACCATCAGCGGGGACGCCGGGGTGGGTCGCTCGAACCTCGCCATCACCGGCGGCTCGTTCACGGCCAACCGCATCATCTCGGTGGCGGGCTCGGCCGACTGGGGCCGCCTGGTGGTTTCCGGCGGATCGGTCGCCGCCATCGCCGGTGTCGATGGCTCGGCCAATACGGGAGCCACCTTCGCCATCGACCTCAACGGCGGCACGCTCGCCACGCCGTTCATCAAGGTTGCGGACCGCGAGATCGGGACAAACAACAATGCCTGGCTGACCTTTAATGGCGGCACGGTGGCGGCCACCGCGGATACCACCGCGTTCATCACCACCTATGGCGGGGGAAACAACGTCTATGTTTCCGGCGGCGGCGCCTTCATCGATTCCAACGGGCATGACATCACGATCGGGACGGTCCTCAACGGCGTCGGCGCCCTGGTGAAAAACGGCGCGGGCACGCTGAAGCTCACGCAATCGAACAATTACTCGGGCGGCACCAGCGTCAATCAAGGCACGCTCTTGCTGGCGACCGACTGGGCCATGAACAATGTCAGCATCGGCGGAGTCACGGTAGGCGCTGGCGCGATCCTCCGCGCCGACAACAGCCTGGCGAACCAACTGAACGGACTGACGCTGAACGGCGGCACGGTGGACGCGGTGAACAGCGCGGGGAACCTCGACTGGGGGAACTTCCATCTGACCGGCAACGTGACCGCCACCGGGACATCCAGCCTGAACGCCGATGTCGCCCTGCGCGCAAGCAACGTGGATTTCAGTGTCGCCAGCGGCGGCACGCTGAACGTCGGCGGTGTGCTGCACAACGGCCACCTGTTCGGCCGGAATTCCGGTTTCCCGGCAACCATCAGTAAAAACGGCCCGGGCACGATGGTTCTCAGCGGCGGCAATACCTACTCCGGCGCGACCTCCGTTCTGGACGGCGCCTTGTTGATCAACGGCGTGCAGACAGGCGGCGGCCTGATCACGGTCTCCTCGACCGCGACCCTCGGGGGCGGGGGGCAGGTCGGGGATGTGGACATGTGGACGGCGGGAACCCTGGCCCCGGGGGACGCGCCCCGGACCGACAACTGGCTGCAGGTGGCGGCGTTGAACCTGGGCGATCCGGCCACCCTGCTGGAGTTCGAGCTGGGCGCGCCGGACGACGGAGGCGCCCCGCTGGCCGCGAACGACCTGGTCCTGGCCGCCAGCCTGCCCTACCTGCGCGGCATCGTGAACGTGACTCCGCAGGCCGGCTTCGCGGCGGCGCCCGCGGGCTCGAAGTGGCGTCTGTTCGACCTGACCGCCGGAACCGTTCCGGCTGGGAACGAACTGACCCTGGCCCCCGCGCTCGCCGGCGGCTACTCGTTGCAGGCCGCGGAAGGCGACACTGCCGTTTACCTGGTGGCGGTGCCGGAAGCCGCGACGGCCGGCCTCGCGATGTTGGGGGCCTTCCTGCTGCGCGCCCTGCGTCGCCGCGCTTGAACAAGGCCGAAGGCAGTCCGTTCCCGGCGATTCCCGAACCTGCGGTGACATTCTGGACACTGAGTCAAACATGAATATTTAATGACCATGTTGCAAATAAAAATGTCAATTAATGTGTTTTTACGTCCCTGTGTAGTTTGTGCATAACACGACCCGCCGTCTCTGCGCGCAGACTCCGTCTCGCCCGGCGGACCACCTAACCCAAGCTTAACGTCATGAAACACCCCATCATTCAAGCTGCCTCTGCGGGCCTGCTTCTTGCGGCGATCTGCGCCCATGCGGCCACGTTGAGTTGGGACAACGGGGCATCGACCGGCAACTGGAACACCACTGACGCCAACTGGACCGGTTCTACCTGGAACAACGGCACGCCCGACAGCGCGCTTTTCAGCAACATCAACGGCAATGTGGCCCTCACCCAAGCCATCACCGCCGGCACCCTGAGTTTCCATGGTGGCGGCTGGCAATCCGGCGCCCGGCAACTGGCCCTGTCCGGCAGCACCCTGTCGTTGGGAAGTATTTCGGTCAACGGCTTCGCCAACGGCGGCAACGTGGACAGCATTGTCGACGCCTACGGCCAGAGGCTGGCGATCAATGGCATGACGGTCAACGCCAGCGGAAATGTGACGGTGCGACGCGGGATGTTCTATACCTACAACGGCGCGGTCGTCAATGTGAGCGGGGGCATCAACAGCACGGACGCGTGGAACGTGTTCCGGATGGACAGCGGTTCCGTGACGGCCGCCGCCGGGGTGGATTTTTCCGTCATCGCCTCGCAGGTGGAAATACTGGGTGGCACATTGACCACCCCGTTCATCAAGGTCGGCAACGCCGCGTTCGCCGGGACCGGCGGCCTGTCGATGAGTGGGGGGGCGACGGTGGTGGCGACGCAGAACAACAGCGATTTCATCCAGGTCTACAACAACGGAGACACGGGGAACCGGGCCGCGGCATGGGTCGGAACTGGTGGAGTAACGTTGAATACCTCGACGTTCAACGTGACGGTCGCCACGCAACTCAATGGCGATGGTGCGCTGACCAAGAGCGGCGGTGGCACCCTGACTCTCACGGCTGCCAACACCTTTACCGGCGGCACCACCGTGAACGCGGGGACGCTCCAGTTGCAGGCCAACAGCGGTAACGGAAATCTCCTGGGGACCCTGACCGTCAATTCGGGCGGAACGGTCGTGACCACCGGTGACGGCACTGGACTGGGTTATAACGCGCAGCGCCTGGGCACGCTCAACATCAACGGGGGAACGGTGACCTCCGCCGGGATCATGCATGTCTGGAGCATGGGCGGGGGCGTCAACATGCAGGGGGGAACCCTGCAGAGCAACAACGGCGTGAGCACCACCTCCGGCTCCCAGTTGGAATGGGGCAACACCCAGCTCAACACCTCCGGCAACGCCACCGCCACCATCGCCGGCCGCATCAATATCCGGACCGACGCCGCCACGAATTTCCGGGCCAATGTCGCCGACGGCACGTCCGCGACCGACCTGCTCGTCACCGCCGCCATCACCCAGTCCTCCTCCTCGGGGGTTCTGGCCAAACTGGGCGGCGGAACGATGGAAATCACCTCGACGGGCAATGCCGTGGGCCAGATCAGCGCCGCCGGCGGCAACCTGGTCCTCTCCGGCTCCTCCACCTTCGCCGCCGACAATGTGTACATCGCGGACAGCGGGGTCAGCGGCGGGGGTAGCGGATCGCTCACCATCCAGGACAGCGCCACTCTCACCGTGGCCGGCAACTTCATGGCGGGCAACTGGAACAACACCGTCGGCGCGATCCACCAGTACGGCGGAACCGTGAACCTGAACGGCGGCGGCAGTTCCATCCGTCTGGGCCACTGGCCCAACGGGGGCGGGCAGGGCGGCTACTACTACCTGAGCGGCGGCACGGTGAACATGCCGAACACCAGCATGTACGTGGGCTGGGACGGCTACGGCCAGATGAACATCAGCGGCGGCACCTTCAACGCCTACGGCATCACCTCCAGGTACGGTTGGAGCTGGGGGGATGTCATCATCACCGGCGGAACGCTCAACGTCGGCGCGGGCGGGCTCACGGCCGCCCCCTGGTTCCATCTGGACGGCGGTACGATCCGCGCCACCGCGCCGTTTACCATGGACGCCATCACGGTCTTGATGAACGGCACCACGTTCGACACCAACGGAAACAATGT
>JAXMHJ010000091.1:0-14638 GCA_046346795.1 Kiritimatiellia bacterium
TCCGAGCCCGGACAACGAAACCAACCACGCCTGGACGGCCTATCCCGCCGAAATCTTCCCGCGCCGCATCGCCGGCATCGCGCCGACCGGTCCGGCTTTCGCCACCTTCTCCATCCAGCCGGAAACGCGCGGCCTGAGCTTTGCCGAGGCGGTCGTGCCGTCGGTACGCGGCGACATCCGGGTGCGCTGGGATCGCAACGCCGCGGGCGGGCTGCGGCTGCGGTGTGGCATTCCCGCGAACACCACGGCGCTGCTGCATCTGCCGCTGGACGGCCTGACGGACGCCACGGTGACGGAAGGCGGCGTGGAGTTGTGGAGCAAGGGCGCCGCCGCACGATCCGCGTCCGGGATCACCTTCGCGGGCGCCGACGAGCGCCATGTGCGCTTCACCGTCGGTTCCGGCGAGTACGAGTTCGCCGTGAGCGGGACGCCGGTCGCCCTGCCGGCCCTGACCGTCATCGCCGACAACGACAAGCCCGCGGTGACGCTGGCGGGAACGTGGGGCAACAACACCCGCGACGAAGTCGACCAGCGTTATGAACTCAGTGTCGAGCAGGCGGCCGCTGGCGACGGATCAAGCACGGCCACCTTCCGCCCGAACCTGCCCGTCGGCGGGCGGTATCGCGTGTTCGCCCGCTGGACCTCCCACGCCAACCGCGCCACCAACGCGCCGTACACGATCCATCACGCCGGCGGCGCGTACACCGTGCGGGTCAATCAGGAGAACAATGGCGGCAAGTGGATGTTGCTGGGCGAGTACGAGTTCGCCCCCGGCACCGCCGGCCATGTCGTCCTCTCCAACGACGCGGACGAATGGGTCGTCGCCGACGCCGTGGCCTTCTCGCCCGCCTCGTCCACGCCGCCGGCCCCCTGAATCGAGGGGGAAGGAGAAGGATAAAACGGCGCGTGTTGCGCGGTTGCCGCCCTGCCGGGGTGTCCCGGGCATCCGCCACCGGCCTGCGCCCGTCTGAGAGCCATCAAGGAGGGCGGGGCCGGGCGTTCCTCTCCCATTTTCACCCACGGTCGCGGCCGGTGTTTCCAAAATGAGTCCTTGATGTCCACGCGGTCAGGCGAGAGCATCCAAGCATTCCTTCCGCAGCCCGCCGCGGGTGAATGGGATCCTCCGCCAGAACAGGTCATCGAGCCATGAAAACCTCCGCCTTCCTCCTGCTTTCCGTCCTGTGCGCCTTGAGCGATGCCGCGCCGGATCCCGGACCGCCGGACACCGCGCCAATTCCGGACAATGTGAAAACCGCGACCCAGGCGGCGCGCGCAGGGGAACGGGCCGCCGCGCTGAAACGCTGGCACGATGCGAAATTCGGGCTGTTCCTCCACTGGGGGGTCTATTCGGTGTACGGCGGCACCTATGCGGGCAAGGAGCTGTGGAGCGCCGAATGGATCCAGGAGAACGCGCGCATCCCCCACGCGGAATACGCGCAAACCGCGGCCGCCTGGAACCCGTCGGACTTCAACGCCGACGACTGGGCGCGCACGGCACGGGACGCGGGCATGGGCTACCTGGTCATCACCGCACGGCATCATGACGGTTTCGCCATCTATCCGTCCAAGGCCGGGTCCTACAACCTGTTCACCAGCGGCGCGTACAAGGGTCCCGATCCGCTCGCCGCGCTGAAGAAGGCCTGCGCGGACCACGGGCTCCTCTTCGGCGTCTACTACTCCCCGCTGGAGTTCCGCGGCTCGCCCCGGGGCTTCGACGACGAGGACGAAAAGGCGGTGGCGGCGGGATTCGACTACCGCACGCTCGGCCCGACGCCGTACGCCACCGACGACGACATCGCCGCCCTGGCCAGGGCGCAGATCCGCGAGATCGTGGAATGGTACAAGCCCGACATCCTGTGGTTCGACGGCACCTGGTACAAGATGGGACGCTGGACCGATGACGACGCCCGCGAGTCGGAGCGGATCATCCGTTCGGCCCTTCCCGGCGTGCTGATCAACAACCGGCTTGGCGTCTCCGCGGCCGACTTCGACACCTACGAGAACGAGATCCCCAAAACCCCGCCCTCCGGGCCCTGGGAGTACTGCTGGAACATGGGGGCGTTCTGGGGCTACAACCCGCGCAACTACACGCCGGAACTGGTGAAGACGCCGGAGCATTACATCGAGACCCTCGCCCGCATCGCCTCCCTCGGCGGAAACTACCTGCTCAACATCGGCCCCGATCCCACCGGCAAATTCCACCCGATGGCGGCGGACTACCTCCATCGGATCGGCGCGTGGGTGCGCCCCAACCGCGAGGCCGTCGAAGGGGTTTCCCAAAGCCCGTTCGCCCGCACTCCCGGCTGGGGGTTTGTCACCGCCCGCGAGGGCAGGGTCTACCTGCTGGTCAGGAACACGACGCCCGCCGGCACGCCCCTGGTCATGCCGGCCATCGTCAACCCGTTCCAGCGCGCGCATCTGCTGGGGGACGAAACCAAATCCCCCGTCGCCATCACCGTCTCCGGCAAGGAGTGGTCGTTCGCCGCTCCCGCGCCGCGCGAGCCCGGTCCCTTCACCGTCATCGTGCTGGAGGTGGAAGGCACCCCGGCCGCGCTGGAGTGAACCTCCCGCCCGCCAACGCCATGCAAATCCTCCAACGTCTTCTCCCGGTTCTCCTGCTTTCGCTTTGCCCTCCGCCTGCGGGCGCGGAGGACCATCCGGCCACCCTCGTCACCGGCCTCCGCTGCGAAGGCCACATCGATCCCCTCGGCCTCGACATCCCGCGCCCCCGCCTGGGCTGGCGCATGGAGACGGATCGGAACGGCGCCGCCCAGACGGCGTATCAAATCGAGGTGGATGGCGCGTGGGACAGCGGCCGGGTGGCGTCCGACGCCTCCGTCGCCATCCCCTATGCCGGCACCCCGCTCGCATCCGGCAAAACCTACTCGTGGCGGGTGCGGCTGTGGGACGAGCAGGGCCGCCCGACCGCCTGGAGCGCCCCGGCGCGCTGGACGATGGGCAAACTCGCGCCGTCCGACTGGTCGGCGCGCTGGATCGCCGCTCCCGCGGACATCCCGCCCGCGGTGGAGGGCGTCGAGATCGTCCGGGCGACGTATCGCACACTGGACGGCAAGGTCGAGGTGGACGTCACGCCCTCGGTGCGCAAGCTGATCGGGGAGACGCGACTGCCGTTTCCGGTCGAGCCGGGCTTGCTGGGCGGCGATCCCGCCCTGTACGTCGTGAAGGAACTGGTGGTGGACTACACCCTGCGCGGCGAGCCCGGGCGTTCACGCGCCCGGGATTTCGAACGGCTCTGCATCCCCGCGGCCCTGCCGGGGGTGCCCGCGCCGTGGTTCCGCGGGGAATTCGAACTGGCCGCCCGACCCTCCGCCGCCCTGGTCACGGTGAACACGCCGGCGTATTTCGAGCTGCACGTCAACGGCGTGAAGGCTGGCGAGGATGTGTTGATGCCGGCGGTCTCGGATTCACGCGACCGCACGTTCGCGGTGACCTATGACGTGGCCCGCCTGCTCAAGCCCGGCAAGAACTGCCTGGGCGTGTGGGCCGCCAGGGGCTGGGCGGATCAACTGGTGCTGCGCGCCCAGCTCGACGCCGTGGTGGACGGCAAAGCGTTTTCCTTCGGCACCGGACCGCACTGGTTGAGCCGCCCCGGCAACATCAGCCACATCGGCGGATGGAGCTGGCACAACTTCGGCGGCGAACACCTGGACGCCGGGCGGTGCATCGAGGGTTGGGCCGCACCCGGGCTTGATCCCGCCGGCTGGGTCCCGGTGGTGGAGGCCGACGCCCCGGCCGGCGCCGCGGCCTGGCATGACGCGCCGTCCAACCGCATCGGGGAAACCATCGCCCCGGTGTCCATCACCCCGCTTGCGGAGGGGCGCTACGAAATCGATTTCGGCCGCAACCTGACCGGCTGGCTTCGGCTCAAAACGCCGGGTCTGCCCGCCGGACGCCTGGTACGGATGCATTTCGCCGATCACCTGTTCCCGGACGGCGTGCAGGCCTCCCCCATCGGCAACATCGCCATCAGCGGGCAGAGCTGCGTTGATTTCCCCCGCGTCGGCGGCGGCCACAACTCCTACCAGACCTACCGGCAGACAAGCGAGTTCGTCTCCTCCGGCCGTCCCGGCGACGAGTTCCGGAACCGTTTCAACTACGCCGGCTTCCGCTACGTGGTGGTGGAGGGGCTCGAACGCGCGCCGACGAAGGAGGACGCGGCCGCCCTGCTGGTGGAGAGCGACCTGTCCGACGCCGGGTCGTTTGACTGCTCCGACCCGTTGCTCAACCGCATCCACGAGGTCAACCGCTGGACCCAGCGCTGCCTGAACCTCGGTGCGTACTATGTGGACTGCCCCACCCGCGAGCGCATGGGCTACGGCGACGGCCAGGTGGCGGTGACGGGTATGATGATGAATTTCGACGCAGGCTCTTTCTACGCCAAGTGGGTGCGCGACTGGCGGCTGGCCCTGGACATGCGGCGCGGATACCTGCCGTATGTCGCGCCCCCGTTCGAGAAGGGTGGCGGCGGGCCGCCGTGGCCGGGCGGCATCGCGCGCATCCCCTGGCAGCACTACCTCCATTACGGCGACCCGGCGGTGCTGGAGGAGAACCTCGGCGCCGCCCGCAAATACTGCGAATATCTCGACCGCCGCGCCAGCAATGATGTTTTGCGCGCGTGGGGTGGAGGCTTCTCCTTCATTGGCGACTGGGTCCCGCCCGGCCGCGGCATGGACACCCGGAACTGGCCGGACCAGGCGATGGCCGAGCTGTTCTGCAACTGCTTCCGGGTTCATCTCTGGCGGATGGTGGAGCGGATGTCCGCGGCCCTCGGGCGCGCCCCGGAGGCGGAACACGCCCGCGCCCGCGCCACCGCCATCGCGGCCGCGACCCACGCCGCGTTCTACGACGCCGCCAGCCGGCGCTATGTCATCGACGAGCAGATCTACTACGCGTTTCCCCTGCTGGCCGGCGTCACGCCCGAATCGGAACGCGCCGCCGTGCTGGACAACCTCGTCCGCTGCATCGTGGAGAAGAACAAGGGTCACCTGGACACCGGGATGCTGGGCACGCTGCTGCTGATCGAGTATCTCCAGGAGATCGGCCGCGACGACCTCATCCTCGGCATGTACCAGAAGAAGGACCATCCCGGCTGGGGCTACATGGTGGAGCAGGGCGCGACGACGATGTGGGAGCAATGGAACGGCCACTGGTCGCAGATCCACTCCTGCTTCACCTCGGCCGACAACTGGCTCTACCAGGGGCTCGCCGGCATCCGCCCCGACCCGGCGAAGCCGGGCTTCAAGAACGTGATCATCAAGCCGGCGGCCGTGGGCGACATCACCTGGGCCAGAGCCCGCCATGACGGCCCCTACGGGCGCATCACCGTGGAGTGGAACCGGTCGCCCGCGGGCGAGTTCACGCTGGCCGCCGTCGTGCCGCCGAACAGCTCCGCCACGGCGATCCTGCCCGACGGAACCCGCCATGAAGCCGGTCCCGGCCGCCATTTCTGGACGGCGCGGGTGGCGCCCCCGGGCGCGGCCGGGGCCAAGTGATCCGCACCCCGCGCGCAGGCCCCCGCCATGAGCACGAAACGCGGGGTGAATAGGCCGTCAACCTGTTCAGTCCATGTGGGATGATGAAGAACCTACACTCCCCGCATCGCATTTTCGCCGCGTTCCTGGCTGCGGCTTCGCTTTGCCGCGCCGCTGATCCGCGCACCCCGTGGCACGAGGCGCTGGAGGCCTGCAACATCGTCTGGGACAGCCCGGGCACGGGCTCCGCGGATTCCATGCCGCTGGCGGGGTGTAATCTGGGCCTCAACGTCTGGGTCGAAAACAACGACGTGCTCGCGCTGGTCGGAAGCCCGGATGCGCTGGATGAGAACGGCATGCAGGTGAAGCTGGGTCTGATCCGGCTGCATTTCGACGCACCGGTCCTGGCCGCGGGCTTCCGGCAGGAACTGCGTCTCGCCCAAAGCGAAATCGTCATACAGGGAGACAACGCGCGGGTGACGATCTGGGGCGAGGCCGGGCGGACGGTTGCGCACATGCGCATCGAATCGAAGCAACCGGTGCGCAGGCGTCACCGTCTCGCACGAAACCTGGAGCGCCTACGAGGCGAAGGTCGCCGCCGGCGGAATCCAGTGGACCTGCGACGGCTGCCCGGGGACAATGCCCGCCGTCTGCGCGACCTGAAGGCGCAGGGTCTGGCCGAAGCCGCCGCCCTTGCGCCCGACCCGCTCCCGCCTCACCCTCGGCGACCGTCTCGACGCGCCGGGGCTGGTGGCGGCCGGAACCGCCCCGGGGAAATTCAACGGCATGGCCACCAAGGTCTGCGCGATGAGGACCGCCGCGCCGGTGCGGCAGCTCGATCTCACGCTGACCCTGCGTATGGAGCAGGACAAGGACCCCGCCGGGTGGGGAGACGGCGCTCCAGGCCGCCGCCCGCGCGGCCGCCGCCGAACGCGAAGCCGCGCGCGCCCGCGCCCTGGTGGAAGGACTTCTGGGACCGCAGCCACATCTCCATCCGCCGGGCCGGTGGCGTCGAGCACCGCCGACAAACCCTGGCTCGCCGCGCGCAACTACCAGCTCGTGCGCGCCAGCTCGCGGCCAACCCGTCGGGGCGGGCCATGACGGCTCTTCAACGGCGGCCTCTTTTCCGTCCTCGGCAATCCCGACCAGCGCAACTGGGACGGCTGCCAGTTCATGGCCCAGAACCAGATGCTGGTGTACTGGCCCCTGCAGCGGTCTCGGGCGATTTCGACCTGCTGGAGGTCGGCTGCGACTTTATCGCGACGCACGCCGCTGCGTCGCAGGCACGCCGAAGCGCTTCTGGAGCGTGGACGGCGTCACCTATCCGGAGCCATCAGCCTCTTCGGCCTCGACGCCATCGGCACCACCGCGGACGGCCGCTCCAGCCCGAACCACCTCCACTACCACTACACCTCGGGCATGGTCTTCGCGCTCATGATGCTGGGGCACGACTCGTACGCCGGCGTCCGCACGCCCGGATATGCCGACGCGGCGCTGGGTATCGTCAGCTATTACGACCAGTACTATCAGAAGAAGCTGCAGAAGGAGACGGGCAAGCCCCTCGACGCCGCGGGCAGGCTGGTGATCTATCCGAGCGACGGCTGCGAGCCCTACCACGGCTGCGTGAACAACCTCGACGTGCTGGCCGGGTTGCGCGCGCTCACCCGCGACCTGCTGGACACGCCGCCGGGGGTGCTCGATCCGGCGAAGCAAGCGTATCTGAAGGAATTCGAGAAACGCATCCCCGACTACAAGTTCGAGGAGAAGGAGGGGCTCAAGCTTTACGCCGCGGCGGACAAGCCGCCCGAATGGATCTTCACCAACAAGAACATGGATTTCCCGCAGATGTACATCTGCTTCCCGTTCAACGCGGTGTCGCTCGGGCGCTCGGACATGGCGGTCGTGCGCAACACCTGGGAGCTCGGCCCGGTCAATCCGCAGGTGCAGCACCAGAACCAGTGCTGGTATCAGAACTCGATCAACCTCGCGCGCATGGGCGACACGATGATGGCGGCGCGCCTCACGCTGGAGAAGCTGCTGCATCCCGGGCTGCGCTTCCCGGCCTTCTACTACACGAGCTACATCGGCGGCGGCAGTTTCTGTCATCCGCCCGACACCGATCACGGCGGCGTGGCCATGACCGCGCTGCAGGAGATGCTGATGCAGACCGACGGAAGGCGCATCCTGCTCGGCCCGGCCTGGCCGCGCGAATGGTCGTGCGACTTCAAGCTGCACGCGCCCTGCGCGACGACCGTCGAGGGGCGCGTCGAGGACGGGAAGGTGGTGGTGGACCGGGTGACCCCGGAATCGCGCCGCGCGGACATCGAGGTGTTTCCGTTGAAGACGGGCGTGATGCCGCGGGCGCTGTCGCAGGGATGCGCGGCCACGGCTTCGAGCAATTACAACGTCGCGGGTTACGAACCGGCCCGCGCGGTGGACGGCGAGCCCGGTACCCGCTGGGCGTCGGCCTCCGAAGCCCGTTCCGGCTGGCTGGCCATCGACCTCGGCGTCGAGACGGAGGTGGGCCGCGTCCTCCTGTCCGAAATCGAGTGGCCCGAGGTTCGCGAGTTCACCATCGAGATCAAGCAAGGTGAAGCATGGAAGGAGGTCGCCCGTGGCACCACCATCGGTCGCGAAAAGACCCTGGCCTTCCCGCCCGTTCGTGCCCGCGAGATCCGACTCAACGTCCAGAGCTCCGTGCAGCCGATCAACATCAATGAGTTCCAGGTCTTCGGGCCCTGATCGGTACAGCAGGGGCTGCGCACCTGCTCTGCACCGGGCCCCATTCATCACCTCCCGAACACCTGCAACTCCGCGACGACCGGGGTGTCGCTCGCGTCGCGGATCAGCAGGCGGATCTGGCGGGTCTTGAGGGCGGGGACGCGGATCTCGGCGTCGCCGGAGAAATTGGTTTCGGTGCCCTCGCCGAGCGGACGCCACTGATCGCCCACACGCGCCTCGACCGTCCAGGAGCGGGTGCGGCGGTAGGGGGCGTCGGAGAAGACGACTTTTTGCACGGTGCATTCGCGGCCGAGATCCAGGGTGACCGTGGCGCTGCGGGCCTTCTCCTCCGCCGCCCAGATGGTGCCCGGGAGGCCGTCGGTGATATGCGCGGGCTTGAGTTCCTTGAGGTCGCGGCCGGGCCAGACGCTCGAAACTTCCACCGGCAACCCCTGCGCCAGATTGACCTCGGTGGCGGAGGACACCGGGGCGAGCGCGAGCGCGTCCTGATCGAGGGTCAGCTCCACGATCGCCGCGGGCGCGAGGTTGCGGCGCCCGCGGGGGATGCGGATCTCCAGCATGCCGTCCTTCTCCTCCCACCCCACGGGCGCGCCCTGCAACATGCGGGCCGAGACCACGCGGGCGGGCAGGGACGGCAGTTGCAGCGCGCCGTCGGCGAGTTGCTGCACAAAGAGGAAGACGCGGTTGCCCTTGCGGGTGGAGACGCCCCAGGGGCCGGGCAGCCACGGGCCGCCGCGCGTGCCGTACACCGCGTCGCCGTGCTCCTTCAGCCACAGGCCGATGGTGCGCAGGGCGGCGGCGTCCTCGCGGTCGATGGTGCCGTCCTCGCGCGGACCGAGCCCCAGCAGCAGCCCGCCGTCGCGGCCGATGCACTCGATGAGCTTGCCGAGCACGTCGTCGCGCGTGCGCACGGGCCAGTTGTAGTCGTCGCGGATCCACGACCAGCTTCCGCACGGATTGGCGCGCAGGTTGTAGCAGTTGTCCCACGCCTTCTTCATGTAGAAGCGGCCGACGTCCATCTCGCGCGCCTGGTAGTCGCCGACCGGGTCGGGCGCGCCGTCGAAGAACGATCCGGTCCACGCGCATTCCGGGCTGCCGCCGGACTTCTGGTCGATGCGGTTGCCCAGCAGGGTCTCCGGCTGCAGGCGGCGGAGGTAGCCGTACATCTCCTTCGCGCGGGCGTGGGTCCAGCTCGGGTCCCAGTGGCCGTCGAACCACACGCACCCGACCGGGCCGTACCGGGTGAGCAGTTCCTTCATGTGCGGCTTGAACACCTTCTCGACGTACCCGGTGATGTCGCCGGTGGCGGAGTAGAGCGGGCTGCTCCAGTCCAGGACGGAGTAGTACAGGCAGAAGCGCACGGGGGTGCCGCGGCAGGCGTCGGAGAACTCCTTCAGGTAGTCGCGGTGGAAGGGCGTGTCCATGATCTGCCGGCCCGGCACGCTCGTGGGCCACATCGCGAAGCCGTCGTGATGCTTGGGCACGACGACGGCGTAGCGGAACCCCGCCTCGGTGAAGAGGTCGATCCAGGCCTTCGGGTCGAAGTGCTTGGGGTCGAATTTGCGGTACAGGTTGTCGTACACCTCCGCCGGTACCTGCGGCATGTCGCCCATGGGCTGCCGGCGGATCCACGAGATCTCCCCGCCGCAGTTCACCGCGGGATTCCAGTGCAGGAAGACGCCGAACTTCGCATCGCGGAACCATTGCGCGCGGGCGTTGTAGGCCTCCGGGGTTTCCGAAAACGGATCGAACTCCGCAGACCGCGCGGGAGCGCAGAGCAGGGCGAGCAGCGTCAGGAGCAGAACGGGGATTTTCATGGCGGGCCTTTTGGGAGGGACGGTTCCTGCATGTTCATATTCGGAAAAAAAGCAAGGGCGGATCGTCTCCGAAAGAAGTGGAATAACCCGGCCATGGAGGCTGCGGCTGCGGGGAATTTTTTATCAGGAAAGCAGGAGGGCAGGAAAATATGGAGGGAAATCGAGGTGTTATATCCTTGTCTGGAAGACCGGCCACCGGTGGCCGGGATTCGCCGCAGCCGCAAGCTTCATGGCTGGTCCAAGCCTGAGGCGGAATGAAACGTGCCTGAGCACCTTTGAGTAAACCCGCATCGAATCTGTTTCTTCCGCAGAGCACGCAAAGAGCGCGGAGAACGGAACGATGGGAAACGGGTGTAACGTCCGATCCTCTGATCGGGTCAAGGGATTCTGAAAGGGTTCCGGTCGCCGGAGAAATTCTCGATACAGGGTTCCGGTAGTCACCAGAGCTGCACCAACGTTCCTCCAGAAGTCTTGCCCCGGCGGGGAAAACCGGCATGATCTCATTCAACCCAACCCACGGGATCGCCACGCCCACCATGCGCGTCCCCCGGAGAGCCTGGTGCGGCTATCCCGCACGCCGGGATCTGCGAGGGGGCTGCCGTGGGCGATCGGCGGTCCTACCTCAAAAGGCATACAATTAGCCATGACTCTTCGGCGTCCAGGATTGGTTCGCTTCGTAGGCATCGTCGGCCTTGTGCACGTGGGCATCGGCCTAATGCTGGGCCCGTTCTCCTTGTGGATGGCTTGGCGTTTTGCCAACCCGAGCTCACAGGGCGCCGAGTTGAACGCGGCTATCGAGCAGGCGTTGAGAGATATG
Organism: Kiritimatiellia bacterium; assembly: GCA_046346795.1. GTDB lineage: Bacteria > Verrucomicrobiota > Kiritimatiellia > SS1-B-03-39 > UBA6053 > JAXMHJ01. The sequence goes on from JAXMHJ010000091.1 coordinate 10,869, forward strand.
CCCGAAACCGCGCGCGCCGAGGCTGCAGGACTCGACATGACACAGATGCACCGCATTATGGCATCACGATCATTTCGCGCCTTTCTGATCGGGCTGACGATGCTGGGCGTCGCGTTCAATGTCGCGATGTGCCTTCTGTGCTCTCGTCTGGCGCGCGCGCGGTCAGATGCACTGTGGGCTTTTGTCCTTCTCATGGGGGCCTATGCCTTGTACGCGTACGTACTGCCGATGGTCTTTCTGTTTCAGTCGGAGATGGCGCTGTCACTTGGGGCGGCATGGGGCGTTGGGAACATGGGCGTAGGGCTTCTGCTCATCACGTACTTCTGGCTCTGGGGACCTCTTCTCGTGATCGTGGGTCGTGGCCGACTCGACGCCAGCGTCACCTAGCAGCATGTTGTGCTGCCGAAGCGGATGAACCCGACGAACCGCGAGCCTCAAATTGTAGGTTGGTACGCCGACGGCAGGCCATATTCATTGAGCCGCGCTTCGCAGGTTATCTATGGTATTTCATTTCACGTGACTCCCATCGAAAGGGAAATTTGGGGGCGGAGGCATTGTCATTCTGATTGCCGCATTGGCAGCATGAGGAATCACCTCGCGGAGTGAGTTTCTGAAGGGAAGCCCGCCACGGCGGGCAGATCCCTCGTGTGCACTCGGGATGACAGGCTTGCCGTGCGCGCAGGATCATACAAGGGCGGACGTGGGATCGTTTGCGGTAAAGACACCTCCGCGCTCTTTGCGTGCTCTGCGAGAAAAATTCATGCCCATTTCATGAAACGCCCCAGCGCCCCCAACCCTCTGCATCCGGATCGCGGCCACCCGGCCCGGCGTGATTCCGGGATTCAAGGATTGCGTGGCACCTGCAACCGGGGTTAAGTTTCTGTAACAAGGGGCTATGGTGGAGCCTTAACAACCTGCCTCTGGTAGGCCACAGGAGGAGAGTGGCTTTCCGCTTGCAAAAGGGACCGGTCGTTCAGTAAAAACAGTCAAGAGGAAGCAAAAATATGGACAACATTACTGATCACCGCAAAGATTCAACTCTCGGCTGGAAATTCTGGTTTTGGCATAGTCTGCCAATGTTTGTCTGTGGCAACTTTCTGGCGTCTAATGCTTCTTTCCATTTTTCCGTTCGTGCCGCTTTAGTTTTAATCGTCATTGGTTCAGCTACCTGCGGAATGCAGAGCGCCTATATTAAAGGCTTGCAGCAAGGCACTGAAAATAGTGGGAAATCTTAACAATGCAATGGAAATCTATATCAAGCCCGCGCTTGAAAAGGTCCAGCCGCTGTTCTTGGCAAGACTGCTCGCGGCTTCAGCAAGCTGAAGCCCTACAATGTCAGTTCAATCCCGAAACTCTTAATAAGGTTCAGGCAAAAATCATGAAATTCTATTTCATCGCAATAGTGTTGCTGGCCGCTGCGGCACTTGTGGAATTCAAGGCGAAGCACGTCGCGGCCGGGATTCCCCGGCGAATGGCCGCGCTCTCGCAGTTGCCAACAGTGGAACGGGATGCGGCGCTTGAACAGTTCAACACCAAGGCCGTCCTGCGGCGTTCCAACATGATGGAAGCAGTGGCGGTGTTGTCGGCGGTCGCGGGAATCGCGGCCTGGGGCGCATCACGAAGGAAGAAGGAAAGCGGCACGCAGGTCATCCCGATCTTGCTCGTATGCGCGTTCGTGATGGTCGTTTTGGTTTTGGTCTGAGTTGCATTTCCCATACATCCGGCCAAATCGACGGCATGAACACGATCCCCCGACTCCGCATGCTCTTCGCCACGCTGGCCGTCTTCGCAATCCTGCCGTCCACCGCGCAGGACAACGTCTGGAACGGCGGGGGGCGCTGGGGTGATCAGGGGGACGGAACGTACCGGAATCCGGTGCTGCCGGCGGATTTCAGCGACCTCGACTGCATCCGCGTGGGCGACACCTATTACGCCATCAGCTCGACGCTCCAGTATTCGCCGGGCATGACGATCCTTGCATCGAAGGACCTGGTGAACTGGGATTACGCCGGTCATGCGGTGGCCGACCTGCGGCAGATCGGCCCGGAGCTGAACTGGGACCGCATGAACCGTCCCGGCCGGGGCGTCTGGGCCGGGGCCATCCGCCACCACGCCGGGCGCTTTCATGTGTACTTCGGCACGCCGGACGAGGGCTACTTCATGACGTCGGCACCGCAGCCGCAAGGCCCGTGGGAACCGCTCACCCAACTGATGAAATCATCCGGCTGGGACGACTGCTGCCCCTTCTGGGACGACGACGGGCAGGCGTGGTTCATCGGCACGCGCTTCGCGCCCGACCCCGTCACCGGCAAGAAATACAACATCCACCTCTGGCGCATGACGCCGGATGGGAAGGCGCTCGTCGAGGGCTCCGATCAGATTCTGTACCAGGCCCAGGGGAGCGAGGCGAACAAGCTGTTCAAGGTGGGCGACACCTACCACCATTATTTCAGCGAGGTGCGGAATGGCGAGCGGGTGCCGATGATGGGGCGGGCGAAGAGCATCACCGGGCCGTACGAGTACCGGCAGTTGACCGATGTGGACCCGCGCCTCGACCGCGAGCCGAACCAGGGCGGGATCATCGACGACCCGGCGGGCAACTGGTGGTTCTTCACACACCACGGAACCGGCGGCTGGGAGGGCCGCGCGGCCAGCCTCATGCCGGTGACCTGGACGGAGGGCTGGCCGGTGCCGGGGAAGATCGGGGCCGACGGGCTGGGGCGCATCGAGTGGTCGGGCCGCAAGCCCGCGGGCGGGGGCGCGCCCGCAACGCCGCGCACCAGCGACGATTTCTCCTCCGACACCCTGGGGCCGCAGTGGCAGTGGCATTATCAACCGCGCGCGGAGAAGTGGTCGCTCACCGAGCGGCCCGGATTCCTGAGGCTCCACGCCTTCAAGCCGTTGGCGGGTGACGATCTCTACAAGGTCGGCAACCTGCTTTCGCAGCGCGCGTGGTGCGCTCCGGATAATCGCGTCACGGTGCGGATGGAGATCGCCGGCATGGCCGACGGGCAGCAGGCGGGGCTGGTCGTGCACACCGCGGCCGTGCAGGGCGGGGTGGGGGTGCGCATGGAGAAGGGCATTCGCAGCTTCTTCTTTCGTCGCGGCGGCAAGTATCAGGCCGGGCCGGAGGTCGCGGGCGACGCGGTGTGGCTGCGCATGGAGTGGGGCCTGGATGGCGAGTGCCGCTTCGCCGTCGGGGAGGACGGGCGCACGTTCGCTCCGCTCGGCGAAGCCGTGGCCTTCCCGCGGCCGTATTCCCAGTATCGCGGCGGGCGGATCGGGATCTACACGTGCAATCCGGCCGGAGAGTCGGGTCATGTGGACGTGGACCGCGTGGACTATCCGCTGACATCCGGACGTTGACCCAATAGCGGTTGTTCAAACTCGAAGATCGCGAAGAGGGAAAGCGGCGCGGAGCGAGAACCGAACGAAGTCGACCTGCGCCCCTTGCGGAGCCCCGTGTTGCATTTTTCCATTGACGCAAAAGCTTTTCTAAAAGTTGAATACGCTGTAGCATCAGGATTTTCCCTCGTCATGCCTCCTTTTCCGCCATCCCCCCCGACCTCCCCGCCGGCCCCGGTTGCGTTCCGGGGCGCGCGGCTCGCCGTCTGTTGGGCGGCCTTGCTGCTGGCGGGCGCGGCTCCGGCCCAGATCCCGGCCTTCCCGGGCGCGGAAGGATACGGTTCGCACGCCCTGGGCGGACGGGGAGGGGACGTGTACATTGTCTCGAACCTCAACGCCTCGGGCGCGGGGTCGTTCGCCGACGG
>JAXMHJ010000092.1:0-13546 GCA_046346795.1 Kiritimatiellia bacterium
AGATCTGGGGGTACGCCCCGTCCGAGGTGTTCTCCCCCGAGGAGATCATCGGCGAGAAATACGCCGGCATCCGGCCCGCCCCCGGCTACCCCGCCTGCCCGGACCACACCGAGAAGGGCGGGCTCTTCGCGCTGCTCGGCGCCCCGGAAAAGACCGGCATCGCCCTGACCGAGAGCTTCGCCATGCACCCCGGCGCCGCCGTCAGCGGCTTCTATTTCTCCCATCCCGCCTCGCACTATTTCGGTGTCGGCCGAATCGGCCGCGACCAGGTCGGGGACTACGCCGCCCGCAAGGGGTGGGACCTGCCCGTCGCCGAGCGCTGGCTCGCCCCGATCATCGGCTATTGAGGGCCGCGGCTGCGACCCGGGGAATGGTTGTCCGGGGAAAAGTTCCAGTGACCGGAAACGCTGGTGCAAAAAAGTTCCGGTGACCGGAATGGAGCGCGGTGCGTTGCTTGCGACGCCCGCCGGATGGCCCGAGTCCCATTCAGCGTTGCGCGGCCGCAGCCTGGAAATCCTTGCGGATCGGGGAGCCGTCGCCGTTGGGAAAGCCGGCGCGCTGGATCATGAGGATGTACACGGCGCCGGCCGTCGGGTCGGCCCAGCTCTGGGTGCCGTTAAACAGCTCCCCCCCGCCTTCACTCGTCCAGCGTGCTGAGGTCTCCCTCGGGCAGGCCCTGGGCGCGGGCCTTGAGGACGCGGCGCATGATCTTTCCGGAACGGGTCTTGGGCAGCTTGTCGATGAACTGGACCTGCTCCGGCCGGGCGATGGGTCCGAGATGCTGGGCGACGTGGCGGCGCAACTCCTCGGACAGGTCCTCGGAGGGGGCGATGCCGGTCTTGAGCTGGACGTAGCAGAAGATCGCCTGACCCTTGATCTCGTGCGGCAGACCGATGGCGGCGGATTCGGACACGGCGGGATGGGTGATCAGGGCGGACTCGACCTCGGCGGTGCCGAGGCGGTGGCCGGACACCTTGATCACGTCGTCCACGCGTCCGATGATCCAGAAGTAGCCGTCCCGGTCGCGACGGGCGCTGTCGCCGGTGAGATACCTCCCGGGGAACTTGCTCCAGTAGGTGGAGACGTAGCGGTCGTCGTCCTTGAAGAGGGTGCGCAGCATGGACGGCCAGGGATTCTTGAGCACCAGGAAGCCCTCCGCGCCGTCGGCCACCGGCTTGCCGGCCTCGTCGACGATCTCCGCCTCCTGCCCGAAGAAGGGCTTGGCGCCGGAGCCGGGCTTGAGGGGCATCGAGGGCACGGGGGTGATCATGAACGCGCCCGTCTCGGTCTGCCACCAGGTGTCCATGATGGGGCAGCGGCCCTTGCCGATGACGCGGTGGTACCACTTCCAGGCCTCGGGATTGATGGGCTCGCCGACGGAGCCGAGCAGGCGCAGGGAGGAGAGGTCGTGCTTGTTGGGCCAGGCCTCGCCGAAGCGCATGAGGGCGCGGATGGCGGTGGGGGCGGTGTAGAAGATGGAGATGCCGAAGCGCTCGATGAGCTGCCACCAGCGGTTGGGGTAGGGGAAGGTGGGGCCGCCCTCGAACATGAACTGGGTCGCGCCGGTGAGCAGCGGGCCGTAGGTGAGGTAGGAGTGGCCGGTGACCCAGCCGGGATCGGCCGTGCACCAGAAGCGGTCGTCGTCGCGGATGTCGAAGACGTACTTCATGGTGGTGTGGGTGCCGACCATGTAGCCGCCGTGGGTGTGCAGGATGGCCTTGGGCTTGCCGGTGGAGCCGCTGGTGTAGAGGATGAAGAGGGGGTCCTCGGCGTCGAGTTCCTCGGTGGCGCACTTGCCGGCGGCGATGGGCAGGGCGCACATGTCGTGGTACCAGTGGTCGCGGCCGGAGTCCATCGGGACCTCGTGGCCGGTGCGCTTGACGACGATGACGTTCTCGACGGTGGGGCAGTGGCGCAGGGCGTCGTCGACGATGCGCTTGAGTTCGATGCGCTTGCCGTTCTGGTAGGAGCCGTCGCAGGTGATGACCAGCTTGGACTCGGAGTCCTCGATGCGGCCCTGGAGGGCGTCGGTCGAGAACCCGCCGAAGACGACGGAGTGCACGGCGCCGATCTTGGCGCAGGCGAGCATGGCGAAGAGGATTTCGGGGATGCGGCCCATGTAGATGGTCACCCGGTCCCCCTTGCCGACGCCCATGGACTTGATGATGTTGGCCATGCGGACGACTTCGCGGTTGAGCGAGTAGTAGGAGAAGGTGCGGTCGCTCTTGCCGTCCTCGGATTCCCAGATGAGGGCGAGCTTGTTCTTGCGGAAGGTCTTGAGGTGGCGGTCGATGGCGTTGTGGACAATATTGGTGCGGGCGCCGGTGAACCACTTGAAGAAGGGGGCCTTGGAGTTGTCGAGCACCTTGTCCCAGGGCTTGAACCACTCCAGCTCGGCCGCGCACCCGGCCCAGAAGCCCTGCGGATCCTTGCGGGCGGCGGCGGCCACCTTTTCCCAGTCGGGGATGTGCGCCTGATCAATGATGTCTTGCGACGGAAAGAAGACTTCCCCCTCCATTTGCGTCTGCTGGTTCGGCATGTTCGTACTCCCTGATACGAGGTTGTTTGGTCACACGGACGTTTTTTTAGTTTATCGCGAGAAAGGCGGCGAGGCAAGTGGAAGTGCGAGTTTCGAGTGTCGAATTTCGAAGGGGGCATTGAGCATGGAGCGAGGAGCGAGGAGCGGGGAGCGGGGAGGGGGGAGCGGGGAGCGAGGAGCGGGGAGGAGGGGCGAGACTCATGTCGCCCCGCACGTCGGCCCTTGGGAAGCGGTTTAGCCCAAGTTGAACAGTTTGGTGGTTCGCCGGACCAATTTCGGCCGCCCCGGAGCCCCACGCCCCTGATTTTCCGCAAGTTTTCGCACGCAACCGGCGTGTAGTGCACCACACCCCATTGGCAACGACATGCCTTTCAGGCCATAGTGCGGCATGTTCCTACGCCGAAACCGCCGCACCCGAAACGGAGAGACCTACGAGTACTGGTCGCTCATGCGCACCGTCCGCACCGCCAAGGGACCGCGCCATGAGCTGGTGGCCAACCTGGGCAAAGCCCCCGGACTCGATCCGGACACCCGCCACGGATGGGAGCACATCGCCGATCTGCTCGAGGGACGCCGCCCCGGGGTCGTTCAGGGCGAGCTGGGAAACCCCATGCCGCCCGCGCCGCCACCGCCGCGGTGGGCCGAGGTCGATGTGGGCGGGCTGCGGGTCGAGCGGGTGCGCGACTTCGGCGAGGGGTATCTCGCCCTGGCCCTTTGGCGGCGGCTCGGGCTGCACACCCTGTTGGGCGGGATCATCGAAGCGGGCCGCGAGACCGTGCCGTGGGAGGAGATCGCCTGCATCCTGACGGTCGCGCGCTTCTGCGGCAACCAGAGCGAGCTGGAGGTCGCCGAGCGTTGGTACGCCGACAGCGCCCTGGAGGATCTGCTCGGCGTGCCCTTCGCCGCCATTCACCACATGCGTCTCTATCGCGGGCTCGATGTGCTCCACCAGCACAAGGACCGCCTCTGCCAACACCTGCTCAAACGCTACGAGAGCTGGTTCGGGGTGGAGTTCGAGTTCCTGCTCTACGATGTGACGAGCACCTATTTTGAAGGCAAAGCCGAGGCCAACGCCAAGGCCGAACGCGGGTATTCGCGCGACCAGCGCCCCGACTGCAAGCAGGTCAACATCGGCCTGGTCTGCACCCCCGAGGGCCTGCCCATCGGCTACGAGGTCTTCTCCGGCAGCACCGTGGATGTCACCACCGTCGAGGACATGGTGGAAATGATGGAGAAGAAGTACGGCCAGGCCAAACGCATCTGGGTCATGGACCGCGGCATGGTCAGCGAGGACAACCTCGACTTCCTGCGCAAACGCGAAGCCCGCTATCTCGTCGGCGCGCCCAAGCAGCAGCTCCGGCCGTTCGAGGCCCAACTGCTCGACACGGCCAACTGGACCGAAGTGCAACCCGGCGTGGACGTCAAACTCGCCGCCCATCCGGATGGCCAGGGAACCGAGCAATATGTGCTGTGCCGCTCCAGCGACCGGCGCAACAAGGAGTCCGCCATGCTCGAACAGCAGCGCCAGCGGCTGCTGGCGAAGTTGGAAAAGACCGACGCCGGCCTGCGCAAGCGCCCCGCCAAAACCCCGGGGGTCATCGAGCGGCGCATCGGCCGCTGGCTGGGCCGGTACCCCGGCGCGGAGAAACTCTTCGAGGTGAGCGTTGAACTGGATGCCGCGGGCCGGGCCTGCGGGTTGAAGATCGAGGAGAAGCCGGAGCGTCAGAGTTGGGCCGGGCTGGCCCATGGCGCCTACCTGCTGCGCACCAACTGCACCGAGAACGACCCCGCCCAGCTCTGGCGCTGGTACATCCACCTCACGCAGGCCGAGGAGTGCTTCAAGATCAGCAAGAGCGACCTGCACCTGCGCCCGGTGTTCCACCAGACGACCAAGCGGGTCGAGGCGCACATCCTGGTCTGCTTCCTGACGCTGGCCCTGTGGCGGACGCTGGAGATGTGGATGAAGGGCAAGGGGTTGGGGGACTGTGCCCGTCAGTTGATCAAGGAAGTGGCCACCGTGCGCAGCATGGATGTGGTCTTCAACGCCCGCCCCACCCCCCAATCCGATCCGACCGAGCTGCGGCTTCGCGTCGTGGCCCGCCCGGACCGGATGGTGGCTGAACTGCTGCACCGCCTTGGCCTCGAATTACCCCACGCCCCGAGAATGCTGCAAAATGTAGTGCCACAGAACCCCCAGAAATCGTCGTAAACCACTGCAATTAGGCGGAGAGACGCCCCGAACTGTTCAACTTGGGTTAGCTGGTTGGGGAGAAGCGGGGAGCAGAGAGCGAGGGGCGTGGAGCAGTTCCGAACTTCGAATGCTTGACGGCACAATGCGTCTGGGTGATGAATCCATCATGAACAGTACTGGCCGACGTAAGGAAAGGAAGGCTTTGCCGCTTCGAGCGCCCCGGAGGGATACGGTGCGAGTGGTCCGCCCGGATTTTGCCGCCCGAATGCGTGAAATTTATGGGGACAGGGTCATGCCGGTAACTGGAACCGATCTGGTTTCCGAGTCTCGCGGCGGAAGATGACTTGCGGCCTCAGGCAAGCTGAGGCCCCTGCTCTGCCCCACCGAAGGCGTATGTAGGGCTCGACCTTGGTCGAGGCCGCACGCCTCCAGCGGCCTCAAGCAAGCTGAGGACCTACGATCGCCCGAACATCGCCACCGCCTCTTCCGCGACGATGCGGAGGCCTTCGCGGACCACTTCGGCGGGCTGGGAGGTGTTGAGGCGCAGGCATTCGTTGGCGTGGTCCCAGGGCTGGGGGAGGCCGAAGAAGAAGTAGTGGCCGGAGACCACGACGACGCCGCGCTTGCGCAGGCGGTTGTACAGCTCCTTGGAGCCGCCGGGCAGGCCGGGAAAGTTGAGCCACTGGAACATCGCGCCCTCGCTGGCGTGCATGCGCCAGGGGATGCGGTCGCCCAGGAATTCGCGCAGCCAGGCCTGGGCCAGCCGGGACTTCTCCAGATAAAAGGGGCGGATGACCTCGCGCGAGAGGGTGAGAATGGAGCCGTCGCGCATCATGGGGCCGACGATGGCCTGGCTGACGTTGCCGCTGGCCAGCCCGATCACCGCGTGGATGCCGGCGAGGGTGCGGATGACGTCCGCGCCCGCGACGAGGATCCCGGTGCGCAGGCCGGGCAGGCCGAGCTTGGAGAGGCTGAGGCCGAGGATGACGTGCTCGTCCCAGTGCGGGGTGGCCTCGCCGAAAAGGATGCCGGGGAAGGGCGCGCCGTAGGCGTTGTCGAGGATGAGCGGAATGCTCGCCGCCTTCGCCAGGGCGGAGAGGCGGGCGACCTCGGCGTCGGTCAGGATGCTGCTGCGGGATTGGTCGGGCGCGACACGGCGATGGCGGCGATGTCGGGCGTGATCTCCAGCGCGTCGAAGTCCACGCGGTACTTGTAGACGCGGTCGCCGAGGTCCTCGATGAGCGGCCGGCAGGAGGTGAAGAGGCCGGCGTCGACGCCCTGGTCGGCATAGCCGATGTATTCGGGGCAGAGGGGCAGGAGGATCTTCTTGTGGCGGCCGTCGGGGAATTCGCCGGCGAGCAGGTTGAAGAGGTAGAAGAAGGCGTTCTGGCTGCCGTTGGTGACGGCGATGTTGTCGCGGGTGAGGTTCCAGCCGAACTCGCGGCGCAGCAGACCAGCCACGGCTTCGAGGAACGCGGGACTGCCCTGCGGGGTGTCGTAGTTGCCGAGCACGGGGTCGATGGCGCCGGAGTCGAGCAACTCCCGCAGCTTTTCGCGGTAGAGGGCCTGCGCGGCGGGGATGGCGGCGGGATTGCCCCCGCCGAGCATCAGGAGCTTTTCCTGCCCGGCCATGGCCTGGCCGAGGTCGTGCATGAGTTCCTGGATGCCGGTGTGCGCGCCGAGCCGGTTGCCGAAGGTGGAGAGTTCGATGTTCATGGGAGCCCGGCAGGATACGGCCCGCGGGGGGGATTTGGCAAGCGGGATAAAGAAGAGGGCCGGCTGCAGAGCGGTCGAGCTGTTTAGCATTTAGCTGTTTAGTTCCAGGAGCCAGGAGGAGCATGGGCTCGGGCGGAGGTGGGGAGTGGTCTAAACAGCTATCGCCTAAACCGCTACCTCCTAAACAGCTACCACCTAAACCGCTAAACGACTCCGAGGCGGCCGTCCGCAACGGCGGTTTCCCCGGCGCGGGATACCGCCTAGGTTGCCGCCACAACCCCGGGAGCCATGAATCCACATGAAGCGTCACCTCTGTTCTTCTCGCCGCCGGTCTTTCCCTGCTGTTCGCCCCGCGTGCGCCCGCTGCGGAGCCGCGGCCCTTCCTGCATCCGCTCTTTTCCGACGGCGCGGTGCTGCAACGAGGGACGCCCGTGCCGGTCTGGGGCTGGGCCGCTCCGGGGGAGACGGTCACCGTCGAATTCGCCGGGCAAAGGCGTCGGCCATCGCCGGAGCGGATGGCAAATGGATGGCGCGCCTGCCCGCGCTGGAAGCCTCGGATCAACCGCGCGTGCTCCGCGCCGCCGGAACCACGACCGCCGCGCGCGAGGTGCAGAACGTGGTGGTGGGCGACGTGTGGATCTGCTCCGGCCAGTCCAACATGGAGATGGGCGTCGGGATGTGCAACGTCCCGACGAGGTCGCGGCCGCGGACCATCCGATGATCCGCCTGCTGACGGTGCCGAGAAAGGTCTCCAACGAACCGCTGGACCTGTTCAGCGGAAGCTGGACGCCCTGCTCTCCGGCGACGGTGGTGGCGAACGGCTGGGGCGGATTTTCCGCGACGGGCTATTTCTTCGGGCGGGAGCTGCACCGCGAACTCAAGGTGCCGGTCGGCCTGATCCATTCGTCGTGGGGCGGGACCATCTGCGAAGCCTGGACCAGCGCGGAGGGACTCGCGCCCCTGCCGGACTTCGCCGAGCGGGTCGCCGGGGTTCAGGCGGCCGCCGCCGCGCAACGGTCCGGCGGCACGACCCCGACACCGTCGAGGCGTGGTATGGGAAGAACGACCCCGGCACCTCCGCCGGCTGGCAGAAGCCGGCCGCGGATGACGCCGGCTGGGCGCCTGGCGAACCTGCCCGTCGCCTGGGAACGGCGGCTGCCGGGCTACGACGGCATCGCGTGGTTCCGCAAGTCCTTCGACGCGCCCGCCGATTGGGCGGGAAAGGACCTCGTGCTGTCCCTCGGGCCGATCGACGACATGGACACGACCTTCGTCAACGGGGTCAAGGTCGGCGCGAAGGATGTGTGGAACCAGGACCGCGTGTACCGGATTCCCGGAAACCTGCAGGCGGGCCGCAATGTGATCGCGATCCGCGTGCTGGACACCGCGGGTGCCGGCGGCATCAACGGCCAGCCGGCGCAGATGCACGTCGGTCCGAGGGCGCGGCCGCGCCGGTATCGCTGGCCGGTGCATGGCGGATGAAGGACTCCGCGCCCATGGGCCGGGTCGCAGGACTTCCGGTGGCGACCTCGTCCAACAACCCGAACGTCACCACCGTGCTGTACAACGGCATGATCGCCCCGCTGCTGCCCTATGCCATCAAGGGCGCGATCTGGTACCAGGGCGAATCCAACGCCGGCCGCGGCTACCAGTACCGCGCGCTGCTGCCGGCCATGATCACCGACTGGCGCGCGCGCTTCGGCGTCGGCGACTTCCCGTTCTATATCGTGTCGCTGGCCAACTTCCAGCAGCCGCCCGCACAGCCGTCGGAAAGCGACTGGGCCGAGCTGCGCGAGGCGCAGGCGATGACCGCGAAGAACCTGAAGAACTGCGGCCTCGCGGTCGCGATCGACATCGGCGACGCCGTCGACATCCACCCGAAGAACAAGATGGAGGTGGGGCGCCGCCTCGCCCTCGCCGCGCTGGCGCAAGTCCATGGCCGCGAGGTGGAGTACTCGGGGCCGTGGTACAAGGGCATGACCGTTGAGGACGGCCGGATCCGCCTGGCGTTCGATCATGCCGCCGGCCTGGCCGCGAAGGACGGCAGGCTCACCGGATTCGCCATCGCCGGGGAGGACCGGAAATTCGTGTGGGCCGACGCCGTGATCGACGGCGGAACGGTGGTGGTGTCCGCCGTCGACGTGCCCAAGCCGGTCGCGGTGCGCTACGCCTGGCACGCCAATCCCGTCTGCAACCTGGTCAACGCCGCCGGCCTGCTCTGCGCCATCCTGTTCCGCACCGACGACTGGCCGGGCGACGGCGAACAACAAGTGACCGGGCCCGTAGGGCTCGACCTTGGTCGAGGCCGCAACCCCCCGCGGCGGCCTCAGGCAAGCCGAGGCCCTACGCCGACGCGATCTCGCGGGCGATCAGGGTCTTGCCGGTCAGATCCTCGATGCGGGCACCGAAAGCCGGTCCGTCGTCACATCGATGACCGTGAGCGGCGCCGGAGCGGGCTGGGGGCCGCCGCCGACCACCTGGAAAAACGGCTGCTCGTCCGTGGGATCGTCGATCCGCCAGTCGTGCGTGTGGCCGCTGACGATCATGCGCACGCCGGCCTCGCGCAGCAGCGGCAGCCACAGGGCCGCGCCGAAACCAGTAGCCCGCGAATCCGTCGGTCGAGGTGCCGGGGTTGTCGCCCTTCTCCCCGCGCAGCGGAATGTGGCAGAAGAGCACCTTGAACGGCGCGGCCGCAATCTCCGGCCGGGCGAGGGCCTCCTGGAGCCACACGGCCTGGCGCTCGCGGTAGGGCTCGTAGGCGGCGCTGGCGAACACGGATGCGCGGCCGGCCATCCTCGCCGGTGTCGAGTCCGATCAGCGCGAGCGGCCCGTCGCGGAAGGCGAAGTTCCACGGCAGTCCGGGCCGCGGCCCTGGGGCGAGAATGTCCATGATCTCGCGCGCCCGCTCTCCACGCACATCGTGATTGCCGGCGACGAACCACAGCGGACGGGTCGAGGCCCAGCCGCCGTCCGAGGCGTTGTCCGCCGCCGCGCCCGGCGTCAGCAGGATCGCGGCGTCGTCCTGGCGTCGAAATCGTTGCAGGTGTCGCCGTCTCGTAGACAAGCAGGTGCGGCGCGGCGGCGTCGACGCCTGGGCAGCTTCGCGAGCGTCCTCCTTGCCCGTGCGGCCGTTGACGACGGCGACGCGCACCGATGCGGTGCGGAGGGACGGGAGCAGGGCGCGGACCCCGGTGGTCTCGACGTCTACCGCGCGAGCTTGTGGCGGTGGCATAAGCGAGGGGTTGGACGCAGACGGCGCACGGTCGCCCCGCCGGGCTGCGGCTGCGGGAAAACCACCGGCACGGTCAGCGAGGTGTCGCCGGCGTCGACCAGCCCGCCCCGGGTTGCCACGGCCTTGCGGTCGAGCCTGGCCGGATCAACACCCCAGTCCACCCACGCGGTCGCGAGGCGGCCGACGCGGATGCTGACGGTGAAGCCGTCGGCCGCGAGGTGCTGCACGACGGGCGGGGACTGGAGGAGCGCGCCGGGCGGGGCGGTCGCCGCCGTCCCGTCCTGTGCTCGCGTGAGCGCCGGGGCCAGGCCGGCGGCGGGCAGGGCGGCGAGGAAGTGGCGGCGGTCCATGGCGGGCCTCAGGGGGTCTTGACGCGGATGTTGCGGTACCAGACGGGATCGCCGTGGTCCTGCAGGGCGATGTGGCCGGTCTTGTTGACCGAGAAGCCCGGCCAGCGGTGGAACTTGGTCTGGCGGAGCTTGTCGTGCCAGTCGTCCGACGCCGTGTCGAAATCCGCCGTCTTCTTCCCGTTCAGGAAGAACTGGTGGTGCGTGCCCTGTGCGACGATGCGCACCTCGTTCCATTCGCCGGTGGGACGGTGCGCGGTCAGATCGGTCGGATACATCGCGTAGCACGCGCCGGCCGAGGTGAAGAGGCTCTTGCCGTCGCCGTGGGCGGGGTCGAGGGCCTGCATCTCGATGGCGTTTTCGAAGGCGTAGAACTTGTCCTCGCTGACGTGGAACATGATCCCGCTGTTGCCCTTGGCCTCCAGCCGCCATTCCAGGCGCAGATCGAAGTCGCCGAAAGATTCCAGCGTCATCAGGTCGCCGCCCTCGCCGTTGCCGCCGCCGAGGTAATGGAGCTGGCCGCCCTCGACCTTCCAGCCCGCGGGCGCGTGGTCCATGCGGTAGCCGGTCCAGCCGGTGGTGGTTTCGCCGTCAAACAGCAGCCGGAAGCCGGCGGCCTTCTCTTCGTCGGAGAGCGTGTTGTGCTCGATCTTCTTGTCCTGCACCGCCACCGCCTTGCCGTCGCGCGGGAAGGGGACGGGCATCTTGTAGTCGGCGCGCGTCGCGGTGCGCATGCCCGGGCCGGTCAGGGTGAGCCGGTCGAAATCCATCAGCGCCACGCCCGCGAGTTTCACGGGGGCCAGCACCACTTCGTGCGCGCCCTTGGTCAGCTTGAGCTTGCCGACCGGCACGGTCTGGTACTTCTTCCAGTCGCCGGTGTCCGCCACCTTGCCCGCGAGCGTCTGGCCCGCCGCGCGGACCTCGAAGGTCCCTCCCGCCATGCCGTCGGCGCAGGCCTGCGTGAGGGTCACCTCGACCTCGACGTCCTGCGGCACCTCGATCTTCCACGCGAGGGAGGTCCCCGCGTCCTTCCAGTCCTTGATCTTCGCCATGTACCGCCCGTCCTGGCGGGCGCCCGCACCCTGGATCACCGCGTCTTCGGCAGGCAGGTCGAGGTAGTTCGGGTCGCGGTTGTCGGGTCCGTTGGCCAGGGCGGTTGCGGCCGCGGCCGCCGTGAGGGCGAGGGAGCAGAGGAATCGGTTCATGGGGTTCTCCGTGTTTTTAAACAAGACGAACAAGCTAGGCCCGCCCGCGCCCGGGTGCAAGTCGATATCGGCGACTCCCGGCGGGAGGGGTGCGTGACGGATTTTTTCAAAATCCAATAAAAGGGCTTGAAATCCATGCAACAGTGTCTAGTATATAGACACCATGAAAACACCCCCGAAAGACCCAGTGCTTCGCGCCAGCGTGTTGTCGGACATGAGCCGCTTGGGCTCGATGAAACGTGGCAAGCTCACGTCGCAAAAGCGTCCCTCCGGCAAGGAGTACCACCACTACCAAGTCTGGGAAAATGGCCGGAACCACACCCGGTATGTCCCGGCGGAGGAAGTACCCGCGCTTCGCGCGGCCATCGAGGAACGACGCCGTTTCGAAACGTTGGTGGAGCAGTTCATCGACGCCAGCGCGCCGACGGAGCAAGACGCCCCCGGAAAAAAAAACTCCTCGAATCGATCCCCTCGATCCTGACGGGGTGGGCGGAACGGTTTCGGGGGCTGCTTCGCGACGGCCAGGCCGTCGGCGGGATGGAGCAGGAACTGCGCGGCCTCGTGCTGGGAATCGGTCGACAGTGGCTCGAAGCCTCCCTCAACGAGCATGGGCTGGCGGTCCCCGGAGATGTCGCCCAACCCGGGGAACGCCGGCTTGCGGGGCAGAAGCGCGTCCTCCACACCCTGCTGGGCCCAGTGGCGCTGATGCGAACCTATTACCACGACGGCATGCGCCAGACCGGTCGGCATCCGATGGACGACGCATTGGGACTGGTTGACGGGTACACCCCGGCCGTGGCCTCGTTGATCGGACGCTGCGCGGCGGAACTGCCGTTTGCCCAGGCCGGGGCGTCGTTCAAAGCGTACACGGGCCTGGAGGTTGAGGCCCGCCAGTTTCAACGCTTGGCGTCGTATCTAGGCCCCATCGCCGAGCGGTTCCTGCGCGCAAACCTGCCCTCCGGGGAGAAAACCCCGCCCCGGGTCTATATCGCCACGGATGGAACCGGAGCCCCCTTGCGGCACGCGGAACTCAAGGGCCGCAAGGGCCGCCAGGCGGATGGCTCCGCGCAAACCCACGAAATCAAGGTTGGAGCCATCTTCACCCAACACCCGAAAAAGGGGGAGGATCCGTGGCGCGACCTTGATTCCACGACGTACGTGGCCACCCCGCAGAGGGCGGAGCCCTTTGGACGCATGATGCTCGACGAGTTCCGGCGGCGCTTTCCGGTGCCGCCCAAGGAGGTGGTCTTCCTGGGAGACGGTGCGGCGTGGAATTGGGAACTCCAGCGAACGTGCTTTCCGGGTTCGATCGGGATCGTGGACTTTTACCATGCCGCCGAGCATGTCGGGGCGGTGGCGGGTCTCGTTGAGGACCGCCAAAGTCGCGACGGGAGGCGACGGCGGCGCCGTTGGGTCAAGCTCCTGCTGCGCGGCAAGCTGGATGTGTTCCTTGCGCAGGCTCGCGCGTCGTTGCCACCGGCGCGCCAGGAGGAAGGGGAGAAGGCTCTGGCCTACTTCGAGAAAAACCGGGAGCGGATGCGGTACGGGGAGTTCCGGGACAGGGGCTGTTTCATCGGTTCCGGCGTGGTTGAAGCCGCATGCAAAACCGTGGTTGGCCAGCGCTTCAAGTCCTCGGGGATGCATTGGTCAGAAAAGGGGCTGGGCAACATCCTGCCTTTGAGAACCGCCTTGCTCTCCTCCAGGTTCGATGAGTTCTCCACTGTCCTGCACCAACCCCTCCAGGCCGCCGGATGAAAAAATCCGTCATGCACCCCGGCGGGAGCACACACGGACCGCCACCGCCCGGTGGCCCCATCGGGCATACACCCCCGGCCATGGAGGCTGCGGCTGCGCCAACCAGAGGCCATTCCGCATTTCCAACTTTCGGGGACACTACAAGAGTGCAGCCTGTTCAGTGACGCATAGTTTGCTCGAACCTTGCCGTGAGCCTGCCTCCATCTAAATTCAAGACGAATCGAATATCGCGAAAAAATGCACTAAACAAACTGCTTCCACGGGAATCCAATCATAACCCGAGCGACATTTACTTTTGCGATTCGGAATACAGCGCATTGCACATGGCATCAATCCAGAGATATTTGTGGGCTCCTGGTTTGACTTTGTGCCGAAGAGACCATGCGCACGAGAGCTTGTGTAGGGCATCAAGATTCCCATTCATTGAAACATAAATGTCTCGCCATATTCCATAATCCATTTCACTATGGCGCTCGTTGTCCCGGTATAAAGACAGCTCAAGATTCGCCCGGCTTCGGTTGCCGGAATGTTTAATCAGAAGGTGAGTCCAAATAGTTCGTG
>JAXMHJ010000093.1:0-12198 GCA_046346795.1 Kiritimatiellia bacterium
ACGGTCGTCTTGCCGGTGAAGGTGTTCGCCCCGGCCCCCGCCAGGTGGAAGGTGCCGCCGCCCTCCTTGACGAGGGTCAGCGCGCCCGCGCCGTTGTCGGACAGGGTGGCGTACCCGGTGGCCGGGGTCGTCCCGACGTGGGAGAGGGTGAGGGTGCCCGCGGTGTTGTCGGCGCCGCCGGCGGTGAGGGTGCCCGCGCCGGCCCCGGGCACGCCGACCTGGAAGGCGCCCGCGCCGTTCAGGATGCGGAGGCTGCCCTGCGCGCCGAGTCGGAGGGTCTGGCCGCCCAGGTCCACGGTGGCGGTCGAACCGCCCCCCGAGGCGGACTGGGTGAGCGAATAGACCGTCGTCACCGGCGCCGCCAGGGTGATGCCGGAGAGAGCGCCGGCCGCGCCCTCGATGATGCGCGCGTTCGCGGCCGCGGCGTCCGCGATGGCCTTGGTCCCGACCCGCCGGACCACGTCGGCGAAGGTGGCGGCCTGGACGCCCTGAGCGGCGTCATACGTCGCGCCCTCCCCGTCGAGGGTGGCCCAGGCGGGCATCAGTCCGCCGGCCAGGGGCGGCGCGGCCGTGAACAGGACGCGGTTCCGGTTGTCCACGGCGCCCAGTCCCGTGCCGGTGAAGTTGACCGTGCCCGCGCCGCTGCGCACCAGCGAGGCGAAGGTGAGCGCGGAGGTCTGTCCGGCCGCGGCCCGGCCGGTGGTGACGGTGCTGGCGTTCGCCCCGATCGTCAGGGCGCCGGCGGTTTCGGCATAGCTGGCCGCGCCGCCGTTGTTCGCGAAGTTGAAGGTGCCGCCGTTCATCGTCACCGGCCCGGCGTCGGGGAGCCGGTCGGGGTTGTTGGCCGCGCTGGTGTTGTCCAGCTTGAGCGTCGTCCCCGCGCCCACCGTCACGCCGGAACTGGTCGTGATGGCGCCGCCCGCGGCGGTCAGGTTGAGGGTCCCGTAGTTGATCGTGGTGGCCCCGGTGTAGGAGGCCGCGCCGCGCAGTTCCATGGTCCCCGCCAAGTTGGAGGTGCCGAAGCTCAGGCCGGCGGCCGCGCTCTGGGCGATGCCCTGCGTGATGACGCCGGTGCCCGCCGCGGCGAGGGTCGCGTTGCCGGTCAGGGTCACCAGGCCGTTGATGGTGCTGGTGCCGCCGCCGTTGGCCATGCGCACCGCCGCCTCGTAACCGCCTTCTCCGTACCCCGTGCCCTCGATCTCGAAGTTCACGCTCGCGGGCAGGTTGATGCCGTTCTCCCACATGCCGAAGTGGCCGTTGGGACGGACCACCACCTTGGTGATTCCGCCCAGGCCGTAATTGTTGGGGGTGGCCGCGAGCGCATAGGTGCGCCCCCGCTCCATGGCGAGCGTGCCGGTGAAGGTGTTCGCAAAGCTGACGGCCCCCCAGCCGGTGTCGAAATTCTTGCCGGAGGTCAGCGCCAGCGTGCCCGCGCCGCTGAACTTGGACCACGTCTGGGCGGCCGATCCGGAGGTGTTGTACTGGATCCGGAGGGTCGCGCCGGAAGCGATGGCGTACGTGCTGTTGACCGTGGGATTGATGGTGCCGTTGCCGAGGGTCAGCGTCCCCGCCGCGACCGTCGTGGCGCCGGAGTAGGTGTTCACCCCGGTGAGGGTCACCGTTCCGGTTCCGGTCTTGTTCACGCCCACGCCCCCCGCCAGGATCGCTCCGACCGTGCCGCTCTTCAGCTCGTAGTTCGCCGTGCTGGTCAGCACGCCCGTGGTGGAGTTGATCTGCCCGCCGCCGTCCAGCGTCACCACGCCCACCGTGTCGCTGAAGGTGGCGAGATCGAGGATCGCGCCGGCGCCGTTCACGGTCACCGCGTCGGACAGGATGGCGTTGCTGATCCCGTACAGCAGCCGCCCGGAGGTGATGCTGGTCGGCCCGGTGTAGGTGTTCGCCGCGTTGAACTCGGTGAGGCCGCCCGCCGTCATGTTGACCGTGACGCCGCCGGTGTTGCCGATCACCCCGTTGAAGCGGATCTTGCCGTTGGCGTCGCCCGTGGTGACGAGGCCCTGGCTGCCGGTGATGGCCCCGCCAAAGCTCAGGTCGTAGGTGTTGCCGGAGTTGCTGAGCGCGACGGTGGCGTTCGCCGTGAAGGTGCGCGCGGCGCCGCTGAGCAGGATGTCGAAGTTCAGATTCTCCGTCCCCGTCGAATTGGAGGACGAGTTGACGATGTTGCCGGTCAGCGTGATCCGGTTGCCGGTGAAGGTGTGGCCGCCGATGCTGTTGATGAAGCTGATGCCGGCGATGATCGTGTCGACGGCCAGGTCGTTGACGCTCGAGAACTTGACGTTGGATCCGCCGCTGCCGTTCCAGGTGAGGGTGTCCCCGTTGACGGGGGTGCCGTTGGCGTTCCAGTTGTTGGCGGTGCTCCAGTTCGAGTCCGCGCCGCCGCCGTCCCAGGTGTAGCTGGTGGCCCCGGCCGGGAGGCTCAGCAGACATCCCGCCAGCACGCCGTGCAGGAGCCGCCGCGCCGGGGCGGGGTCCGGGGTGGATGAATGCGGGACTCTCCGGGGGTTGCCCGAAGTATTCACTGGTTTCATTCGCATGGCCGCCTCCTGCATGGATCGCGAGACATTTACCGGAACGGGACAGGGCTTGATTGTGTGAAAAATACCCCGCTGTGACAGGCGAGAACAGCACATTCTTTGCTATTCGACACTAATTCCGCCGGCGGATTCGATTCACTTACGAATGGAAACAGAGGGAGGCAACGCCGGCGGAGGGTTTGCGGATTCGTTGTTCCGACTTGAATTTCCGGTGCAGCCGCAACCGCGATGGCGGATGTTCTCCCCGGCCCGCAACGACACGCGGAGGACGTGAGGGCGCGTGGATTCGCCGCTTATGAACAAAAGTACACTTTTTTGCTTGCACATGCTTCCCGCTCCGTGATACAGGCAATTCCCAATGAAAGGCGGGGGTCATTTGACAGGCCCCGGCCCGACGGATAAAACGGCCTCCATTCAGTTCAAACCAACCCAGGAGTATCACATGGCCTCGAAGAGCGCGGACAAGGAAAAGAAGGATACCGGGGACAACTCGTCCCTCAACACCCTCATCCAGCAGATCACCAAACAGTTTGGCGACGGGGCGATCATGCGCCTTGGGGCCGAGGGCGACAAGCCCCAGGAGACGGACGTCGCCTCCACCGGGGCGCTGACCCTCGACCTCGCCCTTGGCGTGGGCGGCGTTCCGCGCGGGCGGGTGGTGGAGGTCTTCGGGCCCGAGTCCTCCGGCAAGACCACGCTGGTTTCGCACATCATCGCCAGCATCCAGAAGAAGGGCGGCCAGGCCGCGTTCATCGACACCGAGCACGCCCTCGATCCCGGGTACATGGCCAAGATCGGCGTGGACCTCAAGAACCTGCTGGTCTCCCAGCCCGACTCCGGCGAGGACGCCCTCAACATCTGCGAGACGCTCGTCAAGAGCGGCGCGGTGGACGTCGTGGTGCTCGACTCCGTCGCCGCGCTCGCGCCCAAGGCCGAGCTGGAGGGCGAGATGGGGCAGAGCCATGTCGGCTTGCAGGCCCGCCTGATGTCCCAGGCCCTGCGCAAACTCACGGCGGCGATCAACAAGACCAAGTGCACCTGCATCTTCACCAACCAGATCCGCGAAAAGATCGGAGTCATGTTCGGCAACCCCGAGACGACCCCCGGCGGCCGCGCGCTGAAGTTCTACGCGTCGGTCCGGCTCGAGGTCCGCCGCACCAACACCATCAAGGACAGTTCCGGGGCCGCCATCGGCTGCCGCACCAAGGTCAAGGTGGTGAAGAACAAGGTCGCCCCCCCCTTCACCGAGGGCGAGTTCGACATCCTCTTCAACCAGGGGATCTCCTGGACCGGGTCCATCGTCGACGCCGCCAGCGACCTGGGCATCCTGGAAAAGCGCGGGTCGTGGCTCTCCTTCGAGGGCCTCCAGGTCGGCCAGGGCCGCGACTCCGCGGTCGAGGCGCTCAAGACCGACCTGCCGATGCAGGAGAAGCTGATCGCCGCCATCAAGGTCAAGCACGCCGAGAAGACGGCCGCCCGCGGCAGGTAAGCCGCTGCGGGTGTCCGCCCGCCGCCGTCCGCCCCGCCCCGCAGGTGTTTCCGCGGGGCTTTTTTCCGGGGACATGCAGCCACCGCCACCGATGAGCGGCGGCGGTCCGGACCTCGCCTCACGGCCTCATGGGTGGCGCAGCCGCAGGAACAGACGATCGTAGTCCGGCGGGACGTCGACCTGGTACATTCCGTTGGCCAGATTCAGCGGCAGCGGGGAGTCCACCCAGTCGCCCAGGGTCAGGTCGGAGCACTCCTCCAGCACCCAGCCGGGCAGATTCGCCGGCCATTCGATGACCTGCCCGCCCGGCGCGGAGGGGGCGAGGGCGAACTGCGGAATGATCAGGGTGAAGTTCGCCACCAGGTTCCGCGGTGGATTGGCCCGGAAGACGTAGCTGGGCGACCGGCTCACCTCCTCGCCGTTTTCGGTCCAGTTGATGAAGGTCGCGTTGCCCAGCGGCGCGGCCACCGCGGTGACCTGGTCGCCGTCCTCGAAGAGTCCGCCGCCGGCGACCGTTCCGGATTCCGCCGGCTCCGCGCTCACGACGACCGCGTAGACCCGCGCAAACCGGGCCGTCAGCGTGCGGCTGGCCGTCGCGGGGAAGGTGTAGACGGCGTCGGTGCTGACGGTGTCCCCGCCCTCCTGCCAGCCCCGGAACGCATAACCGTCGTTCGCGACCGCCGTCACCGTGACGCTGTCCCCGTGGGCGTAGGCGCCGTCGCCGGCCGCGGAGCCCCCCTGGCCGGGGGAGGTCGAGGTGCCGATCATGTGGATCGCGGTGCCCTCCGGAACGAAACGGGCCGTCAGCGTGCGCCCGGAGTCGACCGGGAACGTGTAGGCCGCGGTGAAACTCACCGTCGCGTCGCCTTCCATCCAGCGGACGAACACGTGGCCCGGCAGGGCCTGCGCCGTCACGGTCGCGTTCTGCCCCGTCAGATAATCCCCTCCGCCCGTCGCCGTGCCCGTTCCCGCCGGTTCCACCGCGGTGGCGATGGTGTGCCGGGAGGTGAAATGGGCCACCAGCGAGTGGTTGACGTCCGCGCTGAAGGCGTACGAGGCGGTGTTGGTCACCACCACGCCGTTCTCCGTCCAGTTCACGAAGGTGAAACCGGGGAGCGCGGTGGCGGTCACGGTGACGTTGGTGCCGGGTTCGTAGGCGCCGTCGCCGGTGGTGATGCCGGCGCCCACCGGGGACGCGGAGGTGTCGATCAGGCTGCGGGGCGGAAGAACCGCGCCGGCTTCGGCGATGCTGAGGAGGTACTTCTTCGTGATCGCGGGGTTCATGCCGTCGTCCGCGGTCACCTCGAACAGGAAGTCCCCGCTTTCCGCCGGCGTGCCCGACAGGATGCCGGTGACCTCGTCGAAGGTCATGCCCTCCGGCAGGACGCCGGAGCTGGCGGCCGTGAAGGCGAAGCCGCCCTGGATGACCATCAGGCGGTCCGCGTACGGGGTGTCCCGTTCGCCGTCCTGCAGGTGGTCGATCAGTCCGACCGGCGCGTCGACGTCGACCGCCGCCATCTGCGACCCCGTGTATTCGCCGACCACCTCCACGGTGGAGAGGTCCACCTCGACGCCGTTGATGGTCTTCACGCCCGCGCCATGGATCCCGTCCGGGCCCACCGCGTCGCCCATCGCCTCGCCCGTTTCCGCGTCCAGCGGGCCGGTGTACTTGTAGAACTCGTAGCGCCGGGTCACCACCTCGTCCCCGTTGTTCAAATCCTCCGGCGCGCCGGCCAGCTCGGCGTTGGCCCCGCCGCCGGCCTTGTGGTAGTCCTTCTGCAGGATCTGCCATTCCATCTCCACCTCGTCCGGCTCTCCGTTGCGCCAGTTTTTTTCCTCCGGATGATCCGGGTCCTCCGACACCAGGTCGCGCAGGCTCACCTCGCGGTTGTTGTGGGTGGTGGTGCGGATCTCCTTCACCCAGACGGGGTCGCCGAACTCCCTGGGCGGCGGGGCGGGCGGGGGCGGGGGCGCGATCACGGCCTGGACCTGCGGCGGGGCCGCAACCCCGGGGACGGGCGGGTAATAGGTGAACACGGGGGTGGAAACCTGCACCGCGCCGCCGCGGGCGAGCGCGCCGAAACCGTCGTCCACCAGCCAGTGGTAGAGTATGGCGGAAGGCTGGACATTGAAGCCCACGCCAAAGTGCTCCCCGCCAAAGTTCACCGAGGGGTCGGTGAACATGTGCCCGTCGGTGGGGGCGATCGGCCCGGAGGGGATCGCCGTGTAGGCGGCCCAGGAGCCGTCCGGCTTCTTCCCGCTTTCCCAGCGGATGAACACCCGCGGGTGGCCGGGCACCGAGTCGTCCTGCGTGATCCGCGGCACCCCGTAGTGGTTGTAGTCGTAGGTGTAGGAAATGTCGGAGCTGTGGCAGTCGTCCAGTTCGATCTCGAAGCCGTGGCACTCCGTCCCGGTGTCGTTGACCGTGTCGAAGTTGTTGATGCTGCCGTAGGCGATGCTGGCGCGCGCGGTTCCCGAAAACAGGAACGGCAGGCTCAGGACAAGGGCGGACGGGAGGAGGCGTTGGCTCATGCGGGTCACGGGGGTTGGGTTTGCGGGCGACGGCCCGGTGTACGCGGGCCGGCGTCCGCGAGCCAGCGAAGCCGAATGAATATTTGTTCAGGTTCCCCGGGGTCGTTCTGTGGGCCGACGGGTCACTCCCCAAACCGCCGCCCCCCGCGGTGAACCGTTCCACCCGGGATCGCCCGGTCAGGTCGCCAGCACCGCGGGGTCGGTGCCGAGGGTGCCGGCGAGGGCCTTGAGGGGGTCGCGGGTCTTGACGGCTTCGAGCCGGGTCCTGGCGGCGGCGAGGCGGGCGGCCAGGCCGAGTTCCTCGGCGTCGTCGGCGTTGTTGGGATCGGCCAGGAAGGACTCGAGATAGCGGATGCCGGATTCCAGGCGGTCGTGCTCGACCCACGCGCGGGCGCGCAGGCGGGCCTGGTACCACTCGCTGGCGAGCATCGACTCCCGGGTGAAGAGGGCGCGGACCTCGGGCGAGGCGAGGGTTTTGCCCTCCCAGGATCCTTCCGCCATGATGTGCAGCAGGGCCTGGAGGGGCGGGCAGGCGAGCCCGGCGGTGCCGTCCTCCAGATAGAGGCGGGCGACGCGCTGCTGCGCCTCGGCGATGTGCAGGACGCCGTCGACGAAGAATTCCATCGACTGCAGTTCGGGCCGGAGCATGTCCGGTTCGAGGACGACCTCGGGATGGCTGAAGATGCGGCCGAAGAGGCTGCTGGCGAAGCGTTCGGTGATGCGGTAGCCCAGGCGCGAGGCGGGGATGGTCCGGCCGTTGTACTCGAAGTCGGCGATCTTCTCGAGCAGGCCGTGCTCGATGAGGAAGGCGGGGTCGCGCTCGTGCTGGTGCATGCGGGACCAGACCTCGGGGATGAGCAGGCTGATGTCGTGGTCGACCCGGTACTTGTGTCCGATGTAGCCCGCGGCGGAGCTGAAGCCGTGGTGGCCGCAGAGGATGTAGGAGACGAGGGCGTTGTTGAGGTCGATGATCATGGGCATCGCGTTGAAGGGCCCCTTGGTCAGGGCGCCCTCGGAGCCGGCGCCGGTGGTGGAGGGGGACTTGCCGGTGAGGCTGGCGATGAAGTCCATGAAGAGCTCGGGCAGCTCCTGGTAGTGGATCGGGCTGTAGACGGCGAGGGGGCGGATGCCGGCCTTGGGATCGGCCGGATTGTTGCGGCGGCCGGGCATGACGGCGTCGACGGGCACGGGCACGCTGGCGGAGGCGGGCACGCGCCGGTGCAGCCGCAGGCCCATGTCCGCGAGGTACCAGGCGCGGGGGTTGCCGAGATCGGGGCGGTTCTGCAGGTAGCGCGGATTGGCGGAGGGCTTGCCGTCGATGAGGCGCGGGCAGGCGGTGGAGACGACGTATTCCGGGCCGGGGCTGGCGAGGAAGTCGCGGATCACCTGCTGCAGGGGGGCGGAGTATTCGTCGAAGCCGATGGCGTCCTCGACCATTTCCTGCGCGAGGGCGCGGGGGAGCGGCTCGTAGTTGGAGAAGAAGTTGGCCTTGCGGCCGAAATCCAGCTCGGCCTGCTTGTCGTAGCCGCGGTGGATGGCCTCGTCGGGCCGCTGGAACAGGCGGTATTCGCAGTTGGCGACGAACTTGCGGCTGGTGGAGGCGTCGCCGGGCGCGAGGTGGGGGATGCGGGCCGCGGGCAGCACGACGGAGGCGGTGATGTCGTCCTCGGTCTGGAGCTTGGCGGCGGCCCAGAAGTCCTTGCGCAGGGAGAAGAGGCGCCAGGAGCCGTCCTCGTTGTAGCCGACGCGGAGGCGGTTCTGCACCAGCTTGGTCTTGCGGTACTTGAGCTCGAAGTCGGGAACGCCGTTGACCATGTCGACGGCGAAGCGCGCGGGCCAGTCGGGGCCCCAGTCGGGCTTGTAGAAGCGCTTGATGGTGAGGACCAGGTCGCGCACCGAGCGGGGGATGCCGCGCAGCAGGGCGTTGTGCTCTTCGGTGAAGTCGGGGTGCGGGGTGAGCAGGCGGACGACCGAGCCGAGGGAGCGCAGGGGGCTGAGGATCGGGCGGCCGGGCTTGCCGGGCTGGTTGGGCTCGCGGTAGCGGCGGGAGAAGTCCATCTGGATGATCTCGAGCGCCCTCCGCATGTCCTCCTTGAAGTTCAGCAGGATGACGGGGCCGTGGATGGTGGCGTCGACGATGGACTTGGATATCTCGGACTTGCCCCCGCCGGAGACGGTGCAGGGCTTGTGGCAGAAGGTGCCCTCGGCGGTGGTGCCCATGAGGCGCCAGCGCATGCCGTGGTGGGGGCGCAGCATCTCGACCTTGTAGCCGGAGGGCAGCATGTAGGTGTTGCCGGCCTGGAGGCGGATGGAGTGTTCGGCGCCGTCGCGGGTCCAGGTGATGGCCTGTTTGCGCAGGTCGATGTTCACGTTCTCGGGGATGTAGAGGATGTCGGGGTGGGCGCGGTCGACGCCGTAGCCTTCGGGATGCACGTCCATGCGGTCGCGGTAGGCGGCGACGACGTCGTCGAAGGTGTGGTCGACGATCTGGTAGTAGTCGCTGAGGCGGAAGCTCTCGCCGAGGTCGTAGGTCGGGAAGGCCACGGCGCCGCCGGAATGCTCCTCCTCGACCAGGCCGAGCAGGTTGGCGGCGTAGCTGAGCTGCGTCTTCACCTCCTTCTTGCAGTAGCCGAAGTAGTTGTCGGCGATGAGGGTGACGATCACGCCGCGGTGGTCGCGGCAGGTGAGCTTGAAGGCGTTGCCGCCGTTGTAGAGCTCGTCCCCGGTCTCCCAGCACATGCCGTCGCGGACCTGGCGCGGGGTGGCCTTGGAGACGTGCGGCAGGCCCACGTCCTTCTTGCGGGCGCGGACGAGGTGCGGGGCGAGAATGACGCAGCCGGTGTGGCCGCTCCAGTGGCCGGTGTCGAGGCGCGCGTCGTTTTCGGGCAGGTAGGGGTCCCCGGCGTTGCCGAAGACCGACTCCACGAAGTCGAGGCTGCTGGCCATGGAGCCCGGGGCGAAGAAGCGCGTCTCCATGGTGAGCCCGGGCTGGATGCCGGGAACCTCGGGACAGACCCGGGGCCGCAGCAGCAGCGAGAGGAAGACGCCCGCCTGTTTCGCCTGCGAGCTGGTGAAGGAGGCGCAGCGTGTCCTCGGGCGGATTGAGGGCCAGCGCGAGCATGGCCGCGTAGGTGTCCTTGGGGACCTCCTTCTTGTCGGCGGGCACGGCGAAACCGCCCTCGCAGATGTGGAAGACGCCCTCGGTGGTGCGGCGGTCCTTCGCGGGATTGTGGCACACGCCCTGGTGCGTGCGGTAACTGCGCAGGATGGGCGACTCGTAGGTGTCGCGGTCGGGCGGCAGCGAAAGCGCCCGCGCCAGGCCGTGGCGGTCGAGGGTGAGGGTGCGCCGGGGCAGGAGGGGGGCGGCGGGGTCGATGCGTTTGCCGAGCACCTCCCGCAGGTGGGACTCGATGTGGACGTCGGCCGGGCAGTGCTCCTCCGAGAGCAGGCGCTGCTTGTGGCGCAGCTCCTTGACGATGCTCTCGGCGATGCCGCCCATGGCCTCGGTCTTGAATTCGCCGAAGGTGGGCAGGCCCAGGGCGTAGAGCTTGAGGTTGGCGTATTCGATCATGTTCCGGTCACCCTCGGGGCCGCAGGCGGGCGAGGGGGAATACCCGAGGGAGATCTTGAGCTGTTTTTCGTCGAGGTCGTGCGTGTTCATGGGAGGTCCTGGTCGGGGGGAGGGGGGAGGGGGCGGGGGACGGGCGGCGTCACAGCCGTTGCAGCACCAGGCTGGCGAGCTTGAGGACGAGGAAGAAGCCGCACATGTCGGTGACGGTGGTGAGGATCACCCCGGTGGCCACGCCGGGGTCGAGCTTCCAGCGCTTGAGCAGGAGCGGGACGGTTCCGCCCACCAGTACGGCGATGACCGAGTTGATGGCGAGGGCCGAGCCGACGACGATCCCGAGCCAGAGGTTGCCCTTGTAGATGAGGGCGACGACGACCATGAGCAGGCCGAGCAGCACGCCGTTGAGCAGGCCGACGCCCACCTCCTTGAGGGCCACGCGCAGCACTTCCCGCGGGGTGACCAGGCCCAGGCTCAGCTCGCGGATGCTGACCGCCGCCGCCTGGTTGCCCGCGCTGCCGCTCATGTCCGAGATGATGGGCATGAAGAAGGCCAGGGCGATGGCGGCCTGCAGGGTCTCCTCGTTCCGCGCGATCACGCTCGCGGCCACCATGTTGAGGCCGACGTTGAGGGAAAGCCAGGCGAGGCGGCGGAGGGAGCGCTGGGGGAAGGGCATGGAGCGCAGCTCGTCCCCGCCGATGATGCCCTTCGCGCGCAGGAAGGAGGTCTGTTCGCGTTCGCTGGCCGCCTCGCGCACGTCGTGCTGCCGGACGATGCCCACCAGGGCGCCCTTCTCGTCGACCACCGGCGCGCCGATCAGGTTGTGCTCGTCGAAGAAATTCACCAACGTGTCGAGGCCGTCGTCCAGCCGGACGGACAGGGGCTTGGTGATCATCACCTGGCGCACCGACCGGAAGCCGGGGCTGAGGATGAGGTCGCGCAGCCGCAGCACGCCGTCGAGGCGCTGGGTGGAATCGGTGATGTAGATGTACTGCACCTCGTAGTCGGAGTACTTGAGCCCGTTGGCGTGCAGGTCGTCGGCCACGTCCCGGATCATCATCGTGTCGGGATAGACCAGGTAGTCCAGGTGCATCAACCCGCCGGCGGAGTCGTGCGGATACTCCATGAGGCGGCGGGCGTCGCGCGCGTCGTCGGGGGAGAGGTGGCCGAGGATGTTCTCGGCGGCGGCCTCGTCGATCTCGCCGAGAATGTCCGCCTGGTGGTCGCTGGGCAGTTCCTGCACGACGGCGGCGGCCTGGCGGGGCGTCATGTCTTCAAGCAGATCCGCGGCCTGTTCGTCGGAGAGGTCGGTCATCACCTCGGCCACGTCCTCGGGCGAGAGCAGTGCGACGAGGCGGGCGCGTTCCTCGTCGGTCAGCCGCGCCAGCGCGCGCGCCGTCTGCATGGGCTTCAGGTTTTCGAGGTACGCCTCCAAAGACGCGGCATCTCCGCGCGCAATGATCTGCGGCAGGGCGTCGGTCATCTCGAGGTGGTTTGGCTCGTTCACGGTTTTCCGGCGGTGGGACACGCGCTTCTGTCCCGCTTCCCGTTGGAGATCAAGCGCATGTGGCGGGTTTGATCGCGGACAAAAGTGTGCGACCCCGCCAGCCGGCC
Organism: Kiritimatiellia bacterium; assembly: GCA_046346795.1. GTDB lineage: Bacteria > Verrucomicrobiota > Kiritimatiellia > SS1-B-03-39 > UBA6053 > JAXMHJ01. Next base: position 11,753 of record JAXMHJ010000093.1, read on the forward strand.
CCTCGCGATCTCCACGGGCTCCGCGCGCGACCCTTCTTGCACTGTGTTGGAATTGGGTTAGCGTGGAGGGGTGAGTTGCTTCCTCCCCATCTCCCAGGTCGCCGGCGGGCTGGCGCTGTTCCTGTTCGGCATGAAAGTAATGTCGGAGGGCCTGCGCCTGGCCGCGGGGCAGGGGCTGCGCGCGCTGCTGGGATCGGCCACCCGGAGCCGCGTGCGCGGCGTGCTATTCGGCGCGCTGCTGGGCTTTCTCGCGCACAGCGGGCCGACGGTGGTGATGCTGGTGGGCTTCGTGAACGCGGGGCTGATGACGCTGGCGCAGTCCTTCCCGGTGGTCATGGGCGCGAACCTGGGCACCTCGCTGTCCATGCAGGCCTTCGCCTTCCGCATCGGGGACTATTGCTACGCGGCCATCGCACTGGGCTTTCTCTGCCGCATGGTTTCCGGCG
>JAXMHJ010000094.1:0-12023 GCA_046346795.1 Kiritimatiellia bacterium
CACCTCCGCAACGGACACGTGCAGACCCTGCTGGCCGGGCGGCTCAACCCCCCGGCCGACCTCGCCTGGACGCGCGAACGCCTCGAGCTGGCCGACGGGGACTTCGTCGACCTCGACTGGGGCCCCGCCGTTCCCGGCCGCCGCCTGGTCCTCCTCACCTCCGGGCTCGAGGGCCATTCCCGCCGCGACTACATGCTGCGCATGGGCCGGGCGGCCATGGCCGCGGGCTGCCGGGCCCTGGCCTGGAATTTCCGCGGGTGCGGCGGCGAACCCAATCGCAAACCGTCTTTCTACAACGGCGGCATGATCGAGGATCTCGAGGCGGTGATCGCCCGCGGGGCGGCTTGCGGCTGCGACGAAATTTTCCTGGTGGGGTTCAGCTTCGGCGGGAACCTCGTCCTCAATCTGCTCGGCCACCGCCCCGACCGGCTGCCCGCGCAGGTGCGCGCCGCCGCGGTCGTCTCCGTTCCCCTGGACCTGGGCGACTGCTCCCGCCGCATGGACCGCGGCCTCGGCCGCGTCTACCGCGCCTATTTCCTGCGCCGCTTCCGCGCCAAAATCCGCGCCAAGATGCTCACGCACCCCGGCCTGATCGATGACGCCGCCTTCGCCCGCATCCGCAGCGTGGAGGACTACGACAACGCCTACACCGCGCCGTTTTTCGGATTTTCCTCCGCCGACGCCTATTACGACTGGGCGAGCTGCCGGCGCGTGCTCGACCGCATCCGCCACCCCGTCCTGCTGATCAATTCCGCCGACGACCCCCTGCTCGGCCCCGACTCCCTCGCCCCCGCCCGCGCCGCCGCCAACCCCGCATTGCAACTGGAATCGCCCCCCCACGGCGGCCACCTCGGCTTCATCTCCCGCGACGACTGGCTCGGCCGCCGGGTGATGGGGTGGCTGGATTCGCCGCCCAAACCTACAGCCGCTTGCCGGCGGCCTTGAGTTCCTCGATCAGCGCGGCCGTCGCGGGGGCGGGCCGGCCCTTCCAGATGGCGCAGACCTTGACGCGGGGAAAGGCCTTCAGCGGGAGCAGGCGGATGCCGGCCGGGACCGTGGTGTGCATGAGCGAAACGGCGGTGCCAAACCCGTGCGCAACATAGGTGAGCAGCAGATCGAAACTGTCCAGCTCCAGCCGGGAACGCCACTGCACCGGCGTCTTCGCCAGCTCGCGGTGGAAGATGCGGCTGACCGGCTCCTCGGAGGCCAGGTCGATGAGGGTCTCCTTCGCCGCGCCGTGCTTCAGCAGGGCCTGGGCCGAGCGCCAGGGGGCGTCCTCGCGCACCGCCAGCGCGAGGGTCAGCGTCGCAAGGTCCTCGGCGTGGAACCCCGCCGGGAGCTTCTCGTCGAGCACGGAGATCGCCAGGTCGGTCTCCCCGCGCCCGATCAGCCGGACCATCTCGGGCGCCGAGGTGGAGACGAGGGAGAAGGCGAGGGGATGAAAGCGCTCCCGGATGCGCTGCAGCGGGCCGGGCAGATGGTCGCGCAGAACGATGCGTGATGCGGCGATGCGGATGCGGTGGAGCTGGCCGCCCTCGCGCAGGCCCGCCGCCACGTCGTCCACATGGCCGAAGAAGGAACGGGCGAAGTCGTACAGCGAACGCCCCGCCGCCGTCAGCGCGAAGGGCCGCCGCTCGAAGAGCGTCAACCCCAGATCCTTCTCCAGCAGGCCGATCTGGTGGCTGATGGCCGGCTGCTGGATGCCGTAGGACATGCCGCGGGCCGCGGCGCTGATGCCGCCGCACCGGGCGACATGATAGAACAGTTCGAGATGGTGGATGTTCATGGTATTGATCCAATCGATGTATACATGAAAGGTTTGCATTAGGTCAATAGGGCGCTCCCGGCGTAACCTGCGGGCATGAACCTCGAACCCCCTGTTCTGAACCTGCTCTCCGCCTGGACGGGCATCCTGCTGGGCATGATCTCCGGCGCGGCCCTCGGCCTGGGCTTTCACCGCGACACATTCCTCGGCGGCTACGGCTCGTGGGCGCGGCGGCTCTGCCGGCTGGGCCACATCTCGTTCTTCGGCCTGGCCCTGGTCAACTTCCTGTTCCACGCAACCGTGCGGCTGGAACATCTCGGCGGAGCCGCAATCCGTCCCGCCGGGCTGCTGCTGGTCGCCGGGGCGGTGACCATGCCGCTCGTTTGTTTTGCGTCGGCGTTCTGGCGGCCCGCGCGCCACGCCTTCGCGATCCCCGTGCTGAGCCTGCTCGGCGGGGTCGTGCTCACCCTCGCGGGACTGCTGGAGACGCCATGAAAAAACGCATCGGATTCATCGCCATGAGCGGCATCCGCGCCCAGGACGCGGAGCTGCTGGAACTCGGCCTCACGCTGCCCGGCTTCGTCGAGCGCAGCAAGGTGATCGCCTCACTGCCCAGCCTGTCGATGCTGACGCTGGCGGCGCTGACGCCGCCGGAGCAGTTCGAGGTCGAGTACCACGAGATCCTGGACCTCAAGTCGGCCGGACCGCTGCCGGGGCACTTCGACCTCGTCGCGCTCACCTCGCTTTCGGCGCAGATCCTGGAGGCCTACGCCGTGGCCGACCACTTCGCCGAGATGGGCATTCCGGTGGTGATGGGCGGGTCTGCACGTCACGGCGATGCCGGACGAGGCGGCGCTGCACGCGGCGGCGGTGGTGATCGGCGAGGGCGAGGTGGTGTGGCCGGAGGTGCTGGCCGACTTCCTGGCCGGCGCGCTCAAGCCGCGCTACTCCGCGCGCGGGCGCGAGTTCGACCTGCGCAACGCGCCGGTGCCGCGCTTCGACCTGCTGGACCCGGCTAAGTACAACCGCATCACCGTGCAGACCGCGCGCGGCTGCCCGCACAAGTGCGAGTTTTGCGCCAGCTCGATCCTGCTGACCCCCAAGTACAAGGTGAAGCCGCCGGAGAAGGTGATCGGGGAGATCCGCGCCATCAAGCGCGTGTGGCCGCGGCCGTTCATCGAGTTCGCCGACGACAACAGCTTCGTGCACCGGCCCGGCGGCAAGGACCTGCTGCGCCTGCTGGCCCCGGAGGAGGTGCGCTGGTTCACCGAGGCCGACATCGCGGTGGGCGAGGACGACGAGTTGCTCTCCCTCATGCGCGAGGCCGGCTGCCAGCAGGTGCTGGTGGGGCTGGAGAGTCCGTCCGCCGAATCGCTGCGGGGGCTGGAGACCGCGTCCGACTGGAAGGCCCGCAAGACCGGCCGCTACCTGGAGAACATCGCCCGCATCCAGAGCCACGGCATCACGGTCAACGGCTGCTTCATCCTCGGGCTCGACGACCACACGCCGGAGACCTTCGACCAGGTGTTCGACTTCATCCGCGCGTCCGGCCTGTACGAGGCGCAGGTCACCCTGCTGACCCCCTTCCCCGGCACGCCGCTCTACCGGCGGCTGAAGGAGGAGGGGCGGATTCTGCAGGACGGCGCGTGGGACCGCTGCACCCTGTTCGACATCAACTACCAGCCCCGCCGCATGACCCCCGCCCGGTTGCGCGAAGGGTTCCACCACCTGGTGCGCCGGCTGTACAGCGAGGAGGAGACGGCCGCGCGGCGCAAGGGATTCCGGCAGCGGTTGAGGGGGAAGGAACGCCTGGTCGAAGCGGTGACGGCTTGAACGGCTGCGGCTGCGGTGAATTTTGGAGCATCTGGAAGGGTTATGTCGGCACCTGAATTGAGGATTTCACGCCCAGCCGCAGTAGCGGCTTCAAGACGCAGAGACGCCAAGAGGAATTTTTATAAGGAATGCTGGAAGGCTGGAAAAATTGAGACAGGATGAACAGGATTAAGCAGGATGGGGCTCCGGCGGTCTGCAGCTCCTTCTTGGCGACCTCCGTGATCTTCTGTTTTGGTTTTGGGATTCCCATGGGACGGGTCGGGGAGTACAACTCCTCCATGAAGCCCTTCATTCTCCTGTCGGCGCTGATGCTGTCTCTCTCGTCCGCGGCCGGGGAGCCCATGCCCCTCGACATCTCCCGGTTCTTCTGGGAGCGCTTTGTCACCCCCGCCCGCACCAACACCTCCTTCGCCACGATTCTGGGCCGCCGGGAATTCGACGGCATTCCCTTCCAGGTGGACGGGCGCGCCTACCTCTATGGCCGGGAGCAGGGCGGGCGGCGCGAGATGAACGGTATCGCGGTGGGGCGCGCGTTTGACGAACTGCATCTGCAGCACGCCGCGCAATGGTCCGATGTGGAGGGAACGACCATCGCGTTCGCGCGCCTGAATTACGAGGACGGCACCCGGCACGAATTCCCCCTCAGCTACGGGTGCACGATAATATTTTAAACAGAAGATCGCGAAGGTCGCGAAGGCAATACCCCTTTGCTAACTTTGCTTCCTTCTGTTGAAAATATTTACAAAAGCCAGCAAAGGCAGCAAAGAAACCGTGGTTGTGCGCGATCCCTCCTTCGAGATCTTCGCGATCTTCTGTTAAAAATATTTGCCGACCCTATTCCTCATCCGCCCACGCGCTAAGCGGCGGGGGCTGGAGGACGGTGGTTTTGGTGCGGGGAGGCTTCCCGGACAGGGGCGGGGGATCGGGCGGGACGGGGGCGTTCCAGGACAGGAGAACGGATTCAATCTCGGCAAGCTTGGCGGCGGGTTCGGTCCGCTTGAGGCGGAGATGCTTTCCGTCACGCTGCAGGTACTGGCCGTGGCGCTGCAGGATGAGCTTGTTCTCGCGGACCTCGATGTCGGACACGCGAAGGGTCGAGGCCGCAACCCGCACGCGGGCCAGGGCCAGGAGATTGAGCACCGCCACCGGCGGCCGGCCGAAACGGTCGGTCAACTCGGCGCGCAGGGTCTCGACCGCGTCCATCGTGGCCGCGCCCGCCACCGCGCGGTAGACGTCGATGCGCAGGCTCTCCTCCTCGATGTACGCGGCGGGGATGGAACACGCGTCCGGGGTGTTGCCGGCGCCGGGGGAGGTGTCGAGGAAATCGGTGCGCACCGAGACGTCGACGACCGGCTTGGGCTTCTCGCCGCGCAGATGGGCGACGGTGCGGTCGAGCAACTGGCAGTAGAGGTCGAAACCGATGTTGGTGATGTGGCCGCTCTGCTCGGCGCCGAGCATGTTGCCGGCGCCGCGGATCTCGAGGTCGCGCAGGGCCAGCTTGAAGCCCGCGCCGAGGCTGGTGTAGCGCTGGATGGCGCGGATGCGCTGGCGGGAGTCGGGGCGGAGCAGGCCCTCCTCGGGCGTGATCAGGTATGCGTAGGCCTTGTTCTTGTAGCGGCCCACGCGGCCGCGGAGCTGGTACAGCTCGGCCAGGCCGAAACGGTCCGCGCGGTCGATGAAGATGGTGTTGGCGTTGGGGATGTCGACGCCGCTCTCGATGATGGTGGTGCAGAGGAGGAGGTCGTACTTGCCGTCGATGAAGGCGCGCATGACGCGTTCGAGGTGGGCCTCGCCCATCTGGCCGTGGGCGGTGATGATGCGGGCCTCGGGCACGAGATGGTGGAGGCGCTTCTCCATCGCCTGGATGGTGGCCACGCGGTTGTGCAGGAAGAAGACCTGGCCCTCGCGGTTGAGCTCGCGCAGGATGGCCTTGCGCACCACCTCGTCGTCCCACGGGCGCACGAAGGTGGCGATGGGCAGGCGCTCGCGCGGCGGGGTCTGGATGACGGACATGTCGCGCGCGCCGGTCATGCTCAGGTAGAGCGTGCGCGGGATGGGTGTGGCGGTGAGGGTGAGCACGTCCACCAGCTCGCGAAGCTGCTTGAGGCGCTCCTTGTGCTCGACCCCGAAGCGCTGCTCCTCGTCGATGATGACGAGGCCGAGGTCGTGGAAGCCGACGTCACGCTGGACGAGGCGGTGGGTGCCGATGACGATGTCGAGGGTGCCGGCGCGCAGGCGCTTGATGATCTCGGCCTGCTGGGCGCGGCCGCGGAAGCGGCTGAGCATCTCGATGGTGACGGGGAAGGCGGCCATGCGCTCGCGGAAGCTCTCGTAGTGCTGCTGGGCGAGGATGGTGGTGGGCACGAGCATGGCGACCTGCTTGCCCTCCATGACGGCCTTGAAGGCGGCGCGCATCGCGACCTCGGTCTTGCCGTAGCCGACGTCGCCGCAGACGAGCCGGTCCATCGGGCGGGTGTTCTCCATGTCGGCCTTGACCGCGGTGATGGCGGACTCCTGGTCGACCGTTTCCTGATACGGGAACATGGCCTCGAAGTCGTGCTGCCACGGGGTGTCGGACTTGAAGGCGTGACCGGGGAGCGACTGCCGCCGGGCCTGGGTCTCGAGCATGGAGGAGGCGAGGTCGCGCACGGAGGCGACGGCGTCCTCCTTCTCCTTGTGCCAGCGCTTGCCGCCGAGGGTGTGGAGGTCGGGCAGGGCGTTGCCGACGCCGACGTACTTGCCGAGCAGGTGGGCCTGCGAGACGGGCAGGTGCACGAGCGCGCCGCCGGCGTATTCGACGGAGAGGCACTCCTGCTTCACGCCGGACGATTCGATCTCGCGCAGGCCGAGGTAGCGGCCGATGCCGTGGTCGACGTGCACCACGAGTTCGCCGGGCTGGAGGTCGCTGAACTCGGTGACGCGCGCCGCCGATCCGCGCGCGCCGCGCTTGATGCGCGAATGAGGGTCGTGCACGGCGCGGGCCTGCTTGCGCACGCCGAAGAGGTCGGACTCGGCGACGACGGTGAGCCCGGCGGCGGGCAGCGCGAAGCCCTCCTGGATCATGCCGATGCGCGACTCCACGCGTTTGCCCGGGGGCGGCTGCACGCGCTTGAGGTAGCCCTCGACGAAGCGGTCGTGCGAGCCCGGGGTGTTCATCAGGAACACGACGTGACCGCCCTGCGCGGCCTCGTGGCAGAGGCGGGAGACGATCTTCATGCGCTCCTGGTCGAGCAGGTCGGGCAGGAGGTTGCCGGTGCCCATGCCGGGCAGGGCGTCGAGCGGGCGGACCTCGAGTTCGGCCACGTGCAGGCGGCGGCCGGACGCGCCGAGGTGGATCTGCGGATGGCGGGCGGCGCGCGCGATCACGTCGTCGCGGGTGAGGCCGAGGTGGGCGGCGTTGGCGTCGCGCAGGGTTTCCTCATGGATGCCGGCGTGGTGGGTGATCTGCGCGGGGTCGAGCCAGAGCCACACGGCGTCGGCGGGGACGAAGTCGAAGAGGTCGGCCATCTCGCCTCCGCCGGGCTGGGCGGCGTCGGAGACGGGGGCGATGCGGAGGGTGTCGAGCGGGTCGAGCGAGCGCTGGGTGGCGGGGTCGAAGTGGCGGATGGACTCGACGGTGTCGCCGAAGTATTCGACGCGCACGGGCCAGGCGAGGTCGGGGGGCCAGAGGTCGAGCAGGCCGCCGCGCTTGGCGGCCTCGCCCTTGGCGAGCACCTCGGTGGCGAAGCCGTAGCCGTGTTCGGCCAGGTGTTCGGTGACGGCCTCGAGCGGGTGGTCCCCGCCGCGGCGCAGGGTGAGGAGTGATCGCGCGAGGGCCTCGGGTTTCCAGGTGCGCAGCATGACGGCCTGGATGTCGGTGGCGACGACGCGGGGCGCTTCCGACGGTTCGCGCAGGCGCAGGAGGGTTTGCAGGCGGTCTCCGGCGAGGTCGGGGTTGATCCGCGCGCCGGCTTCGGGGAGCGCCTCCCAGCCGGGGTAGTGCAGCAGCGCGGCGTCGGCGAAGGGGCGCAGGGTGTGCAGGTCCTGCACGAGGGCCTCGAGGGTGCGGGGGCCGTCGGCGACGATCAGGACGGTGCGGCGGGTGCGGCCGGCGAGGGCCCAGGCGGTCCAGGCGGCGGCGCTGGAGGAGAGTTCCTGCGTCTCGCATTCCAGGCCCTGGCGGAGGGCGAGTTCGAGCGGCTGGCAGAACTCCGCGTCGGCGGCCGCGCCGGGAAAGGCGCGGGGCGGGGCGTCGTCGGGGGCGGGATTGGCGGGTCGGGCGGGCATGCTGACGCAATTTGAAATCTCAAATTTCAGATCTCAAATTCCGCCGCCGCCCTCAGTCGTTTCGCGAGCCGGTGTTGGCGACGAAGTAGGTCACCTTGGAACCGTCGTTGATGGTGGCGCTGGCGTAAACGTTCGCGCCGTAGGCGCCGCCCGGCCGGCTGAAGCGGAAGTGGGCGCGCCCGCCGTTGCCCACGGAGGAGAATACGCCGGTTTCGATGCGGTTCTTCGAGGAGGTGGGGTAGCCGCTGTGAATCGTGCAGGAGCCGATGCGTCCGGTGTATTGCGCCGGCCAGATCACCACCAGGCGGCCGTTGCTGTCGGAGTTGGGTTTCCAGAGGAATCCGCCGGGACCGTCGAAGGGACTCCTCGCGCCGTCGTCCCCGCCCCCGTCGCCTGCGCCGGCCGTGGAAAAATCAAAGCAGCCCGTCGAGGCGGCCAGACAGAGGACAGCCGCGCCGGCGGCAAGTTTCTTGAGGATGTTCATGCGCGGGCTCCTTGGTTTTTGGGGGACTCCTACACCGGGGCGGAGGTTTTGCAAAGGGTCCGGGAAATGTTTTTACGGGTTCAGGCGGGGTGCCCGGTCCAGCGCCCGGGCGGCGAAACAGGCGGCGGTGAGCAGGACGTTCTCGATCACCTTGGGCCAGCCGATGCGCTCGCCCTCCATGCAGCCGCAGGAGCCCTCGATCCCGCGGAAGATGCTGGTCAGGATCAGCAGGGTGAAGAACACCATGAGGCCGGCGGACAGCCGGATGGCGCCGGACCGCAGGCGGGGCAGCAGCAGGCCGGCGGCGAGCACCGCCTCCAGCCAGGGCAGGAAGACGGCGACCGCGTTGACGGGTGCGCCGTCGGGCAGGAGTCCGTAGTGGTAGATGACCCTGGCGAAGGCGGCCGGGTCGCGGATCTTGAACCACGCGGCGTACAGCCACATCGCCGCGAGCCCCGCGCAGAGGAGCCACAGGACGAGGTGCCGGGCCGGGCGGCGGTTCATTCGACCGGCCTCCCCGAGGCCTTCCACTCGTCGAATCCGCCGGTGAAAACGACCAGGTTGGTGTAGCCGATGTCGCGCAGTTTCATCGCGAGCTCCACCGATTCGTCGCAGTCGCTCCCGGTGCAGTAGACCAGGATGGGATCCGCGAAGGTGGCGAGCAGACCCGCCACGCTGGCGAAGGCGTTGGGAAAGTCCGACACCGGCAGCGGCATGGCGGTGGGCAGGTGGCCCTGCTGGTAGGACTCGAGCTTGCGGGCGTCGAGCACGATGCGGTCGCCGCGTCCGACGATGGCGGCGGTCTCCGCGACGGTCACGCTCCGCAGGCCGAACCGGGCCAGCTTGTCCTGCGCCGCGTCGGCCCAGCGCCGGCCGAAGTCGAGCCGCGCGGGATTCAGCGGCAGGCTTGCGGCCGCGCCGCAGACCAGGGCGGCGGACGCGAGGACCAGCATCTGCGCGGCGGTGGAGAGGGGGGGGCGGGACATGGTCCGGATCAACACACCCGCCCCGCGTGGTTTGCAAGGGAAAAGCGACGCCGGCTCGCCCGGGGCGGCCCTGGCCGGGCGGCGCAACGTCCCGACCCCGTTTGCAAAACGGGCGGAAGAGGGTAAGGTGCGCGCTGCCAGGATGAAAACGACAGGAACACCCATGCCCGAATCCCCTCTGCTCTCCCGGAAAGCCCCCGCCTTTTCACTGCCCGACCAGGACGGAAAGGTACGCACCCTCCGCGAGTTTGCAGGCCGCACCGTGGTCATCTACTTCTACCCCAAGGACGACACCCCCGGCTGCACCCGGGAATCCTGCGCCTTCCGCGACCTCTCCCCGGCGCTGGCGAAGCGGGACGTGGTCATCCTGGGCGTGAGTGCGGACAGCGCGGCCTCGCACGCTAAATTCGCGAAGAAATTCTCCCTGCCGTTCCCGCTGCTGGCGGATACCGAAAAGACCATGATCAAGGCCTACGGGGCCTGGGGAACCAAGTCGATGTACGGCAAATCCCACGAGGGGATCGTGCGCTCCACGGTCGTCATTGACGCCACCGGAAAAGTCGTCCAACACTGGACGAAAGTGAGCGGAGCGGAAGCCCATCCCGCCGAGGTGGCGGAGTTCATCGCGACGCTCGCGTGAACCCCATCCCAGGAAGCTCCATGGCCGACACCCCCCCCCCGCAGCCCCTCCGCCAGCGCATCAAGGAAGCGATCCTCGAGGAGGAGAACATCAACCTCCTCGAAAGCTCCCCCCTCATCGCCGTGCACATCCTCGGCATCGGCGGCGCGATCCTCACCGGATTCAGCTGGCCCTCCTTCCTGGTCGCCGTCTTCCTGTACCTGTTGCGCGTGTTCGTGCTGACCGGGGCCTACCACCGCCTCTTCTCGCACAACAGCTACAAGACCAGCCGCCCCTTCGCCTTCCTGCTCGCCTTCACCGGCACCACCGCCGCGCAGTGCGGACCGCTCTGGTGGGCCGCGCACCACCGCCACCACCACCAGTTCAGCGACAAGCCCGAGGACGTGCACTCCCCCATCGTCAAGGGGCTGTTCTTCTCGCACATCGGCTGGCTGCTCTGCCGCAAATACGCCAGGGCCGACCTCGACCGCGTGAAGGACTGGGCGAAGTACCCGGAGATCCGCTTCATCGACCGCTGGCACTCCCTCGGCTTCCTCGTGCTGCTCGCCGCGCTCTACGCCCTCGGCGCCTGGATGCACGCCGCCCATCCGGCCTGGGGCGCGACCGGCTGGCAGATGCTCGCGTGGGGGCTGTTCTCCACCGTGTTCGTGTACCACGCCACCTTCTGCATCAACTCGCTCACCCACATCCTCGGCACGCAGCGCTTCAAGACCGGCGACTACAGCCGCAACAACTGGTTCACCGCGCTGATCACCATGGGCGAGGGCTGGCACAACAACCACCACCGCTACGCGGCCTCCTGCCGCCAGGGTTTCTACTGGTACGAGTTCGACCCCACCTTCTACATCCTCAAGATGCTCTCGTGGACGGGGCTCGTCTGGGACATCAAACCCGTGCCCAGGCACATCTACGAGGAAGCCCGCCGGAATGCTTGACCAGGCCCTCCAGGGAATCGTCTTCCGACGGTTCGACCGGTTCGACACCGGCGCGCTGTCCGTCACGCTTCCCGACGGATCGACCCGCTCCTTCGGCCCCGGCGGCGCGCCCTCCGCGACGCTCCGGGTGCTCGACAACCGGTTCTTCCGCCGCCTCGTCCGCTCGGCCGACATCGGGTTTGGCGAGGCCTGGCAGAAGGGCGAGATCGATTCCCCGGATCTCACCGGCCTGCTCACCTTCTTCATCGCCAACCGGCCCGCCGCCGTCGACGCGCCCACCCGCCTCAGCCTCGTCGGCCGCGCCTTCAACCGCCTGCGCCACCTGGCCCGCCGCAACACGATCGGCAACAGCCGCCGAAACATCCAGGCCCACTACGACCTGGGCAACGAGTTCTACCGCCGCTTCCTGGATCCCACGATGATGTACTCCGGCGCCGTGTTCGAACACCCGGAACAGTCGCTGCACGACGCCCAGCTCCACAAGATCGGCGGACTCATCGACATGGCCACCCCCCAGCCGGGCGACCGCCTTCTGGAGGTGGGCTGCGGCTGGGGCGGATTCGCGCTGGAGGCGGCGGGGCGCACCGGCTGTTTGGTCCACGGCCTCACCCTGTCCGACGCCCAGCTCTCCCTCGCCCGCGAGCGGATGGCCGCGGCCGGGCTGTCGGACCGCGTGAACCTGGAGATCCGCGACTACCGCCGCATCGAGGGGGTGTACGACCGCCTCGTCTCCATCGAGATGATCGAGGCGGTGGGCCACGAATACCTCGACACCTTCTTCCACACCTGCGGGCGCGCCCTCAAGACCGGCGGCCGCTTCGCCCTGCAGGTCATCACCATCCCCGATGCGCGTTACGACGCCTACCGCCGCGGCGCCGACTGGATCCAGAAGCACGTCTTCCCGGGCGGCAACCTCCCGTCGGTCGGCGCCCTCACCGATTCCCTGCACCGCACCTCCAGGCTGGTTGTCGAGCGGGTGGAGGAGCACGGGCGGCACTACGTGCCGACGATCCGGCACTGGCGCGAGAAATTCCACCGCAACTGGGACGAGATCCGCCCCTTCGGTTTCGACGACCATTTCCGCCGCACCTGGGACTACTACCTCGCCTACTGC
>JAXMHJ010000095.1:0-12044 GCA_046346795.1 Kiritimatiellia bacterium
CTGAGCGAAGGCATCCAGCGCTGCGCGATGCGCTTCGGCGCGTGACAAAAAAAGGGGCCGGTTGCCCGGCCCCTGTCGCGTTGCGGCGTGTCGTCTCAGCCGCCGGTGATGCGGAACACCGTGAGCAGGAGTTCCTGCGTCGCGGGGTACACCTTGAGCACGAACGGGGCGAACACCACCGCCACCATGCTCATGAGCTTGACCAGGATGTTCAGCGAGGGGCCGCTGGTGTCCTTGCAGGGGTCGCCCACGGTGTCGCCCACCACGGTGGCCTTGTGGGCGTCGGAGCCCTTGCCGCCCAGCACGCCCGCTTCAATGGACTTCTTGGCGTTGTCCCATGATCCGCCCGCGTTGTTGAGCATGGTGGCCAGCACGAAGCCGGTGGTCAGGCCGCCGGCCAGCAGGCCCATCGTGCCGGAGATGCCGAGGATGCAGCCGGTGGCGACGGGGATCAGGATGGCCATCAGCGCGGGCAGGACCATTTCCTTCTGCGCTCCGCCGGTGGAGATGGCGACGCAGCGGGCGTAGTCGGGCTTTTCCGTGCCCTGCATGATGCCCGGGCGTTCGCGGAACTGGCGGCGGACTTCCTCCACCATCGCGCCGGCGGCGCGGCCGACGGCTTTCATGGTCATGGCGCAGAACACGAAGGCGACCATCGCCCCGATGAACATGCCGCAGAGCAGCATCGGGTTCATGATGGACAGGTCGAAGGCTTCCACGAAGTCGCGGATGCCCGCCTTGGACACCAGGATCGTCCCGTCCACGGCCCGGGCGGCGTCGTTCGTGAAGTGCACCTCGCCCAGCTTGAAGATCCCGCCGGCGTCCTTGGCCATGCGTCCGATCCACATCTTCAGCTCCTCGATGTAGGCGGCGAGCAGGGCCAGCGCGGTCAGCGCGGCCGACCCGATGGCGAAGCCCTTGCCGGTGGCGGCGGTGGTGTTGCCGAGGGCGTCGAGGGCGTCGGTGCGGCTGCGCACTTCCTTGCCCAGGCCGGACATCTCGGCATTGCCGCCGGCATTGTCGGCGATGGGGCCGTAGGCGTCGGTCGCGAGAGTGATGCCCAGGGTGGCGAGCATGCCCACGGCCGCGAAGCCGATCCCGTAGAGGCCGTTGTTGAAGTTCTGGAATCCGCCCGCGAAGCCGAAGGCGGCCAGGATGCCCACCACGGTCACCAGAACCGGGATCAGGGCGGAGTACATGCCGTTGGCCAGGCCGGAGATGATGGTGGTCGCCGGGCCCATGCGGGACTGGTCGACGATCTCCTTGGTCGGCCCGTAGTCACCGCTGGTGTGGTACTCGGTCGCCTGTCCGATGAGCACGCCGGCCACCAGACCGGAGGTCACGGCGGCGAAGATGCCCCAGGTGATCATGCCCGTGCCGGCCATGACGGCCAGCGCGATCAGGATCAGCACGGAGGAGCCCAGCGTTCCGGTCAGCAGCGAGCGGAGCAGTTCCTTCTGGGTCGCCCCCTCCTTGGTGCGCACCATGAAGATGCCGAAGATGGAGAGCATGGTGCCGATGGCGGCGACCAGCATGGGGGCGACCACCAGTTTCACGGCCCCCGCGAAGGAGCCGGCCTGGGCGGCGTGCTCCACCCCGATGCTCGCGCCCAGGGCGGCGGTGGCCAGGATGGATCCGCAGTACGATTCATACAGGTCGGCGCCCATGCCGGCGACGTCACCCACGTTGTCTCCCACGTTGTCCGCGATGGTCGCGGGATTGCGGGGATCGTCCTCGGGGATGCCCGCCTCCACCTTGCCGACCAGGTCGGCGCCGACGTCCGCCGCCTTGGTGTAGATGCCGCCACCCACGCGGGCGAAGAGGGCCTGCGTGGAGGCGCCCATGCCGAAGGTGATCATGGTGGCGGTGATTTCCACCAGCTTTTCCATGGACGTGGTGCCCGGATGGACGAGTTGGAGACCGAAGAGCCGGAACCCCGTCTCCATATGCGCCGCCGTGTAGAACACCTGGTCGAGCAGCCAGTACCAGAGGCAGATGTCCAGCAGGCCGAATCCGACCACCACCAGGCCCATGACGGCGCCGGAGCGGAAGGCGACCTGCAGGCCGCGGTTGAGGTCTCGCTGGCCCCTGCGCTGGTGCGGTTGGCGCTGGTCACGGTGTGCATCCCGATGAACCCGCAGACCCGGAGAAAAGCCCGCGGATGAAGGGCGACCGGAACGAACGGGTTCTGAATCCCCAACCTTCGCCAGGATGCCGAGAATCACCAGCGCCAGGACACCAGACTCACCACCTTGTACTGGCGGAACAGGTAGGCCATCGCGCCTTCGCGCACATACCCGGCGATCTCCTGCATCAAGGGCGTGCCGGCGGGGGCGGCGACCACCTTCTTGAAAAAGTACCAGGCGAAGAACAAGGCCAGGACCGAAGCGCCCGGGGCGAGCCACCAACTGGACGTGATCACCGTGACATCGGCATTGGTCAGCGGTGTTGAGGCGGCCAGGAGACCTGGCGGAGGACATGAACGCGTGCATGTGAAACGAGCTCCTTACAGGGGTTGATTCGCGGACAAGATGCACGCTGGCCGCGAAACAATCCATCAGGTGATGGTGCGGATGAGGGCAATGGATTCACTTATGCCTTGCCCTCCAGCTTCATCAACCCCCATGGATATTGGGCGCGGGGAATTTTAGGGAGACTCTGCATTTCACCGCCAACCCGGGCGGGCACTCGGGGACGCTGCGGCGGCGGGTTGAGCAGGCGGAGTTCGTCCTTCAGCTCCTCCTCCGGGGCGTGCACCTGGACAGCCACAAACGACCGCGCGGCGGTCAACAAGCGGGCATGGGTGTGCCAGACCGGCAGCTTCCGGCCCTGGTCGTCCGTCAACCAGAAACCGCGCTGGCGGCCTTCCGGGGTGACCTCGTTGTTGGTGAGCTACCAGTAAGAGGATGAACGGGGCGGCCCGCTCAACCGGCACCATCTGCTGCGGCGACGTCCTCCTCGAGGTTGTTCCAGAGCGGCGAAATCCCGGCGGCCCGATGAAGACCTGGCTGGCGCCGCCTGGTCGGGTTGCCGGGAGGCGAGGAGCATCGACTGGATAATCGAGCGCCTCCTTCAGCTCCGGCCGGCTCCATCTACGTGTCGTAACAGGAGTAGGAACCAGGTCGACCCGGGTCAGCGGCAGCACCCGGTTGACAACAGCCGGCCGGTTTTCGCGCAGGGCCGGCTTCCTGGTTGACCTCGGTGTAGTGCCACACGACCCGGTCGTGCGGGGTGTCGCGCCGCTGCGTCGTCCACGCCCCTCTGCCGCGCGTTCAGCCAGTCGGCCGCTGCCGCGCACCGCCGTGTCGGTCTTCGCGTCGTTCTCCGGCGCGATGCTTCCCCACAGCAGGCCGTCGCCTTCCCAGTGGCCGAAATCACCGACGTCGCCCGGAGCCGTTGTAGCAGGTCAGCAAATGCCGGGTGGGTCATCTCCCGGTACACGGCCCCGGCGCGCTCCGCCGAGAATCCCATGCCGCCAGTTCCCGCTGTCCGGCGCGAAGGTGTGCACCCACAGCACCACCTGCGGGAACAGCAGGTCAGGACCGCGCGGTGGGTGGGTTCGTCGCGGACGAGTTTCATCACCAGGTCGATCCCGTCCATGGCCGCCGGCGTTGCCGTTGCGCTGCGCGTAGCGAGGCCAGCTCGGGTGATGACGGAAGCGCCCAGTTCGCGCATCCCCTCCGCGGCCTCCCGCAGGCGGGGGTTGGCGGTGAACTGGTAGGCCTCGAAACTGCGTGCCCAGGATGAGGTTGAAGGTGGCGGGCGCGTCGTTCCCCGCTGGAACGGCGGATCCCGGACGTCGCCTCCACCGCGCCCGCTCGCGGAGCATCACGCACATCAACAGGGCCGTGATCGTTGTGCTTTATGGATTCGGCCCATCCTTCCCTGTTTGCCCCCGCCTCGCAACCCCATTCCCCGCCGGAGAAAGAGATGGGAAAGCGCCTTTGCCCTTGCGACCCGGCATGGGGGCGTTATGACGGCTTAGGAATACAACAGACTTGGGATTATCCGTGTGGTGAATGCATGAAGCATCCGTCGGTTCCGAATGATCCGCAGATGACGCAGATGGGCGCAGATGGGACGGCAGGTCCGCTTCTGACCGGACTCTTCGAATGCCTTTATCCATTGAGGACGATTTCATCGCAGATCAACGTGACGAGCAAACGTATGCGGTCATCGGCGCGGCAATGGCCAGCATCGGGAACTGGGTCATGGATTTCTTGAGGCTGTTTATCGAAGCGATGGGCAAGTGAGTTGGTCGCGCGGCATATTCCGCATGAGCAGGAATGGCACTATCTGCCGATATATTACGGAGCCCCATGAACACGTCGTATCGCGTGGACTTTGTATTAGCTTCGGGGGTTTGATCGTCGAACTCAAGGCACTTCAACGGCTCACCGGCGTGGAGGAAGCTCAGGTCATCAACTATCTGAAGAGCGTCAGGACTAAAAAGGGCCTCTCTGAATTTCGCTGCTTCTCAATTAAGCGCCTGGTTTTGGAACCGTCCGCAGATGACGCAGATGGAAAGCGAATGGGAATACCATCTTCTTATTCCGGCGCTCGCGGAAATCCGCGTCATCTGCGAATCACACCTCCGGATTCGACGAAGGAAGCATCGGGTCATGAATCCAAGATGCAAAACGACCAGCCATCCGCAGATGACGCAGATGGGCGCAGATGGGAATACCATCTCCACGGCCAAACATCCGCGGAAATCCGCGTCATCTGCGGATCACACCTCCGGATTCGACGAAGGAAACATCGGGTCATGAATCCAAGATGCAAAACGACCAGCCATCCGCAGATGACGAAGATGGGCGCAGATGGGAATACCATCTCCACGGCCAAACATCCGCGGAAATCCGCGTCATCTGCGGATCACACCTCCGGATTCAACAAAGGAAACATCGGGTCATGAATCCAAGATGCAAAACGACCAGCCATCCGCAGAGGACGCAGATGGGCGCAGATGGGCGCAGATGGGAATACCATCTCCACGGCCAAACATCCGCGGAAATCCGCGTCATCTGCGGATCACACCTCCGGATTCAACAAAGGAAACATCGGGTCATGAATCCAAGATGCAAAACGACCAGCCATCCGCAGAGGACGCAGATGGGCGCGAATGGGCGCAGATGGGAATACCATCTCCACGGCCAAGCATCCGCGAAATCCGCGTCATCTGCGGATCCACACCTCCGGATTCGACGAGAGCATCGGGTCATGAATCCAAGATGCAAAACGACCAGCCATCCGCAGATGACGCAGATGGGCGCGGTGGAATGCCATCCGGCCGTGAAGAATCGCGTCATCTGCGGATCACACCTCCGGATTCGACGAAACATCGGGTCATGAATCCAAGATGCAAAACGACCAGCCATCCGCAGAGGACGCAGATGGGCGCAGATGGGAATACCATCTCCACGGCCAAACATCCGCGGAAATCCGCGTCATCTGCGGATCACACCTCCGGATTCAACGAAGGAAACATCGGGTCATGAATCCAAGATGCAAAACGACCAGCCATCCGCAGATGACGAAGATGGGCGCAGATGGGAATACCATCTCCACGGCCAAACATCCGCGGAAATCCGCGTCATCTGCGAATGAATCCTCCGGTCGCAGGGCTGGAGGTGTCATGCCTGCCTTCACCCCCGTCCCGCTCCGCCAGCAGCTCGCCGCGACCATCGCGGACGACCTGCGCGCGGACGTGGAAGGCGCTGCCGGGGCTGCGGCAGCTCGCGGCGCTGTACAAGGTGAACAAGCGCACCTGCGCGGAGGCGCTCCGGCTGGTCGAAAAGCAGGGGCTGCTCGAACCCGCCCGGCCGCGCGAGCGCCGGCGGATCCGGCACCCCGCCCCGGTCTCCGCGACGCCGCGCATCCCCGGGCAGTTGCTCATCATCGCCGACAAGAGCGAGCGCGGCAACAACACCCACCTGCGCCTCGTGAACCGCGCGATGCGCCTGTGGAACGAGCGCGGCGGCGAGGTGCGCCAGGTGGATGTCGATTTCACCCGGCGCCGCTCGCCGGTAGGAAGCAGGCCGACCTCTTCTCCGGCGCCGCGTGGAATGCGTGCTCGCGATCAAGCCGCCCGACACTGGGCGGAGGCGCTGGACGCCCTCGACACGCCCGTTTTCATGTACGGCGGCGCGACCCCGCGCGGTCCTCCGCAATACCACCGCCGTCGGGGCGCAGCTCAACGCCGTGCTGGTCGGCGCTGGAGCATATCCGAAGCAAGGGCCACCGGAGACTGCTGCTGCCCTGCCATCGTCCCTTCCGCGAAATACGGGCCCGCTGCATCGACCTGGTCCGCGCGACCTTCCCGGAACTGGCCTTGGAGCAGGCGGAGGACATGGTGCCGTCGGTCGACCTGCTCGACGGCCGCGACTGGGCGGCCTTCTGGAATCGCGCCCTGCCCCGGCTCAAGCCGACCTGCGTCATCGTCTGGAGTTCGCTCGAGGCCCTCTCCCTGATCAGCTACTGCGCCCGCACCGGCCTGCGCATTCCGCGCGACCTCTCCATCGTCGCCCTCGACGGCAACGACCTGATGGACTGGTTTGAACAGCCGCTCACCCACGTGGAGGCCGACAACGAGGCCGACTGGAAGGCCTTTCTCCGGTGGGTCGACGAGGGGTGCCATCATGACGGCCATATCGACACGACCTGCCGCTTCATTGAGGGCGCCACGGTGGCCACCCTTCGCCCCTGACCCCGCGGAATGCTGGTGCACTTGCTGCACCAGACAGAAGCATTTCCCTTGTTTTATTGATGTTTTTGACAAACCGGCCGGACAAAATCACTTTCCGACCCGGGAGCGGGCGGATTTGATTGAATGGAACAGGGTGCTCCCGACTCCAACCGGCATCATGAAACGAAACCTCCTCACCCCGTCGCTGTGCGCGGCCGCCCTCCTGGGCCTGGCGGCGTCCACCACCGGCTGCGCGTCCTACCGGGGACGCCGCGCCGCCCAGGATTTCCAGCAGGCCGTATCCGCGGCCGCGGACAACCTCCGCCCCTCGTCCGTCATCGTGCGTGTCAAGCCGCGCGACTCCAAGCCGGTGGAAGACGCCGGCGGCGGTGGCGGCATGATCATCATGCGTGGCGGCGCGGCGGCCGGCGCGCCACCGGAATTGTTCGGCGCGGTGCTGGACGACCAGGGCCGGATCGTGATTCCCGCGGTGATCAAGCCGGCCGAATCCCGACTTTTCGTCGTGATCGACGGCGAGGAGCAGGACGCTCGTTTCCTTGCCTCCGACGAGGCGCTGGGCATGACGCTGCTGCAGGCTCCGCTGCCGCCGGGCGCGCGCGCCCTCGATCTGACCCGTCAGGCCGACCCCGCCCCGGGGCAGTGGTTGGTGACGCTCGCGCGCGGCGACGAGGCCTCCGATTTCGAACCCCGCGTGGCCACCCCCATCTGCTCCGGCACCACCTTTGACCGCTATCGTTCCTTCGTGGTGACGGGCGGCGACTCCCGCTCGACCGGGGCCCCCGTGGCGACGCTGGACGGGGATCTTGCCGGATTCGCCGGGCGTGACGGGGTGCTGGCCCTGTCCGATGTTCGCGGGGAACTGCAGAGCTTCCTCCAGGAGGCCTCCGTGCCGCGCAACGAAACGCCCAAGGAGAACGAGGAGCGCGACCGCAAGGAAGGCGTCGTCCGCCTCGGCATCCTCACCCGGCCGCTCAATTCCGATCTGGCCCTCACCCGCGACCTGCCCCGCCGGAGCCTGCTGGTCACCGCCCTGGACCCGAAAGGCTGCGCGTCCGCCGCCGGCCTGAAGCCGGGAGACATCATCACGGGCCTGAACGGCGGCCCCCTTCGCTTCCGCGACGACGCCATGCAGTCCTGGTTTGCGCGCGCCGTCAAGGGCCGCGAGGGCGCCCCGTTCCAGCTCTCCATCCTGCGCGACGGCAAGCCGCTCGATCTCGCGGGCACCCTGACCCGCCTGCCCGAACCGGAAAAGATGCTCGCGCGCGACATCGGCATCACCGTGGCCGAGTTGGACGAGGTCACCCGCTTCTCCAACAACGTGCCCGACGGCACGCGCGGGGTGGTCATCACCGATGTCCGCGCCGGCAGCCCGGCCTATGTCGCCGCCGACGACCAGGGCGGAAAGCTGCGCAAGAACGACATCCTGCTGGAACTCAACGGCCAGCCGGTGCCCGCCATCACCGACTTCCGTCGCGAGTTGCTGCGCCAGCAGGCCCATCCCTCGGACTATGTGCTGCTGAAGATCCTCCGCGGTCGCGTCACCTTGTACGTCGCCCTCAACATCCGCCAGAACCCCTCCATCCCCGTCAGCAACGGAACCCCCTGATGAACACCCTCCATCGCATCTCCTTCGCCGCCCTTCTGGCCGCCACGCCGGTTGCCGCCGACGAAGACGTCAAGGCCGCGCCCACCGTCTCCGCGGACGACACCGCCGGCATTCCCGCCTCCGTCGTCGCCAAGGTCGATCCCAGCGTCGTCGCCATCAAGCACGAGCGCGCGCAAGGCAGCGGCTTCATCCTGACCGCCGACGGTTACATCATCTCGAACGGGCACGTGGTCCGCGGCGAAGATCCCGAGGATCCCCTCCTCCCGGCGGAGTCCATCACGGTGCAGTTGTTTGACGACCGCATGTTCCGCGCGACGGTGGTCGGCTTCTGGATGGATCCGGACGTCTCCCTGCTCAAGATCGATCCCGACACCCCCCTGGCGCCGGCCGAGCTGGCCGACTCCCGGGCCGTGCGCACCGGCCAGCGCTGTTTCGCCGTGGGCAATCCCAAGGGCCTCAAACGGACCTACACCGGCGGTTTGATCAGCAACATCGAACGCACCGACCTGGGCACCGAGGTGCCGGTCCTCCAGACCGACGCCGCCATCAATCCCGGCAACAGCGGCGGCCCCCTGTTCGACATGGAAGGGCGCGTCATCGGCATCAACACCTACGCCCTGACCCAGAGCAACAACCTCGGTTTCACCATTCCGACCCATGTCCTCATGGCGGTGCAGGAGCGCATTGCGATGCACGGCCGCTTCGTCCGCGGAGAGCTGGGCAATCTGCTCGTGCGTGAAATGGACAACCCTTGCGCCACCACCGGCGTGAAGTCCGGGCTCATGGTCCATTACGTCGAACCGCGCGCGGCCGCGAAGGCCGGCCTGCGCAGCGGGGACGTGATCACCGGCGTGGATGGCAGCTGGTCCTGCGCGCCCGCGCGGAAGCCCTCACGTTCGACTGGGAGCACATCACCCTGTCCCCGCCGGGCTGCAAATTGAAGATGGAGGTCGTCCAGCCCGGCGGAACTGGAACGCGCACCTGGAACTCCACCGTCCAGCCCGCCAGCCCCGTGTCCAGACCAGCTTCCACTCCGGCGAACTCCGCCCGCTGATCGTGGACGCCATCGGCCTCGGCGTCACCGATGTCGTGCCCACCCACCGGTATGGCGAGAACATGCGCGACGACGACGGCGTGTACGTCCAAAGCATCTTCACCGATTCGTCCGCGGCGAAGGCCGGCTTGAAGGAAGGCGACCTGATCACCAGGGTGGCGGGCCGGTCGTTCAAGGACGCGGGGTTCCAGGCGGCGGTCACCGAAGCCCTGGGGCGTCGAAAAGGCCTTCGAGATCGAGGTCGTCCGCGGCGCCGCCCGCTACCCCTCCGCCCTCAAGCCGGACTATCCCGCCCGCGACAATCGGGTGCTGGTGCTCGCCGGCAAGGACGCCTGGCCGCATCTCGACGTGCTCAAGATGGAACTCCTCGCCTCCGGCGCCATCCTGGAGGTCCTGCCGGTCGACACCCCCGATGCCGCGAAGCTCAAGGCCGCCGGCGCCCCCGGCCCTCGTCCTCCTGCTGGGCCTGACGTCCGACACCGCGCTCCCCGGGCCCGTCACCGCCCTGGTGCGCAAGGTGGAGGAGGAGGGCGGAACCCTCGCGGCCGTGGGCGGATCCGTTTCCCCGCTGGTCCGCGCCATGAAAGACGCCAAGGGTCTCAAGATGACCGCCTCCAGCGACGGCACCGCCGCCATCGGCGAACGTGGCGCCATCTTCACCGGCATGGACGTGGAATCCGACGGCAGCCGTCACCACCACCGGCCGGCGACCGCAAGGTCGTCGCCCGCAAGTTCATCCGCGCCCTCCTCGGCCGCCTCGGCGGCGTGGCGGAAGAAGGACGGCGGCAAAGGAATAGTCGTCCATCCCTTCCGCCCGTTCCCGGTGCGGCAAATTGCCGCACCGGGGGCTTTCCCGTTGACGACGGGGGCCGCGACCGGCAGGGAGCGCGCGAAATCCCGCCCCGTTCTGCTGCTCCCTCCTGGCGACGGCCTCCACCGCCACCGCCACCCTGATCAACGGTCAGGCTATGATCGACTACGATCAAACCGCGTGGAACGCCCTCGCTTCGGGCTCCGGACTTCCACCCCCGGCGCTGGTCCTCTCCGAACTTTTCGACGAAGCCGCGGCCGCCACCCGCACCGACGCGCAGATCATCGCCGACGACCTGCCCGGCTCCCCCTCCTACACCGGCCAGATCTACGCGATGAACGGCGCGTCCGTCTCCAACCTGTCCGGGCGCAACAACCAGGCCACCACCTTCGCACACACGCCCGGCGCGCTCCCCGCGCACACCGGCGTGATCGGTCTCGCCGGCGCGGCCCGCTTCAGCACGTTGATCGGCCCGGTGGTGATCGGCGAGTTCACCCTGCAATACGACGCCACCCGCAACACCCCCGGCCGGTCGGGCTGGTACTTGAACAACAACTTCGGCTTCCCGCTGCCGGCGTTCGACCTCATGAACGTCTCGCTCACCGACACCGCCTCCACGCTGGCCATTTCGGGCGATCTCGGCGTCTCCTCCGAAATGGCGACGGCCATCTTCGCGACCCCCGGGGACACGCTCGCCGACGTCGGCAACTTCACCTTCACCGCCTCGGTGGTGCCCGAAGCCTCGACCGGCATGCTGGGCCTGTCCACCCTCGTGTTCTTCGCGCTGCGCCGCCGGAAATAAGCGGCATGCGCACGCCCGGCCACGGCCCCACCGGAGGGACCCGGCCCGCCGGGTTCACCCTGATCGAACTGCTGGTGGTCATCGCCATCCTCGCCCTGCTCGCCACCGTGCTGGTGTCCGTCGTTTCCATGGCGATGCGCTCCGCACGCAAGACCGGCTGCAAAAACAACCTGCGCGGGCTGGTGCTGGCCGATCTCGCCCACTTCCGCGACCACGGGGAGCTGCCCGCATGCAGCACCGCGGTGCCCAGCAGCATCACCGTCGACCGTCTCACGGGCATCGCGAATTATTTGGACGCGGATGTGCCCGACGCCCCCGCCGTGCGCTGGCCGAAGCGCGCCCGCCAGCCGGAGTGGATCAACTGCCCGTTCGCCAGAACCTCCGGACATGCCGAGGGACTCACCCTTGGCGGCGGCCTCTACACCGGATATGTCTACGTCGGCGGGATCGAAACCGCCCCGATGGTCACCTCCGGCATGGCCACGCTCGTCAATCCCGGCCGCCTCGCGGACGCGAAGCTGATGCAGCGCGGCATCCTGTGGGCCGACATTCTTTCCGAGTACCGCATCGCCGACAAGCGCCGCTACGAGACCTTCCATGTGGATATCGGCAAGGCCTACCGGGATTTCCGCTACCACGAGACGGAGATCGACGGACTCCACCGCGGCTGGTCCGACGGAGCGGTGGAGTGGGTCCCCGTCCGCAACCATTCCCTTTCCGCCGAGGGCGGTCCCGCCCTCGAAATCAAACACGCCCTGGGAAACTTTTACCTATGAACACCTGTGACTCCCCGCTGCTCGACGCCGCCACCCGCCGCGGATTCCTCCGCGCCCTCACCGCCCTCGCCGGGGCCGCCGCCCTGCCGCCGGTCCGCGCGGCGGAAGCCGCAACCGCGGAGGACGCGGCCGCCGCCATCATGAAGACGGGCAGCGAGGTCATCCTCATCGTGTTGTACCCCGGCTTCACCGCGATGGACGCGATGGGCCCCGAGTACATGCTGTCGTGCATGGCGGGGGCGAGGGTGCGGTTCATCGCCGCGACGCGCGACCCGGTGAAAACCGA
>JAXMHJ010000096.1:0-11738 GCA_046346795.1 Kiritimatiellia bacterium
CGCCATCGAGGGCCTGTCCGCGGCGCTCGCGCAGGAGCTGCCGCGCGGCATGTGCTGCGTGGCGCTCAACCCGGGCATCATCGACACCGACATGCTGCGCGAATCCTGGGCGGAGGACACCTCGCAGTTTCCCTCGCCGGAACAGTGGGCCCGTCAGGCCGTGCCCTTCCTGCTCTCGCTCGACGCCCGCCACAACGGCCGCCCGTTGACCGTGCCCGGTGTCCCCGACTGAACGGACGGATTGAACGCACGGGTATCGAAGACGTTCACCCGCCGTCCGCCTGTCGGGGCGGAGAGATCCGCCGGATGTGGGGTGCGGGTTTGCGGCGAACGCGCACATAGTGTTCTCCGCTCCAAAGCGAATGGGGAGCGGCGAGGAACTTTTTGGCCAAACCGGCGTGCGCGGCGTCGAACAGGGACTTAACCACAAAGACATAGGCGACGGGAATCAGAACCAGACCCAGCCCGAAGGTTACTCCGCCAACAAAGGAAAACACCAGGGTCCAGATCAGAACCTGCCCGGCAATCTTCCCGAGAGCCAGGGGGATGGCCATCCAGCCCCGGGTCAGTGAACGCTCGGCAATCATCAGGTGCAGGGTCCACAACAGTTGGGCGAGGAGGCTCAGAGTAATCGCCAACCCCAGGGCCAGCGTGGTGTCCAGAAAGGAGAAAATCAGGAGGCCGGCCAGCGTGCCGGGCAGATAGGCTGCCGACATTGCACGCAGAAAGGCGGATTCCTTTTGTGCCATGATGCGTTCGACGGAGAGGGGCATGGAGCGAAGGTCATCCTGAAGTTCGACGGAATCATCCATGCGGTACATGCGCGCCGAGTGGAAGAGCGATTCCAGGGTGAAGCCTGTATAAGACATGAACAGCAGGGCGCTGGCATTCACGCGAACGATGTCCTCCATCGCCGCGCCGCGTAAATCCGCCCCGACGGCGGCCAGTCCGGCCAGCAGGGCAATGACGCAGAGTCGGGCGTTGACGCCCCGGCGTCCGCCGTAATTGAACTGCCAGTCTTTCCAGGCGATCTGCCCGCCCCCCAGCGGTCTCGGCCGCCGCCCAGCCGCGGGCGCAAGGATGGAAAGCGCGGAAAGCCAACCACCGCCCGGCACGCAGGCGCGAAAGCGGAGGCACGCGATGATGAAAAACGCCAGGCCCGCGATTCCGTCCGTCAGGCACCAGACCAGGGGGAAGTCATACCCATCCGGCCGGGCGAAGAGGTCGTCCAGCACACGCGTGGCCATCGCCCCGTTCACGCCGAACGCCGCGAGCAGCATGCGGCCGCCGGCGGCATAGAGCACGAAGGCGGCAAGCGCCATCATGCGGGTGCGGTCTCCAGCGCGAGCCAGACTGCGAGCCCGGCCTGAACAACGCATGGCAGCCGAGGACGGCCAGGACGGCAAGTATCTGGCTGGTATAGGTGCCCCCAGCGTGGCGCCCAGCAGCATGAAGGGAAACATCGAGGCGAGGGTCAGGGCGATGGTCAGCACGTGGCTGCCGGTGAGCCCGGCCAGGAGGGAAACCGGCGACATGCCGGTCATGAGCAGCAGGTCGATCCCTCCCGCCTCCTTTTCCTCCGCCACGGATCCCGTGACGAACATGGCGCAGACCAAGGTAATGACGGCGCTCTGGACTTTCGCCGGCCGAGAATCAGGCCGGCGGCCCGCCGCGCCGGAGGCGTCACCAAGGCCATGGTCCAGACAAACAGCAACAGCGCGCCCAGAGACAGGAGGATCGGCAAGGACCAGCCCCGCAGGGTTCCGCGGAGTTCCCGGGCCAGCAGGGTGAACGACGGGAAGTGCCATGACTTCTCGTTATCGTCTGACGCCAGAATGGCAAATGAATCGCAACCGACCCGCGGGCTCGCCGGGACGAAATGCCGCGCTTCGCGCTTGATTTCCCCCCGGCCCGGGGATGACGTGTCCCGCGTCTTCCCCTCAAACCCGAATCGGAGTCCGCCCATGAAGAAGCTGTTGAGCCTTCCCTGATCCTCTCCCTGTTCGCCATCCCGGCCCCGGCCGAGACGCCCGCGGCCGCCCCGGCCCCCGCGCCGGACGTGAAGCCGCCCGCCGAAGCCCCGGCCCCGCGCCCGCCGCGACCGAGTTCAAGGCCGACGACCTGGAAGGGCTGAAGCCGCAGGTCGGGAAGACGGTCACCATCACGGGCACGGTCGACAACATCGGCATGAGCGAGAAGAAGGGCCTCGTCTTCGTCAACTTCCACCGCCGTTCCAAGGCGGTGTGCGTGGTGGTGACCAGCACGCCGGAGAAGGTGGGCGAAGCGCAGAAGCGATCTGCAGCAGAAGCTGCCCGGCCGCGCGGTCAAGGTCACCGGCGTGCTGGCCGAATACAAGAACCGGCTCCAGATCCAGGTGGCCGACGCCGCCGCGATCGAGATCCAGAAGCCCTGGAGCGGCAGGTGCATCCAAAGGGGAAGGAGGAGCGGATGGTACTCCGGGACCAAACCGCCTCACTTCCTGTTCGACATTCCCCGTCCGGGTGACTAGGGGCGGCCCATGAACTCGAAACATCCGCTCTTGCTTCTCTCCGAAGATCACCGCGTCGTGCGCGATCCAGCGCACGAGCGACCCGACGTCCTCGCCCTCCATGCGCAGCGTCCCCTCCATCATCTTGGGCAGGATCAGCCGCGTGTTGGCCACGATTCCCTGCGTCACCGACTGGCTGAGCGCGCCCGGGCTGCCGAGGGCGAAGACCACGTCGCCGACCTTCACCTGGTCCGAGTCGCCCCACACCGCGACCGGCAGCGGCGCCTTGGGGTCCCTGCGCTGGTCGAGTTTCAGCTTCAGCACCGCGATGTCGGTCAACGGGTCCGTGCCCACCAGCTCCGCGTCGATCTCCTGCTGGTCGGCGAGGTTCACCACGAGGCGGTTGGCCCGGCCGGCGACGTGGTGGTTGGTGACGAGGTAGCCGTCCGCCGAGATGATCACCCCGCTGCCGGCCGCGCGCTGGCGCTTGATGCGGCCGTTTTCCGACTCGTCGCTCACCACGTAAATCCGGACCAGCGCGGGAAAGACCTTGCGCACCGCCTCCTCGGAGAGTCGCTCCGGCGCCTGCGCGCGGAGAAGGGTGGGGGAGAGGGCGAGGGCGGCGGCGAGGAGGAGTGGCTTCATGGGATTCCTATGGAGCTTCCCATGCCCGAAGTCGTTCAAAAAATTGTCCCGCGCGCAGATTCGGGCGGCGGACGCGGGCGGCCGGGCCTCCTGGAACGCGCCCGCCCGAGGGCTCCGGCGCCCCCTTCGCGGGACGCCCCCGCCGGGGGCCCGTTCGGGCGTCCCGATGCCCCCGCTTTACGGTTGCACACCGGGCCTTCCCGGGATACGTTCCCGCCTCCATTTCACAACTGCCCAGAGGATTGACCATGCAGTGGCTCATCAAGAAAATCATCGGAACGAAAAACGACCGGGATCTGCGCCAGATCCGGCCGCTGGTCAACCGCATCAACGTGCTGGAGCAGGAGTATCAGACGCTGACGGACGACCAGCTCAAGGCCAAGACCCCGGAGTTCCGCGAGCGTCTGGCGAAGGGGGAGTCCCTCGACGACATTTTGTGCGAGGCCTTCGCGGTGGCGAAGAACGCCTGCCGCCGGCTGGTGGGCACGACCTACAGCGTGTGCGGCCATGAACGCACCTGGATGGAAATCCCCTACGACGTCCAGCTCATCGGGGGCATCGGGCTGCACCAGCACAAGATCGCCGAAATGGCCACGGGCGAGGGCAAGACCCTGGTGGCGACCCTGCCGGTGTACCTCAACGCCCTGACCGGCCGCGGCGTGCACGTGGTGACGGTGAACGACTACCTGGCCCTGCGCGACGCCGAATGGATGGGCCTGGTGTACCAGTACCTCGGGCTCACGGTCGGGGTGATCCAGAACCAGATGCCGCCGCCGGTCCGCCGCCAGATGTACGCGTGCGACATCACCTACGGCACCAACAGCGAGTTCGGCTTCGACTACCTGCGCGACAACATGACCTACGTGCCCGAGGACCGGGTGCAGCGCGGCCATTTCTACGCCATCGTGGACGAAATCGACTCGATCCTGATCGACGAGGCCCGCACCCCGCTGATCATCTCCGGCCCGTCCCAGAATTCCGCCGTGGAGGAGTACATCCAGCAGAAGCCGCAGGTGGAGCGTCTCTACCGCCGCCAGAAGGACCTGATCGCCACGCTGCTCAAGGACGCGAAGAAACTGCTGGAGGCCGGGGAACTCGAGGCCGCCGGGGACAAGCTCTACCAGGTCCAGCAGGGCATGCCCAAGAGCGCCGAGTACATGCGGATGGTCGAGGACATCGAGGCCCGCCGCGCGCTGGAGAAGGCCTCGAACCGCTACCTGACCGACATGAACAAGGAGCGCGGCCGCGAGCTGCGCGAGGAGCTGTATTTCACCATCGATGAAAAGGGCACCGACGCCGGCCTGACCGAGAAGGGCAGCGCGGCGATGGCCCCCAACAATCCGGACCAGTACCTGCTGCCCGACCTGGCCACGCTGCTCTCGGAGGTGGACGGCAACGAGGCCCTGTCCCCGGAGGAGAAGTTCCGGCGCCGCCAGGAGATCCACGGCGGCTACAACACCAAGAGCCGCACCATCCACGCGGTCGACCAGCTCATCCGCGCCTACTCGATCTACGAGCGCGACGTGCAGTACGTGGTGCAGGAGAACCAGGTCGTCATCGTCGACGAAAACACGGGCCGCCTCATGACCGGGCGCCGCTGGAGCGACGGCTTGCACCAGGCGGTCGAGGCCAAGGAAGGGGTCACGGTCGAGCGGGAAACCCAGACCTACGCGACCATCACGATCCAGAACTACTTCCGCATGTACGAGAAGCTCGCCGGCATGACCGGCACGGCCGAGACGGAGGCGGACGAGTTCGCCACCATCTACAAGCTCGACGTGCTGGTGATCCCGACCAACCGGCCGGTGCGCCGGCTGGATCTGAACGACCTGATCTTCAAGACCCAGCGCGAAAAGTTCGCCGCCGTGGTGGAGGAGATCGTGGAATGCCACCAGCGCAGGCAGCCGGTGCTCGTCGGCACCGTCTCGGTGGAGTCGAGCGAAAAGCTCAGCCGCCTCCTCGAACAGCGCGGAATCCAGCACAACGTCCTCAACGCCAAGAACCACGCCCGCGAAGCCGAGATCGTCTCGCGCGCCGGCCTCGCCGGGGCGGTGACCATCGCCACCAACATGGCCGGCCGCGGCACCGACATCAAGCTGGGCGAGGGCGTCATCTACATCGACCGCGAGTTCCTCAAGGGCCAGGGGTCGCTGGACGACCGGGTCCCCACCGGCGAGGTGCTGCGCAAGCTGCTGAATGAAAAGCCGTGCGGCCTGCATGTCATCGGCACCGAGCGGCACGACTCCCGCCGCATCGACCGCCAGTTGCGCGGCCGCTGCGCGCGCCAGGGCGACCCGGGGTCCTCCCGCTTCTACGTCTCGCTCGAGGACGACCTCATGCGCCGCTTCGGCTCCGACCGCGTCTCCGGCATGCTGGAGCGGCTCGGCCTCAAGGAGGGCGAGGCGATGGAGAGCGGCCTGCTCAACCGCTCGCTGCAGAACGCGCAGCGCAAGGTCGAGCAGTACTACTTCTCGATCCGCAAGCGCACCCTGGAATACGACGACGTGATGAACCGCCAGCGCGAGGTGGTCTACGGCCTGCGCACCGAGGCGCTGACCGCCGCCGACCCCCGGCCGGCGCTGTACGAGACCATCCAGCAGATTGTGGACAAGCGGGCCGACGAGATGGTCGCCAGCACCGATGCGGAAGGGCTGGCCGAATACGTCAACTGGGTCAACGCCACCTTCATGTTCGGCTTCTCCCCGTCCGACTTCGCCGGCAAGGCCCCGGACGCGGCCGGCATCGCCGCCCTGGTCATGGGCGAGGTCCGGACCCGCTACGACGAGCGCATGGCCAGGATTCCGGCGGAGTTCGCGCCGCGCGTCGACCGCCACGTCCTGCTCACCTCCATCGACAACCACTGGCAGGAATACCTGCGCGGCATCGACGGGCTCCGGCAGGGCATCGGACTGGTCGGCTACGGCCAGCGCGACCCGGTGGTCGAATTCAAGCGCGAAGCCCACCACATGTTCCTCAGCCTGATGGACGAGATCGCGACCGAGATCGGGACGCGCATGTTCCGCACCCAGATCAACATCCGCGTCGACCCGC
Source organism: Kiritimatiellia bacterium (assembly GCA_046346795.1). Lineage (GTDB taxonomy): Bacteria > Verrucomicrobiota > Kiritimatiellia > SS1-B-03-39 > UBA6053 > JAXMHJ01. The sequence continues at coordinate 6,185 of JAXMHJ010000096.1, forward strand.
CCCCGCAGCCCCGCACCGTCGCCCAGCACCCCGCCGCCACCGGCCCCGGGGGCGAACCCTCGCCCACGCCGGGCGAGGCGGTCGAGCGCACCGCCCCGCCACCCCGGGCCGCCGCCGGCAGCCGCATGGTCGACAGCGCGCTGAACCAGTTGCGCCAGCCGCCCCCCGCCGCCAAGCCCGACCTGCCCAAGGTGGGCCGCAACGACCCCTGCCCGTGCGGGAGCGGCAAGAAGTACAAGAAGTGCCATGGCCTTGACGCCTGACGGCCCGGCCCCCCGACGATGCATTCCGAGGGCGTAGCTGATCCGGGAAGCCCCGCGGCCGCCCCGCCGCGCATGTGGGCGCGCCGGCTGGCGGCCGTGGCCTCCGGGCTGCTGCTCGCGGCCGCCTATCCGGGCCTCTCCGCCCCGGGACTGGCGTGGGTCGCGCTGGTCCCGCTGATCCTGGCGTCCCGCGGCCTGCGCGTGCGCGCGGGCTTCGGCCTGGGCTGGATCGCGGGGACCCTGTTCTTCCTCGCCTCCATGTACTGGCTGTGGCGGGTCACCCTGCCCGGGTTGCTTTTCCTGGCCGTCTACTGCGGGCTGTACACCGGCCTGTTCGCCGCCTTCCTCGCGGCCTGGGACCGGCGGATCACCTTCACCACCGGCCGCGGCAACGTGTATCTGGTGCTGGCGGGATCGACCCTGTGGGCCGGACTCGAACTGCTGCGCTCGACCCTGTTCACCGGGTTCACCTGGAACACCCTGGGCGTCTCGCAGTTCGCCAACCTGTCGCTCATCCAGATCGCCGAGTTCACCGGCGTGTACGGCGTCTCCTTCGTCCTCGTGGCGGCGAACCTGGCCCTCGCCGGCGTGCTGGCGCGCTACCATGGATGGATCCGGCGCGGCCAGCGGGTCAAGTACCACCCGGAGGTCCTCGCCGCCACCGTGCTGGTGGCCGGGTGCATGGCGTTCGGCCTCGCCCGACTGCGCTCCGAGCCCGCCGCCGGGCGGGTTCTGCGGGTGGGCTGCGTGCAGCCGGACATCTCCCAGTATGCCAAATGGGACGATGCCTTCGAGACGCACATCCGGACCCGGCTGCAGGAGCTGTCCTCTCTCACCCTCATCGCCGGCGGGGACCTGGACCTGCTGCTGTGGCCGGAAACGGCGCTGCCGGATGAATTCCGGTACAGCGAGAAAAGCCGCGAACTGGTCTTCAACCTGGTGGCCCGGGGCGTCCCCCTGCTGGTGGGCACGATCGACTTCGCGCGCTCGGTGGATGAGCGCGGCCGCGTGTCCGCCGAATGGTTCAACACGGCGATGCTCATCGACCGGGAGGGCCGTTACGCCGGCCGGTACGACAAGCGGCACCTCGTCATGTTCGGCGAATACGTCCCCGGCTGGCGCTGGATGCCCCGGTGGGTGTCCACCCTCAGCCCGCTGTCGGAGAATTTCTCCCCCGGCACGGATCCGGCCGTGTTCCGGCAGATTCCGGACGCCCCCTTCGGCGTGCTGATCTGCTTCGAGGACACCATCCCGTCCCTGGCGCGCGATTCCGTCAACGCCGGCGCCCGCCTGCTGGTCAACCAGACCAACGACGGCTGGTTCGAGCCCAGCCGCGCCTCCTGGCAGCACGCGGCCCACGGGGTCTTCCGCAGCGTCGAAAACCGGGTGCCGACCGTGCGCGCGACCAACTCCGGGGTGACCTGTTCCATCACCCCCGCCGGACGCATCCAGGACGTGCTGGCCGCGTCCGACACGTCCCCCGAGGTCCGTTTCCCGGGGTTCAAGACCATGGGGGTGGTCGTGCCCGGCGCCGGCCATGCGCCCACCTTCTACTCGCGCCATGGCGATCTTTTCGGGTGGTTCTGCGCGGTCCCCGCGGGAGCGTGGATCCTCTTCCTGCTCTCCGCGCGCCTCCACAAGCGGTGCTGAAGGAGCGCAGCCGCAGTCCCCATGCCGACCTACGCCAACATCCTCGCCAGCATGCTGCCCGTGTTCGGCGTCATCCTGCTGGGGGCGCTGCTCCGCCGCACCGGGGCGTTGAGCGAGGAGTCGGACCGCTCGATTCTGCGGGTGGTGCTGAACGTCTTCACCCCGTGCCTGATCTTCTCCGGAATCCTGGGCAATGCCGCCGCCACCAGCGGACCGCTGCTCTGGCTGGCGCCGCTCTGCGGCGTCGCGGCCATCGCGATCAGCATCGGGGTCATCTGGCTTGCGGCCCCGCTGTTCGGTCTGCCCGACGCGCCGCGCCGCAAGGTGTTCGCCTTCACCTGCGGGCTCTACAACTACGCCTATATCGCCATTCCTCTGGCGATGAACCTCTTCGACCGCACGACGGTCGGGGTTCTCTTCCTGGTCAATGTGGGCGTGGAAATCGGGCTCTGGACGTTCGGCCCGCTGATGTTGTCCGGCGGGCCGCCGGCGGGCGCGTGGCGGAAGGCGTTCAACGCCCCGTTCTTCGCGATCGTCGCCGGGGTCGGGGTGACCCTGGGCGGACTCGCGCCGCACACGCCGGAGGCGCTGCTGGCCGGCATCCGCATGCTCGGCGCGTGCGCCGTGCCGCTGGCGCTGCTGATGATCGGCGCGGTCACCCTGGATTTTCTGGAGCCGCGGACGGTCCTCCAGGGAGCGGGCACCACCGCGGGTGCGGTCGTGATGCGGCTGGGGGTGCTGCCTCCGTTGCTGATCGGCCTGGCGCTGCTGCTGCCCGGCCCGCCCGAACTCCGGCGCGTCCTGATCCTTCATGCGGCGATGCCCGCCGCCGCGTTCCCGATCATCCTCGTGCGCAAATACGCCGGCGACGTGCCCACCGCGCTTCGTGTCTATCTTTCGACCTCGGTCGCGAGCCTGGTCCTCTCGCCCTTCTGGATCAGCCGCGGGCTGGAATGGATGGGGCGGTGAGAGGGGGAAGTGGTGCACCCGTCAGGATTTGAACCTGAAGCCTTCTGATCCGTAGTCAGATGCTCTATCCAGTTGAGCTACGGGTGCCCGTAAAGGTGGGTCTACATAGCGGGTTGCGAAGCCAAGGCAAGACCTTTTTCGACCGAATGGAGTCTTATCTCGTTGTTTTCCCCGGCGGATTCCCTCAAATTCGAGGCCTTCAATTTTTCCGCATCCAAAAGGTCCCGCCATGCTGTCCCGCCTCCGCACTCTGTTTCTGATGGTCATGTCGATGGCCGTCCCGGTTTCGGCCCAGGAGGCGCCCGCGCCCGCCCCCGCGACCGCGAGCCAGAACACCCTGGCCGCGCAGGACCTGCAGTCCAAGGCCTACCTGACGCTCATCGAAGGCGACGAGTTCCTGAAACAGGACGTGGCGGACAAGGCGATGGACTGTTACGGGCGCGCCCTGACGATGTACCAGAAGATCAAGGAGCTGGATCCGAACTACAACCCGCGCATCATCGGATTCCGCCTGAGCTACTGCTCGAACAAGGTCAAGGAGCTGGACGCGCGGCTCAAGGGCGAAAAAGGCCTGACCTCGTCCGAGGCCTACCAGCAGCTCGACGAGTTGAAGCTCAAGCTGGCGGCGCTGGAATCGGACACGTCCGGGCTGCGCAAGAAGCTCGCCGAGGCCGAGGCGCGGGCGGCGAAGGCCCTCGCCGACGTGAAGCAGCGGGACGAGCGGATCACGGGTCTGGAGGCGGATTCCGCCTCCGCCGCCGGATCCCTGCGCAAGATGGCCGACGCGCAGGCCGCCGCCGAGCAGGCGGCGACCAACCAGGTGGCCGCCCTGCTGCAACAGCTCGGAGGCCTGCAGGGACAGCTCCAGAAGCTGCAGGCGGAGCGCGAGGCCGAGCGCAAGGAACTCGGGAGCGAGGCGTCCGGACGAATCAAGATGGAGGAGGCGATGTCGGCGCTGCAGCAGGAGGTCAAGCTGGCCCGCGCCGAGCTGGAGAACGCGAAAAAGTCCGAGTCGGTCTACCAGTCGCGGATCCGGGAACTGGAGGACAACGCCCGCAACCTGCTGGCGCGCGAGGAGGAATCCCGCGCCAGGGCGCAGGGGCTGGACGGCAGGTTTAACGAGGTGAAGCAGGCCCGCGAGGCCATGGAAAAGGAACTGGCCGCGGCCCGGGACGCCCGGGGCGCGCTGGAATCCCGCCTCCGGGAGATGGAAGCGTCGATGGAGAAAAAGGTGGCGCAGCGGGTGGAGGAGGCCTCCGGGCAGGTCAAGGTGCTGGAGCGGGCCCTGGCGGACGAGTCCGCGGCCCGGACCAAGGCGGAGGGCGAGGCCCGCGAGGCGCAGCGGGTCAACGGAGATCTCACCGGCCGGCTGGCCGGGTTGGAGGAGGCCTCCCGCGATCCGGCGAGTGCGACGGCGATGATGGAGAAGCTGCGCAAGGAACACGCCGAGGATCTCGCCGCGCAAGAGAAGAAACTCGCCGATGCCTCGGACCAGCTTGCCTCCATGCGCGACCAGGTCGAGGCCACCTCCGCCAAGTCGGCCGCGGACGCCGAGATCATCAGCCGCCTGACCAAGGCCACGAACAGCCTGGCCCTCCGGATGGAGGCGTCGGAGACCTCGGTGCAGGAGATGAAGGAGCAGGTGCGCAAGGCGCTGGACGAATCGCTCGGCCTGGTGCGGGAACGGGACGACCTGCGGGCAAAACTGGAGGAGGCCGCGGCGCGCCTCACGGCGGAGAGCGAGGCGCACCGGCTGACCAGGGAGGCGTCCGCCAGGGCGCTGGAGGAGCTGCGCGCCGCCCACGAGAAGGGCCTGCTGGAAGAGCACAAGGCCCGCGAAGCCGCCGTTGCCGAAACGGTGCGTCTGGCCGCGGAAACCAACCGCCTGGAGCAGGTCCGGGCGGAGTTGGTGAAGACCAACGAGGTCAGGTCGGCCGCGATGGAGTCGCTGAAAAAGGAAATCGCGGACGCGCAGGCGCGCGCCGGCGAGCTGTCCAAGTCGCTGGATGAATGCACCCGGCAGCGGCTGGACATCGAAGTGCAGCTATCCAACACCAACCAGGTGCTGGTGACGGTGCGCGAGTCGCTGAAGGTGCTGGAGGAGCAGACCTCGCGCAAACTGGCGGAGCAGGAGGCCCTGGTCCGCGACGGTCGGGAGCAGTTGCAGGTCCTGATGGGGCGCGAAAAGGAGTCGAGGGAGCAATCCGCCGCCCTGACCGCCGAGCTGTCCACGGTGAAGGCGCAGCTCGAAGCCCGGCAGGCGGAGTTGAAGCAGGCGGGGGAGAACGAAAAGGAATTCGCCGGCAAGCTCGCCAAGAACAGCGCGGAAATCACCGGCTTGAAGGACGGTCTGTCCAAGGCCATGGCGGAGCTGGACGCCTTGAAAAAGGAACTCGCGGCGGGCGCCGCCGCGCTCGCCGAGTCCGCCTCCGCCCGCGAACGCGAGGCGCGTCAACTGGCCGATGCCGGCAAACAGATCGAGGCGAAGGAAAAGGACATCCGCCAGTTGCGCAAGGACCTCAAGGACCGCACCGCGCAGCTCAAGCAGCTCGCCGAGCAGGCGCGGCAGTTCATGTCCAACGTTCAGGTGCCCGGGGACCCGCCGGCACCGGTCCCGGCCCCGGACGAACCCGCGAAGCCCTGATCCCCCGGCCGGGAGAGGAGGGCCTGGA
>JAXMHJ010000097.1:0-10805 GCA_046346795.1 Kiritimatiellia bacterium
TTTTTTGAGTATTTCATGGCCTTGGTTTTTGCCATAAGCGAGCATTGCCACGGCCCGGCGGGCACTCCTTGCGCCTTGATCAAGCCACCCAGTACCAGAGGGCGAAGCGCAGGGTGGTCAGGGTCAGCAGGACCGCGCTGACCGCCAGGATCGAGGCAAACACGCGACGGTTCGGCAGCTTGATCGCGGCGACGACGAACAGGGGAAACAGCACCAGGGTCAGGCGCGACAGGCTGGGCCAGCGCGCGAGTGACAAAAGCAGGGTGAGAAACACCCACGCCCGTTGTTCCGGCGGAAGCAGGCGGCGTCCCTGCCACAGCAGGATGAGGGCGAGCGGGAGGAACAGCAGGTTGAAGACGTCCATCGGCCCGGCGGGCATGAATCCGACCCCGGTCCCCCAGCCCTCGACGTGCTGCGCGGCGGAAAATTCCAGGGGGTTGCCATACCGGACGGCGAGAAAGACCGCATAGGACGCGGCCCCGGTCAGCGCCAGCAGCAGGGCCGGCGCCATCGTCCGGACCCGGTCGCGGAGGGAGGAACTCCCGCGCCACCCCTGGATCAGCAAGGCCGGTGCCAGCAGCACGCCCACCACGCGGGTCGCCCCCGCCAGCGCGGCGCAAAGGCCCGCCGGTCCGGCGCGGCCGCGGCCGGCCAGCCGGAAGAAGAGGACGGCGCACAGCAGGAACAGGGACTCGGTGTACATGGCGCTGAAGAAGAAGGAGCAGGGGTGCCAGAGCAGCAGGGAGGTGGTCCTGCGGGCGCACGCCTCCCCGTGTTCCCGGCGCACCAGGTCGTGCAGCAGCAGCAACGCGGCCAGAAAGGCCAGATTCGAGACCAGGAGGCCGGAGCGGTAAACGTCTCCGACGACCCGGGAGACGCACCGCGTCACCAGCGGGTAGAGGGGAAAGAAGGCGGTGTTGCGCTGCCGGCCGGCCTGGATTTTCTCCGCCGGGAGGTAACCATCCCGGGCGATTTCGGCATACCAGCCGGCGTCCCAGCGGACCCAGCCGTTCAGCGGATGTTTCCCCGGATAGGGCTGCCACAGACCTCGTTCGGAGCGCATGGGCAACTGGGTGATCGCCAGCCACGAGACCACGACCAGAAACATCCGGTTGCCAAGCCAGGCCAGGAGCGGCCACCGGAAGGCTGGCCCGTTGCCGGTCGGGGATAAATGGACGTCGCCGTTCATCGGGGCCTTGCGGCGCGAAGGAGCTGGATATTCGCCATGGGGGTGCTCAAGGCGGGGTCCCCGGCTGGCGGGGTTGCCCGGAAAACTCGCGGCTGGCGAGCGCGGCGATCCGGTCCACGTCGCCGGCGCCGATGACGAGCAGGAGGTCCCCTTCGCGCAGGATCGCACGGAGGCGCGCCCAGGCGTCGTCCAAACTGGTGGCGAGTTCGCAGGACACCCGGGCGCGGGCTTGCAGCGCGGCGAAGAGGTCGTCGGACCGCCCGCCCTCCAGTTCCGGTTCGGAGGCGGCGTAGACCGGGGCGAGCACCAGGTGGTCCAGACCGTCGAAGGCCGGGGGGAACAACGGGCCGAGCAACTTGGTCCGGGTGTAGCGGTGCGGTTGGAAGACGGCGACGAGCCGGCGGCCGCAGCGTCGGGCGACGTCGAGCACCGTCCGGATTTCGGTGGGGTGGTGGGCGTAATCGCTGACCACCTGGACCGGCCCGCTTCGCACCAGCCACTGGAAGCGCCGGTCCACGGACCGGAAATCCGGGAACCAGCCCAGCAGGTCCGCCGGGGCGATTCCGGCGGAAATTCCCACCGCCAGCGCCCCCAGGGCGTTTTGCAGGTTGTGGCGGCCGGCGATGTTGAGGCGCAGCACGCCGGCCGGCCGGCCGCCCACCTCGACCCGCGCCTCGATGGAGTCGGCGTCCCCGAGCACATCGACGCCCTGCACCGCCGCACCCGGGGCGAAGCCGTAGGAGAGCCCGCCGTGTCGCGCGGAATCCAGCAGGCGGACCGCCTGCGGGTCGTCCGCGCAGGCCACGAGACGCGACGAGCGCGATGCGAAGACCTTGAAACAGTCCAGCACCTCTTCCTCGCCGGAGAAATGCTCCATGATCGAACTCGATGTTGGTGACCACGCCGATCTCGGGGCAGTGCACGAGCGTCCCGTCGCCCGTCGCACCTGCGGACGAGCCACGGCGAACCCCGGGCTCGGCCACGGCGCCCAGGCCGGGCGGTTCACCCCGACGCACCAGCCGGGGTCCAGGCCGGCGTGGCGCAGCAGGCCCGCGATCATGGCGGTGGTGGTGGTCTTGCCGTGGGTCCTGGAGATCCCGGCCAGGCGCCGCCCTTCGCATACGAGCGGCAGCGCCTCGCCACGGAACACGACCGAATGCCCAGCTCCCGCGCGCGGACCAGTTCGGGTTATCGGCCGACACGGCGGGCGTCCGGATCACGAGGCGCGCGTCGGCGGGGACCTGGCCGGCGGCGTGGCCCTGGAAAATCGGCGCGCCAACCCGGCAGTCGAGCCAGTCGGTGAGCCGGTTGGGCAGTCTTCTCGGATCCCGGTGATGCGCCCCGTGCAGCAGCAGGCGGGCGAGCGGCCATGCCCACCCCGCCGATTCCGACCAGGTGGACGGCGAGCCGGCTCCGCCAGGCGGATGCGGGCCGGTTCCATGGCGGAAGAATTGCCGGGCGTGGGCATGGTCAGGCGCGCACCCGGCCGGCCGCGGCCTTGATCAGGCGGCCGGCCAGGACTTCGGCGGCTTGCGCGTGGCTGCGCTGGCGGCTTCCCGGCTGATGCGCAGGAGGCGGCGGGGGTGTTCATGGAGCCTTCGAGATACTCGGCCAGCCACTCCGGATCGAGATCCGCCTCGCGGACCTGGTCGGCCACGCCCACGCGTTCCATGGCCTTGGCGTTGGCGGTCTGGTGATCGCGCGCGGCATGGGGGAAGGGCACCAGCAGCGAGGGAATGCCGAAGCAGGAGAGTTCGCGCAGGTCGCTCCCGCGCGGCAGGCGATGTCGGCGATGGAGTAGATCTCCGCCATGTTCTGCACGAATTCGTGCACGGTCGCCGGAATCCGGTGCTTCTCGTAGTACTCGCGGACGCGCCGGCCGTCCTGGGCGCCGGCGAGGTGGATGATGTGGAAGTTGCTCTCGACGCGCCGCAGGTGGATCGCGGCCTGCATCACCTTCTCGTTGAGCGGCACCGCGCCGCGGCTCCCGCCCATCACCAGGATCTGGAACCGTCCGCTCCGGCGCGGCGCGTAGGGCGTGGCGCGGGCGGCGGCGACGAGTTCGGAGCGGAGCGGGAAGCCGGTGATCTCGACGCGGGCGTGGCGCAGGTGGTGGTCCTCGAAGCAGGCCCCGACCTCGGTCGCGAAGCGCGCCAGCAGGCTGATCGCGCGGCCGGGGATGACGTTGGACTCGTGCAGCACGACCGGAACGCGCAGCCGCAGCGCGGCCACCACGGGGCCGACGCTGGCGTAGCTGCCCATGGCGAGCAGGGCGTCGGGCCGGTCGGCGGCCATGAGCCGGATGGTTTCGCGGCAGGCGGAGACGAGGCGGGACGCGGTGCCCACCGCCTTGAGCGAGATCCCGCCCTGGAACCCCTGGGCCTGGATGGTGTGCTTGATTCCCGGCCAGCGCTGCACGGCGGCGGACTCGATGTCCTTGCCGGCCAGCCACAGGGTGACCTCGTGCCCGAGATGCCGCAGCACCTCGGCCGTGGCCAGCCCCGGAAAGATGTGCCCGCCCGTACCCCCGCAGGCGAGGCCGAACTTGTACACGCGGTCCGGACGCGCCGGGGCGATCCCGGCCGCGGTGGCGAGGGCGCCGGCGGTCATGGCAGCGGATCCCGGCCCAGCAGGGCGAGCGCGTCCCCGATCAGGAAAAGCGATCCGGTGACGCAGACAAACGAGCCGTCGGCCCGGGCCTGCTGCCGCGCCGCGGCGATGGCCTCCGCGAGCGGAAGCACCTCGGCCCGGATGCCGGCGGCCGCCAGCGACGACTTCAGATCGGCCGCGGAACGCGCGCGCTCACCCGCCAGCATGACGGCCCATGCCGCGCCGATCCGCCCGCGCAGGGCGGTAAGAATGCCCGGAAAATCCTTGTCGGCCAGGGCGCTGATCACGAACGCGCCCTTCCGGCCGGGGAACATCTCCGCCAGCGCGGCGGCGAGAACGGTCGCGCCCGCGGGATTGTGCGCGCCGTCGACGATCACCGGCGGGTCGTCCTCCACCATCTGGCAGCGCCCGGGCCAGCGGGTGGCCGCCAGGCCCATCTTCAGGATGTCGGGATCGGCCTCGCGACCCAGCGCCTCGAAAAACGCCTCGACCGCCAGCACCGCCGTGGCCGCGTTGCCAACCTGGTGCGGGCCGGAAAGGGGGAGGGTCACCCGGCCGTATCGCGCCGTGTCGGTCTCCATCTCGAAGGTCTGCCCGCCGGGCGTCACGTTGCGCCCGGACACGCGCACGTGCGCGTCGGCCCAGCGCACGTTCACCGCGAGCCGCCGGGCCTGCTCCTCGATGATCACCCGGGCCTCGGGATCCTGCGCGGAGCAGACCGCCCGCGCCCCGCTTTTGAGGATGCCCGCCTTCTCGCCGACGATCGAGGCGAAGTCGGTCCCGAGGTACTCCATGTGGTCGAGGGCCACCGGGGTGATGACCGTGACCACCGGCTGGACCGTGTTGGTCGCGTCCCAGCGTCCGCCCATGCCGACCTCGACCACCGCGACCTGAACGCCCGCGTCGGCGAAGTGCTGGAAGGCCATGGCGGTCGCGAGTTCGAAGAAGGTGCATTCGCGGTCGCCCGACTCCTTCGCCCCGCGGACGTCCGCGGCGTCGGCGAGGGAGAGCAGGCGTTCGAGTTCGGCGTCGGTGACGGGCTTCCCCGCCACCTGGATGCGCTCGTGGAAATGGACCAGGTGCGGCGACGTGTAGAGGCCCGTGCGCAGGCCGTGGGCGCGCAGGATCGATTCGATCATCGCGCAGGTCGAGCCCTTGCCGTTGGTTCCGGCGACATGGACTACCAGGAACGATTTCTCGGGATTCCCCATCGCGGCCAGCACGCGCCGGATCGACTCCAGGCCGGGCCGGATGCCGGCCCGGGTGCGCGCATACAACCGCGCGAGCCGGCTGTCCACCCCGGCGGCCTGCGGTCCCCGGTTCATTCCGCCGCGCCCTCCTTGCCCTTCTTCCGGCGGTCCGCCTCCGCCTTCTTCAATTCCTCCTCGGCCGCGGCGCGGGCGGCCTCCCGCTCCACCTCGGCGGCGACGCGGAAACCGGTCTTGAACATGTCCAGCGCCGCCTTGGTGTAGTCCGGCAGGCCCGCGGGGGCGGGGGCGGAGGGCAGCAGGTAGTGCAGCGCCTTCACCAGGTGGCTTTTCAGCTCCCAGCGGTGGATCACCTGGTCGATGAGGCCGTGCTTCACCAGGAACTCGGCGCGCTGGAAGCCATCGGGCAGGTCCTGCTGCGTCGTCTCCTTGATCACGCGGGGGCCGGCGAAACCGATGAGCGCGCCGGGCTCGGCCAGGATGATGTCGCCCAGCGTCGCATAGCTGGCCATCACCCCGGCCATGGTGGGGTCGGTCAGGATCGGGATGTAGGGCAGGCCGGCCTCCGCATGGCGCGCCAGGGCGGCGCTCGTCTTGGCCATCTGCATCAGGCTGAAGAGGCCCTCGTACATGCGGGCGCCGCCGGAGGCGCACACCACGACGGCGGGCAGGCGCAGTTGCGTGCATTTTTCGACCAGCCGCGTGATCTTTTCGCCCACCACCGATCCCATGCTGGCGCCCAGGAAGGCGAAGTCCATCACCGCCAGTCCGCACGGGAGGCCGCCGATGCGGCACCCGCCCGAGGTCACCGCGTCACGGTAGCCCGACTTGGCGGTGTTTTCCTTGAGCTTGGAGGGGTAGGACGCCACGCCGGTGAAGGCCAGCATGTCCACGCTCGCCAGCTCCGCGTCCCATTCCTCGAACGTCCCGGCGTCGGCCAGCATGCGGATGCGGTGGTCGCGCGAGAGGCGGAAATGATGGTTGCACTTGTTGCAGACCTGCAGGTTCGAATCCAGCTCGGGCTGGTAGAGCATCTCCCCGCACGAGGGGCACTTCACCCACAGCCCGCCGGGCATGTCCTTTTTCTTGGAGCGGGTGAACTTCGACAGGATCTTGTTGGCGAAAAACGACATGGGAAAACCTCGGGGGCGGAGGATGGGAAGGGGCACCGGACCTGCGGCCTAACCCCGCGCGACCGCCAGCGCCAGGACCCTCTTCGCGCCGGCGCCGCGGAGAACCCGTGCGCACTCGCTCAAGGTGGCCCCGGTGGTCATCACGTCGTCCACGACGAGAACCACACGGCCGGCGACGGCGCGGGAACGCCGTACTTCAAATGCTTGGCGGACGTTAGAGAGCCGCCCCGAGGCTGTCAATTTGGTTTGAGACCCCGTGTCGCGCACGCGGCGGAGCAGCCGGGCGTCGCACCGCAGTCCCGCCCGGCGGGCGAGTCCGCGCGCCAGCAGCTCCGACTGGTTGTACCCTCGTTCCCGGAAGCGCGCCCGGAACAGCGGCACGGGCACGACCAGGTCGACCGCCTCGCCCGCGTGGAGCACGCGCAGTCCCGACTCCAGCAGGTCCACCAGATCCTTTTCCAGCCAGAACGCCGAGTTGTACTTGAAGGCGTGCACCGCCTCGCGCACCGGCCCATCGAATCGCGCCGCCGCCCGCGCCCGGTCGAATTTCGGCTTCCGCTCCCCGCACTGGTGGCACACAAACCGGTGGTCCACCCGCCCCGCCACCGGCATCCCGCAGCAGTCGCAGAACGGCGGCTGGATCACCGCCACCGTGTGCAGGCAGTCCCAGCACAGATGCCCCGGCTCGCTCGAACAGTCCACCCCGCAGCAGGCGCACCGGCGCGGATAGACCAGGTCCGCCGCCGCGCGCAGCCAGGTCCGGAGTTGGAGGGTGACCGGTGACATGCCCTCTTCCCTAGACGCCCCGGCCCCGAAAGAAAATCCCGATTTCCGGCGGAAGAGCGCCGGCCATGGGGCTTGCGGCCGCGATGCAACCGCCCACAAGTCGTCATGAACTGAACCCGGAAAGCCGAGCGTGCAGATTCGTCAGCGCGGCGCGCCTGGGCTGCCGCGCCGCCTCGGTGTGGAAGTCGGCCTCCGGGCAACGACATTGGGCAACCGGAGCAGCAACTCCGCGCGCGGCGGGCGGCCGGTAAAACGATGGGCGGGCGTTTTGCTGCGTTTGGCGGGCATGGGGGTCCCGGGCTGAGAATTCCACACCTTATTAGGGGGAATTCTACCGCGGGTCAAATTCCCCGAACGCTCCGGCCAGCTCGCGCAGGTCCACCCGGGGCGGGTCTTCGATCAGGCGGCGGATGGATTCGGCGTGGCGCCCCCACAGCGTGGCGAAGCGGGGCGTGCAGCACTCCGCGGATGAATCCGGAAGCGGCTCGCGAAGCGTGATGGCGCGGGCCTGCGCCAGTTCCAGCACGCCCGCCTGCAACTGGGAGGCGGCCTCGCCGGTCAAGCGCTCCGAAGCGAGCAGCGCGGCGACACGGAACCGCCGGCCCGCCTGCTCGCGCAGGGTGGCGACGCGCGCCTGTTCCTCGGCGGTCAGCGGAGGCGGCGGGCGGTCAGCCCCGCCGGGCGTGGACAGAGGACGGACGCTGCGCAGATTCAGGGTGACAAGTCCGGCGGCGGCGAGCGACTGCATGGCGCTCCACACCTCCCCGCTCACCACGCGCAAGGCCGGGGTCACGCCGCGCCAGTCGGTCTCCTTGAATAACCGCTCCAACGCGGGTCCACCCATGTCCTCGTCGCCCGAGAGCACCGCCAGCACGACCGGTCCGCCGCCGTCGGGCAGCAGGCATTCCTCGCAGCGCGCCAGCGTGCCGCGGAGCAGTTCCGAGGCACGGCGGGCGAAGTCCTGCGCGGGATCCGCCGGCGGCGCGGGCGCGCGGGGCGGACGGGCCGCGTCGGGGCCCAAAATCTGCCGCAGCCGGGCCAGATGCGACTGGGGTCCGCCCTTGAGCTTCACTTTGCCCAGGCTCTCCGCCGATCCATCCAGCACTCCGTCGGCGAGGTTGGCCTTGTTGGCCAGGGTGTCGAGCATGCCGTGCTCGATGGTGTTCTCGGCCACCAGGTTGACCACGGTGACGGTGCGCCGCTGCTTCTTGCGCCAGGCGCGCGCGATGCGCTGCTCCAGCTTGGCGGGGTTCCAGGGCAGGTCGCAGTTGATGACCACGCTGGCGATCTGGAGATTGAGGCCCACCCCGCCGGAATCGGTGCTGAGGAACAGGCGGCACTTGGGGTCGGTGTTGAACGCCACGATTTCGCCGCGGCGGCGCTGCTGCGGCACCGCGCCGGTGTGCCAGGCGAAGCCGATGCCGGCGTGCTCGGCCCACGCCTTGACCCGCGCCAGCATGCCCTCCCACTCGGAGAAAATGATGATCTTCACGTCGGGATCCGAAAGCGCGTCCTCCACCACGCGGGCCAGCTCGTCCAGCTTGGGGCAGTCGGCGCAGTCCTGCGTGCGGATGATGGCCGGGGTGTCGCAGCACATGCGCATCATGGCCAGCAGGATCATGAGCAGATCCTGCTGCTTCTTGGTCAGGGGACGCCGCAGGCTGATCTGCACCAGCTCGGCCACGCTCTGCCGGTACTCGTCGTAGATGGCCTGCATGGCGGGGGTGAGCCGGACCAGGTGGTTGCGGTCGGTGCGGCCGGGCAGCTCCGTCTCCACCTCGGCCTTGCGGCGGCGCAGCATGACCGGGCGAACGCGGTCCCTCAGGGCGGGCAGGTTCTGGTAGTCGCTCGGACGGCCGTTGTCGTCGAACCGGTAGAACTCGCGGTTGAACCGGAACAGCGGCCCGAGCACGTTCGGATCGAGGTAATCCACGATGGAGTACAGCTCGTCGATGCGGTTTTCGATCGGCGTGCCGGTGAGCACGAAGGCGTAGCGGCTCTCCAGCCGTTTGACCGCCTGGGCCGTCTTGGTCGCCCAGTTCTTGATGCGCTGGGCCTCGTCAAGCACGACGATGTCGGGTTTGAGCCGCGCGTTGATGTCGAGGCTGTCGGGCACCACCTGCTCGTAGTTGACGATGGTGAAGAAGGCGGGGTCCGGATTGGCGTATTCGCGCAGGCGCTCGCCGCGTCCGCCGTAGACCAGCCGCAGGCCGAGGTCGGTGAACTGGCGGATCTGCGCCTCCCACTCCGCCTTGAGCGACGCGGGGGTGACGACCAGCACGCGCCGGGCCTTGCCGAGCTGGCGCAGCAGGGCGCAGGCGGCGATGGCCTGGATGGTCTTGCCGAGGCCCATTTCGTCGGCCAGCAGCGCGCGTTCGCCGAAGGCGAGGTGCAGCATGCCCTCGCGCTGGTAGGGGTAGAGCGGATGGCGCGTGACCTGCGCGGGCAGCCGGCCCTCCGCCACGCCGGTCTCGTACTCGCGACGCAGCAGGACCCGCTCGTCGCGGCGCGCCCGTGCGGCCAGCCAGAGATCGGTCTCCTGCGACACCCGCATGAGGCCGGGGCGGCGGAAGGCCCGGAGGACATCCTCCGGATCAATCCCCGGCATCAGATTGCCGTGAATATCAAAGCGCCGCGCAGCGACGGCGGCAGGCGCGTCAGGTTGCGCTCGACCCGCAGCGTGTCGCCCGCCGGCACCAGGTCGATGCGTGGCGATCCGTTCTCCATGCCAGTGCGGAACGCGCCTTTCTCGCGCCGTTTGAGCCAGTTGAGCACGGCCTCGGTGTGCTTGCAGGTGTCGAGGCCGTTGATGCGGAAATCGCGGCAGGTGCAGGAGTGGCGGCGGGTGGACAGGTCGCGGATTTCCACCCGGTAGGTGAGCCCGCTGGGCGAGGCGACCTCGAACTCGGTGAAGACTGGATGCGCGTCGTCGAGTCGCCGGACGACGTGCCGTTCCTCCCGCGCCCGGAGCGCCCGCCGCTCCCGTTCGTGCTCGTCGGTGGTGCGCCAATCGTGGGCGGGGGGCAGTTCGGGGCCGCGGGGCTTGCGGCTGCGGCGCGCGGATTTGAACTTGGAGGGCATGAAGCTCCGGGGAGGGATGGGTGGAGGGCATGTTAGGAAATGCCGGTTGGATTACCAGCAAGTAAAACGGTTGGAGTAGAGCCCCGCCTCAGCATCCTGCTTTTCGGCGACCTAACCGCGATCTTCCCACGCCTGCGCCAGGTGCACCAGGGTCTCCACGGCTTTTTCCATGTCCTGCATGCTCACGTATTCCTGCTTGCTGTGCATCGCCATCTCGCCTGTGAACAGGTTGGGGCAGGGCAGGCCCATGAACGACAGTCGGGAGCCGTCGGTGCCGCCGCGCACGCTACTGCGCAGGGCGCGCAGGCCGGCGCGCCTCCTCGGCGTGGTCCATCACCTCAGGGTGATGGGTTTCACGCCGCGCCGCTGCAATCGGGTGAGGTGTTCACGTGGCTACAGAAACAGAGGGCGGGAACCGGCTTGCGGCTGGTGGCGGGAATGGTGGCGTACACATAGCCGTGTTCGTCCAGTTCGGCGTCGGTGATCCCGATGGACTGCGATTCTTCCACCAACATCCGGCTCAGGTCGTTTTGCTTCGGTGTTGACGGTTGTGTTCGCGACGCCGGGTCGCTTTGCGTGTCGATGCGGACATAGCGCATGAAGCGTTCCGCCGCCGTGTGAGGATAACCGTGTATGGACATGTGGTTTTTGTGATGGGGTTTTGGATGAAACTCAGTGTGAAGCACAGGCTAGCGCCGACCCGCATCTGGGTCGAGTCACATTCCCGTGCGCGGCCCGGCCCATCATCAAAACGTCACCATCCTCAGGATCGCGCCGAGGATTACATGGCGGTAGAAT
>JAXMHJ010000098.1:0-10544 GCA_046346795.1 Kiritimatiellia bacterium
GCATCGCATGGCCTCACCGGTCCACGACCGCGCCATCGCCCAGCTACTGGCCGACCTCACCGAAGCCAGCTTCCGCCACCCGGAGACCGGCCACCGCTTCATCTATCAACTCGTCTGATCCCACCCCCGAAAAATCCGGAAAAGTGCCAAGTCAGTTTCCGGTGGGATCAGGATGTCTGAGATTATGTATATCCCTCTTATTCGCCGGATTCGGAACGAAGCACCGCTCGGGATGAGTTCAGTGAATGGATCAAGCGTCAGCACGAGTTGCTTCAAGCCGACAAACCAACCCCTGAGTTGGAAACCGATGTCACGCGCATCCGGTCAGAAATCCTGTGGTGGGAACATCCCGGCCATTGAATGCAGGCCATGTTCATCCCTTCGCACCGTAGCCGGGGCTGATAAGACCCGGTCTTCCTTCCCGTCCGCCCACTGAAAGCTCGCTTGCGCGAGCAGATCCCTCCCCCGCTGCGCGGGGTTCGGGATGAAAGGGTTCTTGCCGTGCTTGGCTGTCTGCCGGTCCGCCCCCGGCCGTCAACACATCACCGTTTGACCGCAGCCGCAGCCCCGCAGCCGCGGCCGGGTGGAGCTTCAACCCATCCCTCTTTTCCTGATTTCATGAGTTCCAGATAACAACTCATCCCATTGTCTGACGTTCCCTTTTCCCAATGCCCCGGGCTACTCCGGCTCGGGCAGAACGTAAGCGGCGCGGCCGGTGGTCAGATCCACGCGGACGGGGCCGTGGAGGGTGAGGTCGAGCAGCCCGATGCGGCGGCCGAGGACGCGGGCGCGGACGTCGTCGCCGCGATGGAAGACGGCCAGATGCGCGCCGCCGGAGAGGACGACCTGGCGGGGCACGGCGAAGGCCAGCAGGGCCTCGGAACAGGCGCCCGCGTGCTCGTCGTTGCCGGCGACCAGGACGTCGCAGGCGGCGTTTTGGCCGCGGGCGACGACGGCGGCCTCGGCGGCCTCCCCCGCCCCGCCGGCGATCAGGACCGCATGACCGCCCAGGGAGAGATGCAGGACGAGGGAGGCGTCGGCGGCGCGGCGCGGCGGCTTTTCGGCGGCGGGCGGATTCAGGACGCGCCAGTGGAGGCCGCCCGGCCAGTCGCCGGATTCGCCCGCGGAAAGGCGGCGGACGGGGATGCCGTTTTCGCGGGCGAGCCGGAGCACGGGATCGAGCGACGGGGTTTTGGCGGGCAGCACCGAGGGCAGCCAGATCTCGCGGGGGTGCAACTGGCGGAGGACCATGACCGCGCCGCCGGTGTGGGCGGCGGCGGCGTGGGTGAGGACAAGGCGGTCCAGCCGGTCGATCCCCTCGCGCCGCAACGCGCGCAGGGTCTCCACCACCCCGGTGCGCGGCCCGGCGTCAATGAGCGCGGCGAAGCCCGGGGCCTGCACCAGCGCGGCCTGGCCGTCGTCGGCATCGAGCAGATCCACCCCGCGGAAGGACAGGCCCTCGCGGACAAAGAGGCCGTAGGCGAGCAGGCACCCGGCGCAGGTCGCGGTCCAGGCGCGGGTGGCGCGGCCGGCGAGGGAGATCCAGGCCATCAGGGCGTAGGCGAGGACGACGGCGGCCAGCGGCGGGGTCATGACGTACTGCCAGCCCCAGGGAACACGGCTGAACAGGTCGATGACGTGCAGCAGTCCGGCGACGACCCAGGCGTTGGCGATGTTCATCCACGCGGCGGCGGCCGGCAGCAGCGGGCCGAGCAGCAGGGAGACGGCGCCGAGCAGGACGACGAGGAATCCGGCGGGAATGACGACCAGGTTGGCGACGAGGCCGACGGGCGAGAAGAGGTTGAAGTACCAGGCGGTGAGCGGGGCGCCGGCGGTCATCGCGGCGAAGGAGGGGGCGACCGAGCCGGTGAGCATGCGCCTCGGCGCGGCGCTTCACGCGGGCGCGCAGATCGGAGGGGCGTCGGGCGCCCAGGGATCGGGCGGCCCAGGCGCGGAAGGGCGCCGCGAAGAGCGGGGTCAGGCCGATCATGCCGGCGACGACCAGGAAGGAGAACTGGCAGCCGATGTCGGACACCTGCTCCGGCGAGAGGCCGAGGACGAATGAGCGAGGCGGCGAGGGCGGCGGCGCCGTCGGGGCGGCGGCGGACCAGCGGCGCGCCCCAGTAGAGCGCCGCCATGATGAGCGCGCGGATGGCGCTGGCCTTGGCGCCGGTGGCGAGGACGAAGACGAGCAGCGCCGGAAACTGCCAGAGGATCCAGCGGTCGCGGCGGACGCCGGCGCGCTTCAGCCCGAAGACGAGGATGGCGGCGACCATCGCGACATGGAGTCCGCTGATGGAAAACAGGTGCAGCGTGCCGGTCACGGAGAAGAGATTGTTGAGGGCGGGATCGATGTCGGAGCGGACGCCGAACAGCAGGGCGAGGATGATGGAACGTTCGCGGGGTCGGTCGTCGAGACCGAGGCGCAGGGAGGCGAGGGAGCTGGAGCGGAAGGACTCGACGACGCGGCCGGGGAGCCCGGGCCGGCCGTCCGCCAGGAATTGCACGGGGGCCTCGGTGATCGTCCAGCCCGGTAACGGGATCGCTGCAGGCCGGCGGAGGGGCCGGGCTCGGCGCGCAGCACGCCCGCCAGCCGGATGCGTTCGCCGGGGCGCAGGGCGGGCTCCTCCGCCTCCTCGGGCCACCACGCCTGGCAGCGCCCCGCGGCGGCCTGCCACTCCGGCAGGCGGTGGATGGCGACGAGGTCGAGCGGGGCTTTCCAGGGGGTGGTGGAGCCGTCCAGGCGGAGATCGCGATACGGGGCCTCGAGCACGACCGCCTCGATCTCCATCCATTCGCGCGGGCGCTCCATGGCGCGGGCGGGCTGGAGCGATTCGGGGACGTGCAGGCGCCAGAGGGAGAGTCCGGCGGCGAGTCCGAGCCAGCCGAGCGCGGCGAGGGCGCGGGGGCGGCCTTCGCGCCAGGCGGCCGGGAGCAGCAGGCAGAGGGCGAGCGGGACGATCCACCGGGCGGAGGCGGGAAAATGGACGGCGAGGGCGGCGCCCGCGGCGTGGGCCGCGGCGAGGAGCATCAGGGTGCGCCGAGCGCGGGGACGGAGCAGACGGTCGCGGGGCGCGCCGCCGGCGGCCTGGGGTCAGGTCCTGCGAGGTTGAGCGGGCGGTGGTGGCCGACCACGGGGGCGGCCCGCAGGGCGCGCACCACGAACTGCTTGGCCTTGGAAACCGCCTCGCCCATCAGCTCGCCCTTGGCCAGGTAGGCGGCCAGGGCCGCGGAGAAGACGCAGCCGGCGCCGTGGGTCTCGGCGCGTCCACGCGCGGGGAGCGGAAGAACTCAGCTTGCCCTCGTCGCAGAGCACGTCCACCTTGGTGTCGCCCTGGAGGCTGCCGCCCTTGGCGACGCAGGCGATGTCGAACAACTCGCTGATGGCGCGGGCGGCCTTGGCCAGCTCCTCGACGCTGGTGATCTTCATGCCGCTGAGGATCTCGGCCTCCTGCACGTTGGGCGTGACGACGCGGGCGAGCGGGAGGAGTTCGGCGCGGAGGGCCTCGATGGCGTCGGGCTGGAGCAGGCGGGCTCCGGAGGAGGAGGTGACGATCTCGGGGTCGACGACCAGGATCGGGATGCCCTGGCTGATGTCGGCGCGGGCGACGGCGAGGATGATGTCGCGGTTGTAGAGCATGCCGGTCTTGGCGGCGGCGATGGGGAAGCCGTCGGACACGGCGCGGATCTGCTCGTGGACGAGGTCGGGGGCGACCGGCGAGATGGAGCGGATTTCCGCGGGGGTCTGGGCGGTGATGCAGGTGATGGCGGTGACGCCGAACACGCCGAGGTTGTTGAAGGTCTTGAGGTCGGCCTGGATCCCCGAACCCGCGCCGCTGTCGGAACCGGAGACGGAGAGGACGACGGGGAGGTCGGAGTTGGTGAAGGACATCTCGCTCATAGTTCCCGCAGCCTATCGACCCCGCGGCGGAAAGCCAAGCGCGAGTTGGGGCAAGTGGAGGAAAAAGACGGCGGGGTCACCCGCGCCGGATCGACCGGCGCCGCAGCCAGAAGGTCAGGAGGCCCATCGCGACGAGGGAGGCCGACGCGGGCTCGGGCACGGCCGACACGCCGTAAACGAAGAAGAAGGGGTTGATCTGGGCGCGTTCCTCGTTGCCGGTGACCTGGGGCGCGGGCTCGTTGAGCGACTCGGCGTGGATGAAGGTCTTCTCGGAATTGGTGAAGGTCTGCTCCAGGTAGTAATAGACGATGTCGCGCCCGGACTGGAGGCCGGTCAGGCTGAGGTTGGCGACCCAGTACTTGTCGTTGCCGGAGGTGTTGCTGAAGGAGCCGGACAGGGAATTCCAGGTGCCGCCAAAGCCGATCTTGTAGTGCAGCACGTAGGCCGACTGGTCGCGGGTGACGGTGGACGCGCCCTGCCACACGTTGCCGGAATAGATGCGGGCCTCGGTCTCGGTGCCGGCGAAGTAACGGGTGCTCGCCCCGGTCGAGCCCTCCAGCATCCGTTCTCCGGAGGTCCCGGCGGTCTGGTTGAGCAGGTGAAACCCGTTGCCGAGGTTGTAGGTCGTGTAGGAGAGCTTGCTCGACGCGGACTCCTTGAGGGCCTTGAGCAACAGGTCGCCCTGATCGCTCACCCCCGAGATCAGGCTGGAACCGGAGGTCCACGTGGAGGTCAGGGTGTAGTAGTTGACCGTGGTCCCGCCGGCGACCGCCGGAATGTCGGCGGTGTAGGACGAGCCCGAGCCGGTGGCCTGCACGACATTGAAGTTGGAGGCGAAATTGTCGGTGCTGTAGGCGACGTACACCTTCTCGTCGGACCCCGGCGCCACGGCCAGGCTGAGATTGACCGTGTTGACGTTGTTGCGGACGCCGGAAGCCGCGCCCGAGCCCATGGAAGGATCGAACTTGGCGGCGTTGGCGGCCTCGCTGCTGAAGGTGCCGATGCCCACGGGGGCGGCCGCGGTGACCTGAAGGGCGACCTTGAGGCTGCTGGAGTCCTTCGCGGTGAAGGTGTAGTACTTGCCGCTCTCCTGGTTGAAATTGCTGTTTCCGCCAACGTCGCTCAGAGTGGCAGTGTCGGTGGCAGGTAGTGAAATGGTGGAACCGTTGCCAAACCACTTTCCGCCGTCGTTGCTGGTATAAAACTTGAAGCCGGAGGATCCGCATTCGCCCCGGAGGTCAGCACCCCGCTCCACACCCCGTTCGCCTGGGTGAGGCTCAAACTCCCCAACTGTTGAAATCCCCTCTCACCGCCATGTCCGACCACGCCCCCGCCTGCCGGGCAAACAGCGCGATGCCAGCCGCTTGCACGATCAGGAGCAAACGCAGCCTGGACGGAATGGTGAATATTGCACGCATGGTCAGTTCCATTCATACCGGCCAAGGCCCGCCACGTCAAATGGAAGATGCCGCGGAATGCGGGGCCGGCGCACCGGCGATTCACGGACCTCCCCGGTCTGCCCGTCGGATCGCGCCTCGAGCGGAGAAAACCGGACGCCCCTGTTGTCAGATTCAATCCCCGTCAACAGGGTTTGTCATCCCGAGTCCCGCCCCGGCGGGATTCGGGATGACGGGTTGCCGGGCGAAAAACGTTGCGGTTGGCCGCGGAATGCGGGCCGGGGCCGGATTCCGAACGAAGGGATGCGGCAACCTCCGGCCAAGCTTATTGCGCCCGGGGGTGATCTGGATGACATGCGTCACCGGGAGGACCTCGGACTGCGCCTTCCCTTGCGCCTCGTCCAACAGGACGCTGATCTTCCGGCGCAGGACCGCCACCGCCTGCTGGGTTTCCGCATCGCCCCGGGCGAGGTCATCCTCGATGCCGCGGAAGCCGGTGAGCATGCCCTTGATCAGCCGGGTCTCCTGATTCTGCTTGGCGGCCACGGCCTCACCACCTTGCGGAAGGGCGCGCAAAAGCGGGATTGTCGGGGAAGGCCTCGGCCAGATTCACGCCCGCCTCGAGCTGCTCGCGCGTAAACGTCTTCGCCGCCCCGCCCCACGCCACATCCGCCTTCGGCGCGGTCAGGCCGGTCACGACGAGCGTGAACCGGTTCAGGTCCGCCTGAAAGGGCAGGAACGGCAGGATGCCGGCCGGCGCGTTGGGGTCCTTGCATCGCCGGAAAAGCAGAACGGATAGCGCGTGCTCTCGATCTCCACGCGGCCGTCCCGGGCGGATTTGACCGTGTGACCCTCCGACGCCTTCGCTCCCTCCGGCCACGCCAGCCGGATTTCCGCGATGCGTCCGTCCAGCCCCAGCCCCTTGAGGAAGGCGTAGGCCATGCAGAGGTGCCCGTTCGGCCCCGGATGCACGCCGTCGCCGCCGGCCACCGCGTAGGCCTCCCCCAGCTCCGCCTTGGCGCGGATCATCGCGTTGCTCATCACCCCGTGCACGTCCGCGAACACGAACCCATGCGCCTCGCGCGATCTCCCGGCCGATGCCGCCGAGGGTCGCCAGGTTCACGTTGTAGGCCAGGTCGGCGTCCGGCTGCTCCTTGCGCCAGGTGAACGAATCGACCACCCCCGGCGATCCCACCACCACCCGCACGCCCGCGCCGGCGAAACGCTCCGCGATCGCCGACATCTGCTTGCGGTATTCCGCGCCGATCGATTCGTTGTAGGGCTGGTATCCGCCGTCGTTCATGCCGTAGCACAGCGTGGCCACGGTGGGCTTCCATCCCATCAGGTCGTTGTCCATCCGCTTCGCGAAGCCCCCCGCCCGCTCGCCGCTCCAGCCGAGCTGGATCACCGCCGCCTGGAACTGCGGCGCGCAGGCGCGCAGGTAGCTCTCGATCATCACGCTGTATTGCTTCTGCTCGGTGATCGAGTCGCCGATGATCGCGACCCGGTCGCCGGTCTTCAACAACGGCCCCGCGGGCGCGTCCGCCGCCAGCAGGCGGGTGGTGGAGAGAAGGGCGAGGGCGGTCGTCAACATTCGGGTCTGTCGCATGGGGATCTCCTCTCCGCCCGGGCCGGCGGATTCGGAGCATCGTGCTCAACTCCGGGGCCGCAGGCAACCGCGAATCCGCGGATTCGACCGGCCGGTAAAGCGGGGGCTGGGCACCCGCTCTGCCGCGGGGCTTGTGGCTGCGGCCAAATCGAACGAAGGATCGGCCCTTGGCCGGTCCGGCTCCGCAAACCATTGGTTTGCATTGTGCCATGCCAACCAACGGTTGGCGGGGCCGCTCGAGCCAAACGCTCAAGCTACGTTGGCCCGGCGTTGAGCAGGGGGAGCCGTGGCGCGCCGAATTTTGCCCGCAGCCGCAGCCTCCATGGCCGGAGAAGCTCAACGGTCAGAGCTTCACCTGGATGTCGTCGTCGTTCGGCTTCGCGTAGGCGTCGCCGGCGGGAAAGGCGTTGAAGACCGGCGGCGGGAAGTCGAACTTCCAGTCGGGGTTGTCCTCGAGGGCCTTGCGCTCGGGATAGGTCAGGCGCTGCACGGTGAAGACCGGCAGGATCGGGCGTCCGTTGCTCTCCAGGGAATATTTGCGGCGCTCCTGCTGGATCATGAGCGTGCCGCCGACCAGTCCGCCGGGATGTTCTCCTACCAGCACGTCGATGCGGTGCGCCTGCTGCGGGTTCATCTTGAGCCAGTCGCCGTAGACCAGCGGCCGGCCCGCGAAGCACATGTGCCGGTCGGCGAATTCCGCCGGCGCCCAGGGGGTCGGATCGCCCGTCCACAGGAACTCGAGCGCGATCCTGCCGTCGATGAACACCATGAGCAGGTCGTCGAACATCCCGACGAACCGGTAGCGGTCCGCCTCCGGCGCCTTGATCATGCCGCTGTAGTGCACGATCCAGTTGGAGGGCTTCACCTCCTTCTCCGCACCGAAGGCGGCGGGGCCGTTGTCGGCCGACTGCTTGGGGAAATACAGGTGGGTCGAATAGAGCTGGTTGGTCGCGCGGTAAAACTGCCCGAACGCCCTGGCGGAAAGACGCCCGTCGATGATGGAGCGCAGGTCGTTGAGGTAGTCGGGCGCGCGCGCCCCGCCCGCGGCGTTGCGCTTGAGGTCGTACATCGTTCCGACGAGATCGCCCCGCACCCGCTGGTTGTAACCGAAGCCCCCGCCCCCCTTCCCGCGCGAGATGCCGGAGATGCTCACGAGCGACTCGACATTGGAAATCACCTTGAGGTCCTCCAGGTCCGCCGGCGCTTCACCGGGTGTGGGTGAAGGGGTGTCGGACGGCGTCGCGGCCTCCAGCGCGGGCGTGTCGGACGGCACCGACATGTCAACGTCCCGGACCTCCTCGGTGACCCAGATCTCCTTGATGTCCTGGATGATCTCCAGTTCGAGGGGCTTCGCCTCGAGCTTGATCTCCACCGGGGTCTGCCGGGCCATGATCTCGGGATTGCCGGTGAGGTAGCGGACCATCCCGAAGATGAGGAGGATGTGGAAGAGGATCGACCCGACCGGGCCGGTGACATGGCCCCGGATTCTGTCTTTCCATGCGGGTTGGGGGATCGTGTGGTCCATGAAGGGTCTCCTGAAGATGGCGTCCGCCATCCACAGGAAACGCCCGGAACGGGGGATTGGTTCAGGAAATCGGGTCCCCCGCAGGGCGGATGGGGCCAACAGGTCCGACCCGGCCGACCACCGGCCGGCAGGCTCCCGGCGCTCCGGGTGCCCCGATCATTAGAACCCCTGGGTTTTCTTCACACACGGGTGTAATAAAACCGCTTGACATATGCACCCTGTAGGTGCTATAAGCAGCCATGACCACTCACAGCAAGAAAACCCCCGCCTTCGATGTCGAAGCCGCCGCCGCCGAGGGCATCAGCGTCCATGGCGGACTCATCGCCCTGGACGCCCTCGCCCGCGAGTTCGGCCTCTGGGAAAAAATTCGCGCGTTGCGCTGTCTCGACCCCCGCAAGGACACCTCCCACGGGTACGGTCCGGAGGTCCTGGTCGCGCAAATCGTCCTCAGTTTCTGCTGCGGCGGGGCCGGCCTCTCCGATGCGGAAAAATTGCTTCGGGATCGCGATCCGGTCCTCAACGAGGTGCTGGGCATTCAACGCGGGGCGGCCGCCTCCAGCCTCGGGGAGTGGCTGCGCGCGCAGACCCCGGAGAGCGTCGACGCGCTCCAGGGATTGACCCGCGAGTTCATCGCCTGGGTCCTGCAGCGCGCGGACGCCAGGCGTGTGCGCCGCGACGGCGTGCTGGAAATCTTCTTCGACGACACCCAGCTCGAACTGTACGGAAAACATTTCGAGGGCGCGGCCTTGAACTACAACGGCGACACCACCCTCTCCTGGCAGACGCTCTGGGTGGGCCCTTTCCTCGCCGGCGGGGTCTTCGGCGACGGCAGCCGCGACGTGAGCGAAGATCTGCCGGCGCTCCTGGCGGACACCCGCCCGCTTTGGCTGGACGCCGCCCGGACCGGCACCGCGCACTTCTACGCCGACAGCGGTTCCAGCGCGGGCGGGTACCTGATGAAGATCGACGCGGAAACGTGGGGCTGGAGCGTCTCCTACAACAAATGGACGGAGATCCCGGAACGCCTCGCGCGCGAACTGCCCGCGGCGCGCTGGACCCCGCCGCGCGAGAGCATCGGTCGAAAAGGGCAGGCGATCCTCGAACAGTTCGCCTGGGTGCGCCACATGCCCGGGGAAGAGTGCTCCCATCCGGTGGACTTTGCCGTGGTGCGCTGGCACGACCAGGACGGGCTGCCCCTCCACCACTACGCCTTTGTGGCGGGCCGTGCGGGGAAAACGGCCGGCGCGCACGACCCGGAGTCCGCCCGCGCCCTCTTTGCGCGGCATCATCTCAAGGGGGCGCGCGAGCAAGGCTTCAGCGAACTGTTGAGCGATCTGGATCTCCACCATCCGCCCTGCCAGAGCCTGGTGGCCAACCGGATGTGGTACGCCCTGGGCATGCTCGCCTTTGACCTCATGACCGCCTTTCAGATCCTGCATCTGCCCGACGACGCCCAGGCCATGCGCACGCGCAGTCTCATCCGTTACCTGGTCACCGTGCCGGTCAAGCTGGTGCGCCACGCCCACCGGCTCAAGGCGATCCTGCTGGTTCCGCTGAACTGGCTGCGCTGGTGGAAGCAGTTTGTCCGGGAGCTGTTCCCAAAGCGACCCCGCGGCCGCCCGCCCAAACACAGGAGTGCGCCGCCGGACGGCTGAGCGCCGCCGACCTTGCTGCAGTGACGCCCGTGTTCGTCCGACGGGAAATCCGCCCGCCGAGGGGCGCTTGTGCCCGTGTGGCAGGGAAAACCCGCATCACAGAAAATCCGGGCGGAGCGTGAGCCCGAATGCGCACTGGAAATCGACACGGAAAGCACTCGTAGCCCGGGAAAATCCCCGCAGGCCATTCAGGACGCCTCCCGCCAGTCGCTCCGCGCGCCCGCCGGACGAGGTTCTAACGATCGGGGTTCCCCCCACAATACCCGCCAAACAGCTTGTTTCATTTGTATTCGTTGTCTAAAGGTAGGGGTTCAAATACGGGGTGACCTCATCAAAACGCCGCGGTCGCGGTGTCAACGCCATGTGAAGATGAATCCAAAACCAGTCCACCACCAACCATTCCTCCGGGAAATGGGACGTTTCGTCGTCCTTGCTCCCGCCCTGCTTTCATGGCCTG
>JAXMHJ010000099.1:0-10472 GCA_046346795.1 Kiritimatiellia bacterium
ACCGGAAATCCCGGTGGAAATGCCGGCGTCGTACCCATTGGTGTCTATCACCCCTCCGCCGGTCCCGAACGACATCTGCACGCTGTTGACCCCCTGGGTCAGGGACGGAACGGATTGGGTCAGCCTGAGGGTGCCGCCCGCGCTCAGGTTGACCTGCGTCCGCGAGGGCGTGTCGCCCGTGCGGTCAAATCCGGCGGACGTGGCGAAGGTGCCGCCCGCGATGTTCAGGCGGGAGGTGCCGCTGTCGTTCGTTCCGCCGTATAGCATGATGCGGTCAGTCCCCGAATAGGTGAAGAGGGCGCCCGCGCTCACGTTGACCGTCGCGCCATATCCCCCCACGGCCTGGATGCTCATCGGCCCGGACTGGTTCCAGACGCCTCCGTCGTTCGCGGTGAAGTTCAGCGTGGCCACGCGGCCGACGATCAGCGCGCCCGCATTGGCGACCGCCGCCCCGTTTACGTCCAGCGACTGCGCCGAGGTGCCGGTTGCGGCGGTGTTGCCAATCTGGAACGTTCTGCCCGCGGCCACCGCGATGGTGGCGCCGGTGGTGAAGGTGACCGTGCGGCCGCCGGAACTGGTCGTGCCGATGCCCCATCCGCCGGTGGCGGCCGACTGATCGCCCGAAACCTGCAAGGCCCCCGTTCCGGAGTTGTACACCGTGCCGCCGGCATAGGTGTTGGCGCCCTGCAGGGTCAGGCTGCCATTGCCCACCTTGGTCAGGCCGCCGCTCCCGCTGATGACGCCCGCGAAGGTGGTCGAGGCGTTGTTGCCGCCCAGCGTGAGCATCCCGGCGCCCAGGGTGACGTTCCCGCCCGCCGCCCCGCCGCCCGCCAGGGAGCCGATCGACACATCGTATCCGTTCAGATCCAGCGTGGCGCCGGACGTGTTGGCGAGGGTGACGGCCGAGTTGCCGCCGAATACGCTGGTCGAAGCACCCGCGCGCAGCACGCCCTCGTTCACCGCGGTCGCGCCGGTGTAGGTGCTGGTTCCGGAGAGGGTGAGGGTTCCGGCGCCTTGCTTGGTCAGACCGACCGTTCCGGTGGCCCCAAGGGCGCTCTCGCCGATCACGCCGGAAAAACTCCCCTGGCCGACCGCCAGAACCGACAGCAGGCTCGTGACGTTCTTGGTGAAGGTGCCGCTCCCCGCCAGGTCGCCGACCGTGATGGTCGAGGTGCTGCCGTTGCTCACCAGGGTGAAATAACCGCCCGCGTCCACCGTCAGCGCCGCGTAGGACGGGTTCTGCGTGTTGTTCATGAAATTCCCGCCGTCTCGCACCGTCACCGAGCCGTTGAAGGTGTTGGCGCTGCCGGAGAAATTGGCCCGACCATATGCCGAGGCCCCCGGCGCGGTCCCGCCGTTGGTGTTTTCGACCACCAGGGTTCCGGAACCCGCCAGCACGTTGGTGAAGATCGTGTGTCCGGTGCCGCCGGCCGGCCGCGCCAGCGTGAGGGTGCCGGCGACGTTGACCGTGCCGAAGGTATAGGTGAGTTGGTCCTCGTCCCGGCGTTTGCGCCGGAGCCGTCCACCGTGAGCCGTCCGGAGGTTCTCGCCTGCGCGGTCAGCCCGTTGAACCCGTAGGTGGTGGTCGCCCCCGAGCGGTACAGGGAGAGCGTGGCATCGCCCAGGGTGAGCGCTCCGGAGCCCGCGGCGCTGACATGGTTCAGGCGCAGGGTCCCGCCGTTGACGGCGGTCGCGCCCGAGTAGGTGCTGCTCCCGCCGAGAGTCAGCGTCCCGGCGCCGAACTTGGTCAGACCGACCGTCTCCGGTGGCGGTCAGCGCGGTCTGGCCGATCACGCCGGAAAAATCACCTTCCCTGACCGCCAGCGTGGCGAGGGTGGCGGAGTTGTTCTTGGTGAAGGCGCCCGCGCCGTTCAGTTGCCCGATGGTGGTGGTCGTGCCGCCGCCCAGGATGGTGAAGTATCCCCCGCGTCCACCTGCGCCGAGGTGTAGGAGGGATTGGTGGTGCTGTTCAGGAAGTTGCCGCCGTCGCGCACGATCAACGAGCCATTGAAGGTGTTGGCAGAGCTGGAGAAATTCGCGCGGCCGATCGCGGAGGCGCCGGGGGCGGTCCCGCCATTGGTGTTTTCGATTACCAGCGTCCCGCCTCCCGCCAGCAATCCGCTGAAGATCGTGTGCCCGGTGCCGCCGGCCGGCCGCGCCACCGTGAGGGTGCCGGCGACGCTGACCGTTCCGAGGGAGTAAGTCGCATTGGTTCCCGTTCCGGCGTTCGAGCCGGATCCGTCCACCACCAGCAGGCCGGATGTGCCCGCCTGCGCCGTCAGTCCGTTGAATCCGTAGGTGGTGGTCGCCCCCGAGCGGTAGAGGGAGAGCGTGGCGTTGCCGAGGGTCATCGCGCCGGTGCCCGCCCCGTTGACGTGGTTGAGGCGCAGGGTGCCGGCGTTGACGACGGTCGGCCCCGCGTACGAGCTGTTGCCGGAAAAGGTCAGGTGCCGCCGCCGTTTTTGATCACCTGCGTTGTCACCGCCGACGTGATCAAACCCGTGACGTTCCAATCCCCGCTGCCGTCAAAGATCGCCAGCCCGTTGACGCCACTGGAGGCGTTGATCGACACGGAGGTGCCGATGACGGCCGGGTTCGCGGAGTTGTTGGTGAAGGTGTTGCCCGCACCGCCGTTGTAGAGGTTGAGGAAGAACGTGTTGCCGCCTGTTCCCAGCGAGAAGGTCCCGGCCCCGGCCGCGATGGCAAGGCTCGAATTGGAGTTCAAACGGAGCACCGCGCCGGCCGTTCCGGCGTTGTCCATGGAGAGGGCGTCGGTCTGGGTGGCGGCCAGGGTGATGTTGCCCAGCCCGGGATTGTTGTTGAAGGTGCCCTGCAGGAAGGTGAGCGCGGTCTGGGCGCTGGAGCCGTCGAACACGATGTGGTCGCCGCTGGCCACGGACGGAACGCCGGACGGGCTCCAGTTCGCGGCGGTGGCCATGTTCCCGTCGGCGCCGGCCCAGGTGCGGGTGGTCTGCGCCCCCGCGGTCGCGGCCATGAGAAGCAGCGTGGTCGCGGCGGACAGCCGGGCTTTCGCCCGTCCGTCAACTCCGCGGGAAACCGGTTGGACTCGCGATTTCATGTTCGGGATTCCATTCTGACGTCTGAAACCCGCAAAACAATGCGAAAGGACGGCATAAAAGCAGGAGGCGGTCCGTACATGGCGTGAAATCCGGGGGCGGAGTCCGGGTCATCCCTCCCGGCGGCCGCGGCGCAGGCTGCGCGCCAGCAGCGCTCCCGCCACGGCCAGGCCGGCCGCGGCGGGTTCCGGAACCGATCCCGCCACCTTGTAGTGAAGCAGCAGCGCGTCGCCGCCGGCCAGGGGGCCGAACCCGGTTCGATATTCCAGCACCCATTGGTTCAGCGCCAGGCTGGACGGGTCGAGACCGGTGTTAAACTGCGTCGGCAACTGCGTCCACCCGATGCTGTCGGAGCCGACCCCCTCGAAGTGGTCGAAGGTCCCCGTGATCACGTCCGCATGCACCAGCACAAACGTGCCCCAGTCGCCGGTGGAGAGGGAGGAGGGCGAACTGGGCCGCAGCAGATACGGATTGATGCCGACCCGCAGGGTCTCCTCGGCCGCCAGGTTCAACGTGCCGGTCACCTTGATCTGGTCGTAGCGCAGGGTGCCGCTGAGGTAGAGCGACCCCAGGTCGAGAACGGACCCCGCCTGGGAGGCGAAGACACCGCCCGGGTTGTTCACGGTCAGCACCGTGCCTTCCTGCAGAACGGGGCCGGAGGGGGCGCCGCCGGCACCGGTGCGGTCCACCGTGCCGCTGCTGCCGCCGGCGTTGTTCTGCACCGTCAGCGTGGCCGCGCCCCAGTTGAACGAGGAGGTCCCGGAGACGGTGATGCTGTTGGTGCGCAGGGTGCCGGACTCCAGCTCGACGGCGCCGTCCGTCACGTCCACCGCCGCCAGGCGGACCATGCCGGTGCTCTGCAACCGGACGGCCGAGCCGTTGGTCACGGTCAGGTGCCCGGCATTCTGGATGGATCCGCCGCCGGTCAGATGGAAGGTCCCCTGGGTGACGGCCAGATCGCCGGACCAGTTGCCCTCCCCGCTGAAGTTGTACGTTCCCGCGCCGCTCTTCGCGAAGGTGGAGGAGGAGGAGCCGCCGGTGACGGCGCCGGAGTGGTTGAGGGTGCCGTCCACCTTGAGCACCGAGGTGAAGCCGGTCGCCCCGAGCTGCAATCCGCGGTTGGAGGTGGAGATGACGCCGGTGATCTCCAGGGTGGCGTTGTTGCCGTCGAAGACGACCGGCGCAGTCCCCGCGCCCAGAGGCTGGGCCGTCCCCGCCGCCGCCAGGGTCGCCACCGAAACGGTGCCGCCGTCGCGGATGGTCATGCCGCCCGTGAAGGTGTTGGCACCGGTCAGGGTGAGGGTGCCGGCGCCGCGGCGCACCAGGCTGCCCGTGCCGGAGATGACGCCGGAGTAGGTGGTGCTGGCGTTGCCCGCCTGCAGGCCGGCGGTCAGGGGGTTGCCCTGCAGGTTGACCCCGCCGGCGGAGGCCGAGCCGCCCGCGAGGGAGTAGACGGTCTCCGAGGCGTTGAGGCGCAGACCCGCGCCCGTGTTGACGGAGGAAAGGGTGACCGCCGAGTTGTCACCGATGCCGTTTCCGCCGGAGACCGTCACCAGACCATCCTCAATCACCGTCGGGCCGCTGTAGCTGCTGGCGGCGGTGAGCACCAGCGCCCCCGCGCCTTGTTTGGTGAACCCCCCGGTGCCGCCCATGGCCATGTTCACGGTCCCGGTCCGTCCGCTGTCGATCAGAAAGGCGTGGGTGGAGGAGGCGCCGACGAGGTTGAAGGCCGAGAAGTTGTTGTTGATGGTGAGGTTGGTGGAGGCGTCGTAGTTCCGGATCGTGCCCTCGTTCCAGTTGAAGGTGCGGGTCCCCTGCGCGGTGCCCGACATGCCGCTGAGCGTCGCCACCTGCAGGGTGCTGCCGCCGTTGAGGTTCAGCGTCGCCTGCGGCACCCCGTAGCCCCCGTTGTGGGCCATGTGAAGGGTGGAGACCTTGGTGGTGCCGCCGCTGTTGAGATTCAACGTGCCGGTCAGATCGCCGCTCTGATACCGGCTGTCCCCGCCCGCGGCGTCATAGACAACATAGATGGTGGTGGCGTCCAGCGTGCCCGCCCCCATGGTGAAGGCTCCGCTGTGGGAAACGGCGGCCCCGACCCCGTTGAAAGCGATCAGGGTTCCGACCATGGCATCGGTCGTGCCGCCGTCCAGATTGAAGGTGGCCGCGGACCCGGAGTACACGTCATAGGCGCGGCCGTTGGTGATGGTGGCCCTGCTCGATCCGCCGGTGACCCCCCGGATCGTCACCGTCGGGTTGGTGAGGCCGGAGGCGAACTGCACCGTGCCATTTCCGCCGCCGGAGCCGCCCGTCTGCAGCGTTCCGACGTTCAGGATATTGCTCTGGCCGAGATACAACGTGCCCGAGCTGGCGCCCTGGTCGGCGCTGAAGGCGTTCAGATCCACCGGCCCCACCCGGAGCGTGGTCGCGGTCAGGGTGGTGTTCGGCGACAGATACAGCACGCCGTGTTCGGCGTTGTTTCCGCCGCCGGTGTATTGCCCGCCGATGTTGACGGTCTGGCCGCTGGCGTTGACGACCAGGTTGGAGAGGTTGCGCGCGTCCACCGTCTGGGTCGCGCTCGCGGCCGTCCCGCCCAGGGTGAATCCACCCGCGATGGTGACCGTGCCGCCGCTGCCGCGCAGGTTCCCCGTCACGCCGTTGCCCCCCTCGAGATCGGCGAGGGTCTGGCTGGTGGAACCGACATCCAGTGTGGAGGCCGCGGTAAATACCAGCGTCGTGCCGGCGGGCAGACGGTTGTTTCCTCCGCTCAGGGCGAGCGTGCCGCCGCCCAGCGTGGTGGTGCCGCCGTAGGTGCTGCCCCCGGACAGGGTCATGGTGCCGCTCCCGGCCTTGTTCAGGCCGCCCGCCCCGCTGATGCCTCCGGCGTACGAGGTGGAGGTGTTGTTCGCCCCGGTGGTGAGCGTACCGCCCCCCAGGGTGACATTCCCGCCCGAGGCGCCGCCACCCGCCAGCGAGCCGATCGCGACGTTGTATCCGTTCAGGTCCAGCGTCACGCCGGAGGTGTTGGCCAGGGTGACGGCCGAATTGCTGCCGAACACCGTGGATGAAGCCCCCGCGCGCAGCACGCCGGCGTTCACCGTGGTCGCGCCGGAATAGGTGTTGCTCCTGCCCAGGGAAAGCGTCCCGGGACCAAACTTGGTCAGCCCGACCGTTCCGGTGGCGGTCAGCGCGGTCTGGCCGATCACGCCGGTGAAATTACCTTCCCCGACCGCCAGCGTGGCGAGGGTGGCGGAGTTGTTCTTGGTGAAGGCGCCCGCGCCGTTCAGTTGACCGATGGTGGTGGTCGTGCCGCTGCCCAGGATGGTGAAGCGCAGGCTCACCCGCGTCCACCTGCGCCGAGGTGTAGGAGGGATTGGTGGTGCTGTTCAGGAAGTTCCCGCCGTTGCTCACGATCACCGCGCCGTTGAAGGTGTTGGCGGTGCTGGAGAAATTCGCCCGACCGATCGCGGAGGCGCTGGGGGCGGTCCCGCCATTCGTGTTTTCGATCACCAGCGTCCCGCCTCCCGTCAGCACATCGCTGAAGATGGTGTGGCCGGTCTCCGCCGAGGGCGCGCGCCACCGTGAGGGTTCCGGCGACGTTGATGGTCCCGAAGGAATAGGTGGCGTTGGTCCCCGTCCCGGCGTTGGAGCCGGATCCATCCACCGTCAGGCTGCCGGAGGTGCCCGCCTGCGACGTCAGACCGTTGAAACCGTAGGTGGTGGTGGAGCCTGATCGATAAAGAGAAAGGGCGGCGTCGCCCAGGGTTATCGCCCCGGTTCCCGCGCCGTTGGCATGGTTGAGCCGCAGGGTGCCGGCGTTGACGACGGTCGGGCCCGCATACGCGTTGTTTCCGGAGAAGGTCAGGGTGCCCGCACCGTTTTTGGTCACCCCGCGGCTGACGGAGGCGGTCAGCAGCCCGGTGATGTTCCAGTCGCCGCTCCCGTCAAAGATCGCCAGGCCGTTGGTGCCGCTCGAGGCGTTGATGGACACCGCCGTGCCGATGACGGCCGGATTCGAGGAATTGTTGGTGAAGGTGTTGCCCGACCCGCCGTTGGAGAGGTTGATCAGGAACGTGTTGCCCCCCGTGCCCATCGAAAAGGCGCCCGCGCCCGCGGCGATGGAGACGCTTGAATTGGCGTTCAACCGGAATACCGCGCCGGCGGTCCCGGCATTGTTCATGGTGAGGGCGGCGGTCTGGGTGGCGGCGAGGGTGATGTTGCCCAGACCGGGACTGTTGTTGAACGTGCCCTTGCAGAAAGGTCAGGCTGGTCTGGGCGCTGACCCAGTCGAACACCATGTGGTCGCTGCTGGCCACGGCGGGCACGCCGGACGGACTCCAGGTTGGACGCGACCGACATGTCGCCGCTGGCGCGCCCACTCCAGGTGCGGGTGGTCTGCGCCGGTGCGGGTGCGTCAGGATGAGGGTCGGGCTCAGGGAAGAAAAGGGCGGGCAAAAGGCCCCGCCGGTGATGGACGGAGACGGATGGTTCAGTCATGGCGTGGTCCTCCCGTGATTTTCGGCGACGAGGCCCTTCCCGGGCGTCGGCGCAGGAGAAGGGTCAATCCGACGGCCACAAGTGTCGCGGTCGCGGGGGCTCGGGCACGGCCAGCGCGAGAAAGACGTAGCCGTCCGTAGATGTGTCGATCAGATAGGAGGGAAACCTTCCGGCGGGGCCGGGAGATTGCTGGAATTGGCCGGATCGATGGTCAGCCCCCGGTCATCAAGCCGGCCGCCGCCGGTCGGATAGGTGAACAGGGTCCAGCGACGGTCGATCTGTGCGGAGAAGCCGGCGCGGGCGTTGATGCGGAGAACCCCGTCGAGCGCAGGGCGCCGCCGAGCAGGACATGGTCGCCCAGGGCGGAGGGGACGGGTTGCCAAATTCGGTGGGAACGTCCAGGTCGAAGGCCAGGATAGAATCGGCGTCCAGGGAAAGACTGGACAGGGAAAGCTCGTTGTCGGCGAAATCCGGCCGGCCCGGGGGCGAGGGTGGCCCCGGAGGCGACCCGCGCATTGCCGCCGCTTCCGCCGCCGCCGAGGGTCGCGCCGGCGGCGACGTTGATCAGGCCGGCCGCGTTCAATGATCCATGCACCAGCAGCGTTCCCTCCAGCGCGTCGGTGTCACCCTCATAGGTGTTGACGGCATTCAGCAGCAGCGTCCCGGGGCCGGTCTTCCGCAGGCCGCCGGTATCGGAAAGCGGGCCTGCACCGTGGCGGTGCGGGAGGCGTCGATGGCGAACTCGCAGGCTCGTTCCGACCAGCTTGAACGCGGTGAAGTTGTTGAAGGTGATGGTCAGGTTGGTGGCGGCGTCATAGTTCCGGATGTACCCGTCGTTCCAGTTGAAGGTCCGGGGCGCTCGCGGTGCCCGACATGCTCGATGGCCTTGCGGGTCCGGCAGGCCGTCCGCTGAGGTTGAGCACCGCCTGCGGCACGCCGTATCCGCCGTTGTGGGCCATGTACAGGGTGGATGCCCGGGTCGTTCCCCTGCTGTTGCGTTCAGCGTCCCGTTGAGGTTGCCCGTCTGGTAGCGGCTGTCCCCGCCCGCGGCGTCGTAGACCACGTAGATGGTGGTGGCGTCGAGCGTCCCGGCGCCCATGGTGAAGACACCGGTGTGCGCCACGGCGGCGCCGACTCCGTTCAGGGCGATCAGCGTGCCGACCATCGCGTCGGTCACCCCTCCGCCCAGATTGAAGGTCACCGTGGAATTGTCGTACACGTCGTACGCGCGGCCGTTGGTGATGTTGGCCCGGCTGGAGCCGCCGGTGACGCCGCGGAGGGTCAGCACGGGGCCGGTCAGCCCGCTTGCGAACTGCACGGTCGCATTGCCGGCGCCGCTGCCGCCGGTCTGGATCGTGCCCACGTTCAAAACGTTCGCCTGTCCCAGGTGGAGGGTGCCCGAACTGAGTCCGCGATCACCGCTGAACGCGTTGAGATCGACCGGGCCGACGCGCGGTGTCGTCGCGGTCAGCACGGTGTTCGGCGCAGATAGAGGACTCGTGTTCGGCGGTGCCGCCGGCGCCGGTGAATTGTCCGCCGATGCTGACGGTCTGGCCGGCGGCGGCGACCACCAGGTGCCGAGAGGTTGCGCGCGTCCAGGGTCTGGGTGGCGCCCGCGACCGTCCCGCCCATAGGGTGAATCCGTTCCAGGGCCACCGTCCCCCCGGTGCCGCGCAGATTGCCGGTCACCCCTGTTGTCCCCTGTCAGACCCGCCAGCGTTCGGCTGGTCGCGCCGACGTCGAGGGTGGCGGCGCTGGTGAAGACGAGCGCGGTGGTCGCCGGCAAACGGTCGTCGCCCCCGTACAGCGCGAGGGTGCCGCTGTTCAGCGTGGTGGATCCGGTGTAGGTGTTGGCCGCGTACAACTCGGTCCGCCCGCCCGCGGTCATGTTGACCGTCAGCCCCGCGGTCGTCGCGATGACGCCGTCGAAGCGAACCTTGCCGTTGGCGTCGCCGGTCACGATGAGGGTCTGATCCCCGGAGATCGCGCCCCGGAAGGTCAGGTCGTACGTGTTTCCGGAATTGCTCAGGGCGACGCTGGCGTTCGCGCCAACCGTGCGGGGGGCGCCGCTCAGCAGCAGGTCGAAGTTCAGCCACTGGGTGCCGGTGCTGTTGGAGGTGGCATTGACGATGTCGCCGGTCAGTTCGATCCGGTTGCCGGACAGGGCGTGGCCGCCGATGCCGTTGATGAAGCTGAGCCCGGCGATGTCGGCGTCGGCCGGCAGGTTGTTGGTCGACGTGTACTTGGTGTTGGATCCGCCCGACCCATTCCACACCAGAACATCCCCATCGACCGGCACCCCGTCCACGTTCCAGTTTCCGGCGCTGTCCCAGTTGGTGTCCGCACCTCCACCGTCCCACGTGTAGGTGACGGCGCGAACCCCGGCCGGCGGCGGGATCAACCCGGCCGCGGCCAGAGTGAAAATGAGGATCGGTTTGGTCATGGGATATGCATCCGGAAGCCCGTTCCGTCCGCGCCGTTTGGTGGTTCGGAACGAAAGGATCGGAATGATGCCCCGACAAGCGGTCCCGCCGGCGACAGGACAACATTTGTCCAGACATGACTCCAGTGGTCAAGCCTACTGGACGGCAAGAGGTTGCGGTAGTATCAATGTGTGTCAGTTTGACTACAGGTTATGTCTCTCCCCGCGGGGGGAGGGCGCTCAGCTTTTGCTCTCCCGGTATTCCTTGGGCGTGACGTCGAACTCGCGACGGAAGACCTGCGAAAAATAGTTGGCGCTGGAGAAGCCGCAGTTGCGCGCGATCTCGGCGATGCCGACCCGGCTTTCCCGCAACAGGCGGGCGGCTTCCTTCAGGCGGGCCGCCCTCAGCATGCGGGCCGGCGGTGAACCCGTTTCCTCCTTGAAGCGCCGGTAGAAGGTGCTGCGGCTTACCGAGGGGG